>NZ_MDED01000026.1 GCF_002939885.1 Xanthomonas cucurbitae
TGGCTGAACCCGGATAACGACGATAGAAAAGCACCCGATGAAATGAAGTTCGCAGCATGAAATAGCGGACAACTATGTTGACAATCACCGCAGGCAGCGCGGCAACAGGAAACCTTGCAACGCGAGCAGCGCAGTCGGCACCAGGACATGCAGCAGCACGACCACGCGCAGCAGCAGGCGCAGGACGTGACGCAACGCGAACAGCAACTATCGCAGGCGCAGCACGCTCGGGAACGCGCTCACGACCAGCAGACAACACAATCGCGCCAACCGCAGCAACCGGAACCGCCGCACGACCGGCACGTTGCATCACGCGAGCAAGCACAGCACCAGGCGCAGGAAACCCGGGACAGCTCCGCCTCGCCACTGCCGGTAGCGAACACGTTGCAGCATCCAGCCCAGCGTTCGGCACACGATGCCGCTGCACACCCCACAGAACCAGCACAGGCCTTGGGTGAGCCTCGGCTTGCAGCCGACCTGGCACACCAGCAAGCATTGGCCAGGCTGGCGCACGAAGGCGATGCACACGGCGTCGCGCAACCGGCGGCACGGGCCGCTGCGACGCGGGTAGCGGCAGTACCCTCCTCTGCGTCGGATGATGCACAGCGACAAGCCGCTCAGCCGCTGCACTCCCACCAGATCGATGCTAGGCAGCCGCAGGTGCCACTCTCCACTTCCCAAGCGCGGCCTGCGGACCTTGCGGCGGAGCCTGAGCAGGTGAGGCAGCCGCTGCACTCGCTATCGCCGGCTGTCCCCATCGCTGCGCGGCACGGCGATGCCCCAGCCTGGCAGACAGCCGGGCCAGACACGCCTGACGCTGCTGCGACGATGTCACGACCAGGCCTGCCTATTGCTGAGCGCGCCATCGCCGCTGGCAACAGTGAGATCGTTGCACCGCAGGCATCGGGCCTGGCCCAGGCCGGGCCATCGGATCCACCAGCGGCCGCTGCATCGAAAGATCCGAACACCGCATGGGACGAGCTCTACGACAGCCTGCGTGCACTACGCCTCCAGGGCGAACGGGATCTTGAAAGAAACACGCGTGTCGCAGACGAACGACGCGCGCGCATCGGGCGCGGAGAACAGCCCTTCACCGCGTTGGAATTGCATGGTGAAGACGACCCGGACAGCCCTCCGGCACGAGTGGATGCGCGATACCCGCGACAGCCCATGCCACATCACGCTGCCGGTGCGCATGCCACAGACCAGCAAGGTGATCGACCAGCGCTCCAACGCACGACCATCACCGGCGATCCAGACGTGGATGATCTGGTCTATGCGCTGGACTCCAAGAACGATGTGGCCATCGCACATGCCCTCAAGCGTGTGGCCAACAGCGCGCAGGGCAATGCCTTCGCGCAGGAAGGTCATGCCCATCTGGACGCCAAGGCCCAGCAGGAAGCCCAGGAGCACGTCGCGGCGCACCAAGCCCTCGGGATGGACGTAGCACCAGAGGTACAGACCAGCCGTGGCCCGGTGATGGTACTGACGCTGCCGCAGTTCGCGCACGGGCCCACGCTGCCATACGGCCCGCAGGGTGAGGGGGGCGGCGGCAGCGGCGACGGAGGTGGTGGCGGCGGCGGATAGGCGGCGGATAGCTGGAGTACGCACAACCAATCAATCCTTCGAGAGAACACCATGGATATCCAGAACAATACCGGTCTAGACGACACCACGGCATCGATGAGGGAAGCGATCAAGGCCATGGCCGTCTTGATCGCGGCGCTGCAGCAGCGTGAGCAGAATCTTGAGCAGCGGGTGCAGCAGCAGATGCAGCTTTTGCAGGGCGCAGTCGCCAATGCGGATCGGCAGGTCAACCAGGTGATGGAAGACGCGCTTCCACGCCTGACGCAGGTGAGTCAGCAGGCGTTGATGCAAACGCTGGAGCCGGCGTCCGAGCGCCTGAACCGGACGCTCGCCGATGCGGCACACACGCTCCAGCAAGCGACCGCACGCTATGCGCAAGCACAGCACGCGCTGGAGACTACCGCCACCCGACGCATGTGGCTCGGCTTGGGGGCCATGATGATCGGAGCCATCCTGTGCATGGGAGGGCTGGTCTATGCGGCCAAGGGAGCCCAACCAGTCCTGGCAGAGGCCGCTCAGCGCAGAACCGAGATCGCTTATCTGGATCGGGTTGCACGCGCCGATCTGCTGCCCTGCGGCAAGGACAGACTATGCGCCACGTTCGAGACCAAGGGACCGCGCTATGGCAATCGCGGGCAGTACCGAGCGATCACCCTGCGCCAGCAATCGCCTTAACAGTAAACAGGTCAGTGGACGCGTCGTTATGCGAATCATTGCGCGCCAAACGGTAGCAATGCAATTCACCCGAATGCGCCGAATCCGGCACTTGCGACATTATCCAGGAAGATAATCGTTAAAAATGATCTGGCCCTGGCGGACCGCGACGCGGAGGCCACTGCTATTCCAACCTTGCCGGGGGCAGGCAACCGCAACTGGTCGGGTTTTGTAAAGAACCGGCCCGGACCAGGCTCAGCAAGCTTCTGTGCGGCGAACTGCCCAAGGTTTGATGCCCCACCGCCGTAGAGCGACGGTGTTCAGTCTTCGCGAATGTCGGCAATGTCTTGAAGACCTTGCGGGCACTTGCCTTTGCACGCATAGAATCCGATGTCGGCGCACGCTCAGGCGTTCACCCTTATCTCCGTCCGCAAGGCGACCGGCCGGACGGTCTTCACGGAGAACCACCATGTCTGCAGTTCAACCCTTCATTCGTACCAACATCGGCTCGACCCTGCGCATCACCGAAGAACCGCAGCGTGAGGTGTACTGGATCAACATGCATGCCGACCTGGCCGATCATCCTGGGCGGGCCTGCTTCTCGACCCGACTGGTCGATGACATCACCGGCTACCAGACAAACTTGGGGCAACGACTCGCAGCGGCTGGCGTCTTGTCGCCACACGTGGTGCTGGCATCGGACAGCGACGTATTCAATCTGGGTGGCGATCTGGCGTTGTTCTGCCAGCTCATTCGCGAAGGCGACCGCGCACGCCTGCTGGACTATGCGCAGCGCTGCGTCCGCGGCGTGCATGCCTTTCATGTCGGCCTCGGCGTGCGTGCGCACAGCATCGCCTTGGTGCAAGGCAACGCGCTCGGTGGTGGATTCGAAGCGGCGCTGAGCTGCCACACCATCGTCGCCGAGGAAGGCGTCATGATGGGGCTGCCCGAGGTGTTGTTCGATCTGTTTCCCGGGATGGGCGCCTACTCTTTCATGTGCCAGCGCATCAGCGCTCAACTGGCGCAAAAAATCATGCTGGAAGGGAATCTATATTCGGCCAACGAATTGCAGAGCATGGGCCTGGTCGATCGCGTCGTCCCGCGCGGACAGGGTGTTGCTGCGGTGGAACAAGTGATTCGAGAGAGCAAACGCACCCCGCATGCCTGGGCGGCAATGCACCAGGTGCGCGAACTGACCACGGCCGTACCGCTGGACGAGATGATGCGTATTACCGAGATCTGGGTCGACACGGCGATGCAACTGGGCGAGAAGTCACTGCGCACCATGGACCGCCTGGTGCGCGCCCAGTCGCGTCGCTCGGAACTTGACGCAGGCTGATGCGTCGGCGGTCTGTCTATTCGCGACTCTGGGGGGAGCACTCGTCGTCCCTGGCGCCTTGCAAGCGTGCGCCGAGTGCCTCTCTTCCCGCTGTCAGCTGTTCGCGCAACACCGACAGACGTTGTCTCCATTCGCTCTGCAATTGCCAATCGGCCATGCGCATCAGTTCGCCGCCGTTACCGGCCACTTGCGCCAGGCCCAGATTGCTGGCGACGCCACGCAACGCATGCGCGTTCTCACGCAGTTGCTCCCAATCCGAGCGCGTGCCGTCGCGTTCGATCGCAGTCATGCAGTTATGTGCATCTTCCAGGCACTGCCGGACGAACTGCCGTTCGAATTCGTCGCCCATGCCCAGCGCCGCCAACTCGTCCAGCACGCTGGCGTCGAGCACGCCCTGGAAACTGGTCGGCGCCTGCACCACGGTGGCCGGCGTCGCCAAGGGGCGGGTACTGACAGCCAGGTCGGCCAGGGTGTCGAGCAATCGGGCCGCGACCACCGGCTTGGCGAGAAAAGCGCGCGCGCCGGCCTGTTCGCAGCCACGGATCGCTTCCGGCGTGACGTCGGCGCTGAGCACGATCACCGGCGTGTAACGCATGCCGCTGGCTTGCATCACCCGCAATTGCTTGAGCATCTGCAGCCCATTCATGCCCGGCATGTGCAGGTCCACGATCGCCGCGTCGAAGTCTTCCTCGCTCAGCGCGTCCAGCACCTGTTCGCCCCCGTTGACGCACAGCACCTTGTGCCCGGCCTTTTCCAGCAGACGCTGCAGCACCATGCGATTGGCTTCATGGTCATCGGCCACCAGCATGCGCATGCTGCGTACCCGCGCGCGATGACGCAGGAACGGATTGGAGAACGCGATGACATTCGAGGCTTCCAGTTCGTCGGACGCCTCCACCGGCGCACCGGCGGGACCGCGCGCTTGGGTGGATTTCACCGCCTCGCCGATCTCGACCGGCAACTCGAACCAGAATACGCTGCCGTCGGGCTGGTTCTGCTTGAATCCGATACAACCGCCCATGGCTTCGACCAGCCCCTTGGCGATGGTGGTCCCCAGCCCGGTTCCTTCATAGCGACGCGACAGACCGACATCGGCCTGCTCGAACGCCTCGAACAGCCGCGGGCGCATATCCATCGGCACGCCGATTCCGGTGTCTTCGATCTCGAAGCGCAGCCGCACCGCCTCATCTGCGTTACCGGGTATGCGCGACACCCGCAACAGTACATGCCCATGCTCGGTGAACTTGACCGCATTGCCCAGCAGATTGAGCAATACTTGCCGCAGATGGCCAGTGTCGCCCTTGAGCAGGTCCGGCACCTCTGCAGCGACTTCGGTGATGTATTCCAGGCCCCGCGTCCTGGCCTGCGGCTTGAGGATCATATCGACGGAGCCGATCGTTTCTCGCAGCGAGAAGTCGCGGCGATCGATGCGGATCTTGCCGGCCTCGATCGCGGAGATATCCAGCACTTCTTCCACCAGCGACAACAGGCTGCGTGCCGATGCCTGGATGGTATTGAGGCATTCCTTCTGTTCGGCATCCAGCCGCGTGGTCGCCAGTACCTCGGTCATGCCCGACAGCCCGTTGAGCGGAGTGCGGAACTCGTGGCTCATGTTGGCCAGGAAACGGCTCTTGGCCTGGTTGGCGTGCCGCGCCTCGCGTACTGCGCGGGTCAGCGCACGCAACAAAGAGTCGAAATACAGCGGCACCGCGATCAAGCCCAGCAACAACCCCCAGCTCAGGTAGGGATTGGCTTTCCAGTACGGCGAAATCAGGATGGCACTGAGAAAGCTCAGACTCCCCATGGCGGTGGCGGCGCGCAGATACGGGCTGCCATAGCGCAAGCCGTTACCAATGGTCACCCACAGGCACACCGCATACAGCGGCGAGGCGGGCTCGCCCTGGATGGCCATGATCGCGCCGGTGCAGGTGTAGTCCACCACCATGCCGACCAGGCGGCGTGTATGCGAGATCTGTGGCCTCAGCAGGATCGCCACCATCAATCCAAGCGACACCACCAGCTCGCCGACCAGGATCAACCAGGTCGCCATCAGGGTATCGCCGTGGGTGTGCAGGTAGCGCCAGCCCAGGTAGGAGATGAACAGGGTGGTGATGAGAATACGGATCAGATTCTGCGCGTGTTCCGTATCTGCCCGCCCTGAGAGGCGACCCTTCAGCCATGGTAATGGAGACTTCATAGACGCCTCAGTGCCGCGTTTGCTTGGATGGGGTTGGGGGGTGGCCGCGCAATGGCGCCATGTCGTCACCGTGGTCGTGCCCGGCGACGGGCGGGTGGGCATCGGCAACGTCGTCCAGCAGGCGCAGCAAGGACATGGGAATCACCACCAGTGCCGCCAGCAGGGCAAGCCCGAGCTCGGTCCGTTGTTGCCAATACGGGCTGTTGGCAAGGGTTGCCCCGAAGCTGAGGACGGCCATCGCCACTGCCGTCTGCAGCGCATGCGTGCCGAAGCGTAATCCGTTGCCAATGGTTACCCACAGCACCACGACGTAAAGACACGCCAGCGGCGCACCGAACCAGGTCATCGCCAGGCTGAGCAGACCGTAGTCAGCCAGCATGCCAAGCGTGCGGCGCAGGTGCGAGCGCCCTGGTTTGACGACGATCCACACCACCAGCAGCACCGCCCCACTCTGCGCGATTGCGATCAAGCGCAACAGCAGATGCAGTGGACGGTCGGGCAGGTCCCAGTGCGAGCCGAATGCCAGGACGTACGCCAGGATCAATCCGATCATCACCACGCGCACCAGCGCCTGGCGATGCTCACTGTCGGCGCGCCGTACGAACCGGTCGCGCAACCGGGCGAATACAGCCCTCACGTCATACCCCGGGTCGCGCCGATGCGGTGGAGAATTCGCCGCAGATCTGGTCGAGCTGGGCGCGGCCGCGCAGCAATGCATCCACGCAGCGCGGGTCGAACAGGCGGCCGCGCTGCGCATACAGATAGGCCAGCGCCGCATCCATGGTCCATGCATCCTTGTATGGGCGCGGCGACAGCAGCGCGTCGAAGACGTCGGCTACCGCCACGATGCGCGCTTCCAGCGGAATCGCCTCGCCCACCAGGCCATCGGGATAGCCGGTGCCGTCGTAGCGTTCATGATGGCGCAGCGCGATCAGCGCGCCGATCTGGATGAAACGGTTCTGGCTGCCGCTGAGCAATTCGTAGCCGATGCGCGGGTGACGCTTCATCACGCTCATCTCGTCGTCGGTGAGCTTGCCCGGCTTGAGCAGCACCGCATCGGGAATGGCGATCTTGCCCATGTCGTGCAGCGGTGCAGCCATCTCGATGATGCGCACCTCTTCCTCGGACAGCCCGAGTTGCTCAGCGATCAGGCCGGCCACGTGCGACATGCGCTCCAGGAAGGCGCTGGTGCCGGAATCGCGGTATTCGATGGCACGCGCCAGCCGCGACAAGGTTTCGCGCTCGCGCTCCTCGACCTCGTTCATGCTGGCCAGAAGACGCTGCTCCAGCGATAGCGCGCGTTGCTTGACGCTCTCGCTCTGCTGGCGCAGCTGCAACAGATTGGCGCAGCGCGCGCGCAGTTCGCGCGGGCGGATCGGCTTGACCAGGAAATCGATCACCCCGGCTTCCAGTGCGGCCTGCCGGATCGGCTCGTCACCGACGATGGTGATGAGGATGATCGGGATGTCGCGGTGGATGGGCAGCCGGCGCAGGCGCCGCGCGAACTCCAGGCCGTCCATGCCCGGCATGCGGTAGTCGAGCAACAGCAGGTCCACCCGCCCGGCCTCGCACCAGGCCAGCGCGTCCAGCGGATCGCCGAAATCGAACACCTTCAATTCTGGCGCAATGTCTTCGATCACATGGCGCAGCATCGTCCTCGCGGACATCTGGTCATCGACAATGACGATGTTCAATCCCAGATCCGCCTTTTCCGTCCAGCTACCCCATGCATCCGTCGACACCATGCCGCGCGGACCCCCTGAAATATCCTGCATAGCCGTTGCTCCTCTATTCCGAGAACGGAAAAGCGATGATGCCGACCCCTGTGTCGACTCCCATGGACCGCAAGCGGCCCATGGCTCTGCCCTAGCATATGCAGTATCTGTGCCGCCGACACGCGGTTAGCACAAAAAAAGTCAGGCTTCCGGACGCATGTAGGGGAATAGCAGGACATCGCGGATCGACGTACTGCCCGTCAGCAGCATCACCAACCGGTCGATGCCGATGCCCAGGCCGCCGGTCGGCGCCATGCCGTACTCCAACGCACGGATGTAATCGGCATCGAAATGCATGGCTTCATCGTCGCCACCGTCCTTGGCCTGCACCTGCGCCTGGAAGCGCGCGGCCTGGTCTTCGGGGTCGTTGAGCTCGGAAAAGCCGTTGGCCAGTTCCTTGCCGTTGATGAACAGTTCGAAGCGATCGGTATAGCCAGGCTCGGTATCGCTGGAACGCGCCAGCGGCGACACCTCGACCGGATGGTCGGTGATGAAGGTGGGTTGCACCAGCGTGGGCTCGACGGTGGCCTCGAAGATTTCCAGCAGCAGCTTGCCCCAGCCGTAAGACGGCTTGACCCGGATCTTGAGCCTCTCGCAATGGCGCAGCAGCGCGGCGCGATCGGTGCAGTCGGCCACGCTGATCTCCGGGTTGTGATGACGAACGGCCTCATCCATGCGCCAGCGCCGGAAAGCCGGCGCCAGATCGATGGCGGCGCCGTCCCAGTTCACCTGCGTGGTACCCAGCACCGACTGCGCGGTGTCGCGGATCACCTGCTCTGTCAGGTCCATGATCTCGTGGTACGTGGCGTAGGCCTCGTACAGCTCGAGCATGGTGAACTCGGGGTTGTGCCGGGTCGACACGCCCTCGTTGCGGAAGTTGCGGTTGATCTCGTAGACGCGCTCCAACCCGCCGACCACCAGGCGCTTGAGATACAGCTCCGGGGCCACGCGCAGGTACAGATCCAGATCCAGCGCGTTGTGGTGGGTGGTGAACGGTTTGGCCGTGGCGCCGCCGGGGATGTAATGCATCATCGGCGTTTCCACTTCCAGGAAGCGGCGCGCGTCCAGCCAGGCGCGCATGGCGCGGATGATCCTGGAGCGTTTGATGAAGACCTCGCGCGCTTCCGGGGTGACGATCAGGTCCACGTAGCGCTGGCGGTAGCGCTGCTCCACGTCCGACAGCCCGTGCCACTTATCCGGCAGCGGGCGCAGCGATTTGGTCAGCAGCCGCAGCGTACTGGCCTTGACCGACAGCTCGCCGGTCTTGGTGCGGGTCAGCCCGCCCTCCACCGCCACGATGTCGCCCACGTCCCAGCCCTTGAACGCGGGATAGGCATCGCCGAGCACATTGCCCTGCAGGAACAGCTGCACGCGCCCGGACTCGTCCTGGATCTGCGCAAAGCTGGCCTTGCCCATCACCCGCTTGGCCATCAGGCGGCCGGCCATCTTGACGGTGCGTCCGCTGGCTTCCAGCGCTTCGGGGGTCCAGGTGTCGGCATCGGCGAATTCGGCCTGCAGGTCGCCGGCAAAGTGCTCGCGCACGAAGTCATTCGGATACGCGATGCCCTGGCCGCGCAATGCGCCCAGTTTCGCGCGACGCTCGGCGATGAGGCTGTTCTCGTCGGCGGGGATCGGTGGCGCGGGGGTCTGCTCGGTCATGGCGGGAATCGGTCTGCAATAAGTCGGGCGGTGCCCGGTGGGGAGTGAGCAACCGGCAGCGCCGGCACTCTCTTTTACGTTGGCGGTGTGACGAACGCACGCTGGTCCCGGGTCACCCGGGGCTACATGCGCTCTCGCCGCTGCGATGCAGGCACCGCAGTGGCGCGCCAGGATGCCGTGCGACGACGGCCGCCCGACGCGGCGGTCAGGCATCCAGGCGTTTGGAACCTGCGGCCAGACCGGCCTTCAGGCTGGCCTCGACGAATTCGTCCAGGTCGCCGTCGAGCACTTTCTGGGTATCGCTGCGTTCGATGCCGGTGCGCAGGTCCTTGATGCGGCTCTGGTCCAGCACATAGTTGCGGATCTGGCTGCCCCAGCCGATGTCGGACTTGGTCGCTTCCAGCGCATCGCGCTCGACATTGCGCTTCTGCACTTCCAGCTCGTACAGCTTGGCGGCCAGCATCTTCATCGCGTTGTCGCGGTTCTGGTGCTGGCTGCGGCCGGTCTGGCAGGCCACCACCGTATTGGTCGGGATATGCGTGATGCGCACCGCCGATTCGGTCTTGTTGACGTGCTGGCCACCGGCGCCGGAGGAGCGATACACGTCGGTACGCAGGTCGGCCGGGTTGATGTCGATCTCGATGTTGTCGTCCACTTCAGGCGACACGAACACCGAGGTGAAGCTGGTATGCCGGCGGTTGTCCGAGTCGAACGGCGACTTGCGCACCAGCCGGTGCACGCCGATCTCGGTCTTGAGCCAACCGTAGGCGTACTCGCCCTCGATGCGCACGGTGGCCGACTTGATGCCCGCCACTTCGCCACCGGAGACTTCCATCAGCTCGGTCTTCCAGCCGCGCGACTCGGCCCAGCGCAGATACATGCGCAACAGGATTTCGGCCCAGTCCTGCGCCTCGGTACCACCGGCGCCGGCCTGGATGTCGACGAATGCGTTGGCGCTGTCCATCTGTCCGGAGAACATGCGCTGAAATTCCAGCTTTTCCACGTGCGCCTGGTACTTGTCCAGATCGGCGATCACCGCTACCGCAGTCTCTTCGTCCTGCTCGCTATCGGCCAGCTCCAGCAGATCGCCGGCATCGGCCAGGCCAGCCAGCACGTCGGCGATCCCGACGACGGTCTTTTCCAGCAGGGAACGTTCACGCCCCAGGGCCTGGGCACGCTCGGCGTCGTTCCACACATCCGGGCTCTCCAGCTCCCGGCTGACTTCCTCTAGGCGCTCTTTCTTGGCGTCGTAGTCAAAGATACCCCCTGAGCGAGAGCACGCGATCATTGAGATCGGTGATGCGCTGGCGGATCGGATTGGTTTCGATCATGACGGATTTCCGGCAAACAAGCTGGCTAGTTTAGCAAGCGGGCCGCATGCGCGGAACGCAGCAGTGGCCGGCGCGCGCGCCGCGGCCCGGCAGCACCGCTCGACTAACCGGACGGATCACAAGACACGCCGCCGGCGTCTCGGCTCCGCACAACCCTGGGGAGGCCCCTGCAGAAAACTGCACTGCCGCTCGCGGGCGTTTGCTTCAGACCGTCACCGCGTCCGGCCTGGGCGTGCCGGCCACCTGCCCGGCCCGCGCCCGCAGCCCGGCCAGATGGCTGCGACTGCAGGGCAGCACCGTGGCGTCGCGCAGGTGCACGCGCGCGTCGCCGGAATCGACCGGTTCGATCGCCTGCACCTGGCCCAGATTGACCAGGTAGCTGCGGTGGATCCGTACGAAGACGGCCGCATCCAGCCTGGCCTCGATCGCCGCCATGGTGCTGCGCAGGGGATAGTCATGACCGCGGACGCGCAGGTTGACGTAGTTGCCGGAGGCCTGGATCCATTCGATGTCGGCGGTGGCCACCAGGAAATCGCGGCCAAGCTTGCGCACCAGGAAGCGTTCCGGGCGATCCAGCGGCTCCACGGGTGGCCCCTCGTCCGGCGCGGCGAGCAGATGCGCCTCGCCCTGACGCCGCCGCGCATACCAGCCCAGCGCGTGCTGCACCGCCACCAGCAGCGCAAAGGTGCGCAGGTCCTTGGATAGCTCGTACACCCACTGCAACCAGCCGCCGAAATCGTAGTGCGCGCCGGCCAGCCCGTAGACCAGCTTGCGCACCAGCACCATGCCGCCGACGTGCGCCAGCCACCATCCCAGGGCCGCAGCCAGGTACAGCGGCACACGTCGCAGCCAGGCATCGGCATGCAGCGGCCAGCGTGTGCACAGCCACAACACCGCCGGCAGCAGCAACAGCGCGGCGGTGGCACTGCTCAGCTCCCAGCTCAGCAACTGCCACAGCACGATCGGCTGGCCGTCGCGGCGCGCGGCCAGGCAGGCGGTCCAGACGTTGCCCAGCGCACTTGCGTAAAACACCAGCGACCAGATCACGACGGCCCAGCGCGTGGCGGCACGGCCGGCCCCGTCCCAGGCGATTGGCGGGCGCGACCCGGTCAATTCCATTGCATACGTCCGCAGTTGGCAGGTGCCGATCATAGAGGCCCGCGCAGCAAGGCGAAACCGCCATCCCGGCCGTCCCCATTCGTCCCTGGGTGGACGCCACTGGTCACTGCGGGCGGTGGTTTCCACCCCTGACCCCACCTGCGGCAAGGGCTGGTGGGCAGGATGCGTCCACCCCTCCAGCAACCGCCGACCATGACCGAGCGCCGCCACGATATCGATGCCTTGCGCGTCTTCGCCTTCGCCTTGCTGATCCTCTATCACGTGGGCATGGCCTACGTGGCCGGCTGGGGCTTCCATCTCAAGAGTGCCTACACCACCGACTGGCTGCAGCCGCCGATGATTGCGCTCAACCGCTGGCGGATGCCGTTGCTGTTCATGATCTCCGGCATCGCGATCGGCCTGGCGCGTGCCGAGCGTGCGCCCTGGCAGTTCGCCTGGCGGCGCTGCGGGCGCTTGCTGCCGCCCCTGCTGTTCGGCATGTTCGTGGTGGTGTCGGTGCAGGCCTACTGCCAGGGCGTGAGCAACGGCAAGGTGGTCCCCGGCTTCGGCAGCTTCCTGCTGCGCTACTGGCAGGTCCGGCCGTGGCCGGCCGGCAGCTTCGATGGCTGGGAACATGGCATCACCTGGAACCACCTGTGGTACCTGGCCTACCTGCTGCCCTACACCTTCTTACTGATGGTGCTGGTTGCGCTGGGCCGCGCCCTGCCGGTCACCCTGCCGCGACTGCCCACCTGCATTGCGGTCCCTGCCCTGCTGCTGGCGCCGATCGTGTGGGAAGCCTTCTGTGTGCTGTGGGTGCTGCCACGTCATCCACCGAGCCATGCCCTGGTCGGCGACTGGTTCGTGCATGCCGAGTCGTTTCCGCTGTTCGTGCTCGGATATGTGCTGGCCCACAGCAGCCGGTTATGGACGTGGGTGGCGCAGTGGCGCTGGCCGACGCTGGTGGCCGCGCTGTTGGCCATCACCACCGAGCTGAGCATTCGTCATCTTGGCCATACCCTGGATACGGCCCAGCCCAGCGCGCTGCTGGCCAACGTGCGCTGGGATGGGATCGAACGGCTGGCGCGCGCGGCCTACACCTGGCTGGCCTTGCTGGCGCTGCTGGGGTGGGCGCGGCATCGTCTGAACCACCCGTTCGCCTGGCTGTCGTACTGCACCCAAGCGGTGTTCCCTTGGTACATCCTGCACCAGAGCCTCATCATCCTGGCGCTGTACTGGCTGGCGCCGCTACAGTTGGGCCCCTGGCTGGAACCGGTACTGGTGCTGCTTGCCGCCGTGGCGGGTTGCCTGCTGTTGCACGAAACCCTGATCCGCCGCCTGCGCTGGCTGTGGCCATTGTTCGGCATGCCGATGCGCGCGCCGGAGAACCGCACGCGCCAGACCACACCAGCGATGAAGGCGTAATGGCGCGCGGCACTGTCCCGCGTCGTCGTGCAAAAACCAACATGTGCATGCGTGGAACACCGGAATCGAGTGCCACCACTGCCTGCATCCAGTGCTGCTGCAGGCGACGCGCTCCCACACGATGCATGGTGTTTGCTGCGGGTCACCGACCTGGCTGCACGCATGACAGGCGGCATGGATGCCGCCATCGAGCCTCCATGGAACGATTTACGACGTGTCCCGCGAGCGGTGAGGGCATCGCAGCCTCGCGATTTTCGCGTTTGCTGCAGGGCCCTTGCCCGCTCACCATCGCGGGACACGCTGCAAGTACGTCCTTGTAAGCTCCGTGGCGGCATCCATGCCGCCAAGGGTCCCGCGACGGTGAGCGGGCAAGGACCGGTAGAGATGGTCGGCGTGCAGGGCTTTCAATAAAGCAAGCAGCGACGCGCGGTCCCCGCTCTTCAACAGCACCTAGCCAACTGTCTAGTGCGGTGCCCTCGCCGATTGCGGGACCGTGTGGCGGCATGGATGCCGCCACCGAGCCTCCAGGGACGGATTCACGGCGTGTCCCGCGAGCGGTGAGGACACCGCGCACGCGACGCTGCGAATTTGCTGCAGCGCCCTTGCCCGCCCACCATCGCGGGACACGCTGCAAGTACGTCCTTGTAAGCTCCGTGGCGGCATCCATGCCGCCAAGGGGCCCGCGACGGTGAGCGGGCAAGGACCAGTCGAGATGGTCGGTTTGTCAGGGCAAGCGATACTGATTGCGGTGCCTGGATGACGACGCGCGCAAAGCTCTCAGATCAACCCATGCCCGTTGCCGGCTCGCAATGCTCGACGATCAACTG
Organism: Xanthomonas cucurbitae; assembly: GCF_002939885.1. Taxonomy (GTDB): domain Bacteria; phylum Pseudomonadota; class Gammaproteobacteria; order Xanthomonadales; family Xanthomonadaceae; genus Xanthomonas; species Xanthomonas cucurbitae. The sequence continues at coordinate 13,893 of NZ_MDED01000026.1, forward strand.
CACTGCGGTGCCGCCGCGGTAGTCATCACTGACCAGCCGATAGGCCAGCCGCACCATGCGCGCCGGCTCGCTGCCGTGCCAGCCGTTGAAATGGATGGCGTTGAGCGGCTCGGCACGGCCGGCGCAACGCAGCGTCAGCTTGAGGTGACGCTCCTTGAGCACGCGGTATTGCAGCACCTCGAACTGCCCATCGAACAGCGGCTCGGGAAAGCCCTGCCCCCAGGGACCGGCCACACGCAACGCTTCGGCATGCAGGTGGTCGAGTTCGTGCGCGGCCAGTTCGCCATCGCTATGCAGTTCGGCATGCAGCAGCGAAGCGTCCACCATCGTCTGCACTTGCGCTCGAAACGCCTGCTCAAAGATCGGCAACGCCGCACGTTCCATGCTCAGCCCGGCCGCCATCGCATGGCCGCCGAACTTCTGGATCAAGCCGGGATGCCGGGCATCCACCGCTGCCAGCACATCGCGGATATGCAGGCCGGGGATCGAACGCGCCGAACCGCGCAGCTGATTGCTGCCTGGCTCGGCCGGGGCCAACGCGATCACCGGGCGATGCAGCCGGTCTTTCAGTTTGGAGGCGACCAGACCGATCACCCCGGGGTGCCAGTCCGGATCGAACAGGCAGGCGGCGATCGGCAAGGCGCCATCGGCATCCAGCACCACCTTGGTCACCGCCTGCTCGGCATCGTCGGTCATCAATTGCTGCACCGCGCGGCGTTCGGCGTTGATCTCTTCCAGGGTGCCTGCGATCTCGCGTGCGCGGTTCCAGTCCTCGCTGAGCAACAGTTCGATGCCCAGCGCCATGTCTTCGAGACGGCCGGCCGCATTCAAGCGTGGGCCAAGCGCGAACCCGATATCGCTGGCACTCAGTCGCGCCACGTCGCGGCCGCTGGCGTCGATCAAGGCACGCAGGCCGATGCAGCCGCGCCCCTCGCGCAGCCGACGCAGGCCGGCCGAGACCAGCGCCCGGTTATTGGTATCCAGCGGCACCAGATCGGCCACCGTGCCCACCGCCACCAGATCCAGCAATACCGATAGATCTGGCTCGTTGCGGTCGGCGAACGCGCCACGCGCACGCAGCACGCTGCGCAAGGCCAGCAGCACGTAAAAGATCACGCCCACGCCGGCCAAGGATTTGCTGGGGAAATCGTCCACGGCCAGGTTCGGGTCCACGATCGCATCGGCCGGCGGCAGTACCTCGCCCGGCAGATGATGGTCGGTGACCAGCACCGTCCAGCCGCGCGCCTTGGCCGCAGCCACACCGGCATGGCAGGCGATGCCGTGATCGACGGTGACCAAGACATCCGGCTGCAACACGGCCAGCTCATCCACCAGCGCTGGCGACAGGCCGTAGCCATGCACCATGCGATTGGGCACGGCGTGATGCACATCCAGCGCGCCCAGCATGCGCAGGCCGCGCACCCCCACTGCGCAAGCGGTAGCGCCGTCGCAATCGAAATCGCCCACCACCAGGATGCGGCGTTGCTGCGCGATCGCATCGGCCAGCAGGGTCGCTGCCACGGTGCTGTTGTGCAGCCGCTCCGGCGACAGCAACTGCCCCAGCCGCGGCTGCGCGCCTTGCACGTCGGTCACGCCGCGTGCGGCGTAGATGCGGCGCAGCAGCGGCAACATGGCATCGGGCCAGCTTCCGGCCTGCCCTGCCGGGCGCCGGACAATCCGTGGAGTGCCCGTCATTACGCCAGCTGCAACCGCGGTGAACGCCAGAACCGCCAGCGTTGTGCGCGTGCCAGCGACAGCGTTTCGCCGTCCTGGAAATCCAGCACCAGCCGATCCAGCTCGCCGCGGGTCATCGCCGCCAGCAGCGGTGCCACTGCGTCGTCGCCGAATTGCTGCAGCGAGCGCAGATGGCGCAGATCCACCAGCGCATCCACGCGCTGTTCGTCCTGCGCATCGGCACCGGCCGCCAGGGCCAGCGCACGCAGCAGCGATTCACGGCTGCGCACCTGGCGATGCGGCGATGTCACGACCTGCGGCAATACGCCACCGCCCCAGAACCACAGCGAGTTGATCGCCGGTTTGCCGCTGGCCACGCGACCTTCGTTCCAGGGATGCTGATGCAGCATCACCTGTGCTTCGGTCAGCAGCGCGCGCCAGCGCCGGCCAAGATCGCCGGCCGGCAAATGGTCGAACAGGTCATCGCCGATCGCCACATCCGGCGGTGCGAACTCGGGCAGCTTCGCATCCGGCGACAGACGCAGATACCAGCGCGACGGCGTGGGCGCATCGAGCAGGAATCCGGCATCGCCGAACATCGGCTTGAGGATCGGCAGCAGCATCGCCAGATCCTCCGCGGTGGCACCGAGCGCCTCGCCATAGCCCATCAGCCGCGCGCCCTGCATGTCCGGCACCACGTAGGCCGGGTCGGCGCGCACCCAGGTGGCGCCGGCGGCATCGCCGGCATCCAGCTGCCGCGTCAACGCGGCCACCGGCCAGTACGACGGGGTCAGGGTGAAGTGGCGCTGCAATTGCGCCACCTCGCCCGCATTGGCGACGTGCTGGTCGGCACGCGCCAGTGAACGCGTCACCACCGCATTGCCCAGGGTCCCGGGCAGGCGGCGTTTTTCCGGCAGCAGCAGCGTGGCGGTGGTCATCGCGCAGTGATGCCGCTCAATCCAGGTACGCGACGCTGACCACTTCGTATTCGCGCTGGCCAGCGGGCGCGTCGATGGTCACCGCATCGCCTTCCAGTTTGCCGATCAGGGCGCGCGCCAGCGGCGAGGAAATCGCGATCAGGCCCATCTTGATGTCGGCTTCCAGGTCGCCGACGATCTGGTAGCGCTTTTCCTCGTCGGTCTCGACGTCGGCCAGCGTCACCGTGGCGCCAAACACGATCTTGCTGCCGGCGCCCAGCTTGGTGATGTCGATGATCTCGGCATGCGAGAGCTCGCCTTCCAGCTGCTTGATGCGGCCTTCGATGAAGCTCTGCTGCTCGCGCGCGGCGTGGTACTCGGCGTTTTCCTTCAGATCGCCGTGCGCGCGCGCTTCGGCGATCGCGGCGATCACCGCCGGACGCTTGACCGATTTCAGCTGATCCAGTTCCTCGCGCAAGCGCTGCGCGCCTTTGGATGTCATGGGTGCTCTCATGCTTGAAGCTCCTTGTGCAGTTCCTGCAGCGACCAGACAGGGCCGGTGCCGCGGAATTCCAGCGAATGCACCAGCGCCTTGGCGCCGGCGACAGTGGTCGAATAGGTCACGCGATGCTGCAACGCTTCACGCCGGATCGAGAACGAGTCGGAGATGGCGGCACGGCCCTCGGTGGTGTTGACGATATAGACGATCTCGCCGTTCTTGATCGAATCGACGATATGCGGGCGGCCTTCGGCCACCTTGTTGACGATCTCGCAGCTCAGCCCGTTCTGCTGCAACCAGGCACCGGTGCCGCGTGTGGCCACCAGGGTGAAGCCACGCTCCACCAGCGCCTGCGCCACCGGCAACACGCGCTGCTTGTCCGGATCGCGCACCGACACAAAGGCCTTGCCCACCGGCGGTGCCTTGATGCCACCGGCTTCCTGCGCACGCGCGAACGCGGCGCTGAAACTGCGTCCAACGCCCATCACCTCGCCGGTGGAGCGCATTTCCGGCCCCAGGATCGGGTCCACGCCCTGGAACTTGGCGAACGGGAAGATCGCCTCCTTCACCGAATAGTAGTCCGGCACGATTTCCTGGGTAGCGCCCTGCTCGGCCAGCGTCTTGCCGGCCATGCAGCGGGCGGCGATCTTGGCCAGCGGCATGCCGATGGCCTTGGACACGAACGGCACGGTGCGCGAGGCGCGCGGGTTCACTTCCAGCAGATACACGATGTCATCGCCGGCATCGTTGACCTGCACCGCGAACTGGGTGTTCATCAGGCCGACCACGTTCAAGCCTTCGGCCAGCATCACCACCTGGCGACGCAGTTCGGCCTGGGTCTCGGGCGAGAGCGAGTAAGGCGGCAGCGAGCAGGACGAATCGCCCGAATGCACGCCGGCCTCTTCGATGTGTTCCATCACCCCGCCGATCAGTACGTTGCCGTCCTTGTCGGCAATGATGTCCACGTCCACTTCCACCGCGTTGTCCAGGAAACGGTCCAGCAGCACCGGCGAGTCGTTGGAGACCTTCACCGCGTCGCGCACGTAGCGCGCCAGATCCGATTCGCCGTAGACGATCTCCATTGCGCGGCCGCCCAGCACATAGCTCGGGCGCACCACCAGCGGGTAGCCGATCTCGCGCGCCAGCACCAAGGCTTCTTCCGGGTTGCGCGCAATGCGGTTCGGCGGCTGCTTCAGGCCCAGCGTGTCGACCAGTTGCTGGAAACGCTCGCGGTCTTCGGCCAGGTCGATCGAGTCCGGGCTGGTGCCGATCACCGGCACGCCGTTGGCTTCCAGCGCACGCGCCAGCTTCAGCGGGGTCTGGCCGCCGTACTGCACGATCACGCCCTTGGGCTGTTCCAGCTCCACGATCTCCAGCACGTCTTCCAGCGTCAGCGGCTCGAAGTACAGGCGGTCGGAGGTGTCGTAGTCGGTGGAGACGGTTTCCGGATTGCAGTTGACCATGATGGTTTCGAAGCCATCGTCGCGCAGCGCCAGTGCCGCGTGCACGCAGCAATAGTCGAACTCGATGCCCTGGCCGATGCGGTTGGGACCGCCACCGAGAATCATGATCTTGTCGCGACCGGTGGGCAGCGCTTCGCACTCGTCCTCGTAGGTCGAATACAGGTAGGCGGTGCTGGTGGCGAATTCGGCCGCGCACGAGTCCACGCGCTTGTACACCGGGCGCACCTTGAGCGCGCGGCGCAGCGTACGCACCGATTCTTCGTTGCTGCCGATCAGCTGCGCCAGACGCGCATCGGAGAAACCGGCGCGCTTGAGCGTACGCAGGCGCGGCGCATCCAGCGCGGCCATGCCGTCGTCGGCCAGCTGCTGCTCGTGGCTGATGAGTTCCTCGATCTGGTCCAGGAACCAGGGGTCGATGAAGGACAGCGCATACACCTCGTCCACCGTCATGCCGGCACGGAACGCATCGGCCACGTAGAACAACCGCTCCGGGCCCGGCGCCTTGAGTTCGCGCTTGAGCACGGCCATGTCTTCTTCGCTACCCAGATCCAGGCCGGTCGGGTCCAGCCCGATCTTGCCGGTTTCCAGGCCGCGCAGCGCCTTCTGCAGTGATTCCTGGAAGGTGCGGCCCATCGCCATCACCTCGCCCACCGACTTCATCTGGGTGGTCAGGCGCGCATCGGCCTGCGGGAACTTTTCGAACGCAAAGCGCGGGATCTTGGTGACCACGTAGTCGATCGACGGTTCGAACGACGCCGGGGTCAGGCCACCGGTGATCTCGTTGCGCAGTTCGTCCAGCGTGTAGCCCACCGCCAGCTTGGCGGCGACCTTGGCGATCGGGAAGCCGGTGGCCTTGGAGGCCAGCGCCGAGGAACGCGACACGCGCGGATTCATTTCGATGACGACGACGCGACCGGTGGTCGGGCTGATGCCGAACTGCACGTTCGAGCCGCCGGTGTCCACGCCGATCTTGCGCAACACCGCGATCGAGGCATCGCGCAGGCGCTGGTATTCCTTGTCGGTGAGGGTCTGCGCAGGAGCGACGGTGATCGAGTCGCCAGTGTGCACGCCCATCGGGTCGAGGTTTTCGATGGCGCACACGATGATGCAGTTGTCCGCAGTATCGCGCACGACTTCCATCTCGAATTCCTTCCAGCCCAGCACCGATTCTTCCACCAGCACTTCGGTGGTCGGCGACAGCTCCAGGCCGCGGCCGACGATCTCGATCAGCTCTTCGCGGTTATACGCGATACCACCGCCGCTGCCGCCCAGGGTAAAGCTCGGCCGGATGATGGTCGGATAACCGACGCGGGTCTGGATATCCAGCGCTTCTTCCAGCGTGTGCGCCACTTCGGCCTTAGGGCAGTCCAGGCCGATCTCGCCCATCGCCACGCGGAACAGTTCGCGGTCTTCGGCCATGCGGATGGCTTCGCGCTTGGCACCGATCAGCTCGACGTTGTACTTCTCCAGCACGCCGTGGTCGGCCAGATCCAGCGCGCAGTTCAGCGCGGTCTGCCCGCCCATGGTCGGTAGCAGCGCATCAGGCTTTTCCTTGGCGATGATCTTTTCCACCGTCTGCCAGTTGATCGGCTCGATGTACACGGCGTCGGCCATGTTCGGGTCGGTCATGATGGTGGCCGGGTTGCTGTTGACCAGCACCACGCGGTAGCCCTCGTCGCGCAACGCCTTGCACGCCTGCGCGCCGGAATAATCGAACTCGCAGGCCTGGCCGATGACGATCGGGCCGGCGCCGATGATGAGGATGGTTTTAAGGTCGGTTCGCTTTGGCATTGTCTTATTCAGGCCTTCATGAGTTCTTGAATCTTCGCGATATCCACATCTTTACTGAGGATTTCGAGATCATTGATTTCTGCGCAGACGCAATGGAACACGTCGAACCTGCGCTTATCCAGCGTTACATTGGTCTGGCGAGCCTTCCGGAATACTTCCGCAGCACGCACGGCTTCTTGGCCCCGTACCTCGAACTCCTTCATGTCGTTGAGGATGGCGTTCACCGCACCGACATCCGCCTCGTCCAACCCTCGCAGTACTTCGTATCGAATCAGCGGGGAGATCGCGATCTTCACGTCAGGATCGGCGACCAGCGCCTCGAACGTCGACAGCGACGCTTCGTGAGCCGCGTTGCCGTCCTCCCCGTCCAGTGCGCCGATCAGAAGGTTGGCATCGAGCAGTACCAGACGTGTCATGCCTGCTTCCCACCTTGGCGATCGCGGCGCTGCTTGACCAGGTCCAGCAACGCACGCTTGGTAGCGGACTGGTCTTCGCTGACCAGCGCCTCGCGCTTGAGTGCATTGAGATCGACACCAAAGGTCTCTTCAAGCACATCGGCAAATGCCTTCATGTTGGGCGAGTCGATCACAGACGATCTGACGACTCCGTCCGCCGCGTCGCGTTCCAGCAGATAGGCCTCCCCTTGCTCAAGCTGGGTCAACACCAGCGGCGAGTGGGTGCTGATGAAGAACTGCGTATTCGGAAACAGCGTCTTCAGATGCCTGACGATGCTGACCTGCCAACCAACGTGGAGATGACTTTCGATCTCGTCGATCAGCACCACGCCCGGCAGGTTCTGCAGATCCTTGGAATTGCTGAAGCCGGCGTACCCGGAGATGATCGCTTGAAACAACTTCACCACCGAGGCGAAACCCGAACTGAGTTCACCCAGCTCGATCATGCGGCCTTCCACGCTCAGATAAACACGCTGCGACCCGTCGATCTGCAGGCGCTCGGCATCCACGCGCTGATCGATGCGATGCAACAGCTTTAACACCGACTCGATCTCATTACGCAGGTTGTCCTTTTCCACCTGGAAAGGATTGACAGACTGCGCACGCTGTATGAACCACACCCGGATATCCGCATCCATGCCGGAAGAGCGCAAAGAGCCTCCCACGCATTCCTGCAATAACACTTCAAAATGATGAGACCTACGCTCCTGGAAGTTTCCCAGCGCAGGAATAGATGTGGGCTGACTTCCAACCGACGAACGCCCACCCGCACCGATGTAGACCAAAGGGCGCGAGTGGTCTCCCGCATGTAAGGCAACACTCTTTGCTTGTACAAGCCGCTGCAAAGGCTGGTAAAGAAAGCACTGCGTATCGTCGATAAAGACCTTGGACGCGGGCACGCATTTCTCTGGATAAATCCCCCGATCACCCTTGACCCGCAAAAATTCCTCATTGGTAAATAGCAATACCGAATAGACAGCCTCTAACGACTTGGTCTTGCCAACCCCATTGACGCCGAAAAGCACGCGTGCCCGGCTGGCTGCGTCGAACCGCAGCTCCACCTTGCCGACTCCCTTCAAATCTTCGATGTCGATGCGATCAAGCATTGGAATCTCCACTGGGCGACGGGATGCCGTGCAGTCATCAGGGCGAACACATGGCCCGGCAACCGGGTTCAAGCTTTTGCTTCAGCCATCAGGTCCACAAACCGATCGAACAACGGCCCCACATCGCGCGGACCCGGCGAGGCTTCCGGATGGCCCTGGAACGAGAACGCCGGTGCGTCGGTCAGCGCGATGCCCTGGTTGGTGCCGTCGAACAACGAACGATGGGTCACCCGCACATTGGCCGGCAGCGTGCTTTCGTCCACGGCAAAGCCATGGTTCTGCGAGGTAATCATCACCCGCCCGCTATCCAGATCCTGCACCGGATGGTTCGCGCCGTGGTGGCCGGTGGTCATCTTCAGCGTCTTGGCGCCGGCAGCCAGCGCCAGCAGCTGGTGGCCCAGACAGATGCCGAAGGTCGGCACCTTGCGTGCAATCAACTCCTTGATCGCGGCAATGGCGTAATCACACGGCTCCGGATCGCCCGGGCCGTTGGAGAGGAACACGCCGTCCGGGTTCATCGCCAGTACTTCGGCCACCGGCGTGCGCGCCGGCACCACGGTGACGTCGCAGCCCCGTTCGGCCAGCATACGCAGGATGTTGAGCTTGACGCCGTAGTCATACGCAACGACGTTGTATTTCAGCTCGGCCCGCACGAAGGTGTCTGCATCCAGATCCAGCTGGCCTTCCTGCCAGGTGTAGCTGGTTTCGGTCGAGACCACCTTGGCCAGGTCCATGCCCTTCAGGCCGGGGAAGCTGCGCGCGGCTTCCAGCGCCTTTTCGATGTCGATCTCGCCGGCCATCAGCGCACCGTTCTGTGCGCCCTTTTCGCGCAGCAGACGGGTCAGCTTGCGGGTATCGATGCCGGAAATGGCCACCACACCGCGTGCCTGCAGCCATTCCGGCAAGGCCACCTGGCTGCGCCAACTGCTGGGACGGCGCGGCACATCGCGCACGATCAGGCCGGCGGCCCAGATCTTGCTGGCCTCGTTATCCTGATCGGTGAAACCGGTATTGCCGATGTGCGGATAGGTCAGCGTGACCATCTGGCGGGCGTAGGAGGGATCGGTCAGAACTTCCTGGTAACCGGTCATGGCGGTGTTGAACACCACTTCGCCGACGGAAAGCCCGTTGGCGCCTACGGATTCGCCCTCGAACACGGTGCCGTCTTCGAGGACAAGGATTGCGGGTTGGGTCACGTGGGGTCTCGCTCTGGCTGCCTGGGACTCCGATGCGCTTCCGGCCAAATTCCGGTTGCAGCAAAGCGCGGACACGGTGCTGGGGACCGGTCCGACGCTGGTTCGGGCAAGCGGGAATTGTAAAGGCAAGTGCCCCGGCTTGCCAGCCTGACGAGCGAATCAGGCCGACTGCATGGCCGCGCATCCGCACCAACAGGCTGCGGCAGGCCGCACCCGTTCACGTGCGATTGCGCTGCGTTTACAACACCAGGTCGCGCACCCGGTAACTGCCGGCGGGCCGGCCGATCAGGCGCTTGGCCGCGTGCAGGGCGCCGCGCGCGAAGATGTCGCGGTTGGTGGCGCGATGCACCAGCTCCACCCGCTCGCCCAGCCCGGTGAACTGCACCATGTGCTCACCGACGATATCGCCGGCACGCAGGCTGGCAAAGCGCGGCTGCGCACCGCTGCCGGTGGCGGCCTCGCCCAGGGTCAATGCGGTCCCCGAAGGCGCGTCCTGCTTGTGCACGTGATGCGCTTCGACGATGTCGCAATCCCAGCCCGGCAAGGTGCCGGCGGCGCGCTCGACCAGCTCGGTGAGTACCGCCACGCCCAGGCTGAAGTTGGACGCCCACACCAGCGGGATCCTTTGCGCCGCTTCCAGCAATGCCGACCGCTGCGCCTCGTCCAGCCCGGTGGTGCCGGACACCAGCGGTTTGCCGCGCTGCGCGCACAGCGCCAGGATCGGTGCAAAGCCCTGCGGCAGGCTGAAATCGATCGCCACATCGAAGGCCGGCGCGCCGCCCAGCTCGCTGGCGGCGAAGAACGGTACGCCGTCCACCACCCGCTGCGCTGGCGAGCGCCCCACCACCGCACCGACGACCTGCACGGCCTCGTCTTCAGCCGCCAGGCGCAGCAAGGCCTTGCCCATCCGCCCGGAGGCGCCGTGGATCAACACTTTTACAGAGGAACTTGTCATGCCCGCAGGCTAGCGAGGCTGCGGGAGTTGTACAAGGTGCCGGGAATCGGGAATCGGGAATGGTCAAAGCTTGAGGTATGCACCGATGGCACTGTGCGTATCGATGCGGGTGAAATCGCGCGTCACGCCGGCCGCCGGTGGACGCGCGGTTGTCGATGCCGTCATTGGCCCTGCGCTGGCAACTCGGCCAGTGCCTCGCGCAGCACCTCGCCCAACACGTGGATGCCGGTATCGATCCTCTCGCCCGGCACCGTCACGAACGACAACCGCAAGGTATTGGCCTGCGGCAAGGTGGCGAAGAACGGCGCGCCGGGCACGAAGGCCACGTTGCGTGCGATCGCCCGTGCCAGCAGCACTGTGCCGTCCAGCCCCGGCGGCAGGCTGACCCACAGGAACATTCCGCCTTCGGGGCGGTTCCATCGCACCTGTGCGGGAAAATGCCGGTCCAGCGCTTCCAGCATCAGGCTGCACTGGCGTGCATACAGCGCGCGAATCTGCGGGATGTGGGTATCGAGAAAATCGTCCTGCAGGGTCTGGTACACCACGCGCTGGGTGAACGACGGGGTATGCAGATCAGCCGCCTGCTTGGCCTGGATCAACTTGCCCAGCACCGCTTCCGGCGCCACCACGTACCCCAGCCGCAGGCCGGGCGCGAGCACCTTGGAAAACGAGCCCATGTAGATGACGCCGTCGGGGTTCATCGACAACAGGCTGGGCAGCGGCTCCCCGCTGTAATACAGCTCGCCATAGGGATCGTCTTCGACGATCGGTACGCCCGCCTGCGCCGCACGTTCCACCAGCGCCTGGCGTCGGGCCAGCGGCAGACGGCGGCCGGTGGGATTCTGGAAATTGGGCAGGCAATACAGAAACCGTGCATCGGCCAGCAGCGCCGGATCCAGCGCCTCCACCACCACACCCTCTTCGTCGGAGGGCATGCCGACGAAGCCGGGCTGGAACAGCGAAAACGCCTGCAGCGCGCCGAGATAGCTCGGCGTTTCCACCAGCACCTTGCTGCCTTCGTCGATGAACACCTTGCCCAGCAGGTCCAGGCCCTGTTGCGAGCCAGTGGTGATCAGCACCTGACTGGGCCGGATGCTGGCGCCATCGCGGCTCAGCCGCGCAGCCACCCATTCGCGCAGCGGCGCATAGCCTTCGGTCGGGCCGTATTGCAGCGCGGCCTGCGGCGCATCGCGCAATACCTGGTCGCTGGCCGCGCGCATGCGCTCCACCGGAAACGTGGCCGGCGATGGCAGACCACCGGCGAAGGAAATGACCTCCGGGCGCTCGGTCACCTTGAGGATTTCGCGAATCGCCGAACTGGTCAGCGCCTGCGCACGTCGGGAGATCTGGAAGGAAGTGGTCATGGCGCTAGCATAACCAACCGCTGCGGCGGACGGGGTGTGCACTGCGTGGCGCCGGGCCAGCGTGCGTCAGTGCCTGCGCGGTGGCGTCGGGCCGCAACTGTCGCAGCCGCCACAGGACGCGCCCGCCTGGGTGGCCGGCGGCGCCACGCGACGGCCAAGCGCCCGCATCCAGGCTGGCCGCCCATCGCGCAGCAGCACCAGCGCAAGCGCGCCGCGCAGCCGTCGCAAGCCGCCGGGGAACTGCTTGTTCATCACCACCCACACGCTCAGCAGCACCGCGACGGCGATGACCACATACTGCAGGGTGAGCGACAGGTCCATCTCAGCCAGCCCCGAGCGCGACCGCCAACTGGTAGGTCACCAGCGAGGCCAGGTAGGCCAGCGCGAACAGGTAGACCGCGCTGATGGTCATCTGCTTCCACGAGTTGGTTTCGCGTTTGATCGTGGCCAGCGTAGAGATGCACATCGGCGCGTAGATGTACCAGACCAGCAGCGACAGCGCGGTGGCCAGCGACCAACCATCGCTGATGAGTGGCGACAGCGCCTGCGCCGCCGCATCGTCATCGGCGGCCGACAGCGCGTACACCGTGGCCAGCGAGGCTACCGCCACTTCGCGCGCAGCAAGGCCAGGAATCAGCGCGATGCAGATCTGCCAGTTGAAGCCCAGCGGTGCAAAGAACACCGCCATCGCATGGCCGATGCGGCCGGCGAAGCTGTAGTCGATCGCCGGCAAGGTGGCATTGGCGGGCGCCGCCGGGAACGAGAGCAGGAACCACAATAGAATGGTCAGCGCAAGGATGATGCCGCCCACGCGCTTGAGGAAGATCCACGCGCGCTCCCATAACCCCAGCGCCAGGTCGCGCAGCTGCGGCACGCGATAGGACGGCAGCTCCAGCATCAACGGGTGTTCGCTCTTGTCGCGGCGCCACTTCTTCATCATCCACGACACCAGCAGCGCACTGACGATGGCCGCAGCGTACAAGCCGAACAACACCAGCCCCTGCTGGTTGAAGATGCCCCATACCGTCTTTTGCGGAATGAAGGCGCCGATCAGCAGCGCATACACCGGCAGGCGCGCCGAACACGTCATCAATGGCGCGACCATGATGGTGGCGAGCCGGTCGCGTGGGTCCTGGATGCTGCGGGTGGACATGATGCCCGGCACCGCACACGCAAAACTCGACAGCAACGGAATGAACGAGCGCCCGGACAAGCCGGCCGCCGCCATCATGCGATCAAGCAGGAAGGCCGCACGCGGCAGGTAGCCAGACTCTTCCAGCGCCAGGATGAAGGCGAACAGGATCAGGATCTGCGGCAGGAAGATGATGACCCCACCCAGGCCGGCGATGATGCCGTCCTTGAGCAGGCTGTTGAGCGGGCCTTCGGGAAAGCTGGTCCCCACCCACTCACCCAGCGCAGCGGTGCCGGCATCGATCAGGTCCATCACCGGGGTGGCCCAGGCATACACCGCCTGGAAGATCAGGAACATCACCACCGCCAGCGTCACCAGCCCCCAGATGGGATGCAACAGCCAGCGGTCCAGCGCGTCGTCCACCCGCGCCGTGCGCGTCGGCATGGTCACCGCCGCGCTCAGGATCTGCCGCACCTGCGCGTGATAATTACCGTCCGCCGGTGGCGTCGCGGTTGGTGCGGCCAGGCTGGCCGCCTGCGAATCGAGCCGTTCCACCAGGGTCTTGGCGCCACCGCGCCGCACTGCCACGGTTTCCACCACCGGCACGCCCAGCGCCTGTTCCAGCGCCGGCAGGTCGATGACGATGCCGCGTCGCTGTGCGGCATCGACCATGTTCAACGCCACGAGCATCGGCCGGCCCAGTTCGCGCAGCTCCAGCGCAAAGCGCAGGTGCAGGCGCAGATTGGTGGCATCCATCACGCACACCAGCACGTCCGGTGCCGGTTCGCCGGGATAGAAGCCGCGGCACAGGTCGCGGGTGATCGCCTCGTCCAGGCTGGCCGGCTGCAGGCTGTAGGCACCGGGCAGGTCCAGCACCGCGAAGTCACGGCCGGAGGGCGCACGGAAGTGCCCTTCCTTGCGCTCGACGGTGACGCCGGTGTAATTGGCCACTTTCTGCCGACTGCCGGTCAGCTGATTGAACAGCGCGGTCTTGCCGCTGTTGGGATTACCCACCAGGGCCAGGCGCAAGGGCACGGCAGCGACGCTCATGCCGACACCTCTTGACGCACCTGCACGCGGGCGGCTTCACTGCGCCGCAGCGCAAAACGCGTATAGCCAACCTGCACCAGCAATGGCTCACGACCCACCGGCCCGGTGGCCAGCACGGTGACCTCTTCGCCCGCCACGAAGCCCAGCTCGCGCAGCCGCCGTGCAATGGTGTCGTTGGGAAGACGATCCTCTACCGAATCCACGATGGCCACGCGATGCAGGGGCATGTCGGACAACGTCACAAAGACGGCCTGGTGATTAGGAATGGTTCTCAATTCTAGCATCGACGCACTGCATCATGGCCGAGACGGGCCGTACCGCTATCATGGTTCGCATCTCATTCATGGACGTCTATCGCAATGCAGGACACTGGCTTGATCGTCGAGGACCACGGACCGGTTCGCACCCTGCGCCTGCACCGCCCCATGGTGCACAACGCCTTCGACGCGACCTTGATCGCCGCCCTCACCGAGGCCTTGCAACAGGCCGGCCGTGCAGCGCAGATCCGCGTGGTGGTGCTGACCGGTGCCGGCGATGCATTTTCCGCAGGTGCAGACCTGAACTGGATGCGTGGCATGGCCACTGCCAGCGAGGCGGACAATGCCGCCGATGCATCGGCGCTTGCGCGGCTGATGCGCACCTTGGACGAACTGCCCAAGCCCACCATCGCCCGCGTCAATGGCGCCGCCTTCGGTGGCGGCGTGGGGCTGGTGGCCTGCTGCGATATCGCCATCGGCTGCACCGAGGCGCGCTTCGGCCTGACCGAGAGCAAGCTGGGGCTGCTGCCGGCGGTGATCTCGCCGTATGTCGTCGCCGCCATCGGCGCGCGCCAGGCGCGGCGCTGGTTCGCCACCGCCGAAATCTTCGATGCCGGCACCGCACAACTGCTGGGCCTGCTGCATCAGTTGGTGGCGTCCGATCAACTGGACACGGCAGTGGAACGCCAGATCCGCCTGCTGCTGGCGGCCGCACCGCTGGCCGCCAGCACTGCCAAGGCCTTGGTGCGCTCGGTCATGCCGCCCGCTGATCGCGACGCCATCGATGCGGCCAACGCGGCCTGGATCGCCCGCCTGCGGGTATCGCCCGAGGGCCAGGAGGGTCTGGGCGCGTTTCTCGGCAAGCGCACCCCGGCCTGGGTACCGGAGAACGTGGCATGACGCTGCTTGCCTGCTGCGATATCGGCGGCGGCACGGCGGCGCCCGTCGGCATCGGCATCGAGTGCCGCGCTGCGCTAGCCGCCGCGCCCAGGACAGCGGCGGCATGAGCGACTTCGTCCGCATCGTCGAGGTGGGTCCACGCGATGGACTGCAGAACGAGACCCAGCCGATCGCCACCGCCGACAAGATCGCCTTGATCGATCAGTTGTCGGCCACCGGCCTGCGCAGCATCGAAGCCACCAGTTTCGTCAGCCCACGCTGGGTACCGCAACTGGCCGACGCCGCCGAGGTGTTCGCCGGTATCACGCAAGCGCCGGGCATTGCCTATCCGGTGCTGGTGCCGAACCTGCAGGGCTATGTGCGTGCACAGGCGGCTGGGGCGCGCGAGGTGGCGGTGTTCACTGCAGCGTCGGAGGCATTCAACCGCACCAATACCAATGCCGGCATCGACGAATCGATCGAGCGCTTTCGCCCGATCCTGGAGCAGGCCGCCATCGACGGCGTGCGCGTACGCGGCTATGTCTCCACCGTGCTCGGCTGCCCGTACCAGGGGGAGGTGCCGTTGGCCGACGTGGTAGATGTCGCGCAACGGCTGCATGCGCTGGGCTGCTATGAAATCTCGCTGGGCGACACCATCGGGGTCGGCACGCCGCGCAAGGCGCAGCAGATGCTGGCCGCCGTGGCGCAGCAGGTGCCGATGCAGGCCCTGGCGGTGCATTTCCACGATACCTACGGCCAGGCGCTGGCCAATATCGCCGCCTGTCTCGACCAAGGCGTGCGCGTGGTCGATGCGGCGGTTTCCGGCGCCGGCGGTTGCCCGTACGCCAAGGGGGCCAGCGGCAATGTCGCCAGCGAAGACGTGGTGTACCTGCTGCATGGCCTGGGCATGTCCACCGGCATCGACCTGCCCGCCCTGGCCCGCACCGGCCGCTGGCTGGCGCAACTGCTGGGCCGCGAGAGCGGCAGCAAGACCGGCAAGGCGCTGGCGACGGCCGCCTGAGGGGTCGCCAGCGTTACCACCACGATCGCGCGAAGGCTTCGGATAGAATTGCCGGCCACGCACCCACCCGTTCGCGCGCCGATCTGCATTGGCCTGCAACGCTTCTTTCCGGGAATCCTTCCATGCAGCCAACCTCTGTCCTTGCCGCGATCACTGGCGGCGTCTCCGGCCTGGGCCTGGCCGTGGCACAACGCATCGTGGCCGACGGCGGCCAGGTGGCGCTGTTCGATGTCAATGCCGACAAGGCCGACGCCGCGCTGGCGTTGCTGGGCGCAGGCAACGCGCATTACTTCGCCACCGACGTCACCGACGAGGCACAGGTGTCGGCCAACATCGCCCAGGCCGCGCAGGCGCTGGGCGGGCTCAAC
This sequence comes from Xanthomonas cucurbitae, assembly GCF_002939885.1. Classification (GTDB taxonomy): domain Bacteria; phylum Pseudomonadota; class Gammaproteobacteria; order Xanthomonadales; family Xanthomonadaceae; genus Xanthomonas; species Xanthomonas cucurbitae. The sequence continues at coordinate 30,020 of NZ_MDED01000026.1, forward strand.
CTGGTAGTCAATTGTGCCGGCATCCTGGGCGCTGGCCGCGTCCTGGGCAAGGACGCGCCGATGCCGCTGGCGACCTTCCGCAACACCGTGCTGGTCAACCTGGTTGGCAGCTTCAATGTCGCCAAGGCTGCGGCCGATGTCATGCAACACAATGCGGCCGGCGACGACGGCGAGCGCGGGCTCATCATACACACCGCCTCGGTCGCCGCCTTCGAGGGGCAGATCGGCCAGGCCGCATATGCCGCCAGCAAGGGCGGCGTGGTCAGCATGACCCTGCCGATGGCACGCGAGCTGGCGCGTTTCGGCATCCGCGTGATGACCATCGCCCCTGGCGTGTTCTGGACCCCGATGGTGGACGGCATGCCCGAAGCGCTGCAGCAATCGCTGTCGGCCGCGATCCCGTTCCCGTCGCGCCTGGGCCAGCCCGAGGAATACGCCGACACCGTCGCCTTCCTCCTGCGCAATCGCTATCTCAACGGCGAAGTGATCCGCCTGGACGGCGGCGTGCGATTGGCGCCCAAGTAGCCGGGAATCGGGAATCGGGAATCGGGAATCGGGAATGGGGAATCGCAACGACGCCCTACTCTCAGCACCCCGGCCCCGGCTTTTTCGATTCCCCATTCCCCATTCCCCATTCCCCATTCCCTACTCCCGATTCCCATGAAAGCCAACGACATCAAGAAAGGCAACGTCGTCGAATACAACGGCGGCATTTACCAGATCCGCGACATCGAGCGCAGCTCGCCGCAGGGGCGCGGCGGCAACGTGCGCTTCCGCTTCATCATGTACAGCGTGCCCGGCGGCGCCAAGCTGGATGCCAGCTTCGATGCCGACGACAACCTGCCGGACGTCGAGCTGCTGCGCCGTCAGTCCACGTTCTCCTACAAGGACGGCGAAGCATTCGTGTTCATGGACGACGAAGACTTCACCCCCTATACGCTGGACGCGGACGTGATCGGCAACGATGCCGGCTACATCACCGATGGCCTCACCGGCATCTACGTGCAGGTGATCGACGACCAGCCGGTGGCCGTGCAACTGCCGCAGACGGTCACCCTGGAAGTGGTGGAAACCCCGCCCGAGCTCAAAGGCGGCACCGCTACCAAGCGCCCGAAGCCGGCCAAGCTCAACACCGGCATGGAAATCATGGTGCCCGAGTACATCGGCAACGGCGAACGCGTGTTGGTCAATACCACAACCGGTGAATTCGCCGGTCGCGCCGACTGAGGTGGCATCTGAAGGCAGCCCTGTCACCGGGGCTGCTGGCTGACTGCACCGCCAATCCGGTGCCGACGCGCCGGACTTGGTGGACGCCGTACCACCGTGACGCCGCGTGCCTGGCGCACGCCAAGCACCTACGACGCGGCGGCCGAAGACGCCTGCACCGGTCGCGCCAGTTCGCGTAGCCGCGCCTGCAGCCGCTGCACATTGGCCTCGCCTTGCATCAGCCGCTCGCGCAGCGGCGGCGGCAACTGCTGCCGCCCCCGCTGCTGCAATTGCTTCCAGCCATCGGCCAGCCCGGCGCTGGACTGCGCCACCTGCGTGACCAGGTGATCGCGTTCGCTCGGCTGCGGCAACCCGTACCCCTCCCCGTCCAGCAAGGCCGCCGGATGGCTGAGCTGCGCCTGGCGGGCGAACAGCTGTTGCAGCTGCGCCTGCACGGCGTCCAGCCCGGCCGCGCCCGGACGCAGCAGGTGCTTGATGGCATCGCGCGCCAGCAATTCCTGGCGCCGTAACGCGGCCTGTTCCAGCAACAAGGCCGCCGCAGTTTCGCGCAGGCCGCCGCGATCGAACCACTGCGCGCGCGCCTGTGGCTCCGTCTCCAGCCATTGCGCCACGCTGGTCTGCGGTACCGGCAGGCCATGCCGGAGTACATCGAACATGGCCTGGTAATGCGTGGCCGCCGATTCGAAGTAATAGCCCTGGCGCGTGGCCTGCGCGCGGTCGTCCAGCACGGCCATGTCGGCGATGCCCGCGCGTTGCAGGCGCTGGCGCACGCCGCGCGGGGTGATCGAGGACAGGCCGGCGGCGGCCAGGCGCGGTACGCCGTCGTGCAGCAGCTTGTAGGTTTCCACCGCGCAGTTGTTGCTGACGAAGTAGTAGCGCCCGTCGTAGCTCCAGTGCACCTGCGCGGCGCGCGCGAGCAGCGCGGCGATCTCGCCGGGCGTCAGCGCCAGCGGCACCGAGGACAAGGCGCGTAATTCCACCTGGGTGTACTCGTCCACCACCTGATTCAGCGGCAACACGAACAGTCGCGACGGATACGAGCCGGTGAGCCCGCGCCAGCTGGAAATCTGCACATCGCCGACGAAGGCGCGGAACGACAGCACGCGGTGGTACTGCAGATCCAGCCGGCATGCCGGCCCGGGCGCACGCCCGGGCGCGCAGATCACCAGCCGCAGCATGCTATGGCCCCAGCGGCTCATCGGCTGGTCGTTGCCTTCGGCGAGCAGGTAGTCCACGGCATACACGCGCGCCGGGTCCAGCATCAGCAACGACATCGCACCGGCATCGTTGTCGGCCTGCAGATACGGCAGCGCCGGCATACACGAGGCAGTGTCCTGCGGCGGACCCAGCTGCTGCGCAAACCAAGCCGCCAGTGCAGGACGCCGGCAGGCGTACTCCGGGTCCAGTACGAAATGCTCAAGATTGACCGCGACGAACTCGGCCGAGCTACGCCGCTCGTAGTTGTCGGGGCTGCGGTCGCTGAACTGGTTGGCGCCGCGCCCGATACGCCAGGGCCGCACCTGCCAACCGGCCAGGTCGCGCAACCGGGGATCGCGTGACAAGGCACTGCCGTTGCCACGATCCAGCACATGCGCCAGCTCGTGCACCAGCGCCGCCATCGCCGCACGCGTTGCCGGCATTGCCACATCGGCGCGCGCGCTTGCCGGCTGCGCGCTCCAGGCCTGCAACAAGGCGCGATCGAGCAGGACACGCTGGCCGATCGCGCGGCCGTGCACGCGCGCCGGCAGATCGTCGCGCCACTGCAGTTGGATCGGCATCGCCACACGCTGCGCCCAACGCGCGGGCAGATGCTTTATCACCTGCCCCACCAACTGCGCACTGGCATCGCGCTCGGCCGCGCTCAACGGCGCCGCTGCCAAGCGGATCTGTAGCGCCGGCGTTGCCGGCGATTCGGCGTAGGCCGCCGGTGCGATGACTGCGGCCAGCCACAGCCATCGACACCGACCGCGGCGGTTCACTGCGCCAGGATGGACTGGGCCAGTTCCATGTCGCTGGCCAGGCGTGCGGTGTCGTGCCGCGCACGCAGTTGCAGCAGGGCCGCTTCCAGCCGTGCGCCGCGAATGCTGCCATTGCTGGCGACGAAGCCGGCGGCATCTTCGCGGGCATCGGCTACCACCTTGTCATCGCCCGAGCTGCTGCTGTTGGACGAGCCGGCCGAGGACGCACCGGCCGACGTGCCGGCCAGGCTGGAGGCGAACGCTGCCAGCGGCAGCAGGGTCAACGCACAAAACACCAGAGAGCGCATCATCGACATGTCGTTTCCGTGTGAAGGTGTGGAAAGACTAACCGGCCTGTGCGGGTCCTGGCGTGTCCTGCATGTCGAACAGCTTGCCTGGATTCAGCAACAACTGCGGGTCCAGCACCTGCTTGACGCCGCGCATCAACGCGATTTCCGCGGCCGAGCGCGTGCTGGATAAATAGGGCTTCTTGACCAGGCCAATGCCATGTTCGGCGGAGATGCTGCCAGCGCAGCGCTGCAGCGCCTGCGCCAACAGCTTGGTCACCTGATCGCAGGCCGCCACGAACTCGGCCTGGCTGGTGGCATCGGGCTTGAGCACATTGATGTGCAGGTTGCCGTCGCCGATATGACCGAACCACACCACTTCGAAGTGCGGATACGCCTCGCCGAGCAAGGCCTGGGTTTCGGCCAGGAACGCCGGCATTGCCGAGATCCGCACCGAGACATCGTTCTTGTACGGTGTATAGCGCGCCACCGCCTCGGTGATGCCCTCGCGCAACCGCCACAGCTGCGCGGCCTGCGCATCGCTCTGGCTGATGACGCCATCGCTGACCCAGCCCTGCTCCATGCAGGTCTCGAACGCGGCCATCGCGGCCGCTTCCTGCGCCTCATCGCCGGCGGCGAATTCGGTGACCACGTAATACGGATGCACCTGCGCGAACGGTGCCTGCGCGCCATGCGCCAGCACATGCTCGAGCGCACGGTCGGTAAAGAATTCGAAGGCCTCCAGGCGCAGCTGCGCGCGGAAGGCGGCAAACACCTGCATCAGCACCTCGAACGACGGCAATGCCAGCAGCATCACATTGCTGGGCGGCGGCGGATCGGTGAGCCGTAGCGTGGCCTCGACCACGATGCCCAGCGTGCCCTCGGAGCCGACCATCAGGTGCCGGAAGTCGTAGCCGCTGGAATTTTTCACCAGTGCGTTATTGAGCTGCAGCAACTCGCCGGCGCCAGTGACCACCTTCAGCCCGGCGACCCACTCGCGCGTGTTGCCGTAGCGGATCACGCGAATGCCGCCCGCATTGGTGGCGATATTGCCGCCGATGGAGCAGGAGCCGCGCGCGGCGAAATCCACCGGGTAGAGCAACCCCTGTTCGCGTGCGGCGTTGTGCACCGCCTCCAGCGGCATGCCGGCCTGCACGGTGAGCGTGCGATCCACTGCGTTGAAGTCCAGTGGTTTGTTCAGGCGCTCCAGGCTCAGCACCAGCTCGCCGTTGGCCGCCACTGCACCACCGGACAGCCCGGTGCGGCCGCCCGAGGGCACCACCGCCACGCCCTGCGCATTGGCCCAGCGCACCACGGCCTGTACTTCTTCCACCGACCCGGGCAGCGCAATGGCCAGCGGGTTGGGCGTCCAGCGTCGCGTCCAGTCGCGGCCGTAGTGTTCCAGCTCGGCCGGCTCGGTCTTCAAACGCAACGCCGGCACGGCCTGTTGCAACGAAAGGATGCGGGGATCGGTCATGGCACGCGGCGCAGCGGTAGGAACCGCACAGCGTGCCAGCGTGCGCCAGCGGCGTCCAGTTACATCGCCAGCCGCCAACACTGTGTTTGATTCAGCTGAAACCGTTGCAGCACAAGGGCTGCGCCGCTGCGAACCATGCGTTGCGAACGCCCCATCGCGCACCCCATCTGGCATAGTGGCCGGCCCGATTGTTGCAGTGCACTCCCCCATGTCGCCGAAGAAGACCTCGTTTCCCAAGCAGGACATCCGCGTGCTGTTGCTGGAGGGTGTCAGCCCGACCGCCGTGGAGGTGTTCCGCGCCGCCGGTTATTCGCAGATCGAATTGCACGCCAAGTCGCTGCCGGAAGACGAATTGATCGCCCGCATCGCCGACGCACACATCGTCGGCATCCGCTCGCGCACGCAGCTGAGCGCCGAGGTACTGGCGCACGCCAAGCGGCTGATCGCGGTGGGCTGCTTCTGCATCGGCACCAACCAGGTGGACCTGGAAGCGGCCGAGCTGGCGGGCATTCCGGTGTTCAACGCGCCTTACTCCAATACCCGCAGCGTGGCCGAACTGGTGATTGCCGAAGCCATCCTGTTGCTACGCGGCATCCCGCAGAAGAATGCGCAATGCCACCGCGGCGGTTGGTCCAAGTCGGCCGCCGGCAGCCACGAAACCCGCGGCAAGGTACTGGGCATCGTCGGCTACGGGCATATCGGCACCCAGGTCGGCGTGCTGGCCGAATCGCTGGGCATGCAGGTGATCTTCCACGATATCGAAACCAAGCTGTCGCTGGGCAACGCGCGCGCGGCCATCGACCTGGACGACCTGCTGGCGCGCGCGGACGTAGTGACCCTGCACGTCCCCGAAACGCCGTCCACCAAGGACATGATCGGCGCGGCGGAAATCGCCCGCATGAAGCCCGGCGCGCACCTGATTAATGCTTCGCGCGGCACCGTCATCGACATCGCGGCGCTGGATGCGGCACTGACCTCCGGCCAGATCGGCGGCGCGGCGGTGGACGTGTTCCCGATCGAACCCAAGGGCAATGGCGATGCGTTCGAATCGCCGCTGACCGCGCACGACAATGTGATCCTGACGCCGCACGTAGGCGGCAGCACGCTGGAAGCGCAGGACAACATCGGCATTGAAGTCGCCGCCAAGCTGGTGCGCTACAGCGACAACGGCAGCACCTTGTCAGCGGTGAACTTCCCGGAGGTGACCCTGCCCGAGCACCCCGACAGCCTGCGTCTGCTGCACATCCACCGCAACGTGCCGGGCGTGCTGTCGCAGATCAACGAACTGTTCTCGCGCCACAACGTCAACATCGACGGCCAGTTCCTGCGCACCGACCCCAAGGTGGGTTACGTGGTGATCGACGTCAGTGCCAGCGAGGCGCAGGCCATCGCGCTGAAGGAAGGCTTGGCGTTGATCGAAGGGACCTTGCGGACGCGGGTGTTGTATTGATCGATTGGTGCACGAGCGGCCCTCATCCGGCGCTTTGCGCCACCTTCTCCCGCAAGCGGGAGAAGGGAGTGCAGGCTACCCATCTCCCACTTGCTTCCTTCTCCCGCTGTTTCCTTCTCCCGCTGTTTCCTTCTCCCGCTGTTTCCTTCTCCCGCTTGCGGGAGAAGGTGCCCGCAGGGCGGATGAGGGCGCACCCATCACACGCCTCGAGCCACCCACTTTTCCGCCATGCGCCGCATTGACGGATCCAGCTCTCCTTCGGCAAGCAGCTCGGCAATCGGGCGCCAGGCCAGGGCCAGTGATTCTGCGCTGACTTCGAACGCTTCGTCCGCGCCTGCCACCACCACGTAGCGCGCATCGTAATGCCAGTGGCCGGCCACCTCGCCGCGTGCCGGGATCCAGTGGCGGTCCAGATCGAATAGAACCGCATCCGCCAGCCGCAGGCCACTCAAACCAGATTCTTCCTCCGCCTCGCGGAGCGCGACCTGGGCCAGGTCGCGGTCGCCATCGGCATGCCCGCCCAGCTGCAGCCAGCGTTGCAGCTTGCGGTGATGCGTGAGCAGGGTGCGCTCGCCGTCGGCGCTGACCACCCACGCCGAGCCGGTGAAGTGACCTTCGGCACGCGCGCGCACGAAGGGATCTGCCGCATCGTCCAGCAGCTGTGCGAACTGTTCGGCCACCGCAGCTTCCTCCGGCCAGCGCGTCCGGTAGGCAGCCAGTTGCTGCCGCAGGGTTGCATCCACCATCTATCGTGCTCGATCGCCCATGGGCCGGACCGCCATTATCGCCATTCATGCTGCGTACGCGCTTGTCGTGAGCCTGCGGCTTTGGCAAGGTAGGCCGCTTGCCTGTCCGTCGGGACGCGGCGCACACCTTTTCCGGGCGCCATCGCCCGACGCTTTGCCACTTGGGGATGTACCGAATGCTGAAGTCTCTGTTGAGGGTCAAACCGATCGAACCCGCTGGACACGTCGATGCGGGCGAACCGGTCGAAGGCGGCCTGCAGGGCGAGGTCACGCTGCAACGGACCCTCACCGCCAAGCACCTCATCATGCTAGGCATCGGCGCGGTGATCGGCGCCGGCATCTTCGTGCTGACCGGCCAGGCCGCAGCCAACCATGCCGGCCCCGCCGTGATGCTGTCGTTCGTCTTCGCCGGCATCGCCTGCGCCTTCGCCGGCCTGTGCTACGCCGAATTCGCCGCGATGATGCCCGTCTCCGGCAGCGCGTACTCGTATTCATACGCCACCCTTGGCGAAGGCATCGCCTGGTTCATCGGCTGGTGCCTGGTGCTGGAATATCTGTTTGCCGGCTCCAGCGTTGCGGTCGGCTGGTCGGCCTACCTCATCAGCTTCCTGACCGGCACGCTCGGGCTGCCGTTCCCGGCAGAACTGGCAGGCGCGCCACTGGCGTGGGACGGGCACAGCTTCGTCAGCTCGGGCAACCTCATCAACCTGCCGGCGGTGCTGATCGTCGCGGCGGTGAGCATGCTGTGCTACGTCGGCGTCACCCAATCGGCGTTCGCCAACGCCATCGTGGTGGCGATCAAGGTGGTGGTGATCTGCCTGTTCGTCGGCTTCGGCATTTCCTATATCGACCCGGCCAACTGGCACCCCTTCATCCCGCAAAACACCGGCCCGGGCCAGTTCGGCTGGGACGGGGTGTTCCGCGCGGCATCCATCGTGTTCTTCTCCTACATCGGTTTCGACGCGGTTTCGACCTCGGCCGGCGAGACCAAGGACCCGCAGAAGAACATGCCGATCGGCATCCTGGTGTCGCTGGCCATCTGCACGGTGATCTACATCATCGTCTGTGCGGTGCTGACCGGGCTGCTGCCCTACACCCAGCTGGGCACCGCCAAGCCGGTAGCGACCGCGCTGGAAGCGCATCCCCAGCTGACCTGGCTCAAGACGGCGGTGGAGATCGGTGCGATCGCCGGCCTGTCCTCGGTGGTGCTGGTGATGCTGATGGCGCAGCCGCGCATCTTCTACACCATGGCCAAGGACGGATTGATGCCCAAGCTGTTCGGCAAGGTGCACCCCAAGTTCCACACCCCCTACGTCGGCACACTCTTCGTCGGCGTGGTTGCCGCGCTGCTGGCCGGCATGATCCCGTTGAACGTGCTGGGCGAACTGGTCTCGATGGGCACCCTGCTCGCCTTTGCCACCGTCTGCGCCGGCGTCATGGTGCTGCGCTTCACCAAGCCCGATTTGCCGCGCCCGTTCCGGGTACCGCTGGCGATGGTGATCTGCCCGCTGGGCGCATTGGCCTGCCTGTTCCTGTTCTTCCAGGCCTTCCAGGAACACTGGAAGGTGTTCGTGGGCTGGACGGTGATCGGCCTGTTCATTTATTTCGGCTACGGCATCCACCACAGCCGTCTGGCCAAACGGGCCTGACTGTCTCTCAAGACCGGCGCCCAGCGCCGGTCTTCTCGTTCAACGATCGCGCGCAGCGCCAAGCCGGAACCCCTCCATGTTCAAACAACTCTGGGCCACCAAACACCCGCACGCCAGCCATGAGGCGGCCGACGGGCTGGGCCTGCAACGCGCGCTCGGCCCCTGGGGGCTGACCGCACTCGGCATCGGCGCGGTGATCGGCGGCGGCATCTTCGTCATCACCGGCCAGGCAGCGGCCGACCATGCCGGCCCGGCGATCGTGCTGTCGTTCGTGCTGGCCGCCGTCTGCTGCGCGTTCTGCGCCATGGCCTACGCTGAATTCGCAGCGATGGTGCCGGTGTCCGGCAGCGCCTATACCTATACCTACGCCACCTTCGGCGAACTGGCGGCCTGGTTCATCGGTTGGATGCTGGTGCTGGAGTACGGCGTCTCGGCTTCGGCGGTAGCGGTCAGCTGGACCGGCTATTTCCTGAGCCTGCTGGAACACTTCGATATCCACCTGCCGGCCGCACTGGTCAGCGCCCCGCTGGACGGCAAGCTACAACCCACCGGCGCCATCGCCAACCTGCCGGCCGCCGGTATCGTGCTGTTGCTGACCTGGTTGTGCTACGTGGGCATCCGCAAGTCGTCGGCGATGAACATGGCCATGGTGATCCTCAAGACGGGGCTCATCCTCCTGGTCATCGTGGCCGGCTGGAAATATGTGGATCCTTCCAACTGGCACCCCTTCATTCCGGCCAACGAAGGCCCGGGCAAGTACGGCATGGAAGGCGTCTTGCGCGGCGCGGCGATGGTGTTCTTCGCCTATATCGGCTTCGAGGCCGTCTCGGTGGCGGCGCAGGAATCGCACCGGCCGCAGCGCGACCTGCCGATCGGCATGATGTTGTCGCTGGTGATCTGCACCGTGCTGTACATCGCCATGGCCGCGGTGATGACGGGCCTGATTCCCTACACCCTGCTGGGCACCGACGAGCCAGTGGTCACGGCGGTGGCCGCGCATCCACAGCTGGCCTGGTTGCGCGTGGTGGTGGAAGTGGGCGCGTTGATCGGGCTGTCGTCGGTGGTGCTGGTGATGATTATCGGGCAACCGCGCATCTTCATGATTATCGCGCGCGACGGTCTACTGCCACCGATCTTCACCCGCATCCACCCCAAGTACCGCACGCCGCATATCAACACCGTCATTACCGGCGTGGGCATCGCGCTGCTGGCCGCCGTCTTCCCACTGGATGTGCTGGGCGAGCTGACCTCGATGGGTACGCTGATCGCCTTCGCCGCCGTCTGCGCCGGCGTGATGATCCTGCGCCACACCCACCCGGAACTGCCGCGTCCGTTCCGCATTCCGTTCGCCTGGCCGATCTGCATCGCAGGAGTGCTGAGCTGCCTTGCCTTGCTGTCGGCAATGACCCTGCACAACTGGATGCTGATGGGGGTGTGGACGCTGGTCGGGCTGGTGGTCTACTTCGGCTACGGCTATCGCCACAGCCGCCTGCGCGACGGTCGCTGAGCCAACACGCGAGCCATCAGTGGCTGACGCAAAGACTACGCAGCGGCGTATGGCAGTGCAGATGATCCGGGTGCTCGTTGCAGAGCGGCCGATCTGCCGCTTGGCTTGAGAGCGCTGATCTGTCGCTTGATTGCAGGGTCCTTGCCCTGCTGTGCTGACACGTGCGTCCGCCTAACGCCAGCCGATCAACGAACCTGCTTTTCAGCAAGCAACCGACCAACAGTCTGGCTCGGTGTCCTCGCCGATTGCGGGACCGTTGGCGGCATGGATGCCGCCATCGAGCCCCCAGGGACGGGTTCACGGCGTGTCCCGCGAGCGGTGAGGGCACCGAGCCCCCGACCGACTCAGCGTTTGATTTGGGCTTCCAACTGCATCCGCCCAGAGGTGGCTGACCAAACCACTGCCCTCACTGCCAGACGCGCACGCCCTTCATCCCGTCGGACGCTCCAAGTCCGGGCGTGGCTGCAACACACCCTGCTGCGCTGCACCTGACCGTAATCCGGCAGGGCAGTAGAATAGGTCCATGAATGCGACCACTGCCCCCCTGCCCTATAGCGCCGCGCGTCTGCACGAGTTGGCGCAGTTGCTGATCGGCAACATCCGCGAGCTGGCCCAGGCTGGCTGGACGCCAGCCACCAGCAGCAATTTCTCCCATCGCCTGGACGAGCAGCACGCCGCGATCACGGTTTCCGGCCGCGACAAGGGCCGGCTGGTCGAAGAAGACATCATGGTGGTGGATTTCGATGGCCAGCCCGTCGGCCGCCCGTTGCGCCCGTCTGCGGAAACCCTGTTGCATACCCAGTTGTATCGCCGGTTTCCGGAGATCGGCTGCGTGCTGCATACCCACTCGCCGGTGCAGACGATTGCTTCCCGCCTGTATGCCGACGCCGGTGTGATTCGTCTGGAAGGCTACGAATTGCTCAAGGCCTTCGATGGCAATATCACCCACGACACTGCAGTGGACGTGCCGGTGTTCGCCAACACCCAGGACATGCAGGTGCTCGCGGCGCAGGTGGAGGCCTTGCTGGACAAACAGAGCCTGTGGGGGTATCTCATCGAAGGACACGGCCTGTATGCCTGGGGCCGCAACATGGCCGAGGCACGCCGTCATCTGGAGGCGTTCGAATTCCTGCTGCATTGCGAACTCGAACTGCTGAAACTGCGCGGCCCGCGCTAAGTTCAAGTTCTGCCCGTCCCCCTTCGTGAGCCAGACCGCCATGAGCCGACTGCGTATCTTCGCCGACACCAACCCCGCCACGCCGGACTTCGACAGCCGCGACGGCGACGCCATCGCCACCGAGCTGAAGAAGATCGGCGTGACCTTCGAGCGCTGGCACGCCAGCCAGCCGGTCGAACCCGGCGCCACGCCCGAGCAGGTCATGGATGCCTATCGCGCCGACATCGACCGCATCAGCGCCGAGCGCGGCTTCAAGACCGTGGATGTGGTGAGCATCGCGCCGGACAATCCCAAGCGCGAGGAAATGCGCGCCAAATTCCTCGACGAGCATTTCCACAAGGAAGACGAGGTACGGTTTTTCGTCGCCGGCTCGGGCCTGTTCACCCTGCATGTACAGGACAAGGTCTACGAGATCGAGTGCGTCAAGGACGACCTGATTGCCGTGCCTGACGGAACCCTGCACTGGTTCGACATGGGACCGGAGCCACACTTCGTGGCGATCCGCTTCTTCACCGAGCCGGACGGCTGGGTCGGCCACTTCACCGGCACCCAAATCGCCACACAATTCCCCCGCTACGCCCCCGAGAAACCGCACAAGGCCAGCTGACGATGACACGACCGCAAGCGATCCTCACCGATATCGAAGGTACGACCAGTAGCATCTCGTTCGTCAAGGACGTGCTGTTTCCGTATGCACGCCGTGCCATGCCCGCCTATGTGCGCGAACACGGCAATCATCCGCAGGTGCGCCACTGGCTCAACCAGGTGGCCGACGAGATCGGCGAGGACGTACCGGACGAAGTCCTGATTACCACGCTGCAGACCTGGATCGACGAGGACCGCAAGCACACCGCGCTCAAGGCCCTGCAAGGCCTGATCTGGGGCGACGGCTACAAGACCGCCGACTTCACCGCGCACATCTATGCCGATGCGGCGATCCAGCTGCAGGCCTGGCATGCGCAGGGCATCCCGCTGTCTGTGTATTCCTCCGGCTCGGTGCCGGCACAGAAGCTGTTCTTTGCCCATAGCGATGCCGGCGACCTGAGCGGGCTGGTCAGCGACTGGTTCGATACCGAAGTCGGCCCCAAGCGCGAGAGCGCCAGCTATCGCCGCATCGCCGAACGCATCGGCGTACCCGCCGCGCAGATCCTATTCCTGTCCGACGTGATCGAGGAACTGGATGCGGCCAAGCGCACCGGCATGCGTACCGCCCTGCTGGATCGCCGCGAGGACTACCCCACGCCGCGTTCTGCGGACGATATCGGCAGCCACCAGCGCGTGGAAAGTTTTTCCCAGCTGGTGTTCTGAAACCAGGCGGGTGATTGAGCACATCCGGCTGCCCGCACGGCAGCCGGGCGTCCTTCGGAGCGCATTGTTCAAGCACAGCCTCCATGGGCATTCGTGAGGCATCGGCGTTGTTCCCTTCGCTACCCACCGGTCTACCCGCAGCTGCCGCAATCCGCCGGGCATTGTTGCTGCTGGCCATGGTCGCCCTGCCGGCCGGGTGCCACCCCGATGCCGGCGCCGCCTTGCCGGCGCCGGCAGGGAAACAAGCAGCCGAAGTAGACCTGATCGACCAGGCCGCACTGGCCAAGGCGCTGTCGGCGTTGCAACCGCAGCGCCCCGGCGTGACCGATCTGTACGTGGTCGGGTTTGCTGGCGATGCCAGTGACGATGTGTTCCGCAACGAGACGCTCTACCTCAAGCAGTTGTTCGAGCAACGCTTCGATACGCGCGGCCGTGTGGTCACCCTGGTCAACAACCCCGACAACCTGGGCGAGCAGCCGTACGCGCCGCTGGCCACCTACGACAATCTCCACGACACGCTCGCCGCCATCGGCAAGCGCATGGACCGCAAGGAAGACGCGCTATTGCTGTTCGTCACCACGCATGGCACCGAAGACCACAGCTTGTATGTGCAGGTGGACGAGAACGAAGAAGATTTCATCAGCCCGCAGGATCTACGCACCGCGCTGGACGATGCCGGGATCGGCCACCGCATCATCGTGCTGTCGGCCTGCTATTCCGGCGGCTTCATCCCTGCTTTGCGCTCGCCGGACACGCTGATCCTGACCGCCGCGCGCGCCGACCGCCCCTCGTTCGGCTGCGGCAACACCTCCAACGCCACCTACTTCGGCCAAGCCTGGTTGATCGATGCGATGAACCAGACCGACGATCCACTGGCCGCCTTCACCATGGCCAAGGCCGCGATCACTGCGCGCGAAAAACAGGACGGCGAACTGCCCTCGCTGCCGCAGCAGTCACTCGGCAAGCGCATCGCGCCAGTGATTGCCCGCTGGCGGGCGGGGCTGACGCCGGGGCCGGCGGTTGCGTATCCCTATCCGCCGGTCGCGCGCGCGGCCGATGCCGATCCGCAGGACAGCAGCAACCCGGCCCCCGCTGCCGAAAGCACCAACGACAAGACAGCAGCCCCGGAGACGGCAGCACCCGACGCCCACTCACCGGCCACGCGCACGCCGTGACAGACTGAGACTAATTCTCATTTCGTCAACGCCTGCGCCGCCTCGCTACACTCACCCGGCCAGCCAGCATCAAGCCAGCCAGCACCGATCCCGCCAGCGCGCCGTCGCCTGCCAGCCCGGATCCTCAAAACGCCTCCTTCGTGGAGGCGTTTGTGTTTCAAGCATCACGTCATGATGCCAGCCGCGCTCAGGGTTCAGCGCGCTGCAGGCGGTACACGGTACGCGCCGTGTACTGGCCGGTCGGCAGGCTCGCGCGGACCTCGACGGTGTGCTCGCCCACCGCCAGCTTGGTCGGCAATGCACCGCGCCACAGATGGGTGGACGGCGTGGCCTCGGGAGAACGGTCGTAGCCGCGCAACGCGTCGGCGGCATCGTCGCGCATGTTCTCGGCCAACACGCCTGGGTCTGCGCGCTCCAGCCGCTGCATCGGTTGCCATCCGCCGTCATCGATGCGCATCTCCACCGCAGTGTCGTCCTGGCCCATGAACACATTGGCGTAGATGCCCCAGGCCGGGTATGCGCCCTGTCGCAACACCTTTGGCGCATGCAAGGACAGTTGCGCATCATCGGCTGCCCGCGCTGCGTGATAATCCAGCGTGTAGTCGCCAGCCGGTGCCACCTTCAGTACGGCGTAGCCATTGGGCGTGCCGTCGCTCATCGTCGTGTCGGGAATGCCGTCGGCATCCTTCATGCCCGACCAGAACGCACCGCAGGCAGCGCCCACGTTGTACTCGTGCAGCGCACGCGCGCCCATCCAGCCCTCGGCGGCGCCATGCTGCACGTGTTGCTGGGTATGGCTGTGCCCACTCAACACCAGCACATGCGGAAAATCCTTGAGCAGCGCGAACAAGCGCCGGCGATCGGCATGGCGGAAGGTTTCCTGCCCCGGTGCCGCATCGAAGAGCGGAATGTGCATGCCCAACACCACCAAGCGCTCGCGCGGCAGTTGCGCCAGATAAGCCTGCAGGAAGACGAACTGGTCTTCGCGCAGGCCACCGACGTACGCCGGCCTGGCGCCCGGCGTGTAGACCACATCGTCCAGGAACACGAAACTGGCGTTGGCTTCTTCCACCGCGTAGGTGTCCGGGCCGTAGACCGCGCGCCAGGTGTCCAGCGAGTGCAGATCGTCGCCAGCATCCAGGTTGAGATCGTGGTTGCCCGGCACATGGAACCAGGGCACGCCGA
Source organism: Xanthomonas cucurbitae (assembly GCF_002939885.1). GTDB lineage: Bacteria > Pseudomonadota > Gammaproteobacteria > Xanthomonadales > Xanthomonadaceae > Xanthomonas > Xanthomonas cucurbitae. The sequence goes on from NZ_MDED01000026.1 coordinate 45,166, forward strand.
GCTGGGTGGTCACCGCGTTCAAGGCCGGGTACAGGCTCAGATCGTCATTGACGATATCGCCCAACGTGGTACCCAACCGTGCCGACACCTTGCCGACGATGGGCGCCACGATATCGCGACGGTAGTAGTCGACATCGGTGAGCGTGGCGGTCTGGCTATCGGCGAAAATCAACATCTGGAAGCCTTCGGCGCCACTGTCCTGCCGCGGGGAGAGCGCGAAATCCCAGTGGTGCGTGTTTTTACCTGTCGCGGGAATGCCGGCGTACTTGTGCTTGGCCGTGCCGGCGGGCGCGTAGTGACGCCAGAACCCGGGCAAGCCATCGGCAGCTGGCACGAAGCGGCGATCGCCCGGCTTGACGACGAAGACCGTCTGGCCCTCGCGTACCGGCAAGCGATAGCGGCCTTGCGCATCGGTGCGCACGAGTTGCTGCCCGTTGGAGACGATCACACCGGCAAGACCAGGCTCGTCATGGCTGCGCCCCGGCCTGCCGTCGCGCTCTTCGAACACCACGCCATCGACGACGGCATCGCGCGCGTGCGCAGTGCCTGCGAGCAGGCCAACGGCCAGAAGGGCGAGACGAAGCGGCATGGATGTTCCAGCGATGACCAGCGGCGATTGTAGCGGGGCTGGACCGGATTACCGTTTCACGTAGGAGCGCGCCTGAGCGCGATGGGGTGTTACCGGTAACGCCCCATCGCGCTCGGGCGCGCTCCTACGGGTGCGGTGCAGCGAGGTCTTATGTGTGTCGCGATTCCAGCAGCGCCACCGCATCGCCCAAGGCCAGACCGCGCGCATGCAGCAACACGATCAAGTGGTACAGCAGATCGGCCGACTCGCCGAGCAACTCGGCATCGTCCTGCACCACGCCGGCCAGCGCGGTTTCCACGCCCTCCTCGCCCACCTTCTGCGCGATACGGTGGATGCCCTGCTCGAACAATTTAGTGGTGTAACTGCCCTGCGGGCGCTCCTGCGCGCGCGTGGCGATCAGCGCATCCAGGCTGCCCAGGAACTGGCCAGGCGCGGTCGGGAAACAGCTGGTGCGACCCAGATGGCAGGTGGGTCCGTGCGGGCGCGCCAACACCAGCAGCGTGTCGGCATCGCAATCGGCCTGGATGGACACCACGCGCAACACGTTGCCCGAGCTCTCGCCCTTGGTCCACAGCCGCTGCTTGCTGCGGCTGAAGAAGGTGACCTCGCCGCGCTGCTGCGTGACAGCCAGCGCTTCGGCATTCATATAGCCCAGCATCAACACGCGCAGGTTGTCGGCGTCCTGCACGATGACAGGCAACAGGCCCTCGCCCTTGCTCCAGTCCAGCGCTTGCAGCGCGTTGTCGGTTGTCACGGTGTCACTGCCCATCACGTACCTCGATCTGTTGCGCGCGCAGGAACTGCTTGAGTTCCGGAATCGGAATCGCGCCGCTATGGAACACGCTGGCGGCCAGCGCGCCATCCACGTCGGCCTGGTCGAAGACATCGGCAAAGTGCTGCATCTGACCGGCGCCGCCGGAGGCGATCAACGGCACCTGGCACAGTGCACGCACCTGACGCAGCTGCGCGATGTCGTAACCGCGCCGCACGCCATCATTGTCCATGCAGTTGAGCACGATCTCGCCTGCGCCCAGGCGTTGCGCTTCGGCCACCCAGTCCAGCGTGCGCATCGGCAGCGCCTGAGTCTTGCTGGGGTCGCCGGTATAGCGGCGTACCCGCCACTGGCCGTCTTCTTCGCGAATGGAATCGATGCCGACCACCACGCACTGCACGCCGAAGGCATCGGCCAGTTCGCAGATCAGTTGCGGGCGGCCCAGCGCCGGGGAGTTGATGGAAATCTTGTCGGCACCGGCATGCAGCACCGCACGCGCGGTGTCGACATCACGAATGCCGCCGGCCACACAGAACGGGATATCGATCAACCGCGCCACCCGCTCCACCCAGGTGTAATCGACCGAACGCCCTTCCGGACTGGCACCAATGTCGTAGAACACCAGCTCATCGGCGCCCTGCGCGCGGTAACGCAGCGCCAGTTCGACGATGTCGCCCATGTCGATGTGGTCACGGAACTTGACGCCCTTGACCACGCGGCCATTGCGCACGTCCAGGCACGGAATGATGCGCCGGCTCAGCATGCCACTGCCTCGCTGAGATTCAGCTGGCCTTCCAGCAAAGCCTTGCCCAGCACGATGCCGGCGCAGCCGGAGGCCTTGGCCGCCGCCACATCGGCAAGATCGCGCGCGCCGCCGGAGACCTGCACCTGCAACTGCGGCGCAAGCGCACGCAGATGCGCGTACAACGCCATGTTCGGCCCGGACAACATGCCGTCGCGCGCGATGTCGGTGCACAGCAGGTGCTGCAGGCCGGCCTGCGCGTAACGCACCGCCAGTTGATCCAGGGTGGCCTCCGCCGCCTCGGTCCAGCCATGCACCGGCAATTGCCATGCACCGGCAGCATCCTGGCGCGTGTCCAGCGCAATGGTCAGCCGCTCGGCGCCAAATTCCTGCAGCCAGCCGATCACGGTGTCGGCCTCGCGCACCGCCAATGAGCCAATCACCACGCGCGCAGCGCCGGCATCGAGGATGCGCGCCACATCGTCGCGCGACCGCACGCCACCGCCGGTCTGTACCTGCAAGCCGGTCTGCCGGGTGATCTCGCCGAGCAGCGTGGCCAGCGTGTAGCCGCCGGCCTTGGCCGCATCCAGATCGACCAGATGCATCCACTGCGCGCCGGCATCGGCGAAGGCCTGCGCACGCGGCAGTACATCGTCGCCGTAGCGGGTTTCGCGGGCGTAATCGCCCTGCAGCAGACGCACCACGCGACCATCGCGGATATCCAGCGCGGGGTAGACAGTAAAACTCATGGAAAGCTCATCTCGAGAAAATTGCGCAGAATGCGTGCGCCGGTGTCTGCCGAACGCTCGGGGTGGAACTGCGCGCCGCAGCGCAGCCCCTGGTGCACCACGGCGGTGAACAGACCGCCGTGATCGCAGGCGGCCACGGTATCGGCGGTCACCGGTGCCGCGTAGCCATGCACGAAATACGCACTGGCGCGCTCCGGCAGGCCGGCCAGCAGCGCGGACGCGCGCAGCGGCAGCAGCTGGTTCCAACCCATGTGCGGCACGCGGATACCCAGCGCCGGCGTCATGTGGCGCACGATGCCCGGCAGCAGCCCGAGGCAGTCGACATCGCCTTCTTCGGAGTGTTCGAACAACAACTGCATGCCCAGGCAAATGCCGATCAAGGGCACCTGCAGCTGCTGCAATGGTTCGACCAAGCCTTGCGCACGCAGGCGCGACATTGCCTCCGGCGCCGCACCGACGCCCGGCAGGATCACCCGCTGCGCGCCCTGCAACCCCGCTGCATCGCGCACCACCCGTGCGTCCACGCCCAGCCGCTCCAGCGCATAACGCACCGAGCCCAGATTGGCGCCACCGGCATCGATCAGCGCAACGGCGGTCATAGCGCGCCCTTGGTGGACGGCAAGGCGGTGCCTTCGCGGCGGATCGCCTGGCGCAGCGCACGCGCCAGCGCCTTGAAGCAGGCTTCCACCTTGTGGTGGTCGTTGTCGCCACGCACGCTCAGATGCAGGTTCAATCCGGACGCATCGCAGATCGAGCGAAAGAAATGCGGCACCAGTTCGGTGGGCATGTCGCCTACGCGCTCGCGCTTGAAGTCGCCTTCGAATACGAAGTACGGCCGGCCACTGAAATCCAGTGCGGCACTGGCGATGGTTTCGTCCATCGGCAGCGTGAACCCATGCTGCGCGCCCTCGCCTGCGGCCAGCCATGGGCTTTCCGACGGATCGAAGCCATACCGGCCGATGCCGCGCTTATTGCCCAGCGCCTCTCGCAGCGCCTGACCCAGCGCCAGGCCGGTGTCTTCGATGGTGTGGTGCTCATCGATATGCAGATCACCATCGGCACGAATGTCCAGCGCAAACCCTCCGTGCTTGCCGATCTGTTCCAGCATGTGGTCGAAGAACGGCAGGCCGGTGGCGGTCTGCGGCTCGGCCACGCGATCCAGGTCCAGCTCGACGCGAATCCTGGTTTCCTTGGTGTTGCGCTGGACCACCGCACGACGCGGCGCATCGACCAGCTCGTGCGCGATGCCGGGCCAGTCCCACTCGCCACCGAATTCGTCGGTCCGCAGCTGGAAACCGCGGATGTTGAGGTTCTGCGCGAACTGGATGTCGGTGAGACGGTCGCCCACCATTGCCGAGCGCGCCCAGTCGATGTTGCGGTCCTGCAGGTACGGCACCATCAGGCCGACGCCCGGCTTGCGCGTGGGCGCATTATCGGCCGGCCAGCTGCAGTCGATCAGCACTTCGCGGAACTCGATGCCCTGGCTGGCGAAGATCTGCAGCATCAGGTGATTGGGGCCATCGAACGCAGCCCGCGGATAGCTCTCGCTGCCCAGCCCATCCTGGTTGCTGACGATGACGAACTGGTAGCCGGCATCGCGCAGCTTGAGCATCGCCGGGATGACGTTGTCGACGAAGCGCAGCTTTTCATACGCGTCGATCTGGTAATCGGCCGGCTCGGTGATCAGCGTGCCATCGCGGTCGACAAAAAGAATCGGGGTCATGCCGCAGCCTCCTGCGTGCGCCGCAGCGCACCGAGCACACGCTCGTTCTGTTCGACGGTGCCCAGGGTGATGCGCAACGCATCGGACAGGCGCGGCACCGCGCGTTGGTCGCGCACCACCACCCCGGCCTCCAGCAGCGCCTGGAAGGCGGCTTCTGCGTCGTCGAAGCGCACCAGCAGGAAATTGCCCTGCGATGCATAGACCCGGCGCACGCCAGGCAGTCGCGCAAGGGCGAGACGAACGCGCTCGCGCTCGCTGCGCACTTCGGCAATGTGCCGGCGGGTCACCTCCAGTGCCGGCGCGGATAGCGCCTGCACTGCCATCGCCGCGCACGGCGTAGGCACCGGGTACGGCGCCTGGCAGCGGCGCAGCAGCGCGATCAATTGCGCATTGGCAATCAGGCTGCCGATGCGCGCGGCCGCCAGCGCGTGTGCCTTGGACAAGGTGCGCAGCACGGCCAGGTTGTCGTAGCGCTCCAGCAGGCTAACCGCCGATGGCACATCGGAAAATTCGCCATAGGCTTCATCGACCACTACCAACGCCTTGCCTTGCAGCGCCTGCAAGGCGGTTTCCACCTCCTGCAGTGTGATCGCCGAACCGGCCGGGTTGGACGGCGAACACAGGAACACCAGTTTGGCCTTTGCCGCCAGCGCGGCTTCCACGATGGCCGGAAGATCGGCATGGAAACCGTCGCTGCCATCGACCAGTGGCACCTCGACCAGTGGCGCGTTCTGCAGCCGCGCGCACACCGCATACATGCCGAACACCGGCGGGGTGACCACCACCGCATCGCGCTCGGGCACGCACAGGCTACGCACCAGCAGATCGATCGCTTCGTCGCTGCCACGGCCGATCAACAACTGTTCCGGCGCGCAGCCATACAGCGCCGCCAAGGCGTTGCGCAGCGCGCCGGGTTGCGGATCGGGATAGCGGCGCGTGCTGCCTTGCGGGTCGGCAGGATTGCCCCAGGCCGACTCGTTGGCGTTGAGCCAGACATCGCCCTGCAAGGCGCTGGTGCGCGCCGACGAATAGCCGGCGAACGCACGCAGATCTTCGCGTACCAGATCCAGGATCGACGACGTACTCATGCGGCCACTCCCATTCGCACCGCCACCGCATTGGCATGCGCATCCAGGCCTTCGGCACGCGCCAGGATCAAGGCACATTCGCCGATGCCTTCGATACCGGCCTTGCTGGCCGCCTGCACGCTCAGCATGTTTTGGAAGCTGGCCACGCTCACCCCGCTATACGCCCGCGCCGCACCGCTGGTCGGCAGGACGTGGTTGGTACCGCTGCAATAATCGCCCAGTGCCTCGGGTGTGTAGTCGCCCAAGAACACCGAGCCGGCCGCTTCGACCTGGGCCAGCCATGCACGCGGCTCGCGCAGCGCGAGAATCAGATGTTCCGGTGCATAGCGGTTGCTGATGGCAAACGCCTCGTCCAGCGACTGCACCTTGATCAGCCGCGACTGTGCCAGCGCCTGGCGGGCGATCTCCGCACGCGACAGCTGCGCCAACTGCGTGTCCAGTTCCACCTGCACCGCCGCGATCAGGGTATCGCTGTCGGACAGCAGCAACACCTGCGAATCCGGGCCGTGTTCTGCCTGCGATAAAAGGTCGGCGGCCACGAACGCCGGTTGCGCACCGGCATCGGCAATCACCAGCACCTCCGACGGACCGGCCGGCATGTCGATCGCCGCCGCACCCGACTGCGCCACCTGCTGCTTGGCTTCGGTGACATAGCTATTGCCCGGCCCGAACAACTTGTCGCAGCTCGGCACCGATTCGGTGCCATAGGCCATCGCGGCAATCGCCTGCGCGCCACCGAGCTTGAACACACGGCGCACGCCGGTGAGCTGCGCGGCCACCAGCACCGCCGGGTCCACGCTGCCATCCTTGCGTGGCGGCGTGCATAGCACGACCTCGCGGCAACCGGCCAGGCGCGCCGGCACGCCGAGCATCAGCGCAGTCGACGGCAACGGGGCGCTACCGGCCGGCACATACAGGCCCACCCGGCCGATCGGCCGCACGATTTTTTCGCAGACCACACCGGGTGCGGTTTCCACCGCGTAGCCTTCGCTCATGCCGGCGCGATGAAAGGTCTCGATGCGCGCGACGGCGTCCCGCATGGCCTGGCGCAGCTCCGGTGCCACGGCCGCATCGGCCGCAGCAAATTCGGCATCGGTGACCACGAAGCTGTCCAGTGACACGCCATCGAAGCGCGCGGTGATCGCGCGCAGCGCCGCATCGCCACGTGTGCGCACATCGTCGATCAATGCCGCCACCGCATCGCGGGTCTGGGTGGCCACGGTCTGCGCCGGACGCGTCAGCGCAGCGGCGCGCGCACCGTTATCGAGTCGGGACCAATCGAGAATATTCATGCCAGCGAGCGCTCCACCGTCAACACCATCAAGCCTTGCGCACCTGCGCGTTCGAGTTCTTCCAAGCGTTGCCAGGTCACCGCGCCATGGCACATGGTCTGCAAGCGCAGCGCGCCGTTGCCGTCGTCGGGTAGCTGCACCAATGGCTCGGCATCGGGTAGCAGGCGGCGCAGCGCTTCCACATGGGTCTGCTCCGCGCGGAACATCAGCAGCTTGCTGTCGCGCAGCTTGAGCACGCCATCCATGCGCCGCAGCAGCATTGCCAGCAACGCCGCGCGTGCATCGGCCGGCTCGCGCACCGCGCCGGCCAGCACAGCTTCGCTTTCCATCACCAGCTCCACCGGCTTGAGCTGGTTGGCCGCCAGGGTGGCGCCGCTGGAGACCAGATCGCAGATGAGGTCCGCGGTACCCAGCCGCGGTGCGATCTCCACCGAACCGGACAGCTCCACCACCGCCGCATCGATCCCTTGCCGCTCCAGCCAGTCGGCCAGGATCGCCGGGTAGCTGGTGGCGATGCGCTTGCCCGCCAACTGCGCCATGCCCTGCCAGTCCCACTCTTCCGGCACTGCCAGCATCAGCCGGCACTGGCCGAAACCGACTCCGCGCACGGCGTAGTACGCGGCCGGCAAGCCAGCGCGACGACGCGCCGATGCCTGCTCGTCCAGCTCGTTCTGGCCCACGATCCCCAAGTCGCAAACGCCATCGGCGATCAGGCCGGGAATGTCGTCATCGCGCACCAGCAACAGATCCACCGGTAGCGATTCGCCATAGCAGAACAACTTGTCGCGGCTCTGCCGCCAGCTCAGCCCGCAGGCGGCCAGCAGGCTGCGCGCTGGCTCGGCCAGGCGGCCGTTTTTCTGGATGGCAATACGCAGCCGGTCACGTGCCGGCGCTGCCGTGGAAGCACTCATCTTGTTCTCTCGATGGATTGGACAGGGCCTGCGGCTTGCTCGCGCAGGGCGGCGGCGTACCCACCGGCGCCATGGTCCAGGGTGCGCGCAACGCGCCCGATGGTGGTCACGCTGACCTGGGTCAGCTCGTGGATTTCGCGGTACGGCACGCCCTTGATGAGCAGTGGCACCACCCGCCAACGGTCGGCCATGGCCTCCAGCTCGGCAGGCGTGCACAGATCACGCAGGAATGCCTCGACCGCGCCGGGCTCTTTCAGGCAGGCCAAGGCATCGGCCAGCATCTGCAGCGAAGCGGCAACATCGGTGGATTCGCGGGGGGCTGGGCGTTGTTTCATTGCGTTAATGTAATAGCGTGCTAGTACATTAGCGCAAATAGCGTGACCTGTCACCTGCCTGGTGGCGACGTCAGAACAGTTCGGAACGGCTGCCTTGCCCCCCCCGGAGGTGACCGAGGGGCGGATGGGGGCAGGACCTCGTGCAGCGCCGCCCTCCTCAAGTGCAAATCGCGTGCCCCGCCAATCACAAACCGGCAACGAAGCCTGGGTGAAGCGCTACACCCAACCTTGCAGCTGAGCCGCTGGGAAGCTGCAAAGCCCCCTCATCCGGCGCTGCGCGCTCCCTTCTCCCTTCTCCCGTCAATGGGAGAAGGGAGCGAAGCAAGGCATCTGTGGAACTCGGAAGACAGCCGTTACCCTTCCCCCGCCTGCGGGGGAAGGTGCCCGAAGGGTGGATGGGGGCAGGACCCCGTCCGGCGCCGCCCTCCTCAAGTACAAATCGCGTGCCCCGCCAATCACAAACCGGCAACGAAGCCTGGGTGAAGCGCTACACCCAACCTTGCAGCTGAGCCGCTGGGAAGCTGCAAAGCCCCCTCATCCGGCGCTGCGCGCCACCTTCTCCCGTCAACGGGAGAAGGGAGCGAAGCAAGGCGTATCGGGCTCGAAGAACACGTGCTGCCCTTCCCCCGCCTGCGGGGGAAGGTGCCCGAAGGGCGGATGGGGGAAGGACCTCGCGCGCTACCACACACCGCTTCAAACGCCGATTCCGTGCCCAGCCAGTCGAAAAACCAGCAACGCGCAGCGCTGCCTTACGGCATCACCTTGGCCTGCTCCAGCTCCACCAGCAGCGTGCTCGCCAGCTCCTCGCGCGCTACCTCGAACTGCTGTTCGCGCACCAGGTCCTTCACCGCCACCACGCCGCGTGCCAGCTCGTCGTCGCCGGCCAGAACCACGAAGCGGATGCCGGCGCGCGCGGCGTACTGGAACTGCTTGCCGATCTTCTTCGGCTCCATCTGCACTTCGGTATTGATGCCACCGATACGCAGGCGGCGCGCGATATCCAGCGCATCATCCAGGCGCGCTTCGTCCATCAGCGCCACCATCGCCTGCACGCTGCTCTCGGCGATGCCCTGGATCAGGCCAGCCTCGCGCAGCTGCCAGAACAGCCGGGTCAGGCCGATCGAGATGCCGACGCCGGGCAGCTTCGACTTGGTGTAGTGGCTGGCCAGGTTTTCGTAACGGCCGCCCGAGCAGATCGAGCCGATCTGCGGGTGATCGGTGAGCGTGGTCTCGTAGACGGTACCGGTGTAGTAGTCCAGCCCGCGCGCGATCGAGAAATTCAGGCAGCACGCCGTTTCCGGCACGCCCAACGCCTTGACCAGCTCCAGCACCTCGCGCAGCTCGGCAATGCCCTCGCCCAGCGTCGCACTCGCACCCACCGACGCCTCAAGCGCCTGCAACTGCGCCAGCGCATCGGCATGCCCGTTCGAGCGCACCGCCACGAAGCCCAGGATCCTGGCGACCTGCTCGGCAGCGATGCCGAAACCCTCGCCCATCAGCGTGTCGCGCACGTAATCGGGGCCACGCTTGTCGATCTTGTCGACCTCGCGCAGCACTGCCAGCTGCAGTTCGCCCTCGGCCACGCCCAGGCTTTCGAAGAAGCCGCGCAGCAGCTTGCGGTTGTTCATCTGTACCTTGAAGTCGCCGATGCCCAGCTCGGCAAACACCGCGTGGATCACCGCCAGCACTTCGGCGTCGTAGCGGATGCTCAACGCATCCTTGCCGATCACGTCGATGTCGCACTGATAGAACTCGCGAAACCGCCCACGCTGCGCTCGCTCGCCGCGGTAGACGCGCTGCATCTGGTAACGACGGAACGGGAAGCTCAAGTCGTGCTCGTGCTCGGCAACATAACGCGCCAGCGGCACAGTGAGGTCGAAGCGCAGTGCCAGCTCGGGCAGCCCGCCAGTTTCTGCGCCTTCATCGGTGGCCGCCGCCGCATTGGCCAACGCACCGGTGGACTGCACGAAATACACCTGGCGCTCGGTCTCGCCGCCGGACTTGGTCAGCAGCACATCGGACAGCTCGAACACCGGGGTTTCGACCGGCAGGAACCCGAACCGCTCGTAGTTGCGGCGGATGACGTCCAGCGTGCGCTGGAACGCGATCTGCTCGCGTGGCAGCAATTCCATGATGCCGGGCGGCGTACGGGGCTTGATCACGAGCGAAACTCCTGCAGGACGACGGGGGGCGAGCCGGCAATTCTACCGGCTGAGCGGCCGTGCTGACCGCATGGCGTATCATGCGGGCGCGTTCCAGGCAGTGCGTGGCTCATGTACCGGCAGCTTCCAGACCCCAGCGTGACCTGCCCTGCGCCCAGCGCGGCAGCTGGCGTGGACGCGCGCAATTCCGATTGCGCGCTGTGCGCGGTCCGTGGCCGGGCGATCTGCGCCGCGCTGTCGCCGCTGGAAATGGACGCGCTCGACCAGGCCACCAGCGGCTCGGTGCATGCGCCCGGCAGCACCCTGGTCCGGGCCGGCGAGCCACGCCACCACGTCTATACCGTCACCTCCGGCGCCTTGCGGCTGGTGCGCACGCTGGCCGACGGGCGCCGCCAGATCACCGGTTTCGTGCTGCCCGGCGACTACGTGGGGCTGACCGAGACCCCGCAGCACCGGCACGATATCGAAGCCATCGTCGAAACCCGCGTGTGCCGCACGCCGATGGCGCAGATGCGCCAGCTGCGCGAGCGCTACCCGCATCTGGAACGCAAGCTGCTGCAGCGCGCCAGCATGGAGCTGGCCGCCGCCCAGGACACCGGCCTGCTGCTGGCGCGCCTGCAGCCCAGCGAGCGGCTGGCGCATTTCCTGCTGCGGCTGGCTGCGCGCTCCACCCAGCCCGGCAACAGTGGCGACACCGTGGCGCTGCCGATGAGCCGCGGCGACATTGCCGACCATCTCGGCCTGACCATGGAAACGGTGAGCCGCACCTTCACCAAGCTCAGGCAGCAGCAGCTGATCGCGCTGCCGCAGCTGCACTTGGTACAACTCCTCGACTACGCCGCATTGCGCAGCCTGGCCGGCGAAACGGACTGAAATCCGGTCGGGCCGCACCCCGCTGCCGCCCGAAAGGTGCGGTGGACGACAGCGGGCGATGGTGGTCCACACGTGCGCCTAACAGCGCCTCGCCCATCAGCCTGACCCCACACACCTGCCGATGCGACAACGCGGGCAACCGCGTCACGCCGCAACCACGCGCGTCAACGTCCCCCGACCGCTGCCACCGCCGCGCCGCAGCCGCCATGCAATAACTGCGACTGCCGCAGCCATGCGCGATCCGGGTAGTAGGCGAACACAAACGCACCATCGCGCAAGGTGTCGATCAGTTGTTTGGCCACCGCCGGACGCACCGCCGGGCAGCCCAGGCTGCGGCCCAGCCGACCCTGGCTGCGGATGATGGCCTCGCTCACGTAGGGCGCGCCGTGGATGACGATGGCGCGGTCGCGCGCATGGTCGTTGAAGCCCGGCTCCAGGCCCTTGAGCCGCAGCGAATAGCCGTTCTGGCCGGTATAGGACTCCTGCGCGGTGAAGGCGCCCAGGCTGGACTGGAAGCTGCCCTCGGTGTTGGAAAAGGTCGCGGCCAGGTTTTCGCCGGTATTGCGCCCGTGCGCCACCCACTCCTTGAAGAGCAAGCGCTGACGCGCCAGATCGAACACCCATAGCCGGCGCTCGGTGGACGGCCGGCTGTAGTCGATCACGCTGAGCACGCGCTCATCGCCCACCTGCTGCCGCTGCCGCGCGCATTGCAAGGCCTCGGTCGCCAGCGCCAGCACCTGGCGATCCAGCGCCGGGGCCTGGCGCGCCAGCGCATCGATCAGTCCCGCACGCGGCATGCCCAGCGGCGACACCGGGGACGCGGCCATGGCATCGGCCGCCAGGGCCGCTCCGGCCGTTGCCCACCCGCAGAGGGCGACGGCAACGGCGATCACTCGATAAGACATGCAGCAACCCACATCGAACGCAGCGCCACGCCGGGGCCGCACCGGTCTAGGATTGCCCCAAGCGCGCCACTTTCCAACCCCGGGCGGCTGAACGCGTTCGGTCAGCCGGCGTCGGCAAGCAGCCGCTGCCGCAGCGCGGCGTACTCCGGCGCCAGCGCCTCGGCATGTGCCGTACGCTGCAACAGCGCCGCCAGCGCAGGCGGAACGGCCACCGGCGCGCCGATCAACGGCTCCACCACCCCTTCGAACTTGGCCGGGTGCGCGGTGGCGGCCACCGCCCAATCGCCGGTCACGCCTTCCGGCCCTTCTGCGCGCAGCTGTTCCAGCACATGCACCGCGGTGGCAGTGTGCGGGCAGTGCACCTCGCCGTAGCGCGCATGGCGCTGCCCGATGGTGTGACTGATTGCCGTATCGTCCACCGACAGGGCGCGGAAGGCCTCACGCAGCGCCGCGTCGTCACCCTGGTACAACCAGCGCAGGCGTTCGAAATTGCTCGGCGCGCCCACGTCCATGGCATTGGCCAGCGTCGCCACGCTGGGCTGCGGTGCGTAGTCGTCGCCGGCAAAGTAGTCCGGCAACACGTGGTTGGCATTGGAGGCCAACGCGATGCGACCCAGCGGTACCCCGAGCGCGCGCGCAATGATCGCCGCCAGCCCGTTGCCCAGGTTGCCGGTGGGCACCACCAGGTTCAGCACGCCGCCGGAGGCCGCATGATGCTGCAGGGCGGCGTGCGCGTAGTAGCTCATCTGCGGCAGCAGCCGCCCCAGGCTGATGCTGTTGGCCGAACTCAGCGGCACCTGCGCCTGCAGCGACGCATCGTTGAGCGCCTGCTTGACCATCGCCTGGCAGTCGTCGAACGAACCGGCCACGCGCAGGGCCTGGATGTTGTCGCCGAAGCAGCCCAGCTGATGCGCCTGCCGGGGCGAGACGCGGCCATCCGGATACAGCACCACCACGCGCAGCCCGGGCTGGCGATGGAAGGCGGCGGCCACCGCCGCACCGGTATCGCCGGAGGTGGCGACCAGGATGGTGAGCGGGCGGTCTTGGGCACGGCGCAGGCGGGTCAGGCAGGCGGCCAGAAAACGCGCACCGAAATCCTTGAACGCAGCGGTCGGCCCGTGAAACAGCTCCAGCGCGTAGTCGCCGGGCGTGGCCAGCGGCACCAGCGGCGCCGGGAAATCGAAGGCTTCGGCGCAGATGGCCGGCAACGCATCGGCCAACGCATCACCCGCAAAAAACGGCTGCAGCAGCGTGGTGGCGGTGGCGGCCAGATCGGCGCCAGCTGCCAGGTTGCGCGCCGGTGGCAGCGTCTGCGGCACGTACAGCCCGCCATCGGGTGCCAATCCGGCGGCGATGGCCTGGCTCAGGCTTGCGGCGGGCGCACCGCCACGGGTGGAAATGAACATCAGCATGACTCCAGACAAGAAGAAGACCGGGCATGGCCCGGCAAGGCAATCGGTGAACGGGTACGAGGCGCGACGATCCTGCATCCGCGTGTCCGTGCGGTCACTCGCCCAGGACAGTGCGGCGCTATGCTGCGCGCACCGTTCCGTCGAGCCGGCAGATGATTAAAGTCAGCGTGATGTACCCCAACCGCGAAGGCGCCCGTTTTGACCACAGCGATTACCGCGACCGGCACATGCCGTTGGTGAGCGCGCGCATGGGAGCGGCCTGCCTGCGCTACACCGTGGACAAGGGCCTGCGCGGCGGCCAGCCCGGCAGCAGCCCGCCCTTCATCGGTATGTGCCATATCTTTTGCGACTCGGTGGAGACCTTCAATGCAAGCTTCGCCCCCCATGCGCAGGAGATTCTTGCCGACGTGGCCAACTACACCGATCTGACGCCGGTCATGCAGATCAGCGAAGTGGTGGTGGAGTGAGGCGTGCGCCGCGTGCCGCTGGTCTGCGGCACGCGGCGCACGCGCTGGGGGTAGATACCGCGTCATCCGATCAACCGCGCTGCCGGGCTTGCGATGGGCGACACCCAACACTGGCTGTCGAATCCTGCTGCGGCAAACCCGGCCTGCACCGCCGGCGCCGCTGCCTGCGCCGCATCGCGCGTTTCAAACCATGCGAACACGCTGGGGCCGGCACCGGAAATGCTGGCACCCAACGCGCCCTGGTCGAGCGCGGCCTGCTTGGCTTCCGCAAAGCCGCCGATCAGGGGCGCACGCCGTGGTTCGACCAGCACATCACGCAGGCCGGCACGCACCAGATCGGCATCGCCGGCGTGGCAACCGGCCAGCACCAGCGCCAGGTTGGTGCTCTGTGCGACGAACTCGCGCAACTGATACGCACCCGCCAATGCCTCGCGCGCGCGCCGGGTTTCCAGCGCCGCCTCCGGATGCACCAGCAGGCTATGCCACGCAGCCGGCACCGCGATCGGCACCAGCCGCTCCAGCGTGCATAGCACCAGGCCGCCTAAAAACAGCGGACCCAGGTTGTCGCCATGCCGGCTACCGCTGGCCACCGCTTCGCCATCGAGTGCGTACTGGTAGAGCTGCGCATTGCTGAGCAGGGTTTCCAGCAGCGCATTGGCGGCCACCAGCGCAGCCACGCATGAGGCAGCCGACCCGCCCATGCCCGAACTCAGCGCGATGCCCTTGTCGATCTCCACCTCGAAACCGTAAGGCAACTGTAACGCCGCGCGCAGCGACAGCAATGCCGCACCTGCGGTATTGCGCTCGGCATCCAGCGGCAGCGCAACGGTAGTGCCGCGAATGGCGGCGATGCGCACCAGCGGTTCGTCGATACGCCGCACGGTCACGGTGTCGCCAACGCCCTGGACCGGGTAACCGAGCAGATCGAAGCCCACGGCCACGTTGGCCACCGAGGCCGGCGCGAACGCGCGCGCTTGCTGCAGCACCCCAGTGGAAGTGATGCGCCCTGCCTCACCCGTCTGGAACAACGGTGACTGGCTGACAGCGGAGTGACTCACAACCGCGCCCCCTCGCCCGCCGCCACGCGCAGCAGATCGGCGAACACCCCAGCCGCAGTCACTTCCGGGCCGGCGCCCGGGCCTTGCACCACCAGCGGGTTTTCGCAGTAGCGGCGCGTGGTGAACTGCACCACGTTGTCGGTGAGGCGCAGATTGGCAAAGGCGTGATCGGCCGGCAGCTCCACCAGGCCCACGCTGGGCGCGCGGTCTGGCGGCAGCTGCGCCACGTAGCGCAGCACGTTGCCGCGTGCACGCGCATCGTGAAGGCGCTGCGCGAACACCGCATCCACTTCCGACAGCCGCGCCATGAAGTCGTCCACGCTGGCCTGGCGCAGTGCTTCCGGCACCAGGCTTTCCACCTGCACGTCTTCCAGGCTGATGGCGCGGCCTGCTTCGCGCGCCAGGATCACCAGCTTGCGCGCGACGTCCACACCGGACAGATCGTCGCGCGGGTCCGGCTCGGTATAACCCATGCCACGTGCCTGGGTCACCAGTTCGGCGAACGGCACGCTGCCGTCGTACTTGTTGAACAGCCACGCCAGCGTGCCGGAGAAAATGCCCTCGATCGAGGTCACCGCATCGCCGGTATCAACCAGATCGCGCAGCGTGGTAATCACCGGCAGGCCAGCGCCCACGGTGGCTTCGTAGCGGAAGCGCGCACCACTGGCATCGGCGGCGGCACGAATGGCTTCGTAGCGTTGCAGCGGGCCGGAACCTGCCTGTTTGTTCGGCGTCACCACATGGATGCCGGCGGCCAGCCAGCCGGCGTAGCGGTCGGCCACTTCGGCACTGCCGCTGCAATCGATGATGACCGTATGCGGCAGGTGCGCCGACAACAGATGCGTGGTGAACCGTTCCAGATCGGTCGGCGTGGCGGCCGCGGCGAACGCATCGCGCCAATCGCCAACCAGGCCGCGCTCGTCCAGCAACATGCGCCCGCGCGAGACCACCGCGCGCAGGCGCAGGTCCAGGTTGGCCTTGCCCAGCAATTGCGGCTGCGCAATGCGTAACTGGTCCAGCAACGCCGCGCCCACATTGCCCGGGCCAATCACGCCCACCGAGAACGTCTGTGGCGACAGCCAGAAGCCGGCATGCGCCGCTCGCAAGGCCTTGGTCGCATGCGCCGCATCGATCGCCACCGAGATATTGCGTTCGGACGAGCCTTGCGCAATCGCCAGGATATTCACCTGCGCGCGCCCCAGCGATTCGAACAGGCGCGCCGCCACGCCCGGCTGACCGGCCATGCCGTCGCCCACTGCCGCCAGCACGCTGATGCCCGTGGTCAGCTGCACGCGCTGCACCTGGCCCACGGCAAGCTCATGCGCAAAGGCCTGCAACAAGGTGCTGCGCGCGCGCTCCGATTCGTGCTGCTTGACCACGCAACAGATCGAATGCTCCGACGAGCCCTGCGAGATCATCACCACCGACACCTGCGCCGTGCGCAGCGCCGCAAACACCCGCTCGGCCGTGCCAGGCACACCGATCAGGCCAGTGCCTTCCAGATTCAGCACCGCCAGATCCGGGCTCAGGGTCAGGCCCTTGATCGGCCCGCTCACCGCGCTGCTGGCCGTGATGCGCGTGCCCGGATGCTCGGGCTGGAAAGTGTTGCGGATGATGATCGGCAGCCCGCGCTCGATCGCCGGCGACATCGTCTGCGGATGCACCACCTTCGCGCCGAAGTACGCCAGCTCGCAGGCTTCGTCATAGCTCAGCGTTTCCAGTTGCACCGCTTCGGGCACCACACGCGGGTCGGCCGATAGCACGCCATCCACGTCGGTCCAGATATGCAGCTCTTCGGCATTGAACAGCGCCGCAAAGATCGCACCGGAGTAATCGCTGCCGTTGCGCCCCAGCGTGGTGATGCGGTCGGCACGGTCGCGCGCCACGAAACCGGTGACCACCACGCGCGTCTGCGGATGCGCCTGGCGCCAAGTGGCCAGCCGCTGCGCACTGACATCCCAATCCACATCCACGCCCAGTTCGCCGCGGTTGACCACCAGCACATCGCGGGCATCCAGCACCGCGCAGTCTTCGCCGATCGCGCGGAAGTGGTCGCCCAGCAACTGGGCCGAATACACCTCGCCCAGGCCTTGCACGCGGTCCAGCACTTCGCGCGGCAACTCGCCGATCACCGCCAGCGCGCCAAGGATCTGCGCCAGATGCTCGAAGCGTTCGTCCAGCCACTCCACCGTTGGCCCGGAGTGCTCGCCGAGCAACGCCACTGCCGCACCGCGATGGCGCGCACGGGTTTCGTGCCAGCGCTCGCGCCATTCGGCGCGATTCTGCGCAGCCAGTTCGGCCAGTGCGATCAAGGCATCGGTCACGCCCTTCATTGCCGAGACCACGGTGACCTGCACCGGCTCATCGCGGGCAAGCAACAGCTGCGCCACATGCCGATAGCGTTCGGCATCGGCCACCGACGTGCCGCCGAACTTGTGCACCACGGTGCGGAGGGAGGGCGCCACGACGGCGGCAGGATCGAGCGAAACAACAGGCGATGACATCGACAGACCTCGTTAGGGAGGCCCCGTCCGTATCAGGTGAGAGGGAAGCCCCCGCATCCTGATCCGGGTGCGGGGCCGTTGTTTTCGGAAATTACGCGAAGACGACGGACCGCACCGGGCGAATGGTGACGGTGGTAATGGTGGTGATAGTGCCGGCCACACCCGCGCCTGCCCGCAACAGCGGCTGGCAGAGAGGCAAAACGGTGGGAAAGGCACTGACCATGTATGCAAAAAGACATCACCGGGACGAGCTCTGTCAAGCCCTGCGTGAATGAGCCAGCATGCACGCTTGGCGTCGGCAACAGAAAACCTTGCCGCTCAGGGATTTAAGTCGGGCGCACGCAAGCAATTGATTGCCATGGAAACTTTTGGAGTCATCTCGATAAGCCGCCGCGCGCAGATTTCGATGCTCCCCCACGCATTCGTACGGCGCGACGAATGTGACTCAGCTGACGGGATCGCCTTGCGCAATGCATCGCTCGCTACTGATGTGACTTCGTATCTGGCAACAACGCATCGCCGTCGCCACGCAGATCGGCGCGCGCGCAGGTCGGCAACCCGATCAACCGAACACCTGAGGATTGAGTTGCCAAACCGAAAAGTTGAGCGCAGCCGCGAAGCTCACCCATGCCAGATACGGCACCAACAACCACGACGCCAGAGTTTGCCTCTTCGCAAACACCCTGATGGTGGCCGCCAGCACAAGCCACAGCGCCGCGATGTCCGCGAAAGCCCACCCTCCCAGATGCCACGCGAAGAAAAACCAGCTCCACAGCCCGTTCAGTGCCAGCTGCGCTAAGAAGAGTATCAATGCCACTCGCGCTTCGCCGCCCCCTGCACGGCGCCACACCAACCACACTGACAGCGACATCATCCCGTATAACACCGTCCACACCGGCCCGAACAACCATCCCGGCGGCGCCCAGGCCGGCCGCAGCAACTCGGCATAGAAGCTGGCTGCCTGGATCGATGCCATTGCGCCAAGCCCGGCCACGGCGTAGCACAGCACCAGCCATCCAAGAAGGCCAAACCATTGCAGTTTTCGTGAAACAGCTTGCGTCATGATCGTTTTGACGTGTTATTTGCGTGCTTCAGGTTGTCAGAGCATCTGTGTAAGCCGTGACTACGCGGATCAGCGGGGCTGAGTCATGGCTCAGGGCATGGATGCTGACGTAGGGCAGCGTCCGGTACCTCACCTATATCCGCCGCCAGCCGCCCGTTGGGATATCGCGTTCCTCCCAACGGATCTGATTGATCCCAACGCAATGAGCTTTTGCGCGAGGATCAAGTACTGGCGGAGGCGGCAGCTCTGCTGAGAAATGAAGTTCGCAGCATGAGATAGTAGACAACTATGTTGACAATCACCTGGGGCATCATCCGCCGGACGAGCTGGTCTTTGAGTTCGGGGCTGTAGCGGGCCATCGGGGTCTCCATCTGAGGATTCAGGGGAGCGGACAACTATCGTGACATGGGGGGGGTCGGTCTCGATCAGATAACGACGGCCAGGGCCGTTGCTGCGCCAGGCATTGATGCCGCCGTGGCCGGTGGCTGCACGACCCATGGCGGTGCGGTCGGTAGCAGTGCCATTGGACAGGCGATACAGCCCGCCGATGGGCAGATCGATCTGGCTCAGCGAGGTCTGCCCACCACCTACCAGATCGGTCACCGGAATGGTCGCCGGATCCACGCGCATCCGGCTCTCGGTGCTGCCTGCCACGATGCCGGTGCCGGCCGCAGTGGTCTGCACCGCGACCTGATCGACCGTGCTGCGCCCCAGGCCATTGTCGTTGGACATGACCGGCGCGACCGACGTGGCGACGATGCCACCGGAGGCGGCCAGCGTGGCGTCCTGTGTGTTGGCGCCGACCTGCGCACCCGTGCTACCCGCGGTGCCCGTCGCGACACGGATGCTGTTGGCGCCGCTGTTGGCGCAATCGCGAAACCTCAGGAATAGATTGACTTATTAATTACACCTGACCCCGTTCCTTCCGATTAAAAGGAGATTTTTGGTAAAAACTAACGACAGGCCCATACCCGTCTTCACCAGAACTTCTATTTATCACAAATTCTTGAGATGGAAATTTACTTTTGAGCAGCATCTCCCAAGAAGTTGCAATTGCTTCAGCAAGGATTTCAAAGACAGTATCACCTACATCCTCTTGGCATCCACTAAAGACATCGTATAAGCGGACGGAATTCACGAAGCCTTGCAGCTTCACCATGTCATTTTCAAGCTCCGCAGCCCAATAACATACTTGCTCTTCATCAAATTTGAATTCTAAAAACACAAAATTATTGAATATTACAAGATCAGGAAGAATAATCTTACAAAACACCAATATCTCTTCCGGGCTACCCTCGCTTGACAGAAAAGAAAATACATCCACATCCTCATCACCCCATGATTTTCTCCAATCAAGGTACTTTTTCATCCCATCCAGCTTACTGATAACACTCAAATTATTCATGGAATTTCGCTCGGCTTTGACTTTCTTGGCAATGCCTTAGTCCTACTGTGTCATTAAATGCGAAGGTGCGGAGACATCGTTCCAAGTAGTGTCACTGCGATTTCTACGGCGATTGTCCAGCGAAGCGT
>NZ_MDED01000027.1 GCF_002939885.1 Xanthomonas cucurbitae
CTGGGACGGTGGAAAGGGCCTGTTTCCAAGGCTCAACGCAGATTCAGGGGCCTCAAGGCACCCACACGAATCCGCGATGAGCCAGAAAAAAAAAGACTCTGCCGGCATTGCGCGAGCCATGTTCACTGCCGCGTAGGCAGCTCAGAAATACCTCGCGCGCGAGCGGGACAAGGGCGGCGAGTTCACTGCCGCGTAGGCAGCTCAGAAAAGTATCGAGGACAGCGAACACGCGACGGCGCCGTTCACTGCCGCGTAGGCAGCTCAGAAATGGTATACGGCCATAGCGCCGGTCTGCTTTGCGTTCACTGCCGCGTAGGCAGCTCAGAAACGAAGGGGCGCAGCATCGCATCGGCAGTGTGGGTTCACTGCCGCGTAGGCAGCTCAGAAACTCACGGACGGTCGGCAGCGCCTTCTCCCACGCGTTCACTGCCGCGTAGGCAGCTCAGAAATCATGAGGGTGACGTGCCGTGCCCCGAGCTCGGTTCACTGCCGCGTAGGCAGCTCAGAAATGGATCGGGCCACGGCCTCGATAGCGGTGGCCGTTCACTGCCGCGTAGGCAGCTCAGAAATAAGCGGGATATCGGCATACATGTCGAATCTTGTTCACTGCCGCGTAGGCAGCTCAGAAAGACACACCGCTCGAAGGCGAGGAAACCAAGTCGTTCACTGCCGCGTAGGCAGCTCAGAAAAATCGATTCAGATGCCGCCAGCTGCAAAAGTCGTTCACTGCCGCGTAGGCAGCTCAGAAATCACAGTCGAGCTTGGAACTGTATTTTGCAGCGTTCACTGCCGCGTAGGCAGCTCAGAAACATGGATTCATCCTGCCAGGTGACGTGCCCGCGTTCACTGCCGCGTAGGCAGCTCAGAAATAGGCAACGCGGCATACGCGAGTCGTTTGGGCGTTCACTGCCGCGTAGGCAGCTCAGAAAACCACTCTCCAACGGGTTTGGCGGCGGGTTGGGTTCACTGCCGCGTAGGCAGCTCAGAAAGACCACCGCCGCCATGAGCGCGCGTGTCGGGCGTTCACTGCCGCGTAGGCAGCTCAGAAATGCACGACCACATGCGCGCCGCGCACGCCATCGTTCACTGCCGCGTAGGCAGCTCAGAAAATCATGCCCTGCACTGGCCTGGTCGGAATCGGGTTCACTGCCGCGTAGGCAGCTCAGAAATTGAGACCGCCCGCTTATCGCGCTCGGTCGCAGTTCACTGCCGCGTAGGCAGCTCAGAAAGACGACCAGCTCCGCGCCTGCCAAGCCGTGGTGTTCACTGCCGCGTAGGCAGCTCAGAAAATGAGCGAGCCGGCAGTGATTGGCCGCCAGGTGTTCACTGCCGCGTAGGCAGCTCAGAAACACCGAAGTTGGTGCCGGTCTTCACCGGAGAGGTTCACTGCCTCGTAGGCAGCTCAGAAAAAATGAGCGCGGCGATGATGGCGATCAGGATGGTTCACTGCCGCGTAGGCAGCTCAGAAATGGTCAACTTGACCGGCATCGTCGGCGGCTACGTTCACTGCCGCGTAGGCAGCTCAGAAATTACGGATATCTCTCGCGGTCGCTGCATCGGCGTTCACTGCCGCGTAGGCAGCTCAGAAAGGGCCAATCTGTTCGCAGCGGAGAGGCGCTGTGTTCACTGCCGCGTAGGCAGCTCAGAAAACGGCGTGCGGCCGACCACAGGTCCGTAGCGTGTTCACTGCCGCGTAGGCAGCTCAGAAAAAGAGCCTGACTGCGCCGCGCCTGACGCTGGCGTTCACTGCCGCGTAGGCAGCTCAGAAATGGAAGCGCGCGACCGAGCAGAACGCGCATGAGTTCACTGCCGCGTAGGCAGCTCAGAAATTTTCGCGCTCACGCTGGACAGTCTGGCTGACGTTCACTGCCGCGTAGGCAGCTCAGAAATAGCGACCGAATCGGGGGATAAATGCGGAATGGTTCACTGCCGCGTAGGCAGCTCAGAAATGCTGCTCCACCGGCGCCTGCGACTGCCGAACGTTCACTGCCGCGTAGGCAGCTCAGAAAGTCAATGGACGCTGATGCCGAGCACCTTAAGCGTTCACTGCCGCGTAGGCAGCTCAGAAAACTCGCGAAGCAACGATTGCTGGCGGATTTGAGTTCACTGCCGCGTAGGCAGCTCAGAAAAACGAGCGCAGGGACCAAATCAACGGGATGGGGTTCACTGCCGCGTAGGCAACTCGGAATGCCGAAAAGCGGGCAGCCACCTCTGCAGCCATGGATTCCGAACGCAACGAGTCAATCGGCTTGCACGAGAACCAGCTGCCTTGTGGCAGCCGGTTCATCCGGCTCAGCTCCGCGGCTTGCGTTTTGGACGCGCGGCCGCTGACGTCTGCGCTTCGATCCGGTCGCCGACCGCCTTTCGCGTTGTCTTCGCAATTTTTCTGGTCGCCGGCTTGACCACCGCTTTCGCAACCTTGCCTTTTAATGCAGCAGACGCTTGCGTGCTTTTCTTCGTAGCTGTAGATGCACGGCTTGCGGTTGGAGGGGTGGCCCTCTTTGCCGCGCTTTTACGCGTCTTCCCGGCTGGCGTCATGGCACTGGTGCGCACTTCCGGTGGGCGGCGCGGGGGTGGCTTGCGGCCGGGGGTGAGTGCCCGCCAGGCATGGCCGCCGTTCATGGCCAGCAATGCGTCGGCGGCCGAGGGGCCGGCGCTGCCGGCGGCGTAGTTGGGGAAGTCGCTGGCCGGTTGCTTCCAGGCATCCAGGATCGGTTGCACGATGCGCCAGGCGCCTTCCACCATTGCCGCGTCCTGGAACAGGCCGGCTTCGCCGTTCATGCAGTCCTGCAGCAGGCGCTCGTAACCCACGGTGTATTCCTTGGGAAACCAGTCGCGGTAACGGAAATCCATGCGCACCGGCGCCAGCGCGACCTGTGCACCGGGGCGTTTGACGTCGAACTGCAGCGAGATGCCTTCGTCGGGCTGGATGTGCAGCACCAGCCAGTCGGGGCCGTAGCCACCCACTTCGGTGCTGCGGAACGGGGCCAGCGGTGCGGGCTTGAAGCGGATGGCGATCTCGGTGGTGCGTTCGCGCAGGCGCTTGCCAGTGCGCAGGTAGAACGGCACGCCGGCCCAGCGCCAGGTGTCGACCTGCAGTTTCATCGCCACGTAGGTTTCGGTATCCGAATCGTCGGGCACGGTGTCCTCTTCGCGATAGCCAGGCACGGCGCTGCGATTGACCGCGCCGGAGGCGTATTGGCCGCGCACCACATCTTCCGGTTTGATCGGGCGCACGGCTTCGATCACTTCGGCGCGGCGGCGGTGCATCGCCTCGGTGGTGAAGGCCGCCGGCGGTTCCATCGCGATCATCGCCAGCAGCTGGAACAGATGATTGGGCACCATGTCGCGCAGGCAGCCGGTGGGATCGTAGAAGCGGCCACGCCCTTCCACGCCGATGGTTTCGGCGGCGGTGATCTGCACATGATCGATGCGGTCGCGGTTCCACACCGGCTCGAACAGGCCATTGGCAAAGCGGAACGCCAGGATGTTCTGCACGGTTTCCTTGCCCAGGAAATGGTCGATGCGGAACACCTGGTCCTCGTGCAGCACCTTGGCCACGGTGGCATTGAGCGCGATGGCGCTGGGCAGATCGTGGCCGAAGGGTTTTTCCACGATGACCCGGCGCCAGCCCTGGCCTTCGCGCTGCTTGACCAGGCCAGCCTCGCCCAGGTTGAGCAAGACCGGTTCGAAGAAGCGCGCAGCGGTGGCCAGGTAGAACAGCACGTTGCCCTGGGTGCCATAGCGCTTGTGCAGCTTGTCCAGCACGCCGCCCAATGATTGGTAGGCACCCTGGTCGGTGAAGTCGCCACGCAGGTAATGCATGCGTTCGCGCAGCCAGTCCCAGGTGGCGGTGTCGAAGGCATCGGTCTGGAATTCGGCATCGCGGCTGCTGAGCAGCTGCGTCATCGCCTTGCCCATGTTGGTGCGCCAGGCGCGTTCGCTGATGTCGCCATGGTCCATGCCGACGATGGCGAAATCATCGCCCAGCGCACCGGCCCGGCGCAGGTTGTACAGCGCCGGCATCACCAGCCGCCGGGTCAGGTCGCCGCGGGCGCCGAACACTACGATGATGCAGGGCGGCGTGGTCTGTTGCTCGTTCATGGATGCGTTTCCTTTTCGCCCATGCGCCCGTGCAGGCGCAGTGCCGCATTGACCAGGGCCACGTGGGAATACCCTTGGGGGAAGTTGCCAAGCATGCGTTTCGCACGTGGGTCGTACTCTTCTGCGAGCAGGCCCACGTCGTTGCAGAGCCCGAGCAGCCGTTCGAGCAGCGCGCGCGCCTCCTCGGTACGGCCGATCAAGGCATAGTTTTCCACCAGCCAGAAACTGCAAGCGAGGAAGGTGCCCTCGCCGGCCGGCAGGCCGTCGGCACTGTCGTCGGCGCGATAGCGTTCGACCAGGCCATCGATGGTCAGCTCGCGTGCGATCGCGTCGGCAGTGGCGGCAATGCGCGGGTCCTCCGGCGGCAGGAAGCCGACGATGGGAATCAACAACAGCGACGCGTCCAGCCGATCGGAACCGTAGCTCTGCACGAAGTGGCCATCCGGGTGCACACCTTTTTCCAGCACTTCGGCGCGAATGTCTTCGGCGATCCGGCCCCAGCGCGCGCGCTTTTGCGCATCGGCGTTGGTGATGCCATCGCGCGCGCCGCAATCGAACGCCAACCATGCCATTACCTTGGAATGCACGAAGTGGCGGCGCTCGTCGCGGATTTCCCAGATGCCTTCGTCCGGTTGACGCCACAGGCTCTCGAGCGTGTCGAGGATGTTCTCCAACAATGCCGACGACGAGCCGTCGTCGTCCGACGGCGGTGCGACGCCCTTCTCCCGGGCGTAATGCAGGGCACCGATCAGCTCGCCATAGACATCGAGCTGGAACTGATCCACCGCGCCGTTGCCGATGCGCACCGGGCCGGAGTTTTCATAACCGGGGAGCCAGTGTGCTTCCCATTCCTGCAGCCGGCGCTCGCCGCCGATGCCGTACAGCGCCTGCAGCTGGTCCGGCGGACCGGCGATGGTGCGTTGCACCCAGTCACGGAACGAGGCGGCCTCGTCGCGATAGCCGGCCTGCAACAGGGCGATCAGCGTGAATACCGAATCGCGCAGCCAGCAATAGCGGTAGTCCCAGTTGCGGGTGCCGCCCAGGTGCTCGGGCAGCGAGGCGGTGGGTGCGGCGACAATGCCGCCGGTTGGCAGATAGCTCAGACCTTTGAGCACCACCAGCGAGCGGCGCACCTGCTGGGTCCATGGCCCGACGTCGGTACAGCGGCGCGCCCAGCCGTGCCAGAACGCGGTGGTGCGTTGCCGCGCCTGTTCCGGGTCGATCGGTGGCGGCGCAGGCAGATGCGAGGCGCCGTGGCTGAGCACGAACCAGGTGCTCTCGCCATCGCGCAGGGTGAAGTCGGCTTCGGTGCCCAGGTCCTGTCCGCGCAGTTGCTGCGGCGAGCGCAGCGCGAGTTGGTCGGGCCCGGCGATGGCGCGGATGCCACCGTCGATGCGGGTCACCCACGGCACGGTGCGGCCGTAATTGAAGCGCAGGGTCAGCCGCATATGCATGGACACCTCGCCCTGCACGCAGCGCACGATACGCACCAGGTGCTGATGCGCCTCGCCATCTTCGTTGGCGGCCATGAAATCGACCAGCTCCACCGTACCGGTATCGGCGATCAGCCGCGTGCACAGCACCAGGCTGTCGTCTTCGTAGGCGCGTTCGCTACGGTAATCGGCTGCGGGTGCCATCGCCCATTGCCCGTGTTGCTCGTCGCCCAGCAGCGATGCGAAGACCGCATCGGAATCGAAGCGTGGCAGACACAGCCAGTCGATGGTGCCACGGTGGTCGACCAGGGCCGCGCTGTGGCAGTTGCCCAGCATGGCGTGATCTTCGATACGCACGCTCATCGTCGAAACGCTTCCTTCCTGCGAAAGAAGCGGCAGTCTTGCACGCGCGGTGTCGGGATCAGGTTAGGACTGCGCCGGCAAACGCAGCAGCGGTGGCACCGTGTGTTCCAGCCGGCGGATCAGCGCCGGGTCCATGCAGGCATCGTCGTCGGGGATCTGCAGGCAGACCACGCGGCAGTGGCGCAGATGCGCGGCGAAGCATTTGCGCAGCAGCTGCAGGTGGCGCGATTCCATCACCAGCACCACCTGCGCTTCGTGCAACAGCTCCGCAGTGACCTGCACGTCGGCATCGGCGGCCAGCCCGGCCGATTGCGCCTGCACGCCGGCCCCGTCGGCGAACACGCGCGCGGCGGTGGGGCTGCGTACGAACAACACCCGCAGCGGTTGTCCGCCACGCAGGCTCAGCGCCCCTCGCGCAGGAAGCGCGCCATCGACGAGACGCCCGGCAGCGCCGGTTCGAACTGGCCGGCCACATCGATGAAGCCACGCATGATGGCGATCTCGCGCGGGGTACGGTTGAGTGCGTCGCGGCGATCGGCGTCGGCGCCGGCACGCAGCAGGCGCTGCACCAGCAGCGGCAGGCCATGCAGGGCGGCCAGGTGCAGCGGGCCGAAGCCGCGTTGATCGGCCACCTCCAGCGAGACGCCTTCATCGAGCAGGCGCTCGACTCCGGCCAGCACCACTTTCTCGTCGCAGGCGGTGCCCGGTTCGGCACGCGCGCCCAGCAACAGCAGCAGCGGGCTGACCCGGCCACCGGCCAGATGCTCGGGATCGGCGCCGGCCAGCAGCAGCGTATCCAGCAGGGCCAGCAGGCGGGTGCTGTCGCGTGCGGTGAAGCCGTACAACGCGGCGCAATGCAGCGCCGCCAGGCCCTGGTTGTCGGTGGCGTGCACGTCGGCCGCGGCGGTGAGCAGGCGCGCCACGATATCGGCCAGGCCCAGCGCGCAGGCCAGCATCAGCACGGTGACACCGGCCGGCAGGCGGTGCTCGATCTGCGCGCCGGCCTGCAGCAAGGCCGCGACGATCTCGGTCTGACGCATGCTCACCGCTGCCGACAGCGGCGTTGCGCCGCTATTGGCGGCGTGTTGCGGATCGGCGCCGCGGCCGAGCAGATAGGTCAACACGCCGAGATGGCCGCCGCCCGCCGCACGCAGCAGCGCGGTGCAGCCCTGCGCATCCACCGCATCGACGGTGAAGCCGAGGTCGATCAAACGGCGCACCGCATCGGTGTCGCCGGTCATCGCCGCTGCCGGCACGTCCGCCTCGCGCAGCGCGCGGTGCGGCAGCGGCCAGATCCGCCAGTCCAGCCAGTCGGCCAGATCGCGACGCCCGATCGACAGCGCCACGCCCAGCGGGGTCTGCCCATCGGCGGCGCGCGCGTCCGGCGAGGCGCCCTGTTTGACCAGCAGTTTCAGCGCGGCCTCGCGGCCCAGTGCGGTGGCCAGGTGCAGCGCGGTCATGCCGTGGCTATCACGCGCCTCGCGGTCCACGCCGTGTTCCAGCAACCATTGCTGCAGGCGCAACCAGCCCAGCCGCACCGCCCGCGACAACGGCGGGTCGCCGGCGGCCGAGGGCGCAAACGGATCGGCGCCGCGTTCCAGCAACTCCAGCGCGAACTGTTCCAGCCCGCGCGAGGCGGCATCGTGCTGCACGCAGGCGCTGAGCAGCCGGGTCAGGCCACCGGCACCGGCCGGCGAGACCCCATGCCGCAACAGCACCTGCAGCGCCGGCACCGCCTCCATCCCACGCGACAGCAACGCGAACATCGGCACGTCGCCGCAGGCGTCCCGCACCTCGGCATCGGCGCCATGGCGCAGCAGCCAGTCCACCGCCTCGGCCTTCAAGGCCACATGCGCATCGTGCAGCAGGCCGCCGAGTTCTTCCGGCCCGCACAGCCGGGCCAGGGCGACCAGGCCGTCGCGCTGGCCGAGTTGCAGGCCCTCGCGCAGCAGCACCAGCGGCGGGCGATCGGGCAATGTGGCGACGCCGGGGCCGTCGCCGGAGGCGTCGCTGACCACGGCCGGCAGCGGGTAAGCCGGATCGAGCAATCGCACGATGGCCCACCGCCCGGCCTCGGCCGCCACGTCCACCGCGCGGCGGCCGTGTGCATCGGCCGCATCGGCAGGCACCTGCAGTTCGAGCAGGCGGCGGATCAGTGCCGGCGAGACGCTGTCGGCGGCGCAGGCCAGCATCACCGCATTGCGGCCTTCGCCGTCGATGGCCAGCACGTCGGCCTTGCGTGCGATCAGGCGTTCGAGCACCGCGCTGCGCGCCTGGCGGGCCGCATCCAGCCACGGGGTGCGGCCGAGCAGGTCGCGCGCCTCCAGATTGGCGCCGGCCGACAACAACGCTTCGGCGATATCGCCATGACCGGCCAGGGCGGCTTCGTGCAGGGCGCTGCGGCGCTGGCGGTCGCGCGCATCCACGCGTGCCTTGTGCTTGAGCAGCAGCTGCACGCCGGCGGGGTCGTCTTCTTCGGTACCGGCGGCGGCCAGCAAAACCGGGGCGCCGCCTTCCGGTTCGGACTGCGCACCGCGCTCCAGCAGGAACTTCGCCAACCGCCAGTTGCCGACCTGGCAGGCCATCGCCAGCGGCGAGTGGCCGTCGTTGTTGAGCGCATCGAGTTCGGCGGCGGCATCGCGCAGCAGCGCAGCCACGCCGGGGTCTGAGCTGCGCACGGCGTGGTGCAGCGGGGTGTTGCCGTCGTTGTCGCAGGCGCGCGGGTCGGCGCCGTTGGCCAGCAGGGTCATCACCGCGTCCGGGCGGCCATGCCAGCTGTCGCGGGTGGCGGCCAGCAACGGGGTCATGCCGCGATGCGGCTGGTTGACGTCCACGCGCCGCACGATGAGTTCGCGCAGCAGGCGCAGGTCCGGCAGCACCGCTGCCAGCGCCGGCAGGCTGCGCTGGTCGCGCCATTCCGATAGCGGCAGCGCCTGGGGGTCGGCGCCGGCATCGAGCAATTGCAGCGCGCGGTCCACCCGGCCGCTGCGTGCCGCTTCGAACAGTTCGGGCACCAGCTGATGCTGCGCTACCGGCTCCAGCGGGCGTGGTGCGGCGGCCGCTTCGTTGAAGAAATCGGCCGCCTGCGGGGCCAGAGGTACCGCGCTGCGCGACGGCGCAGCGGTGCGCTGCAACAACAAATGGGCAACCGGCAACGCCGCACAGGCCGCGGCCGCCAGGCCCCAGCGCAGCGCGCTGGACACCCCGCCCGGCCAGGCCAGGGTCACGCACCACGTGCACATCGCCAGCACCAGCACGGCCACCAGCAACCCGCGCCAGGCCTGCAGTTCCTGCGTGGCCAGCGCGTGCCAGCGTGGCACCAGTGCACCGCCATCACGTTCCACCTCGCCCCACAATGGCCAGGTCCGCCACAGCCCGAGCAAGGCGGCGCTGACCGCCACGCTCAACGCCAGCGCGGCGGCCAGGCTACCGCTGTCGCGCAGGGCGGTCAGCGGCCAGCTGACGAGTGCGGCCAGCGCCAGCAGGCCCACGCCCCAGATCGCCAGCAACGGCGGCAGCGCCTGCGCAATGGCGCGCGGCTGCGCCGGCAGTGCGCGCGTCCCACGCGCCCACGACACCGCCAGCGCAAAGGCAGGCTGGGCCAGCCACAGGCTCAGCGCGGCAATGCCGCCACCCAGCCCACCCAGCAGGGACAACACCACACCGGCCGCGCCCGCCAGCGCTGCGGCGCGCAGACGCGCGGCACGCTGCGGATCAGTCATGGTCGCACTCGCCGGCCAGCACCACGGTCTTGGGCAGTTGCAGGTAGAAGCCATGCTTGCCCAGCGCCTCGCGCACCGTGGCCGCGTCGGCCTGCGCCAGCCGGCGCTGCGGCGTCAATTCCGCCTCCAGCACGAACGCGAACGGCGCCAACTGCGCGTGCACGGCAGCAGGAAGACCGGCGAAGTCGTCGCGCGTGGCGAGATAGACGAAGGTGTCCTGCTTGCGTTGGCTTTTATAGACGTAGGCGTGCATGCGCGCGTGATCGCGCTCGAAGAGCAATGGGTCGCGTCGATTGTGTCCCAATTGCGGCCATGGCGGAAGCGCGACGGGCGCGAAAAATCCCAGCCGCGTCAGCGACATGACCAGCACGTTCAGTTGCGCCATCGATGGGACAGGCGCACGCCACCGATATACTGCCAGCATTACTTCGCCAGCCAGACCACCGTGAGCCAAGCGCAGCATCCGTCCCAGATGGCCCCGGTCGCCGTCACCGCCTACACCTCCACCACCGCGCTGGGCGCCGGGCTCGCCGCCCAGGCCGCCGCCTTGCAGGCGCGCCGCAGCGGCCTGCGTCGCAACGATTTCGGGCCGCAACCGCTGCCGTGCTGGATCGGCCGCGTCGACGGCGTGGAAGACGTCGTCCTGCCCGATGCGCTGCACCGCTGGGACTGCCGCAACAACCGCCTGGCCTGGCTGGCGCTGCAACAGGACGGCCTGCTGGAAGCGGCGCAGGCCGCCGCGCAGCGCTACGGCGCCGAGCGCGTGGCGGTCATCATCGGCACCTCCACCTCCAGCATCGGCGCCAGCGAAGAGGCCTATACGCGGCTGGTGGAAGACGCCGACGGCGCGCGCTTCCCGCCCGATCTGGAACGCCCGATCGTGCACACCCCGCATTCGCTGGGCGACTTCGTGCAGCACGCCACCGGCCTGCGCGGCCCCAGCGTGACCGTGGCCACCGCCTGTTCGTCCAGCGCCAAGGTGTTTGCGCAGGCGGCGCGGCTGATCGACGCCGGGGTGGTCGATGCGGCCCTGGTCGGCGGCGTGGACACCTTGTGCGGCAGCGTGCTGTTCGGCTTCAACGCGCTGCAGGTGGTGGCGCCGGAACCGTGCCAGCCGTTCGATGCGCGCCGCGTGGGCCTGAGCCTGGGCGAGGCCGGCGGCTTTGCGCTGGTGGAACGCACCGCCGCCGCGCCGGACGCGGCGGTGTGGCTGTATGGCTACGGCGAATCCAGCGACGCGCACCATATGTCCGCCCCGCACCCGCAGGGCCTGGGCGCGCAGCTGGCGATGCGCGGCGCGCTGCAACGCGCCGGCCTGGCGCCGGCTGCGGTGGGCTATCTGAACCTGCACGGCACCGCCACCCCGGCCAACGACAGCGTGGAAGCGGCCGCAGTGGCGGCGATCTTCCCCGACACCTTGCACGCCAGCTCGACCAAGGCCTGGACCGGCCACACCCTGGGTGCGGCCGGCATCGTGGAATCGGTGATCGCGCTGCTGGCACTGCGCGACGGCCTGCTGCCGGGCACGCTCAACAGCGACGTGCCCGACCCCGCCTGCGGCCCGCAGATCCGCTTCGACAACGCGCAGACCCGGATCGACTACGCCATGAACAATTCTTTCGGTTTCGGCGGCAACAACTGCTCGCTGCTGTTCGGGCGGGCACGCTGATGCTCGCTGCCAGCATTGAAGGAATCGGCTTCTGGACCCAGGGCCTGCCCAACTGGGAGGCCGTGCGCGCCTTCGTGCACGGTGCCGCGCTGCAGGACACACCGGCGCGTCCGGCACCGCAGCTGCTGGCCGCCAACGAGCGCCGCCGCGCACCGGATACGGTGGCGGTGTCACTGGAAGCGGCACTGGCCGCCTGCACCGCCGCCGGCCGCGACCCGGCCAGCCTGCCATCGGTGTTCACCTCCACCCATGGCGACCTGGCCATCACCGATTACATGTGCACCACCCTGGCCAGCGACCCGCTGGCGATCTCGCCAACCAAGTTCCACAACTCGGTACATAACGCGGCGGCCGGCTACTGGACCATCGGTGCCGGTGCGTTGACGCCGGCTACGGCCATCAGCGCGTCCGATGCCAGCTTCGCGCAAGGGCTGCTGGAAGCCTTGGTGCAACTCGGCGACGGCGTGGAGGCGGTACTGCTGGCCGGCTACGACGCGCGCTCGGTGGGGCCGCTGGGCCGGATTTCGCCCAGCTGCGGCCTGCTGGGCGGCGCGCTGGTGCTTGGCAACGCCGGCCAGGCGGGCAAGCCGCAGTTGTACGCGCGGCTGGACGATGGCGCCCCGTCGCCGGGCGATGGCCCGTTGGCACGGCAGGTCGCCGGCAATGCAATGGCACCGATGCTGCCGTTGTTCGAACTGCTGGCCGGCCGCGGCGATGGCGTGGCCTTGCATGCCGGCCCTGGCCGCGTCCTGCGCGTGGGGATCCAGCCGTGAGCCGCGTGCCGCTGACGCCCCAGGACACTGCGATCCTGGTGCCGGCACTGAACGAATCGCTGCGCATCCGCGAAGTGGTCGGCGAGGCACTGCAGTACTGCACGCAGGTGATCGTGGTCGACGACGGCTCCGACGATGGCACCGCCGACTGCATCGCCGACCTGCCGGTGACGGTCATCCGCCATCCGCAGCGCATGGGCAAGGGCGCTGCCCTGCGCAGCGGCTTTGCCAAGGCGCGGCAGTTGGGCATGCGCGCGGTGATGACCATGGACGGCGACGGCCAGCACAAGGCCGCCGACTTTCCGCGCCTGCTGGCCGCAGCCAACCGCCACCCCGGCAGCGTGGTGATCGGCGCACGCCTGCGTAAGCGCGCCACCCAGCCCACCATCCGCCGCATCGGCAACGATTTCGGCGACTGGGGCATCGCCTGGGGCTGCGGTTTCCAACTGGTGGATAGCCAGAGTGGCCAACGGCTGTATCCGGCCTCGGTGTTCACCCTGCCCAATGTGCACGGCGAAGGCTTCGTGTTCGAAGCGCAGCTGCTGATTTCCGCCGCGCGCCAGGCCGGTGCGCGCGTGGTCGCGGTGCCGATCGAAACCCGCTACGCCGGCAGCGCGCCAGGCACTTTTCGCAAGAGCCATTTCCGGCTGGTGCACGATCTATGGAACATCACCTCCCACGTGGTCAAACAGGTCTGGGCCTACGGCCACGTCTGGCGCGAATATCGCCGCGTGCGCGCCAACCCGGTGATCGTTGACGATGCCGATGGCGAATTTGCTACTGTGCCCGCGGCCACCAAGAGCAACCCATCCTCATGAATGCACAGCGTAACGATGTCGTCATTACCGGTGGCGGTCTGGCCGGACTGAGCCTGGCCTTGCAATTGAAGCAACGCGATCCGGAGCTTGCGATCACCGTGCTGGAGCGCCGTGCGCACCCGGTGCGCGAGGCGGCATTCAAGGTGGGCGAATCCACGGTGGAAATCGGCGCGCAGTATTTCGCCGACGTACTGGGACTGCGCGAGCATCTGGAGACCGAACAGATTCGCAAGTTCGGTTTCCGTTTCTTCTTCTCCGACAAGCGCACCGACATCGACCGTTGCACGGAACTGGGCGTCAGCCAGATCCTGCCGACGCCGTCGTGGCAGATCGACCGCGGCCGCTTCGAGAACTTCCTGGGCGAACGCGCCCGCGCGCAGGGCATTACCTTTATCGATGGCTGCAGCGTCAAGGGCGTGGACCTGGCCGAGGACGACGCCGACCATGCGGTGCGTTACGAGTGCGCCGGCACTGCGGGCGTGCTGCAGGCGCGCTGGGTGGTGGACGCCAGCGGCCGCGCCGGCCTGCTCAAGCGCAAGCTCGGCCTGGCGCAGGACAACGCGCACGATGCCAACGCAGTGTGGTGGCGCGTGGAAGGCTTGATCGACCCCAATGGCTGGTCGCAGGACAGCAGCTGGCTGCAACGTTGCACCCCGCCGGATCGCTGGCGCTCGACCAACCACATGTGCGGGCCGGGCTACTGGTTCTGGCTGATCCCGCTGTCGTCGGGCGCGCACTCGCTGGGCATCGTCTGCGATGCCGCGATGCATCCGCTGGACACCATGAACACCCACGAAAAAGCCATGGACTGGCTGCGCCTGCATCAACCGCAGGTGGCTGCCACGCTCGACAGCGCGCACTACCGGCTGCAGGACTTCCTGTTCCTGCGCAAGTTTTCCTACAGCTGCAAGCAGGTATTCTCTGCGCAGCGCTGGGCGCTCACCGGCGAGGCCGGCCTGTTCCTGGACCCGTTCTATTCGCCCGGCAGCGACTTCATCGCCATCTCCAACACCTATATCTGCGAACTGATCGGCCGCGACCGTGCCGGCAAATCGCTGAGCCCGTATGCGGAGCTGTACCAACAACTGTATTTCTCGTTCTACGAAAACACCCTGACCCTGTACCAGGATCAATACGCCTTGTTCGGCGACGAGCAGGTCATGCCGGTCAAGGTGATCTGGGACTACACCTATTACTGGTCGCTGCTGGCGCCGCTGTTCTGCTCGGGGCGCATCGCCGACCTGAGCTTGTTGTCGCGCATGAAAGCGGATTTCTTCCACGCCCACGACATGAACCTGTCCATGCAACGCGTGTTGCACGACTGGGGCGTGCGCAATACCGAACAAGGCATCACCGGCGGCGAAGGCCGCCTGCTGGACCAGTACCTGATCGGCTGGTTCAACGAACTCAATGGCGCCTTGAACGACACCCTCGACGATGACGCCTTCGCCGCACGCATCCACCGCAACGTGGCACAGATGGCGGTACTGGCCCGCGAGATCCTGCAGCAGGCACGCCAGCGCCATCCGGCGCTGCCCGACCACGGCCTGGACGCATTGACGGCCGATGCCAGCGGCGAGGCGATCCTGACCGCCACGTGGTACGCCGACGCGGCGTGAGTTTGAGCGAGCGCGCCGATGCGCGGCGAGTTCTGGCGTGCGACGCGCTTTTTCGACCAGTACGTGCAGCACGTGAGCGCACTGGCATCCAGTGCGCGATGTCTCACCGGACGGTTAGTCGGCTGCTTTATTGAAAGCCCTGCGCACCGACCCTCTCGACTGGTCCTTGCCCGCCCACCGTCGCGGGACCCTTGGCGGCATGGATGCCGCCAAGGAGCTTACAAGGACGTACTTGCAGCGTGTCCTGCGATGGTGGGCGGGCAAGGGCCCTGCAACAAAGACGCAGACCATCCGCTCTCAGCCCATCCCACCATTGATGCCGATGACCTGGCCGTTGATGTAACCGGCGGACTCCGAACACAGAAACGCCACCAGCGCAGCGACTTCCTCGGGTTTGCCCACGCGTCCGGCCGGCACCAGTTGCTTGATGACGTCCGGGGCAAAGCTCTCGCCGACCATCTCGCTTTCGATCACGCCGGGCGCAACCACATTGACGGCGATACCGCGGCTGGCCATCTCGCGCGACAGCGACTTGCTGGCGCCGTGCAGCGCCGCCTTGGCCGCGGCGTAGTTGGTCTGCCCGCGATTGCCCAGCACCGCCGCCACCGACGACACGCTGACGATACGGCC
This sequence comes from Xanthomonas cucurbitae, assembly GCF_002939885.1. Taxonomy (GTDB): domain Bacteria; phylum Pseudomonadota; class Gammaproteobacteria; order Xanthomonadales; family Xanthomonadaceae; genus Xanthomonas; species Xanthomonas cucurbitae. The sequence continues at coordinate 15,132 of NZ_MDED01000027.1, forward strand.
CCAGCGCGTACGCGCCATCGGCAGCAACAAGGGCTGGGTGACGTTGAAGAACCCATGCAGCGACACATCGATGACCCGATGCCACTGCGCGGCCTGCATGCCCGCCATGGGCGCGTCGTCGTGGATGCCGGCGTTGTTGACCACGATCTGGATCGGGCCGCTGTCCAGCAGGGCCTCCAGCGCGGCCGTGGCGGCCTGCGCATCGGCCACGTCGAAGGCCACCGCTTCTGCGCTGCCGCCGTCGGCGACGATTGCAGCCACCACGTCTTCGGCACGTGCCAGGTTGCGGTTGGCATGCACGATCACATGCCGCCCCTGCGCCGCCAGCTGACGGCAGATGGCGCCGCCAAGATCGCCACTGCCGCCGGTGACCAGGGCGCGGCGCTGAGGAACGGAGATGCTCATGGAATCCTCGATGGAAGCCGCAGCAGCGACGGCGGAAAGAGCGTCATCCTAACCACTGGCAGCAAGCGCAGGAATAGATCGCCAGCCTGTTGATTGCCCACATTGCGTAGAGGCACGCTGGCGCGCGATGAGGCCTTCCCAGCAAAACCACATCGCGCGCAGGCACGCTCCTACAGCCCTTCCGTGGCCTGCGCGGCGCCCAGCATCACCGTGGCGCGGCCTTCGGCCAGCAGCCGCTCGCCGTGGCTCAGGCGAAAGCTGTACTGCTGGCTGTCCTCGCCCTGCATCAACACCTGCGCTTCGCACACGATCGCGTCGGGCAGCTGCTCCAGATAGGCCACCTGCAGTTCCACGCCGCGCAGGGCCACCAGCATGCCCGGGCGCACCGGCCTGCCCGAGGCACGGCCCAGCAGACCGCCGTGCACCGCCATCGCCTGCGCCCCGTATTCGCACAGATGCAGGGCGCGCAGGCGCCCGGCGGCGCGCAACGGATGCGTGTCATCGCGGTGCGCGTGGCTGCGCAGCACGATGCGCTGCGCATCCCATTCCACCACGTCTTCCCACAGGCACATCGCGCCCTGGTGCGGAATCAAGGCGGCAATCGCGTCACGTCCCTGCATGCGGATCTCCGTTGGCCACGCGTTCCAGCGCCGGTTCGCGCGACACCAGCAAGGCCAGAATGAAATTGAACAACACCCCCAGCGCCACCGTGCTTCCGATGGCGCGCAATACCGGAATGCTGGAGGCGGCCAGCAACGCGAACACCAGCAGCGTCATCAGGCTGCACACGATCAGCGCATGCAGCGTGCGCAGCTGATCGGCATGGTCGTCGCCGGCATGGTCGAAGAACAAGGCGTAATCCAGACCAAGCCCGGCCGCCAGGATCAGCGCGATCAGGTGGAACAGATTCAGCTCCACGCCGGTGCCGCGCAGGATGGCCAGGATCAGCACCGTGGTCAGCGCCATCGGCAGCAGCACGCGCGCGATGCGGCGCGGGCTGCGCAGCGCGATCGCCACCGTCGCCGCCAGCAACACCGCTGCCAGCACCAGGGCGCCAAGCACGCGGCCGCGGTAGGCCGCCACCAACGACTCGGAGGCGTCCTTCAGATCCAGCAGCTGCGCGCCGCTGCCGTCCACCGCCGCCGCCAGCACCGCCGGATCGCGCAGGCCGGTCAACGACACCAGCGCGGTGCTGCGATCGCCATGGCTCAGCAACAGGCCACCGACCGAGGTGGCCAGCGGCGAGCCGGACAGATCCTCCGGGCGCAGCGGCGCGGCATGCTTGGCCGTGTCCAGATCCTGCAGGAAGGGCGCAAACGCGTCGCTGCGCAATGGTGTGGTCGCCACCGCCTGCTCGGTCATCGCGCGCGCCTGCGCGGCACTTGGCAACGCTGCCTGACGTGCCTGCTGGGTCCGCGCACTGGGCAGGTAACGCGCGGCCATGTCGTAGCCGGTCAGCGCGCCATCGCGCACCAGTGCGTCCAGGCGCGGGCGCAACTGCTCGCTGGCCTGCAGCGCGGCTTCGTCGCTGGCGGCAGGCACGGCAAGCACGTAGCGCACATCCGGCGCACCCAGTTCCTGGCGCAGGTGGGTGTCCTGGGCCAGTGCCTTCGGCGGCACCGGCGTGAGCTTGGACAGATCGTTCTGCCAGAACTGGCCGGGCGCCAACGCGATCACCGCGATGCCGACCACCGCCACCACCGCCAAACTGATGCGTGGCCGCGGCAGCCGCGCGATGCCGCGCCACAGCGTGGCCAGCAGGCGCGAATCGGCGTAGTCGCGCGGTGCCGGGTCGATCAGCCACGGCAACAGCCAGCGCGTGGTGATGGCCGCCGCCGCCAGCCCGGCAATGGTGAACACCGCCAGCTGGCGCAGGCCGTCCACCCCGGAGAACAGGAAGGTCACGTACGCGATGCAGGTGGACACCACGCCCGTGGCCAGCGTCGGCCACAGGTGCCGTGCGTTGGCGCGCGGGTCCAGACCGGGGCGCTGATGGCTGAACAGGTGGATCGGGTAATCCTGCACCACGCCGATCAAGGTAAAGCCGAAGGCTACGGTGATCCCGTGCACGCCATCGAACAGCAGCGCCACCGCGCCCAGGCCGGCCAGGCCGGCGCTCGCCAGCGGCAGCACGCCAAGCACCGGGATCTTCCAGCTGCGATAAGCGACCAGCAGCAACAGCACCAGGCCCACCGTATCCAGGGTCCCGATCCACTGCGCCTCGCCCTGGGTGCGTGCGGTGATTTCCACCGCGAATGCGCCCGGCCCGGTCAGCGTCAGCTGCGTGGAGGTGCCCTTGCCCACCTTCGCGAAGGCCGCTTGCACGGCATCGTAAGCCTGCTGCTGTCCGGTGGGGTCGAACCCGGCTGCGCGCGTCTGCACGATCAACAGCGCCGATGTGCCGGCACGGTCGAACCACACGTCATTGCGTGTCTGTGGTGCGGCCGCTGGCTGCAGGGTCTCGGCCAGATGCAGGATTTCCAGTGTGGGATCACGTGGCAGCAACGGCTCGACCATGGCCGCTGCCGGCGAGCCCAGGTCCTGCACGCGCGCCTGCAACGCTGCTTCCAGCGTTGGTGCATCCAGCGGGGTCGTGTCGAAGCTGTCGCTGAGCAGGTAGCGGTACGGCAGCAAGCGCCCCGGAATCGCCTGCAGCCCTGCGTTGCCGCCGTTGCCGACCAGTTCGAACAGATCCGGCTGCGCGGACAACGCTTGTTGTAGTTGCTGCGATTGTTCGGCAAGCACGACCGGATCGCTGTTGGACAGCGCCATCAGCAGCAGCCGCGAACCAGGGCCTTCGCCGAGTTCTTCAATCAGCAGTTTTTGCGCCGGCGTGCGCGGAGCGGGCATGAATTTGCGCAAATCCCCAGTGACCTTGAGCGTTTCGCTCAACCAGAGCCCGGCCACTGCCAGCAATGCCAGCCACAACAGCGCCAGGCCGATGCGGCGGTTTGCGTTCAATTTAAACGCCATGGTGTGGATGTCCTGCTGCAGCGGCCGACCGCTTACCGGCCGCGCGCGCGGCATGCAACGTCATCGGCAGCACACGATTTGTTGCTGCCAATGGTGTGATTTTTCTGGAGACGACCGGTGCAGCCGTTCCGCGCGCGGTCACGCGCCCGAACCGTGGCAGAGCGTGGTCAGTGCCGCCGCGTCGGTGACACTGGCCGCCTCGCGCGCAGCGCCGGCCAGCAGCGTGCGCTGCAGCTCGCCCTTGACCGGCACGCTCTCGATGCAACGCAGCTCGTCATTGCGGCCGTACAGGCGCAATTCGCGCACCTGCCTGGCCACGGCGGCGTCCTTGGGCTGCAGCGTCAGCTGCCAGGCCTGCGGCTGGCCCTGCCCACTGAGGCGGTACTGCTGTTCCAGCAGCGCGCGGTCGCCGGCCAGCAGCGCGCCGAAGCCGGATTTCAGCCCGGCCAGCTCGGGCACGCGGCGCAACGAGAAGCGACGCGGCGGCTTGCCGTCGCGTTCCAGCACGCCTTCGTCGCCGGTCAAGGTGGTGGTTTCGTGGTACGGCGCGCTTACCTCGCGCACCAGCGTCTGCGCATCCGGGCGGCGGTAGTGGCCCTGCACGCGCAGCGGCGTCTTCAGCAGCGCCGAGCCACGCAGTTCGACGAACTCGGTACTGACCGGGGCCGGGCGCGCCAGGCGCTGCAGCACCTGGCCCACATCCAGGGTCTCAGGCGGTGCGGCGCATAGCGGTGCGGCGCTGGACAGCAGTATCAGCATCCACGGCAGGGTGCGGCGCATCGGCATGGTGGGTGTTCCAGAAATCGTAGAAGTTGAACCAGTTGTATGGCGCGTAGCGGGTGTAATGTTCCAGCCTGGCAGCGTAATCGCGCATGAGTACCGCCAGCGCCGGGGCGCGCTGGCGACGCGGCAGGTCCAGGCCTTCGCTGAAGGTCTCGAAGGCCAGCTCGTAATGGTTGCCACCGCGATACAGGCCGAACGCCAGCACCACCGGCACCTTGAGCGCGGCGGCGATCAGCCAAGGCGAGGTCGGGAACATCGCATTGCGGCCCAGGAACATCGCCGGCAGCGCCGGGTCGCCCTCGCGCGGGCGGTCGATCAGCAGCGCCACCAGCGCACCGGCGTCGGTGGCTTCCTTGATCGCCATGACGATCGAGGTGGCGTCCATCCCGGCATCGATGATGTTGGCGGCCAGCTGCGGATTGAGCGCGCCCAGCAGGTCGGTCAGGGCACGATTGTGCGCCTTGTCCAGCACCACCTTGACCTGCACGTCCGGGCGCTCGGTGGCCAGCACGCGCAGCGCGTCGAAACTGCCCAGGTGCGAACCGAAGATCAGCACGCCGCAGCCGCGATCCATCTGCGTGTGCAGCTGGTCCAGGCCGGTGATGTCCACGCGGAAGCGCTGCATCTGCCCACACAGCATGTACACCCGATCCAGGATGGTGGAGGCGAAGGTGTGGATATGCCGGGCCACCTCGCGCAGCGTTGCCTCACGGCCCAGCACCCGCGCCAGGTAGGCACGCGAGGCGGCGCGTTCGGGCGCACGCACCAGCAGGAAGTACAGCGTGATCGGGTAGAGCATCGCCCGCCCCACCGCGCGCCCGGCGTGGCGGGCGATGCCGCGGATCAGCCATAGGGCAAAGCGTCCGCCGCCTTCGGGGCGCTGTTTCCAGTGATTGCTCATGCCATTGCCTCGGCCACCAGTTCGCCGCTGACCAGCAGCTGGTCGGCGCGCTGCACGCGAAAGCGCCAGCGCGGGCCATCGCCTTCCAGCGTGACCGACGCGGTCTGGCCCGGCAGCAGCGGCTGCGCGAACTTCACCTGCGGCAGGCGTGCCGCCGCACGCGGGCCGTGCAGCGCTTCCACGGCTTGCAGCACATGGTCGAGCACGACCACGCCGGGCACCACGGGGCGACCCGGGAAGTGCCCGGGCAGGCAGGGATGGTCATGCGGCACGACGAAATCCATAAGCGTAGAACTCAGATCCTGGGTTGAAGCATTGCAGCCACGGCCTTGTGTGCCTGCTTGGTCAATTGCTGGCGGTCCGGTGCATCCGGCCCGGCGACGGCGATGGGCGCGCCGATGCGCACGCGGATGATGCCGGGGCGCACCCTGAACACACCATCTACCGGCAACACCTTGCCACAGCCATCCAGCGCCACCGGGACCACCTGCACGCCAGCATCGATAGCGGCCTGCAGCAGCCCGGCCTTGAATGGCAATAATGCGCCGCTACGGCTACGGGTGCCTTCGGGAAACAGACACAACTGCTTGCCCTCGCGCAGCAGCGCGGCCGCCTGCCGCCGCACCAGCGCTCCGGCCCGGCGGCTGTCGCGGTCCAGGAACAGCATGCCGGTGGCGCGCGCATACCAGTTCACGAACGGCACCTTGAGCATTTCTTCCTTGAGCAGAAAACGCAGTGGCACCGGCAGTGCGTAGAACAGCGCGCAGATGTCGATGATCGACTGGTGGTTGCTGACGAACAGGTAGTTCCTGGACCAATCGACCTGGTCGCGCCCTTCCACAATCACCCGGGCGCCCGCGCCGCGGAACAGCACCGGCGCCCACATCCAGCCGCCCATGCGCAGCAGGCGGTCGGCATCGCGGGTCAGTGCCAGCAGCAACAGCGCATAGACGATGCCGCCAGCGGTAAACGCCAGCGTGAAGGCCAGTTGCAGCAGATTGAATACGGCCCACGCCAGGCGCGACGGCATCCTTGCCAACGGCATTTTTGTCTTGTCCCCGAAACTGTGCACGAACGTCGGTGCCCTTGAGCTACGCCGTCAGCGTAGCAAATCGCGCCAGAAGTCCGGCCCGAGCCGCGCCATCTGCCGCATGAAGTCCAGCAGATTACGGTAGGGCCGCTGCGGAAACCAGCGGGCGCGCAAGCAATATTCCCCGACGAAGAACCCGCCCAGCACGCCATAGGCGAGCAGGTTGGCAAACAACGAGGCGCGCGCATCGCTGATCGGCAGTGGCGAGGCAATGCCCAGTTGCGCCAGCACGCCACTGGGTTCTGCGCACAGGCCCAGCACCAGGTTGACCAGGGCCAACCCGCACAGCAGCAGCGCCCAGGCCAGGGTGAGGCGGCGCGTATAGCGGTACTGCGCCGGGGTCAGCGGCACGCCGGCCTGGCGGTACAGCCCTTCGACGATGCGGGTAATCAACGGCGTGCGCCCGCGGCGCAGGCTGCGCCCGAAGAACCAGGCGATCCAACCGGTGAACACCACCGGCGGCGCGGCCAGCAACAGCATCGCGTACGGCGACTGCCACAACGCCCACAGACCGGCCAGGGTCGCCAGCGCCAGCATCCAGGCCCACGGCCGACGGCCGACCATCGGCTCGATCAGCACCATCAGCACCAACAGGCCGCCGGCCACCACGGCCAGTTCGGGGCGATGACTGGCGTTGGCCCAATGCGCCAGCGGCGAGTACGCCACCGCCAGCAGCACGCCCACGCCCAGCACCCAAGGCGCAGACTCGCCAGGCGCGGCGGCGGGCGCCTCAGACGGTCTTGTTGGCTTGGACATGCGCCGACAATGCGCGCAACGACGCGAAGATGCGACGGTTTTCGTCGTTGTCCGAGCGCAGCTGGAAGCCGTAGCGCTTGCTGATCGCCAGCGCCAGTTCCAGTGCATCGATCGAATCCAGCCCCAACCCGGTGTTGAACAATGGCGCCTCTGGCTCGATGTCGGCGGGTTGGACGTCTTCCAGGTTCAGGCTTTCGACCAGGAGTTCGGCCAGTTCACGTTCGGCAGCGGTTTGCGAAGACATCCAGAGGGTTTCCAGGGTAAAAGGTCGTGGCAGAGGGGACCAGCGCGCCAACCGGGCACCAAGGCCGATGGTCGTGGTGGGCGAGGCATCGAGCCGGCAGTGTACGTAGCGTACCTGTCGGGTCGCGCGCCCGGCCCAGCGCGCATCCGGCGATCGCCCTGTCCTTGCAATGGTCGTCCTGTGAGGGACAGACGGCCCGCACAGCAGTCCGGGCCGCCGGTCAGGCTATCATGACTGCATCACGCTCGCCCGCTGCAGGTTCGTTCCAGGATGACTTCTCCCGTTGTTCGCCCCATCCCGGCCGCCGGGCCGGCCCCCGGACCGGAGTGTCCGGACGTCGTGATCGTTGGCGGCGGACCGGCTGGTTGCGCTGCGGCCATTGTACTGGCCGAGCTCGGTTGGGCGGTGACACTGCTGGAGAAGGCACAGCATCCGCGCTTTCATATCGGCGAATCGCTGCTGCCGATGAACATGCCCATTCTCGAGCGCCTGGGCGTGCTGGAACAGGTGCGCCGCATCGGCGTGCTCAAGCGCGGCGCGGATTTTCCCAACGATGCCGGCGGCTACAACACATTCCGCTTTTCGCACGCGCTCGATGCCAAGGCCGACTTCGCCTTCCAGGTCCCGCGCGCGCAGTTCGACGAGGTGCTGTTCGCGCGCGCACGGGCAGTAGGCGTGGATGCACGCGAGCAGGTCGCGGTGGAACAGGTGGACCTGGACGGCGGCCAACCGCTGCTGCGGGCGCGCACGGCCGACGGCCAGGTACAGCAGTTCCGCCCGCGCTACCTGCTCGACGCCAGCGGCCGTGACACCTTCCTGGGCAACCGGCTCAAACTCAAACGCGCCAATGCCAAGCACCAGTCTGCCGCGCTGTTCAGCCACTTCCGCGGCGTGACCCGCCGCCCGGGCGAGGATGCCGGCAACATCAGCATCTACCGGCATGCACATGGCTGGATGTGGCTGATCCCGTTGCCCGACGACATCATGAGCGTGGGCGCGGTCTGCTACCCCGAATACATGAAGACGCGCAAGGGCGACAGCGAGGGGTTTCTGATGCGCACGCTGGCGCTCAACGTCGAAGTCACCGAGCGTATGGCTGGTGCGCAGCGCGTGGCGCCGGTGCATGCCACCGGCAACTACGCCTACGCATGCACGCGCATGGCCGGGCCGCGCTGGCTGATGCTCGGCGATGCCTACACCTTCGTCGATCCGATGTTTTCCTCCGGCGTGTTCCTGGCCATGCACAGCGCCGAACGCGGCGCGGCGATGGTGGACGCGGCGCTGCGCACGCCGCAGCACGAAGCCAGGCTGCAGCGCGCATTGCAGCGTGAGCTCAACCGCGGCATCGACGAATTCAAGTGGTTCATCTACCGCTTCACCTCGCCGACCATGCGCAGCCTGTTCGCGCAACCGCAGAACGTGCTGCAGCTGGAACAGGCCGTGGTGGCGATGCTGGCCGGCGATGTGTTCGACAGCCCCAAAGTTCGCCTGCGCCTGCGCGCCTTCCGCGCCATCTACGCACTCACCACGCTGTCGATGCTGCCGCGTGCCTGGCACTCGTGGCGCCAACGCCGGCGCCAGGCCAGGTTCGGTTTCGACGGCGACACCTTGCACCGAGACAGTCAATGACCGCTTCCCCCGCGCCTACTGCGCAGCCCCTGCGCGCTCCCCGCCTGCAGGTCGATTATGTCGACCAGACCGACCCGGCCGCGCTACTGACCGATCAGCAGGTGCTGGCGGTATTCGGCTTTGGCACAACTGCGTCACGCCTGCACGACCCGCGCTATCTGCGTGTGCCGCTGCAGCCGTACCAGGCCGATGTGCTGGAAGTGTGGCGTACCGATGCGCCGGTGCGTAGCGGCCGCGATGGCAACATCGCCTGGTCCAGCGACGGCCGCCTGCAGTTCGGCGTGATCGAAATCGACGAGCAGGATGTCGATATCGAAGACGCCGCCGCCAAGGCCTATGCCGAGATCACATCCTTCGTCAGCGGCAGCGACACGCCGCGCCTGTTGCGCATCTGGAACTACCTGGATGCCATCACCCTGGGCAGCGGCGACCGCGAACGCTACCGCCAGTTCTGCGTGGGCCGCGCACGCGGGCTGGGCGCATTCGACACCGCGCAGCTACCGGCCGCTACCGCGGTGGGTCGCTGCGATGCCGAACGCGTCATCCAGATCTACTGGCTGGCCGCCGCCGAGGCCGGCCTGCCGCTGGAAAACCCGCGCCAGGTCAGTGCCTACAACTACCCGCGCCAGTACGGCCCGCAGCCGCCAAGTTTCGCCCGCGCGATGTTGCCGCCGGCCGGTAGCGACATGCCGCTGCTGCTCTCGGGCACCGCCGCTGTGGTCGGGCATGCCTCGATGCATACCGGCCAATTGCTGGCGCAGTTGGAAGAAACCTTCGCCAATTTCGATGCCCTGCTCGGTGCTGCACGGACGCATGCACCTGCCCTGCCCGCGCAGTTCGGCGCCGGCACACGGCTGAAGGTGTATGTGCGCGAGCAGGACGACCTGGCCAAGGTCGCTCACGCCCTGGATGCGCGCTTCGGTGATGCGGTTCCGCGCCTGCTGCTGCACGCGGTGATCTGCCGCGACGAGCTGGCGGTGGAGATCGATGGCGTGCATGGGTGAGCCTGCACTGCGGCAGCCGGCAGCTCCGCGTGCTGGACCGCCCGGTGCCCGGCGCTGGCAAGCGCTCTGCGCGGTCATGATCGCCGCTGTGTCACGCCGCGCGGCACCCGCAGCGCACTGAACGGCATGCCCGGCGCGCTGCTGCGCGATTGCAGCGCTCAGCCGTTGAGCAGGCCCAGCACCAGATCACGCGGCAGCTTGCCGGTTTCGTTGCGCGGCAGTACCGCGAGCTTGCGCAGGCGGCGCGGCAGGAACACCGGATCGATGCTGGCGCGCAGCGCGGCAAGGATCTGCGCTTCGTCCAGCGCAGGCGCCACCACCAGTGCGGCGATGCGTCCGACGGCTTGTCCGGCGTCGGGCGTGAGTTGCACGACGATGCCATCGATCACGCCAGGAACGGCGAGCAGGCGGCGGGTGAGATCGGCCAGCGAAGCGCGCTTGCCGGCGATTTCCAGCAGGTCGGCCTGGCGCCCGCGCACCTGGAAGCGGCCGTCTTCGGCAACATCCATCATGTCGGCCAGCAACACCGGTGTGGCCAGATGCGGGGCATGCACCAACGTGCCGGCCTCCTGCACCTGCAACCGCACGCCCGGCAGCGGGGTCCAAGCCGCTTCCAGCGCGGTGCGACGCACGGCGAACACGCAGGTCTCGGTGGAGCCGAACATCTCGCGCACTTCCCCGCCGAAGCGCGCCTCGGCCGCCGCCGCGACCTCCTGCGCCAGCGGTGCCGTGGCCGAGACGATGCCCACCAACGGCGGCAGTACCACGCCCGATTCGACCAGCGCGCGCAGATGCACCGGCGTGGTCACCAGCACGCGCGGCTCCGGAATCTCTGCCAGCGCACGCGCCACATCGTCCGGAAAGAACGGGCGCCCGGCATGTACCGCCAACGCGGTCACCATCGGCAACAGCACCGACAATTCCATGCCGTACATGTGCTGCGGCGGTACCGTGGCCACCACATGCGGCACCGCATCGGTGTGCGCCCACAGGCTTTGCAGCGCCACCAGATCCTGTCGCGTGCTGGTCAGAAAGCTACCCCAGGTCTTGGGATTAGGTTGCGGTGCACCGGTACTTCCGGAGGTGAAGCCGATCGCCACCAAGGCATCGTCGGCCAGCAGCGGGATCGGGCCATCGGCCTGCGGCAGCTCGGCCGGCAGCTGCCAGTAACGCGGCGGCGCCAGCTCCAGCGACAGATCGCCCAGGCAATAGGTGTCGGCATGGCGTGCCTGCACTTCGCCGACCACGGCCGGCGCGCGCGAGGACGGCAGCAGCGACACCTGCCCGCGCAGCGCGCAGGCATAGAACGCCACCATGAAGTGGTAGCGGTCTTCGCATAGATTCACCGCGTGGCGGCCTTGCGGCAGTTGCTGTGCCAGACCGTGCACGTGCGCTGTGAAGGTTGCCAGATCCACCGACTGTCCCGCGCGCCACGCCAGCGGCCGGCCAGGCGCGCCGACGGCCATGGGGTGGGAAAGGGCAGGAGCAGACAGGCTGGGCATGTGCATCGACAATCGCAAAAGCGCGCTAGCTTGGCGCCCCGCCCGGGCCGCTGGCAAGTCGGCAGGTCGCCAGCCCGGGGCACGCATGCGCCGCTGGCGCGCTGCCGGTGTTCCCGAGGCCGCGGCGACGAAGCCACCAGGCCACGGATCTTCGGCCATTGTCGCGCTCGCCAGGCGCGCTGGTGACTGCGCGTGGACAACCGCCGCATGACCTGTGGCCCAAGCCTTGCGTGCGGATGAGCTGCTAGGCTTGGCCGTTCTCTTCAGTACCCCGTCGTTGCCGATGCCCAGATTGCTGCCGTTGACCCTTCTGCTGCTGACTGCCGCCGCGCACGCGCAGTCCGCCGCACCGCTCACCATTGAACGGGTCATGGCCGATCCGGACTGGATCGGGCCGTCGGTCGATCAGGCATGGTGGCAATGGGACGGCAAACAGGTGCAATACCTGCTCAAGCGCGACGACAGCCCGGTGCGCGACACCTACCGCCAGGGCATCGACGGTGCCGCCGCCGAACGCGTCGCCGATACCGCCCGCGCCGGCCTGGATGCCGCCAACCCCAGCTATGACGCCACCCGCCAGCGCATGTTGTTCGCGCGCAACGGCGACATCTTCCTGCGCGATCTGCGCTCGGGCGCGCTCACCCAGCTGACCCGCAGCAACGAGGTCGAATCGCGGCCGCAGTTCGCCAGCGATGGCGGTGCGATCTGGCGTGCCGGCAACAACTGGTACCACTGGCGCTCCGATGGCGGCACTGCGCAGGTTGCCGTGGTCAAGGCCGAGCGCGACCCCAATGCCGTGCCCAAGGCCGATACGTTGCGCGAGCAGCAACTGGCCACCCTGGCGACGCTGCGGGACGACCGCGAACAGCGCGATGCGCTGCGCAGCCAGGAAGATGCCTGGCGCCGTGCCGATGCCACCCGCGCCGCCGCGCCGGTGTATCTGGGCGATGAAGTCGAGATCGTCGACAGCGCCTTGTCGCCGGACGGCCGCCACCTGCTGGTGGTCACCCAGGCCAAGAGCGCCGAAGAAGGCCAGGCCGGCAAGATGCCCAAGTACGTCACCGAATCCGGTTACGAGGAATTCCAGGAAGTGCGTACCCGCGTGGGACGCAATGACCCGGTCGCGCACACGCTGTGGCTGGTGGATGTCACCGCCGGCAGTGCGCGGCAGCTCTCGTTCGACGCGCTGCCGGGCATCGCCACCGACCCGCTGGCAAGCCTGCGCAAGGCCGCCAAGCGCGATGCGCTCAAGGGCAACCGCACCGTGCGCGTGGAAAGCGATGGCGATGGCAGCGGCCCGGCCGTGCACTGGAGCGACGACGGCCGCAACGTGGCAGTGGAAATCCGCGCCACCGACAACAAGGACCGCTGGATCGCCAGCGTGGATCTGGACACGGCCAAGCTGCAGCCACGCCATCGGCTGAGCGATGGCGCCTGGATCAGCTGGGACTTCAACGATTTCGGTTGGCTGCCCGACAACCGCACGCTGTGGCTGCTGTCCGAAGAATCCGGTTATTCGCACCTGTATACCGTGGACGGCAACGGCAAGCCGCGCCAGCGCACGCGTGGCAAGTGGGAAGTGTCACTGCCGGTGCCCAGTACCGATGGCAGCGGCATGTACTTCCTGTGCAACCAGAAGTGGCCGGGCGACTACGAGGTGTGCAAGCTCGACCTGCGCACCGACCAGCTCACCGAAGTGACCGCTTTGAACGGCGTGGAAGGCTTCAGCCTGTCGCCGAACGGGCAGCAGCTGTTGGTGCGTTACTCCGGTGCGTATCTGCCGCCGCAACTGGCGGTGGTGCCGGCCGCCGGCGGCCAGGCCAGGGTACTCACCGATACGCGCACAGCAGCCTTCAAGGCGCAGTCGTGGATCGCACCGCAATACGTACAGATACCCTCCAAGCATGGAGCCGGCACGGTCTGGGGCAAGTACTACGGCCCGCAGACGCCCGAGCCGGGCAAGCAGTATCCGATCGTGATGTTCGTGCACGGCGCCGGCTACCTGCAGAACGTTTCGCAACGCTATACGCCGTATTTCCGCGAGCAGATGTTCCACAACCTACTGGTGCAGCAGGGCTACATCGTGCTGGATCTGGACTATCGCGCCTCCGAAGGCTACGGCCGCGACTGGCGCACCGCGATCTACCGCAACATGGGCCACCCGGAACTGGAAGACTACCTGGACGGGCTGGACTGGCTGGTGACCACCAAGCAGGGTGACCGTGCGCGTGCCGGCATCTATGGCGGTTCCTACGGCGGTTTCATGACCTACATGGCGCTGTTCCGCAGCCCAGGCACGTTCAAGGCGGGCGCGGCGCTGCGGCCAGTGGGCGACTGGATGCAGTACAACCACGAGTACACCTCCAACATTCTCAACACGCCCGAGCTCGACCCGCAGGCGTACAAGACGTCCTCGCCGATCAACTACGCCGATGGGCTGCAGGACCATCTGCTGATCGCGCACGGCATGATCGACGACAACGTGTTCTTCAAGGACTCGGTGGACATGACGCAGAAGCTGATCGAGTTGCACAAGGACAACTGGCAGGTGGCGCCGTATCCGCTGGAACGCCACGGCTTTACCCGCGCCGACGCGTGGCTGGACGAGTACAAGCGCATCCTCAAGCTGTTCAACGAACAGGTGAAGCCACAGCGCTGAGCCGATGCTGCGCCCATTGCGAGATGGGCGCAGCGAGCGCGCAAGGAACAGGGCATCGCGTCTGCGGCCCCTGCAGGCGAGCGGCAGCGCCTGCCGTGCAAGCGCATGCCGCGTTGCCATGCGCTCACCTGCCCGTACGCCGGTGGCTCTAAGCTTGGTACCAGGATCGGCAAAGCGATGCTGCATTCGCGCCCTGCTGCACCGGTCTGCCGCATGCCCGGTGCGCCGCCTGCTTGGTGGCGATCGTCAACGACGTCGGCGCATACGAGGAGAGGCGATGGGCCTGTGGGACCGTTTGTTTGGACGCAACACCGCCGCGGCAAAGACGCCGCGCACCGAGCCCACCGTGGCGCCGGCCGCTATAGAAGAAGACGCGACAGCGGCCAGCGCCATCGACCCGGCCCTGCAACCGGCGCTGGCTGCATTCCAGCGTGGCGATCACGTTGGCGCCTACAGCGCGGCGTTGGCGCAGCTGCAGACCGGTGCCGACGCGCAACGGCTGTGCGCGTTGTCGCTGAGCGCACTGGATCGCTACCGCGAGGCCTATCCGCATTGGCTGGCCCTGTATGAGCTGGAGCCCACAGCGCACAACGCGTTGCAGCTGGCCGCCACCGCGGTGATGTGCAACGAGATCGCGCGCGGTGAGCAGTGGTTGCTGACCTTCGACGATCTCAACGCGCACGAACGCGCGACTTCGCCGGCCGTTGCACGCACCAGCTTCCTGACCGCGCTGACCCGCGCCGGCCACGGCGCGCAGGCCCTGCCGCATCTGGAATGGCTGCGCGAGGCGTACGCCGGCATGTCAATCACAGACAGTCATTTTCTCTCCGTGCGCGGCCTGCCGTTCCTGGAGGCGTTCCTGGAACGCAGCACGCCGTTGCTGCGCCAGTGCCTGCCGGCCGATGCCCTGCCCGGCTGGTATGCACAGCTGCAACCCGCGCTGGACCCGCCCGGGCAGGCGGTGGTGGCGGCGCACATCGCCGCGCTGCAATGAACGCCCCGCACCGCACCGCGTTGCAGCCGCGCGGCGGGTTGGTGACGCCACTGGCCTGGGTGTCGCTGTTGCTGGGCGCGGCCAGTGCGCTGGCCAATCTGTTGCAGGTCGTGGTGCTGGTGGCGGTGCCCGATGCCGGTACGCTTGCGCTGCCTGCCGGCATGCGGATCCCGCACGCCTGGCAATGGCTGATCGACCATGCGATGGCGCTGTCGCTGCTCGGCGTGGTGCTGTCGGTCGCGTTTGCCTGGCTGAGCTGGGCGCTGCTGCAGCGCCGCGAATGGGCACGCATCGGTTTCGTCGTGGTGTTGCTCGCCACCGGCCTGCTGAACTTCGCCGGGCTGGCCCTGATCGGGCCGCTGTTCGACTGCGTGCAGGCAATGCTGCCTGCCGAACTGGTGCACAGCCCCGAATGGCCGCAATTGCAGGTGCGTCTACAGGCCACCCGGCAAATGGCGCTGGTCCTCACCGGGCTGGGTGCACTGGCCATCGGCGGCCTGCACGCGGCGCTGGCCTGGCGGCTGTGCACGCCAGCGGTGCGCGCCGAGTTCAGCTGAGCGACTGCACGCGCCGCACCTCGCCCTGCGACAAACGAGCGCGCGTGGGTGGGCGCACTGGCGGCGAGACACGATTTAGAATCGGAGCATGAACGAATTCGACCGTGTACGCGATTATCTGACCGACCTGCAGGACCGCATCTGCGCCGCCGTAGAAGCCGCCGATGGCCGGGCGCGCTTCTCCGAAGACCTGTGGCAACGCGAGGAAGGTGGTGGCGGGCGCACCCGCATCCTGCGCGATGGTGCGGTATTCGAACAGGCCGGCATCGGTTTTTCAGACGTCTCCGGCACCCGCCTGCCGCCCTCGGCCAGTGCCCACCGCCCCGAACTGGCGGGCGCCACCTGGCGCGCCTGCGGGGTGTCGCTGGTGTTCCATCCGCACAATCCGCATGTGCCCACCACGCACATGAACGTGCGCTACTTTCGCGCCGAACGCGATGGCGAGGTGGTGGCGGCGTGGTTCGGCGGCGGCTTCGACCTGACCCCGTTCTACCCGGTGGACGAAGACGTGCAGCACTGGCATCGCACCGCGCAGGCGCTGTGTGTGCCGTTCGGCGAGGAACGCTACGCCGCGCACAAGCGCTGGTGCGACGAGTATTTCTTCCTGCGCCACCGCAACGAAACGCGTGGCGTGGGCGGCCTGTTCTTCGACGACCTGGGCCAGGACTTCGAACGCGACTTCGCCTACCAGCAGGCGGTGGGCAATGGCTTCCTGGACGCCTACATGCCGATCGTGCAGCGCCGCAAGGACCAGCCTTTCGGCGAGCGCGAACGCGAGTTCCAGCTGTACCGCCGCGGGCGCTATGTGGAGTTCAACCTGGTCTACGACCGCGGCACCTTGTTCGGGCTGCAAAGCGGCGGGCGAGCGGAGAGCATCTTGATGAGCCTGCCGCCGCGGGTGCGCTGGGAGTACGGCCATGCAGCCGAGCCTGGCAGTGCCGAAGCGCGCTTGCTGGATTATCTGGTGCCCCGCGACTGGCTGGGTTGATCTATCGGCGGCTGGCGGCTGGCAAGCGTGGTCCGGCCGTTGGCTTTTCCGTCTGCATTGATGCAGGCGGCCAGCGCCGCCATATAAACCTGAATTGGCGAGATGAAACACTGTGTTGATTCAGTGGATTAATTTGGCCTATTCAAATTTGTGATTAAGACATACTGCGCAAACAGCGCGCAACATCCCAAAGCGTGCCGCAGCGCAAGGCAATCCGCGCTTTCAACCGTAGAAAATAAAAAGCCCCGCAGACCAGGGGGAGGTCGGCGGGGCCAGGGAACGGAAACTTGGGGAGGAGTTTCCGCTCCGAGATCTGCTCCAGGGGATGGGAGAGATCTGCCGACAGGCGTTGCGCCCGTCGAGGGATATAACACCACTTTCCACATTGATGGATCGTGAAGATAACTGTTAAAAAAATGTAGAATTTAGCGGTTATTCATTCCCTCGACGCTGATGCAGTTGCGTTATCACGCGCGCTCCGTATAACTGATCTGTGTATCCAGCATATCGCTGGAATTCATCACGTCAGTGCGCCTGGTCCCAGTTATCGCCAATGCCCGAATCCACCACCAGCGGCACGCGCAACGCGGCGGCAGCGGCCATGCGCGTGGTGACTTCGGCCAGTAGCGTATCGACGAAATCGATGTCTGCTTCGAACACTAGTTCATCGTGCACCTGCAGGATCATCTGTGCGCGTTGCGCGTGGTCGGCGATCCAGCCATCCACGCTGACCATGGCGCGCTTGATGATGTCGGCGGCGGTGCCCTGCATCGGGGCGTTGATGGCGGCGCGCTCGGCGCCGGCGCGCTGGCCCTGGCTGCCGGCGTTGATGAAGTCCAGATACAGGCGGCGGCCGAACACGGTTTCCACGTAGCCCTTGTCGCGCGCCTGCTGGCGCGTGGTCTCCATGAAGTCGCGCACGCCCGGGTAGCGGCTGAAGTACAGCGCGATGTAGTCCTGCGCTTCGCCACGGCCGATGCCGAGCTGACGTGCCAGGCCGAAGGCGCTCATGCCGTACATCAGGCCGAAGTTGATCGCCTTGGCGGCGCGGCGCTCATCCCCGCTGACGGTGTCGATGGTGCGGCCGAACACCTCGGCGGCGGTGGCGCGGTGCACGTCGGCACCGGACTCGAACGCGCCCACCAGGCCGGGGTCGCCGGACAGGTGCGCCATGATGCGCAGCTCGATCTGCGAATAGTCGCAGGCGATCAGCTTGCGCCCGGCCGGGGCGACGAAGGCGCGGCGAATGCGGCGGCCGTCTTCGGTGCGGATCGGGATGTTCTGCAGATTCGGGTCGGACGAGGACAACCGCCCGGTGGCGGCGCCGGCCTGGTGGTAGCTGGTGTGCACGCGCCCGGACTGCGGGTGGATCATCTCCGGCAGCTTGTCGGTGTAGGTGCTGCGCAGCTTGGCCAGGCCGCGGTACTCCAGGATCACCCGCGGCAGTTCGTGCTGGTCGGCGATGGCTTCCAGCGCCTCCTCATTCGTCGAGGGCTGGCCCTTGGGCGTCTTGACCACGGCGGGCAGCTTGAGCTCGTCGAACAGCAGCGCCTGCAGCTGCTTGGGCGAATCCAGGTTGAAGGTGCGCCCGGCCAGCTCGGTGGCCTTCTGCTGGGCGGCGAGCATGCGCTTGGACAGGTCCGCGCTCTGGCGGCGCAGTTCGGCTGCGTCCACGCACACGCCGTTGGCCTCGATGCGCGCCAGCACGCTCACCAGCGGCATTTCGATCTCGCGATAGACGCGCTCCAGGCTGGGCTCGGCGGCCAGGCGCTGGCCCAGCACCTGGTGCAGGCGCAGGGTGATGTCGGCGTCTTCGGCAGCGTAGCCGGTGGCGTCTTCCAGGCTGACATGGGCGAACGGGATCTGCTTGGCGCCCTTGCCGCAGATGTCTTCGTACTTGACCGTGTCGTAGCCCAGATAGCGCTTGGCCAGGCTGTCCATGTCGTGGCGGGCGCTGCCGGAATTGAGCACGAAGCTCTCCAGCAAGGTGTCGTCGGCATAGCCGGCCAGCTCCACGCCGTGGCGGCGCATCACGTGCAGGTCGTACTTGCCGTGCTGGCCGAGCTTGCGCACGGCCGGGTCGGTGAGCAGCGGTGCCAGCTGCGCCAGTGCCTGGGTGCGGTCGAGCTGGGCCGGGGCGCCGGGGAAGTCGTGGCCGAACGGCAGGTAGGCCGCCTGACCAGGCTCGGCGGCGACGCTGAGGCCGATCAGGTTGGCCTGCAGGGCATCCAGGCTGTCGGTTTCGGTATCGAAGGCGAACTGGCCGGCGGCGCGCAGGCGGGCGATCCAGCTGTCCAGCTGTTCCTGGGTGAGGATGGTGGCGTACTGGCCGGGCGCGGCCAGTGCCGGGTCGATATCCACCGGCGCACTGGCCGGGCCGGAGACGAAGCCGGTGCCGCGGGCGCGGCCGGGTTCGGTGCGGGCCACCGCCATCGCTTCGGTCTGCACGCCGGCGGCGGCGGCGCCACCGAGTTCGCGCAGCGCCTGGCTGAAGCCGTAGCGGGCATACAGCGCAGCCAGCGTTTCGCTGTTGGGCTCGCGCAGCTCCAGCGCGCGCGGGCCGCTGGCCAGCACCACGTCGGTCTTGATGGTGACCAGCTCGCGGTTGAGCGGCAGCCGCGGCAAGGCGGCGCGCAGGTTGTCGCCGATCTTGCCCTTGATCTTGTCGGCGTTGGCGATGACCCCGTCGAGCGAGTCGTATTCGGCCAGCCATTTGGCGGCGGTCTTGGGGCCGCACTTTTCCACGCCGGGCACGTTGTCGATGGTATCGCCCATCAGCGCCAGCAGGTCCACGATCTGGTCGGGGCGCACGCCGAACTTGGCGATCACCGCTTCGTCCGAGTCCATGCGGCTGCCGCTCATGGTGTTGACCAGTTCGATGCCCGGACGCACCAGCTGGGCGAAGTCCTTGTCGCCAGTGGAGATGGTGACGGCCAGGCCATCGCTGGCACCTTGCAACGCCAGCGTGCCGATCACATCGTCCGCTTCCACGCCGTCGATGCGCAGGATGTCGATGCCCAGCGCATGCACGATGTCGCACATGGGCTGCACCTGCGCGCGCAAGTCGTCGGGCATCGACGGGCGGTTGGCCTTGTAGTCGGCATACAAGTCATCACGAAATGTCTTGCCGGGCGCATCCACCACGAAGGCGACGTAGGCCGGGCGCTCCTTCAAGGTGGCTCGCAGCATGTTGACCACGCCGAACAAGGCGCCGGTGGGCTCGCCCTGGGCGTTGGTCAGCGGCGGAAGCGCGTGGAACGCGCGATACAGGTAACTGGACCCGTCGATCAGGACTAATCTGCTCATGGCCCGATTCTACGCTGCACGCCCACAGCGCACCCGGCCGGCGCATACTCGGCGGCGACCTCACACGGACCATCACGATGAACAAAGCACGTTTCTTGCTGCTGCCGCTAGTGCTGCTTGGCGGCTGTGCCACCACCAATCCTGGCGGCGGCGATGTGCCAGCCAATGCCGACGTCACCAGCAAGACCATGGGCAATGGCGACAAGGTGGACGAATACCGCGTCAACGGTGAACTGGAAATGGTGCGCGTCACGCCGGCACGCGGTGCGCCGTATTTCCTCTACGACCGCGACCACGATGGACACACCGATGCGGAGAAGGACAAGGTCAACAAGGTACATTGGCAGCTGTATAGCTGGTGATTCGGGAATCGGGAATCGGGAATCGTAGAGCGTAAGCACGGCGGCGTTGCCGGCCGCTCGTGCCGGCAATGCTCAGCGTTCTTCCAGCGGGCCGGTGACGCGTTGCAGGTCGTCGATGCCGGCCGGGGCCAGTTCCTTCATCAAGGCCAGGAAGTCGCAGCCCACCAGGCGCTGGGCGCGGCGCAACAGCATCGGGACCGGGCTGGAAGGCTCGCAGCGCGCGTAGTAGGCGCAGATCTCGTCCAGGCGGCGCAGCACATCGTCCGGGCCGGCAATGGCACCGGGTGGGCGGGCGCTGCTGGATGCCACCTCGCCCTCGCCTGCCGGCGCGGCGTCGGCCTCCGGCGTGCCGGCGGTGGCACCGCCGTCGCGCGCCCGCCAATGCGGCAACACGAAGCGCTCCAGCTCGCGTAGGTCGGTCAACAGCGGGCGCAGGTCTGGCGCGGCGGTGCCCAGGCGTTCGGTCAGCAGGGCGTCGATCGCACGCGTGCGCGCCAGCGCATCGGTGATGGCCTGGGCAGAGGCGGCCAGGGTCTCGAGCGCGCAGTCCAGGCAGCAGGCTTCGATCTCGGCCAGGCTGGGGCCGCTCTGCCCGTCGGCTAGCTTGATGCTGCCGTTGGCTACGCGCAGGTCGCGCAGGCTGAAACGGCCCAGCCGCGGCGACTGCACGAATGCGGTGGTGCGCAGCGCGCCCAGCAGGCCCATGGGGTCGCTCAGGCCGACCAGGGCGTTGACGCGCGAGGTGGGGTCGTTGTCGTCGTCGGCATCCAGTTGCGGGTGCACGCTGTCCCAATGCTGCTCCAGCAGGCCGTGGATCAGCGCCAGGGTGTCGGCCCAGCCGGGCAGCCCGCGCAAGCGCAGCCAGGCCGCGCCGAGCCGGCTGGCCACGCGCAGGTCGCGGCTGCGCCGGCTCAGCTCCAGCGCCAGCGTCTGCACCTTGTCCCAGTCCGGCTCTTCGGCGGCAATGACGGCATCGCCCAGGCTGCGCTCGGCGCGGATGGCC
The DNA here is from genome assembly GCF_002939885.1 of Xanthomonas cucurbitae. Lineage (GTDB taxonomy): Bacteria > Pseudomonadota > Gammaproteobacteria > Xanthomonadales > Xanthomonadaceae > Xanthomonas > Xanthomonas cucurbitae. Next base: position 36,288 of record NZ_MDED01000027.1, read on the forward strand.
GAGTCGCGCTCCAGGCGCAGGAAGTCCGGGTCGTATTCCAGATCCGGGCCGGCCGGTGCGTCGTCGCTGACCGGTGCGAGCAGGGTCTGCAGGGTGCTGTCGTCGTGCATGGCATGGGCTCCGTCGGGGGAGCCGCCGCAACGAGGCGGCGGCGGGGCGATTACTGGGGGGTGCAGACCGCGTCCGGGTCGCCGGCATCGCAGGCCGGCTGCTGGTCGTCGGGCAGGCGCAGGCCGGGGCGAACCAGGCCGAACGCGCGATACGGCGTCCCGGAGCTGGACAGATCGACAAAGGCGATGGTGCGGTTGGCCGAACTCTGCGCGCGACTGGCGAACGCAGAGGCCGGCACGTTGAAGCTGGAGCCGCCGCTCAGGTCCAGCAGGCCGCCAGCGGCGGTGGTGGCGTCGAAGTAGGCCGGTGGCGCGCCCACCATGCCGATGGTCTGCGACCCGCTGCCGATGAGGTAGATCGGGTCCTGCTGGGTGCCGATGCGGCCGGTGGCCGAGAAGCTGCCGGTGCCATCGCGCAGGGTGGCGCGGCCTTCCTGCAACAGATCGCCGCGCACCGACAGGAACAAGGCGCTGTTGCCGGCATCCACGCTGTAGACGCTGCCGTTGGCCCGCACCAGGGTGAGGGTGCCGGCGTTGGTCAGGCTGAAACCATTGCCGGCCGTGAAGTCGCCCAGGCGCACCACGCGGTTGTCGATGAAGGTGGCCGCATCGCCCAGCATGACCGGACCACCGGCACTGCCACTGAGCAGGTTGGTACCCAGCGTACTGCCGGCGCGCTGGTCAATGCCCGCTGTGGCCTGCAGCCAGGTGCTGGCACCGCTGAGCTGTCCATCCAGCAGCAACACCGCGCCACTGCCCAGCCGCAACAACGTGCCGCCATCCACGCGCCCGCTGACCTGCAGCGTGGTGGCGCTGAACACGTCCAGCCCCTGCGCGCTGACATCGGCCAAGGTGCCGATGCTGTTGCCGGCACCGGCGAGCGTGGCCGCACCGGCGGCGCTGCCGTTGAGCTGGCCGACACGCAGGCTGCCAGCGCGCTGGGTGATCGCACCGCCGCTATGCAGGCTGAGCGTGCCGGCCGTGGCGACATCGTGGCCGAGCAGCATGGCACCGCCGCTGGTCAACGCCACGGTGTTGCCGGTGATCGCGCCACTGCTGGACAGCTGTCCGCCGGCCTGCAGGTCCACCGCACCGCTGGATTGCACGGCGGCGGCCAGGGCGTTGCGATCGGCCAGGGCGATGCTGCCGCCGCTGGCCTGCACACTCCCCTGGAAATCGTTGCCGGCGTCGGTGAGCACGATGGCACCGGTGCCGGCGTCGAGCAGGCTGTTGCCGAGGACGGTCAAGGCGCCCTGCTGGGTGATACCGGCACCGGTTGCAGCCGGGCGCGCGATCGCCTGCGCGGTGACCCTGCCATTGTCGCTACCCGCAGCGGTGCCGCTACGCGCCAGCAGCGTGCCGCCGATACGGCCCTGGCCCAGGTTCAGGCCGGCACCGCTGGCCGCATCCAGCGCGCCGACGTCCAGGTTGCCCAGTGTCAGTGCGTTGCGATCGCGCACGCGGGTATCGCCGCCGCTCAGGCTGAGGATGGATTGGAAATCATTGCCCGTATCGGCCAGAGCGATGGTTGCGCCGGCGCTATTGATGCGGCTGGCACCGGTGACGGTCAGCGCGCCGGTCTGGCTCACCGCACCGCCGTTGCTGGTGGCATCCAGATCGCCGTTGACCAGGCCAAAACCCAGGTTCAATGCACCGTTGCTGGTGACATTCAATGCGCCGGTGTCGAGTGCATCCAGGCTGAGCGCATTGGCATCGCGCACCCGCGTGGCGCCGCCGGTCAGGGCAAGCCCTCCCTGGAAATCGTTGCCCGCCGCATCCAGCACGATCGCGCCGCTGCCGGCATCCACCACGCTGTTGCCGGCCACCTGCAACGTGCCCGCGCCCTGGGTGATGGCCGCGTTGGTGCTGCGCAGGCTCAGCGTGCCGCCGGCGGTGATGCCCTCGCCCAGCGCAATCCCGTTGGCACCGCTGAGCTGCACATCGCCACCGCGCACGGCGTGCGTGGTGGTGAGGACAGCGCCGCGCGCCGTGAGGCTGAGCGCGCCGGTACCGACATCGATCGCACTGGCAGGCAGCTGCAAGGCACCGCCGGCATCCAGCGACACCGAGGCATTGCCGCTGCTCTGCAAGGACGCCATCTGCAGATCGTTGCGATCCACCAACGCGATGCCGGAGGCGATCGCGTTCACTGCACCGGCGAAATCGTTACCGGCGTTGTCCAGCGCGATGGCGCCGTTGCCGGCATCGAGCGTGCTGGTGCCGCTGATGCGCAGTGCGCCTGCCTGGGTGATGCGGCCGCCGTTGCTGGTGGCGGTCAACGCGCCATCGACGCGGCCCTGGCCCAGATTCAGTGCGCCGTTGCTGGCGATGGTGAGTGCGCCGGTGTCCAGCGTGCCCAGGGTAAGCGCGGAGCCGGCCGTGAGCTCGGTCGCGCCACCGGTGAGGCTCACCGTGCCTGCGAAGGCATTGTTGCCGGTCAGCGTGATAGTGCCGGCGTCGGCACCGAGGCTGCCGGTGCTGCTATCGAAAGTTGTCGCGCCGCCCACGCTGAGCGCACCGCGTTGCACGATGTCGCCGCCGTTGCTGATGGCCGTCAGTGCACCGTCGCTGCGACCGCTACCCAGGCTGAGCGTGTCCTTCACCGTCGCGTCCAGGGCACGTTCGTTGCTGGTTGCGCGCAGGCTGGTCACCGCAAAGGTCTCCAGGCTGAGTGCATTGCGATCGACGATCTGGCTCGCACCACCGACAAGGCGCACTCCGCCCTGGAAGTCGTTGAACCGGTGGGTGAGCGTGATCGTTCCGGTACCGGCATCGATCATGCTGGCGCCACCCACCCCGATCGAAAAGGTCTGGCCGATCGCGCCGCCATTGCTGGTTGCACGCAAATCGCCACGCACGCCGGCCATTCCCAGGTCCAGCGCACCGGTGCTGGTCACCGTGAGGCGATCGGCGCCAACGTTGCCCAGCGTCAATGCATTACGGTCCACCAGCGTCACACCTTGTGAGAACACCGATAGCGCGCCGACGAAATCGTTGCCGACGTTGTCCAACCTGACGTCACCGGCGTTCGCTTCGATGACGCTGCTGCCTGAGACCACCAGTGGCCCCGTCTGCGACACCGAGCCGAACACGCTGCTCGCCGCCAGCGTACCGACCGTACCCTGGCCGAGATTGAGCGCACCCACCGTCGAGACATGCAGCTCTCCGACGTTGAGCATGCCCAGCGTCAGTGGCGTAGCGGTACCAATCCGCGCCGCTGCCGCGTTGAGCGTGAGCTTGCCCGCCAGATCGTTGGCTGGATCGTTCAAGAAGATGGCGCCCGCGCCTGCGTCAAGCACAGCGTCACCAAGGACACGGAGCGAGCCGCCCTGCCTGATCGCACCGCCATTGCTGCGCGCCGACAGCGTGCCGGCGACGACGCCAACCCCCAGATTCAGATCGCCCTGGCTGGTGGCCTGCAGCGTGGAGGTGTCCAGCCGCCCCAGCGTCAATGCAGTGGCATCGGCAATCCCCACCGCGCCACCACGCAGCGAGACGGTTCCAGCGAAGTCGTTGCCTGGCGCTGTCAATGCAATGGTGCCCGCACCCGCATCGAACGAGGCATCGCCAGACACCGACAACGTGCCTGTCTGTGCGATGGCACCGTTGGCGACGGCGGCGATGCTGCCCATGCGCGAGGTTGCCAGCGACAGCGCATGGGCATCGCGCAGTTGTACCGCACCGGCGGCCACGGCCACGGTGCCGCCGAAGTCGTTTCCGGCCTGGTTCAAGGTGACCGCGCCGGCGCCGGCGTCGATCACGCTGTTGCCGGCGATGACCAGTGCACCGGCCTGCCCGATGGCAGCACCGTTGCTGACCGCCAGCAGGCTGCCCGCACTGCCCTGGCCCAGATCCAGCTGCCCATGGCTGGTGACGTCGAGCGCGCCGGTGACGAACCGCTCCAGGGTGAGCAGGTTGGAATCCACGATCTGCGCGTTGCCCGCCGCCAGGGTGAGCGCACCGCGGAAATCATTGCCGTCGGAGTTCAGCACGAGCGCGCCGCTGCCGGCATCGACCGTACTGGTGCCAGTGACCAGCAACGCACCGGTCTGCGTCACGGCCCCGCCGTTGCTGGTGGCGACCAAGATGCCATCGATCGTGCCGCTGCCCAGGTTCAATGCGCCGTTGCTGGTGGCGGTGAGGTTGCCGGTGTTGAGCGTGCCCAGCGTCAACGCATTGCGGTCGTTGATGTTGGTGAGGCCGCCGCTGAGCGTGACGGCCTGCTGGAAGTCGTTGTTGCCGGTCAAGCTGATGGCGGCGGTGCCGGCGTTTGCACTGGTCGTCTCGCGCACCAGCAGTTGGCCGGCGGTCTGCTCGATCGCGGCATTGGCCGTGCGCAGGGTCAAGGTGTTGTTGGCGGTGATGTCGTGCGCAAGCGTCAGCCCGTCGCGGGCGTCGAGCACGACATTGCCGCCGCTGAGGGCACCCTGGGTGGCCAGTGGACCGGCGTTTGCGGTCAGGGTCAGTCCACCGGTGCCGGCGGTGATCGCCGATGTCGGTAGCGTGATCGCCTGCGCGTTCAACACGATGTTGCCGCTGGTGTTGCCGGCGATCGAGGAGACCGTCAGCGTGTTGCGGTCGGTGAGGGCGATGCCGTTGCCGGTGGCGCCGACGGCGCCCTGGAACTCGTTGTCGGCATTCTCCAGCGTGATGCCAGCGCTGCCGGCATTCAACGTGCTGGTGCCGGTCACGGTCAGGCCGTTGGCCTGGGTGATTGCGCCACCGTTACTGGTGGCGGCCAGCGTGCCGGTAATGATGCCGCTGCCCAGGTTCAGTGCGCCGTTGCTGGTGGCAGTGAGGTTGCCGGTGTTGAGCGTGCCCAGCGTCAGCGCATTGCCATCGGTGATGCTGGTGAGGCCGCCGGTCAGCGCAACGGCTTGCTGGAAGTCGTTGTTGCCGGTGGTCAGGGTGATCGCGCCAGTGCCGGCATTGAGGCTGCTGGCATCGGTCACGGTCAGGCCGTTGGTCTGGGTGATCGCGCCATTGTTGCTGGTGGCGGTCAGTACGCCGGTGACCGTGCCGCTGCCCAGGTTCAGCGCGCCGTTGCTGAGGGCAGTGAGGTTGCCGGTGGTGAGCGTGCCCAGTGTCAACGTATTGCGGTCGGTCAGGCTGGTGAGGCCGCCGGTGAGCGTGACGGCCTGCTGGAAGTCGTTGTTGCCGCTCGTCAGCGTGATCGCGCCACTGCCGGCATTCAACGTGCTGGTGCCAGTCACGGTCAGGCCGTTGGACTGGGTGATTGCGCCACCGTTGCTGGTGGCGATCAAGCTGCCATTGATCGTGCCGCTGCCGAGGTTCAGTGCGCCCGTGCTGATGGCCGTAAGGTTGCCGGTGTTGAGCGTGCCCAGCGTCAACGCATTGCCGTTGGTGAGACTGGTCAGGCCGCCAGCGAGGCTGACGGCCTGCTGGAAGTGATTGTTGCCAGTCGTCAGCGTGATCGCGCCAGTGCCGGCATCGATGCTGCCAATCCCGGTCACGGTCAGGCCGTTGGACTGGGTGATCGCGCCATTGTTGCTGGCGGCGGTCAACGTTCCGGTGATCGTGCCGCTACCCAGATTCAATGCGCCAGTGCTGGTGGCGGTGAGGTTGCCGGTGTTGAGCGTGCCCAGCGCCAGCGCATCGCGATCGGTGATCTGCGCGACACCACCGGTCAGGGTCACTGCATTCTGGAAGTCGTTGTTGCCGCGGGTCAACGTGATCGCGCCACTGCCGGCAGTGATGCTGCTGGCGCCGGTCACGGTCAGGCCGTCGGTCTGGGTGATCGCACCGTCGTTGCTGGTGGCGGTCAAGGTGCCGGTGATGGTGCCGCTACCCAGATTCAATGCGCCGTTGCTGATGGCGGTGAGGTTGCCGGTGGTGAGCGTGCCCAGCGTCAATGCATTGCCATTGGTGATGCTGGTGAGGCCACCGTTGAGACTGACGGCCCGCTGGAAGTCATTGTTGCCGGTGGTCAGGGTGATCGCGCCAGTGCCGGCATCGATGCTGGCAATACCGGTCACGGTCAGGCCGTTGGACTGGGTAATCGCACCGTTGTTGCTGGTGCTGGTCAGCGTGCCGGTGATCGTGCCGCTGCCCAGGTTCAATGCACCGTTGCTGGTGACGATAAGGTTGCCGGTGTTGAGCGTGCCCAGCGTCAGCGTATTGCGGTCGGTGAGGCTGGTGGCGCCGCCGGTGAGCGTGACGGCCTGCTGGAAGTCGTTGTCGAGACCGTTCAAGGTGATCGCACCGGCAGCGGTGGCCGTGGTGCCTGCTGCAACGTCGAGGTGCCCGGCAGTCTGGTTGATCGCGCCGGTGTCGCTGGTCAATCCAAGCGTGCCGCGGGACTGGATCACATGCCGCAGATTCAGGCCGCTACCCGCGCGCAAGGTGAGGTTGTGACCAGCCAGCGAGCCGGCGGTGGTCAGCGCGCCACCCAGCGAGGTCAGGCTGAGATCGCCGGTGCCGGTCTCGATCGCCTGCGCGGGCAGCGTGAGTGTGTCGCCTGCCAGCAACGCGATGGCACCGTTGCCACCGTTGGTCAGCCCGGCCACCGTCAGGCTGTTGGCATCGCGCATCGTCAGCCCGTTGCCGGTCAGGCTGACTGCGCCCTGGAAATCGTTGTTCGCCTCCTCCAGCGTGATGGCAGCGCTGCCGGCATTGAAGGTGCTGGTGCCGGTCACGGTCAGGCCGTTGGATTGAGTGATCGCGCCATTGTTGCTGGTGGCGGTCAACGTGCCGGTGATCGTGCCACTGCCCAGGTTCAATGCGCCGTTGCTGGTGGCGGTGAGGTTGCCGGTGTTGAGCGTGCCCAGCGTCAATGCATTGCCGTTGGTGAGGCTGGTGAGGCCGCCAGCAAGGCCGACGGCCTGCTGGAAGTCATTGGTGCCGGTGGTCAGGGTGATCGCGCCAGTGCCGGCATCGATGCTGCCAATGCCGGTCACGGTCAGGCCGTTGGATTGGGTGATCGCGCCGTTGTTGCTGGCGGCGGTCAGCGTGCCGGTGATGGTGCCGCTGCCCAGGTCCAGCGCGCCATTGCTGAGGGCAGTGAGGTTGCCGGTGTTGAGCATGCCCAGCGCCAGCGCATCGCGATCGGTGATCTGCGCGACACCACCGGTCAGGGTCACTGCATTCTGGAAGTCGTTGTTGCCACTGGTCAACGTGATCGCGCCACTGCCGGCATCGATGCTGCTGGCGCCGGTGACGGTCAGGCCGTTGGACTGGGTGATCGCACCGTTGTTGCTGATGGCGGTCAAGATGCCATCGATCGTGCCGCTGCCCAGGTTCAGTGCGCCGTTGCTGATGGCGGTGAGGTTGCCGGTGTTGAGCGCGCCCAGTGTCAATGTGTTGCGGTCGGTGATGCTGGTGGCACCACCGCTGAGGCTGACGGCCTGCAAAAACGCGTTGTTGGCGTTCAAGGTAATGGACGCGGTGCCGGCATTCAGCGCGCTGGTGCCGGTCACCAACAAGCCGTTGGACTGGGTGATTGCGCCGTTGTTGCTGGTCGCGGTCAGCGTGCCGACGATCGTGCCACCGCCCAGGTTCAGTGCGCCGCTGCTGCTGGCGGTCAGGCTGCCGGTATTGAGCGTCCCCAGCGTCAAGGTAGCGCGGTCGGTGATGCTGGTGGTGCCACCGCTGAGGCTGACGGCCTGCTGGAAGTCGTTGTCGCTATTGGTCAGCGTGATTGCCTGGCCGAGCGCATCGATGCTGCTGGTTCCGGTCACGGTCAAGCCGTTGGATTGGGTGATTGCGCCGTTGTTGCTGGTGGCGTTCAACGTGCCGGTGATGGTGCCGCTGCCCAGGTTCAGCGCGCCGTTGCTGATGACAGTGAAGTTGTCGGTATTGAGCGTGCCAAACGTCAACGCATTGCGGTCGGTGATGCTGGTGAGGCCACCGCTGAGGGTGACCGCCTGCTGGAAGTCGTTGTTGCCGGTCAAGGTGATGGCCGCAGTGCCGGCATTGACGCTGGTCGCATTGCGCACCAGCAGTTGCCCGGCGGTCTGCTCGATGGCGGCATTGGCCGTGCGCAGGGTGAGGGCGTTGTTGGCGGTGATGTCGTGCGCAAGCGTCAGCCCGTCGCGGGCATCGAGGACGACATTGCCGCCGCTGAGGGCACCCTGGGTGACCAGTGGACCGGCGCTGGCGGTCAGGGTCAGTCCACCGGTGCCGGCGGTGATCGCCGATGTCGGCAGCGTGATCGCCTGCGCGGTCAGCGCGATGTTGCCGCTGGTGTTGCCGGCAATCGAGGAGACCGTCAGCGTGTTGCGGTCGGTGAGGACGATGCCGTTGCCGGTGGCGCCGACGGCGCCCTGGAACTCGTTGTCGGCATTCTCCAGCGTGATGGCAGCGCTGCCGGCATTCAAGGTACTGGTGCCGGTCACGGTCAGGCCGTTGGACTGGGTGATCGCGCCGTTGTTGCTGGTGGCGGCCAGCGTGCCGGTGATGGTGCCGCTGCCCAGGTTCAATGCGCCGTTGCTGATGGCGGTGAGGTTGCCGGTATTGAGCGCGCCCAGTGTCAATGTACTGCGATCGGTGAGGCTGGTGAGGCCGCCGGTCAGCGCGAGGGCCTGCTGGAAGTCGTTGTTGCCGTTGGTCAGCGTGATCGCGCCAGTGCCGGCATTCACTCTGCTGGCACCGGTCACGGTCAGGCCGTTGGTCTGGGTGATCGCGCCGTTGTTGCTGGTGGCGGTCAGCGTGGCGGTCAGCGTGCCGGTGATCGTGCCGCTGCCCAGGTTCAATGCACCGGTGCTGGTAGCGATGAGGTTGCCGGTGTTGAGCGTGCCCAGCGTCAGCGTACTGCGGTCGATGATGCTGGTGAGGCCGCCGGTGAGCGTGACTGCCTGCTCGAAGTGGTTGTTGCCGGTCAGGGTGATGGCGGCGGTGCCGGCATTCAAGGTGCTGGTGCCGGTGACGAAGAAGCCGTCGGTCTGGGTGATCGCACCGTTGTTGCTGGTGGCGTTCAGCCGGCCGACGATCGTGCCCCTGCCCAGGTTCAACGCACCGTTGCTGATGACGGTCAAGCCGTCGGTGATGAGCGTGCCCAGCGTCAGGGCATTGCGGTCGGTGATGCTGGCGGCGCCACCGTTGAGGTTGACGGCCTGCTGGAAGTCATTGTCGCCGTTGGTCAGCGTGATCGCCTGACCGAGCGCATCGATTCTGCTGGTACCGGTCACGGTCAGGCCGTTGGACTGGCTGATCGCCCGGTTGTTACTGGCGGCGGTCAGCGTGCCGGTGATGGTGCCGCCGCCCAGGTTCAGCACGCCGTTGCTGATGGCGGTGAGGTTGCCGGTATTGAGCGTGCCCAGCGTCAGCGCATTGCGGTCGGTGAGGCTGGTGGCGCCGCCGCTGAGCGAGACAGCCTGCTGGAAGTCATTGTTGCCGTTGGTCAGCGTGATGGCCTGGCCAAGTGCATCGATGCTGCTGGTGCCGGTCACGGTCAGGCCGTTGGCCTGGGTGATTGCCCCGTTGTTGCTGGTGGCGGTCAATGTGCCGGTGATCGTGCCGCCGCCCAGGTTCAGTGCGCCGTTGCTGGTGGCGGTGAGATTGCCGGTGTTGAGCGTGCCCAGCGTCAATGCATTGCGGTCGGCGATCTGCGCTACACCGCCGGTCAGGGTCACTGCACTCCGGAAGTCGTTGTCGCCGGTCAAGGTGATGCCCGCAGCGCCGGCATTCAACGTGCTGGCACCGGTCACGGTCAGGCCGTTGGTCTGGTTGATTGCGCCACCGTTGCTGGTGGCGGTCAACGTGCCAGTGATCGTGCCGCCGCCCAGGTTCAGGTCGCCGTTACTGATGGCAGTGAGGTTGCCGGTGTTGAGCGCGCCCAGCGCCAGCGCATCGCGATCGGTGATCTGCGCGACACCGCCGGTCAGGGTCACTGCGTTCTGGAAGTCGTTGTCGACGGCGGTCAGCGTGATCGCGCCAGTGCCGGCATTCACGCTGCTGGCATCGGTCACGGTCAGGCCATTGGCCTGGGTGATCGCGCCGTTGTTGCTGGTGGCGGTCAACGTGCCGGTGATGGTGCCGCTACCCAGATTCAGGTCGCCAGTGCTGGTGGCGGTGAGGTTGCCGGTGTTGAGCGTGCCCAGCGTCAATCGATTCCTGTCGGTGATGCTGATGGCACCGCCAGTGAGCGTCACTGGCTGCTCGAAGTCATTGTTGCGATTGGTCAGCGTGATCGCGCCGGTGCCGGCATCCAACGTGCTGGCGCCGGCGACGAACAGGTTGCTGGCCTGGGTGATCGCACCATTGTTGCTGGTGGCGTTCAGCCTGCCGAAGACCGTGCCCGTGCCCAGGGTCAGCACACCGTTGCTGGTGGCGTTGAGGCCGTTGAGCATGAGCCCGCCCAGCGTCAGTGCATTGCGGTCGGTGATGCTGGCGATGCTGCCGCTGAGGCTGACAGCCTGCTGGAAGTCGTTGTCGCCATTGGTCAGCGTGATCGCCTGGCCACGCGCATTGATGCTGCTGGTGCCGGTCACGGTCAGGCCGTTGGACTGGGTGATCGCCCAGCTGTTGCTGGCGGCGGTCAGCGTGCCGGTGATCGTGCCACCGCCCAGGTTCAGCACGCCCTCGCTGATGGCGGTGAGATTGCCGGTGTTGAGCGTGCCCAGCGTCAACGCATTGCCATCAGTGATACTGGTGAGGCCGCCGGTCAGCGTGACGGCCTGCTGGAAATCGTTGTTGCCGGTCAGGGTGATGGCGGCGGTGCCGGCGTTTGCACTGGTCGTCTCGCGCACCAGCAATTGGCCGGCGGTCTGCTCGATCGCGGCATTGGCCGTGCGCAGGGTCAAGGTGTTGTTGGCGGTGATGTCGTGCGCAAGCGTCAGCCCGTCGCGGGCGTCGAGCACGACATTGCCGCCGCTGAGGGCACCCTGGGTGGCCAGTGGACCGGCGTTTGCGGTCAGGGTCAGTCCACCGGTGCCGGCGGTGATCGCCGATGTCGGTAGCGTGATCGCCTGCGCGGTCAGCGCGATGTTGCCGCTGGTGTTGCCGGCAATCGAGGAGACCGTCAGCGTGTTGCGGTCGGTGAGGGCGATGCCGTTGCCGGTGGCGCCGACGGCACCCTGGAACTCGTTGTCGGCATTCTCCAGCGTGATGCCAGCGCTGCCGGCATTCAACGTGCTGTTGCCGGTCACGGTCAGGCCGTTGGCCTGGGTGATTGCGCCATTGTTGCTGGTGGCGGCCAGCGTACCAGTGATGGTGCCGCTGCCCAGGTTCAATGCGCCGTTACTGGTGGCGGTGAGGTTGCCGGTGTTGAGCGTGCCCAGTGTCAGCGCATTGCCATCGGCGATGCTGGTGAGGCCGCCGGTCAGCGCGACGGACTGCTGGAAGTCGTTGTTGCCGGTGGTCAGCGTGATCGCGCCACTGCCGGCATTGAGGCTACTTGCACCGGTCACGGTCAGGCCGTTGGCCTGGGTGATCGCACCGTTGTTGCTGGTGGCGGTCAGCGTGCCGGTGATGGTGCCGCTGCCCAGGTTCAACGCGCCAGTGCTGGCGGCGGTCAGGTTCCCGGTGGTCAGTTCGCCCAGCGTCAGCGCATTGCCATCGGTGATGCTGGTGGCACCGGCCTTGATGTTCACCGCTTTGACGAAGTCGTTGCTCGTAGTGTTCAGGGTGAGCGCATGGGACCCGAGCGCGAACGTACTGATCCCCTTCACCTGGAGGGCGGTGCCCTGACCGAGATCGCGCGCATTGGTCAGGCTCAGATCGCCGTCTATGAAGCCATTGATCTTGGCGATCTTGTTCTCGCCGGTGAGCAGCAGGTTTTTGCTGACGCTGGCAAACAGGTCGCCGGCGGTCAGGGTGCCGGTTTGCTGCACGCTGCCCTCAGTGATATAGCTGATCGAGCCGCTGCCGACATTGATGCTGCCGCTGCCACCAATCGATGTTTCAGTGCTGCCATTGGCAACCAACGAGACATTGCCGTCCCTTCCGACATCGGACAGCGAAACAGCGCTGATGATGCCGCTGTTGTTGACGAGCTGGTTGAACAGCGCTCTGGCGGCGCTGGCCTGCAAGGTGATGGTACCGCCGGGTGCGATCAGACTGTCGGTGTTGTTCACCGCCGCTCCGCCTAGCTGGCTTTGCAACCCTGTCTCGATGACGACGCCGAAACCGCCACTTTCGAAATTGAGCGTGGCGCGGTTGGCGCCGGCCAGTGTGATGTTGCCCGCCGTGGCGGTGATGGTGCCGTTGTTGACGACCTGGCCACCGATCAGGTTGACCGAGCCTGCCGCCGCAGTGATGGTGCCGTTGTTGGAGACGAACGAAGTGCCGCCGCCGGCATCGAGCGTGTTGCCGTTGTTCATGAAATCGGCCGCGCTCATACCCAGGCTGCTGGCCACCAGGCCGCCGACATTGACCTGCGCGCCAGGGCCGAACAGCACGCCATTGCTATTGACCAGGAACACCTGCCCGTTGGCGTTGAGTTTGCCAAAGATCTGGCTGGCCGAACTGCCGCCAATCAAATTGAGCACCACCGCAGCGCTGGAGGGCTGGTCGAACCGCAGCGTGGCATCCGCGCCGAGGTTGAAGGAGGACCAGGTCAATGCCATCCGGTCCGAGGTCTGGGTGATGACCTGGCTGGCGCCGGTAGGTACCGGGAGGGCGCCGGTGCCACCGACAATGCTGCCGTTGGTCGGCAGCTGAGTACTGGCAACCTGCGCGGCGGCAGGCGCACTGAGTGTGAGCGCGGCGGCCAGCGCCAGCGCCAGCGGGGAGCGCGGCGGCAGCGCACCAGGGGAACGGGCGGCAGCGGTCGCGGCGGTGTGGTTGGCGTGCATGCGCAGATCCCTCAGAAAGTGAAGCCGAAACGCGTGTAGATACGGGCGTCGTCGCGACCATCGGAGGCGTTGCGGCGTCCGGTCGGCAGGGCGGCGGTGAGGCGCCATTCGAAATTGGCGTACTGCGGCAGGCGGAAGGTGAAACCCACACCGGCGGCGTCGAAGGTCGCCGGCGCGGCTATCCCGTTGGACGCGTACACGCGGGCGTGGTCGGCGAACACGTCCAGCTCCAGCAGCTCGCGCCACGGGCGGCCGTTGAACGGCGAGGCGACATCGGCAAAACCCGGCGCATCGACGTGGTATTCCAACCCGGTGTAATAACCACGGTCGCCCAACGCATCGGAGACCGGATAGGACCGCATGCTGTCCGGGCCACCGACGGCGAATTGCTCCAGCGGCGCCAGGGTGTTGTCGCTGTATTGGCCGCTGACCTTGAAATACAGGCGCTGGGTGCGGGTGAGGTACTGCAGGCGGGTGTAGGACAGCCGCGCCAGTGTGAAATGGCTGTCGCGATCGGGGGTGACCAGGTCCGGGTCGGCCGAGTCGTCGCGCAAGGCCTGGCGCACGCTGAGCTGCAACAGGTCCACCCCGCGCCAGCGCAGGTCGGTGCGGCGCAGCGAGGCGCCGAGTTCGGCCACGTCGAAGGACTGGTCCGAGAGCCGGGTGCCGGCCGCTTCGAGCCGCGAGGTTTCGCGCAGGTAGCGCGCCGATGCCTGCAGCTGCAGCAGATCCTGGTTGATGAATTTCCAGTCGGCGCCGGCATACACCACGGCTGTCGGTCCCCTGAGGCCAAGCCGGGCGAACAGGCCGTTGCGCACTTCCAGCTCGCTGCGGCTGGCGCCGACCACCGCACTCAGGCCGGACACCTGGCCGATCGGCAAGGCGTATGACAACGCGCCGATCTGGCTTTGCCGCGGCGACAGCGAATAGGCGTAATTGGCCGCGAACACATCGCCCAGGCCGAGCGGGCTGTTCCAGGTGATGCCCACCTGGGCGCGATAACGGCCGGTGAGTTCGGTACCGTAGTTGTTGCCGCCCAGGCTGATCGTGTACGGGCGCGCGGCTTCGCTGGCGACCAGCACCACGTCGGTCTCGCCAGCGTTCTGGCCAGGCTGCAGCACCGAGGACAACGACACGCCGGGCAGGTCGCGCGTGTACAGCAAGGCGGTGTCCACGTCCTGCTTGCGCAGCGGGCGGCCCTGCAGCTGGCGCAAGGGCGCCGACAACGCGGTGCCACGATAACGCGCCGCGCCCTGCACGGTGATCTGGCCGATCCGTCCTTCGAGCATGCGGATCTCGATGAGGCGGTCCGCGCCCGGGGTTTGCGCCGGCAGGTAGGCGGTGCTGACGATGAAGCCGGCGCTGCGATAGGCCTGGGTCACGGTGTCGGCCACCGCCTGCAGCTGGTCGAAGCGCAACGCCACTTCCGGCTGGCCCTGCGCCAGCGCGGCGAAGGCGGCATCGGCCACGGCCTGGATGCGCGCCGGGTCGATACCGGCGTCGGGGTAGTTGCCGACCTCGCGCACGCGGAAGCCGCGTACCGGCAGGGTTGCTGCGGCATCGCCGCGATCCTTCATGGCCGGCAGTGCGGCACCGCTGCCGGCAACCGGTGCTACGGAATCCTGCTGTCCCTGCGCCCAGCTGGGAACGGGCAGCAGCAGGCACGCGGACACCGCCGCGGCCAGACACGTCATACGCATTCGTCACTTACCCCTGAAAACATCCGCTGTCGCGCATGCCCGACGGCGTCGGCTGCGCATGCGGCAGTCTCGAGACCCGGGTGATGTTCGGCAGGCGGGCACTCACTCCTGACTGAACGTCGGTCGAACCCCAACGCACCTTCACGGAATATTAGCAATATTAATGCAACGACGGTCACTGTTACGACGATTGCCACGTTACGACGACGGCGCTGGCTGAACCGGTTCGCTTGCCGGGGTGGGCGGGCGTAGGGGTCGGCCGGCCGCAGCGGCGGGTTGCGCAAGGTAGCGCCCTGCGCCTGCCGCGCGGCCTCCAGCACGCTGCGGCGGCGTGCGCGGTACTGCGCGCGGTCGAGCTGGCCGTGCTGATGCGCCTGCGCCAGGGCCTGCAGTTGCGCGTTGGCCGCGTGCTGCGTGGTGCCGTCGTGGCTCATGGCAATTCCCGCAGCACGCGAAAGCCCACATCCGGCTGCGCCGAGCCGTTGTCGCTACGGCTGGCCTGCACGGTGCAGTCGGACCAGTAGCTGGCAAAGCTGCCGCCGCGCGCCTGCACCCCGGCGCCAGTGGAGACCCATTCCCAGACATTGCCGGTGAGGTTGATGAGGCCCCAGGGGTTGGCGTCGCGCCCGCGTGCGGAGACCGGCGCGCGCACGGTGTCGCTGGCGCTGGCGGTGGGCGGCACGCAGTTGCTGTCTTCGGCCTGCCGCCAGTTGGCCCCGGCCTGCGCGGCATGCAGCCATTCGGCATCGCTGGGCAGGCGGTAGCGCCAGCCGCCGCTGCCGATGGTCAGCCAGCGCAGGTAGGCGCGGGCCTGGCTCAGGCTGATGTTGCGCACCGGCGCGCGGGCCAGCTCGGGGGTGCTGGCGGCCTGCGCGGTACAGCGGCCGGTGGCCTGGCAGAACAGGTTGAAGTCGGCCACCGCCACCTCGCCGCGCGATAGCGCATACGGCTTGCCGCCATCGCGGCCGGGCACCACCACCAGCATCGGCCCGCGGGTGTCGCCCAGGGTGTCGAAACAGGCCGCGCCACGGCCTGGCAGGCCGGCGCCGCCGCAGGGGTCCGGCCCGGTGGGCACCGGCGGCAGGCTGGCCTCGTCGTCCAGGCCGGCCGGCGCCGCGGCCGCGCCGGGAGCGCGCGGGATGGGCGCGGCGACGCCCGGTTGGGCGCCGGGTTTGCCACGCGCCGGCCTGGCCGGGGCAGCCGCCGCCGGGTCGCCGGCACTGCCGGTCGGCACGCTGTCCGGCACGGGTGCGTCGCTGGCGGGCGCGCCTTGCAAACGGGCGGACAGCGCACCCTCGGGCAGTTGCCCGGCGGCCTTCATCTGCGCTTCCAGCTGCGCCATGGCCGTGGCATCGCTGCGATACAGCGCCTGCAGGCGCTGGCCCAGTGGCCGACGCTCGGCGGCCGGCAGGTCGCCGGCCGCCATCACGGCGGCCACCACCGCATAGCGTTCCTGCGCCTGGCGCAGCTCGGCGCGCTGGCCCAGCCGCTGCTGGGCCTGGGCCAGCAAGTCGGCGGCCTGGGCATAGCGGCCCTTGGCGAAGGCGTCGTCGGCGGTGTTGCGGTACACCTGCGCCAGCAACTGCGGGCCTTCGCTGCGCAGCAGCGGGTGGTCCGGCTGCAGGCTGCGGATGCGCGCCAGCGCATCGGCGGTCTTGCCCAGATCGTTGGCGGCCGCGGCACGCCGCAGCGATTCCACCCGCCCGGCCAGTTCGGCCTCGGCGCTTTCGCGGGCCAGTGCCTGTTGCAGTTGCTGCTGCAGGGTCTGCAGGCGCGTGCGCTGGGCCAGCAAGGCGCCCGACTGCGGGACCAGGTCCAGGCCGAACGCCACCAGCGCCTGCGCGCCGGCCAGTTGCGCCGGATCGGCCTGCGCGGCCACCACGCCGGCGATGGCCTCGGCCACGGCGCTGCGCTGCGTGCTGCGCTCGGCCGGCGGCAACGCGGCCAGCGCGGCGGCCACGCGATCGCGCCAGGCCGGGTCGGTTGCCGGCTGTGCCAGGGCGGCTGCCAGCGCCTGGCGTGCGCCTGCGGCATCGAGCGGCGCGGTGGCGCGTGGGCGGCGCGCCTGCTGTTCGGCCACCTGCACCTCGGCGCTGCGCAACTGCAGGCGCAGCGCGTCCGGGAAGGCGGCGCGGGCCTGGTCGATCTGGTTGCGCGCGGTGGCCAGTTGCCCGGCAGCCACCGCCTGCGCGATGGCCTCGTCCAGCCGCACTTCCAGCGCCGAATGGCGCAGCAGGCTGCTCTGCGGATCGATGCGGCGCACCTGGTCCAGCGTGGCCAGCGCGTTGTCGGGTTGGCTGCGGAACAGCAGCCCGGCGTCGAGCTGGCGATTGAGCGCGGTGTCGAGCGCGTTGAGCCGTTCGTTCTTCTCGCGTTCCATGGTCTGGCGGCGCGCATCCAGCGACGGCGAGTACAGCCGCAGCCGGTCGCGCAGCGCAAAGACCTGCAATGCGCCGCGATAGTCGTCGCGGCCGTTGCCCGGATTCCATAGCGCATCCAGGCGACGCAGCAGGAAATCCTCGATCAGGTCGCTGCGGTCGGTGAGCAGGCGGCGGCGGTCGTCCGGCTCCAGGCTGGACAGCGCCTGCATGGCCTGGGTTTCGTCGCGATAGCGCTGCGGGTCCTGCGCGCCGAAGCGTGCGATCACCTCGGCCAAATGTTGCTGATGCAGATAGCGGTGGATGCCCCAGCCGCCCGTGCCCACCACCGCCAGTGCGGCGGCGCCGTAGCCGAGCAACGGCAGCGCGCGTTCGCGCAGTGGCACCTGGCGCAGGCCATCGAGCAACTGCTCCACCCGCTTCAGGCGATGCGTGGCCGGGAACGCCACCGCCGCGCACAGCGTGGCGTACTGGCGCCGGGTCAGGCCAGGCACCGGCGGCGGGCGGCGGCCTTCGCGCAGGGCCACCTCGGCACTGAGCTTGTCGAAGGGGTGCTTGCCGGTGAGCAGCTCGAAACACACGCAGCCCAGCGCGTACAGATCATCGGCCGGTGTCGGCGCCTGGCCGCGGATCATCTCCAGGCTGGCATAGGCCGGGGTCAGCGCGCCGAGCGTGGCGGCGTCGAACACGGTCTGCTCGCCGGCCACGTCGGCGGCGTGTTTGCCGGCGCGTGCGATACCGAAGTCGAACACCTTGGCCACGTTCTCGCGGGTGACCATGACATTGCCGGGCTTGAAGTCCGAATGCACCACACCGGCCGCATGCGCGCGGATCAGCGCGCGGCCCATGCCATCGATCAGCGGCCAGGCCTGCTTGAGCGGCATGCCGCTGTAGGCCTGCTCGCGGATCAGGGTCTTCAGGTCGCAGCCGTCGATGTACTCCATGGTCATGAAGACCAGGGTGCGGTCCTTGTCGAAGTCGTACACGCGCACGATGTTGTCGTGTGCCAGCTTCTGCGAGCGGCGCGCTTCGCGTTGCAGCGCCACCAGCGCATCGGGATGGCGGCGGAATTCGTCGCTGAGCACCTTCACCGCCAGCCACGGGTCGCGGTCGCGCGCTTCCACCTTGCGTTCGTCGCGTGCCAGGTACACCACGCCCATGCCGCCACGCCCGAGTTCGCGTTCCAGCAGGAAGCGGCCCTTGAGCAGGCTGCCGACGCTGGCGTGATCGCCGCCGGCCGCGTCGGCCAGTTGCTGCCAGCTGGACAGGCTGGCGGTGCCGGCCGTGCCGGTGCCGGTGCCAGTCCCAGTGCCGGTCTGGGTACCCAGACCGGTCTGCGTGCCCAGCCCCAGGCTGGTGAGGCTGGGCGCATCGCCGGGTAGCGGCTGCGCCGGTTGCACGCGGGTGATGTCCTCGTCGAGCACGCGCACGGCATCGCGGCGCGGCATCACCACGGTGGCGTCGTCGTCGATCGGCGTGGCTGGCGGCGGTGTCGATGGCGGCGCGGCGGCGGTGGGAGCGGCGGCGGTGCGCAAGGCATCCAGCCGGCGCACCAGGGTGGTGACGGTGGCATCGTCCAGCAGCTGCTGGCGCTGCAGCTGCCACAGCGTTTCCACGCCATCGCGGTATTCGGCGTCCGGCATCGCCGCGCGCCTGCCCAGCGCGGCCAGCACGGCCTCCAGGTCCAGCGCGCCGCGGCGCATGGCGGTGACCAGTTCGGTCACGGTGGCGGTGTCTTGGTGCATGCGGTCACTCCTGCAGGCTGACGACGACGGCGGTGACGTTGTCGCGCGCCGCCCTGCCCATCGCCAGTTCGAACAAGCGCGCCAGCAGCGCGCGCGGATCGCCGAAGCGGTGGCATTCGGCATCCAGCTCCGGGTCGGGGATTTCCTTGTTGATGCCGTCGCTGCACAACACGAACTGCGTGCCGGGCAGGCTGGGGGTGAGCACCCAATCGACAAACAACGGTTCCTGCGCGCCCACCGCACGGGTGAGCACACCGGCTGCGGCGGCGGCGGCCTGGGCGCTGCCGAACTGGGTCACGTCCTCGCGCACGCCGTGCACGTGGTCGCGGGTGAGCTGGCGCAGCGGGCCGGCGTGGCGGGCGTAGATGCGGCTGTCGCCGACCCAGCCGCACAGCATGAAATCCGGGTCGTGCACCAGCACCACCACGGTGGTGGCGATCATGTCCACGCGGCGCTGCCGCGCGGCGTGCAGCAACTCGGCGTTGATCTGCGCCAGGGTGTCGTCGATGGCGTCCAGGAAGTCGCACAGGTCCGGCGGGCGCACCAGGGCGCCCAGCCGCTGCACCAGCAACTGGCTGGCGTAATCACCGGCGCTGTGGCCGCCCAGGCCATCGGCCACCACCCACAGCCCGGCCTCCTCGCGCACCAGCAGCGCGTCTTCGTTGAGGCGGCGCACCTTGCCCGTTTCGGTATGTCCGGCCGAGCGGTAGGGCGCGCTCATCGGGTCACCTCGGTGATGTCCTGTTCGGCCAGCAGCCAGTCCAGATAGCGTTCGGCGGCGGGCAGCCCGTGCAGCGACTGGGCGGTCTCGCCTGGACGCCACCACAGCGCGTGACCCTGCACGGGGGCCGGTGCGGTGGAGGGCGTGGCCGGTAGCGCGAGCGCGCACACGGCGGTCTCGAAACCGGCAGCGTTGGTGCGTGCGCGCAAGGCGCGGCCCAGGCAGGCGGCCAGCGCGCCGAACCACGCCGGCGCCGGGAGGCATGCGTGCGCCCACGGCATCGCCAGGGTCAGCGGAAAGCACCGCCCCACCCGGTCTTCGCCCGGACCGAGCACGCCGGCCCAGGCCTGCGGCCCGCATACGCCCGGCCCCAGCGCGAACGCACGCACGCCACTGCTGCGGTAGGCGGCGGGCCAACGCTCGCCCAGCGGCTGGCGAACCGCCTCCAGGCAGGCGGCAAAATGCGCATCCCAGGGCTGCACGAAGCCGGGCGGCAGGCGCCGCTGCACGAAGTCGCCCACGCCGGGCAACTTGCCGTAGAAGCCGATCTGTTCGGTGGCCGACATGCTCAACCGCCGCACGCAAAGTGCTGGACGTCGCTGTCCAGAAACGGGTGCCGCAGGTTGCCTGCGCGCAGCGGCAGCTGCACGTCGTGGCCGCCGAGCGCGAAACGGGCGACGAAGCGCAGGTCGGAGGGATTTTCCAGATGCGCGTCCTGTAGCGCGCGAAACAGCGCCCAGTCGCCCTGGTAATCGAGCTTGCCCAGCGCCACGCCGTCGGCACCGAAGGCCGTGATCGAGACATGCCCCGGCACCGGGCCGGGCCAGGTCATCGGCATGCTCTGCGCGGCGCCGGGCTGGTAGTCGTAGCGCTGGCCGTCGATCTCCAGCGTGAGCCGGGCGACGCCCTCGCCCAGCGTGGGCGCCAGCACGGTGAAGCCCACCTGCGGGGCCGGCCCGCCGCGGAAATACTTCTGCCGGATACGCTGCGCCAGTTGCAGTTGCGCCGGCAAACCGGGAGCGCCGACCACCGCATCGGGGCCGTCCTTCCAGCGCCAATGCGCCGCCTGGGTGTCCAGCAGGGCCTGTACGGTGCCGGTGTACAGCGCATCCAGGCGCCCGCCGCTGCCGAACAGTTCGCCAAAATTCTGCAGCGGAATCTCCACCTGCGCGGCCGGGTCGAACGGGTAGCGGCCGCGCACGAACTCGCTGCACACCTCGCCCACCGACTGGCGCACCTGTGCATCCAGCGCCGCACGCGCGCCCTGGGTCATCAAGGTGGCGCTGCTGCCGGCCAGGCTCTGCAGCCAGCCGGTCACCGGCGGCGGCAGCTGCGCCATTTCCTGCCGCGCCAGTGCCAGTTGCGCATTGGCCGCCGCAGCATCGCCACCGCCTTGCGAGACCACCAGCAACTGCTTGCCGAGTTGATCGAGCACGCGCAGCAGCTGGTCCAGCGG
The DNA here is from genome assembly GCF_002939885.1 of Xanthomonas cucurbitae. GTDB lineage: Bacteria > Pseudomonadota > Gammaproteobacteria > Xanthomonadales > Xanthomonadaceae > Xanthomonas > Xanthomonas cucurbitae. Next base: position 57,150 of record NZ_MDED01000027.1, read on the forward strand.
CGTGCTGCCGGGCGCACCGGCCGCCAGTGCATTGAGGGCCAGGAAATGCTCGCTGATCGCTGCCCCAGGCACGGATGCGGTGGCGGCCGCAGGATCGGGCGGGGTCGCCAGCGCGGCGCGCATCGCTGCCCCACCCGGCAGCTTGGCCGCTGCGCTGCCGGCGGCGGCGGCGGCCTTGCCGGCCACCGCAGAGGCAGCGCGCTGGGCCGCATCCGGCGGTGGGGCGCGGTCCATCGCCTGGGTGTGGTCGCCGACCACGCCCAGCAGCAGCCGCAGCGGTGAACTGGGGCCGGCCAGCTTGGCGGCGGTGGCGCTGGCGGCGGCCAGATCGGCGGCCGGGCGCAATTGCAGATCGGCCAGCAATCCATCCCAGTAGCGGAGATAGTCGGCCTCGTAGCGCTGGCCGACCTGGCGCGTCAGCGCGGCGCGGGCGTCCGCATCCAGCGGCGCGCCGCCGAACACCCAATCGTCGCGCCCGAAGCGTTCCACCGCCTGGCCGATGCCGTCGCGCTGCAGGGCCGCGAACACCGGTTGGGTATACAGCGCCGGCACCGGCGTGGACAACGGCGTGCCGCTGCGGCGCTCGAAGGTATCGGCGAGCAGGCCCAGTGACGTGTCCAGCCGCAGCGGCGTACCGGGCGGCGGGGTGAGCAGCAGGTTGCCGTAGATCAGCGTGGACAGATCGGCCGCCTGCAGGCTGGCTTGCGCCTGCGCAATGCGCTGCCCATCCAGCGACAGCGCGCGTACGCGCGTGGGCGTGTCCAGCAAGGCCTGCAGTTGTGCGACCAGTGCCTGCTGCTGCGCCGGATCGCGCGGGAACAGCTTGCCGGCCTCGATCGCCGCCAGCGCGCCTAGCTGGGCCGGATCCAGGTGCTGCGGCTGGCCCAGCATCAGATAGCCCTTGAGCGTGTAGTACAGCGCCTGCGGCGCCTGCGCGTTGTCGACCAGGCCATCGCGCAAGCGCACCGCCAGTGCCGGCAGCAGCGTGGCATTGAGCTGGCGCAGATAGCCGGCCTGCAGCGCATCGCCGAGCGCGCCACCCTGAAACAGGCCCATGCGCAGCGCCCACGGCGCACCCTGCCGGTACTGCTGCGCCACCTGCACCACCGCGTGCGTGGCGGCCGCCTGCTGCAGCGTGCGCGTCACGTACTCGGGCATGCGGGTGGCGGCATTGGGGTCGGGCACCGCCGGGCGTGCATCCAGCGCCTGCTGCACCTGCGCCAGATAGGCGCGGTTGCCGAGGTAACTGGCGCTCAATCCGGCCAATAGCGCCGCCGTCAGCACGCCCACGCTGGCATAGGCGGCGGCCTGCAGCCAGGCCGTGCGGCGTTGCCGCGATGGCGGCGTGTTGGCCAACCCGGATTCGCGCAATACCACCTCGCGCAACAGCCGTTCGACGAAGAAGGTGCGGCGCTGCGCGCCTGGCGCATGCACGCGCGCGTCGTCCACGCCGAAGGTGCGTGCCACCGCGCCCATCATGCGATCGATCGGCGTGCCTTCCTGGGTGCCGGAGGTGAAGTACACCCCGCGCAACAGCGGCGCCGGCCCGTAGGCATTGCCGGCGAAACTGCCTTCGACAAACTGCCGCGCGCGCTCGCCTAAGGCGGCCAGCTGCTGCGGAAACGCCAGGATCGCCGCGCGCCGCAGCCGGTCGCGTTCCAGGTTCAGGCGCTCGAACAGGCGTGCGCTCAGCTGCTGCTGCAGCAGGTTGAATTCGTCGGCGAAGCGGCGCGCCGCCTGGCCTTCCAGGGTCTGCGCCAGCGCGAACGTCATGCCCCACACCTGGCTGCGCTGGGCAGGGCTCAGATCGTCGAAGAACTCGCCAAAGCCGCCGACCAGATCGCACTTGGTGAAGATCAGATACACCGGCACGCTGGCCTGCAGGTGGTCGGCCAGTTCGTCCAGGCGGCGGCGGATCGCCTGCATGTGGGTGTCGCGCTCGCCATCGTCGAGCAGCAGCAGGTCGGACATGCTCATGGTCACCAGCACGCCATTGAGCGGCCGGCGCGGGCGATGCCGGCGCAGCAGGCGCAGGAAGTCGCGCCAGGCGCCGGCATCCACCACCTGATCGGAATCCTGCGTGGTGTAGCGGCCGGCGGTGTCCAGGAACACCGCTTCGTCGGTGAACCACCATTCGCAATCGCGGGTGCCGCCCACCCCGCGCAGCGCGGCATCGCCCATGCGCGCGGCCAACGGAAACTGCAGACCGGAATGCTGCAGCAAGGTGCTCTTGCCCGAGCCGGGCGGGCCGATCAGCGCATACCACGGCAAGCTATACAGATCGCCGCCGCGGCGCTTGCGCAGCAGCGCAATGGCCTGCTGGAAGCGCGCCTGCAGGTGTGCGCGTTCCTGGCCGCTGCGCAGTTCGCGGTCGTCGTCGCGACCGGGCGCCGCCAAGGCGCTGGACAGCCGGGCCGCACGCCGCTGCGCCTGCCAGCGACGCAACGCCAGTACGCCGACCCACAGCGCGATCACCAGCACGATGGCCACCACGCGCGCGGCCGCGCCGGCCAACGGGCTCCAGCCACCGATCGCCACATACGGCCCGCCCACCCACAACAGCACCGCGAGCAGGCTCAGTGCCAGCACGCTCACCACCACGGTGGCGCTCAGCGTGGACAACAGCGTCTTCATCGTCATTCCCCCGGCTGAAACAGGATGTCCACGCGGCGGTTGCGCGCGCGATTGGCCGGCAAGTGCGGCGGTCGTACCAGCGGTTGCGAATCACCCGCGCCCAGCGCTTCCACCCGCCCCGGCGTGGCCAGCTGCGCGCGCAGCAACTGCGCCACCGCCTGCGCACGCGCCGCCGACAAGGCGTAGTTGTCGGCAAACCGCAGCGAGCGCACCGGCACGTCGTCGGTGTGCCCGACCACGATCACCCGCCCCGGCAATTGATCGATCGCCGCGGCAACCTGCGCGATCAGGCCGCGCTGATCCGGCTCCACGTCCACGCCGCCGGAGGCGAACATCGCCGCGCTGCTCAGGCGCACGCGGGTCTGGCCATCGGGCTGCTCGTCCACCTGCAACAAGCCCTCGCCTTCGGGCGCGGCCAGCAGCTGCTTGAGCCGCAGCGGTGGTGGCGGCAACGGACTGGCGTCCGGCGGCGTGGCCGGCGCAAGCCCCCACTGCGCCGCCTGCGCGCTGATCGGCGCAGCCAGGGTACTCAGGCGTGTCTGGAACCACACGAAGGCCACCACCAGCACGCTCAGCCCCAATAGCGCGGCGGCCCACAGCGGCAGGAAGCGGCCCAGCCGCCGGCGGTCTTCCACGCCGCGCCAGCGCGGCGCCAGGCTGTCCGGGGCGGGGCCGCGCTCGGCGCGGATGCGGCGGTACAGATCGTCCTGGATCTCGCCCAGCCGGGCCAGGCCACCGGCCTCGATCTGGTAACGGCCCGCAAAGCCCAACGCCAGGCACAGGTACATCAGCTCGATCAGGTCCAGATGCCGCCGCACATCGGCGCACAACCGCTCCAGGATCTGGAAGAACTTGGCCCCGCCATACGACTCGCTGTGGAAGACCACCAGCAGCGTTTTCTGCGACCAACCGCTGCGCTCGCCCCAGGGTGCATTGAGCACCGCCTCATCGAGCAGGGCGCACAACACGTAGCGTGCGGCGGTGATCGCCTCCACCGGCGCGCCACCCTGGCGGGCGCGCTGTTCGAAGCGGCGAATCTGCGCCATCACCTGTTCGCGCAGGCGCGCCACGTCGGGCAACTGCGCGCTGTGGCGCAACTGCACCGCCAGCAGCAGCAAGGGCGTGGCCGCCTGCACCAGCGGGTTGACGCTGCGTCCCAGCAGTTCGCTGATGTCGGTGTCTTCGGCGGCGATGGCTTCTGCCGGCAACGGCGCGGCAGCGATCGGGTCGCGTTCGGCAAGCGGATGGCTCATGCGCTCAGCTCCGGATCGCCCACAATTGCAAGTCCAGCCCGGCGAATTCGCTGCCGAAGTGGAAGGCAATGCCGCCGGAGGTCTTCAAGGTGCGCCACAGCGCGGCGCTCTTGTCGAACTCGAAGTACAGGTAGCCGGCGTGATACGGAATCTGCCGCGGCGCCACTGGCATCGGGTTGGCCGCGATGCCCGGCAACTGCAGGTTGACCAGGTCGCGGATCTGCTCCACCGGGCCGATCTTGGCGTGCGCCGGCAGCAGGCGGCGTAACTCTTCGCTGGGCATTTCGGCCTTGGCAGCCAGCACGAAGGCGGCGCTGTCCAGCAGCGTGGGGTCCGGCACCATCGCCACCCACACGCCGAACTTGCGTGCCTGCATCGGCAACGGCGTGGCGGTCTGTTCGAGCACCGCGCTCAGGCTGCTGCGCAACGCGCCGATCAGCGGCTCGAAGCTCTCTTGCTGCGTCTCATGCCGGTACACCGGCGATGCCGGCGGGCGCTTGCCCGGCGCGGTGAAGGTGCTCAGCTCGCCGGCCAGCGCCAGCAAGGCGCGGAACAATTCTTCCGGATGCGCCAGCGGTGCGGCGGCCCAGTGCGCGATCTGCGGTTGCCAACGGTTGACCAGCTGCAGCAGCAGGAAATCGGCGATATCGGCCGCGCCACCGCGATCGGTGAGCGTCATCCGCGCGGCCAGGGCTTCGCCACGCTGGTGCAGCAGCCCGAGTAGTTCGGTCAGGAAGGTGGTCAGCCGTGGCGCGGCCTGGCACACCATCGCGCTGGGAATGAAGTGCGGGTCCAGCACTACCTGGCGATCGGCGCGCGTTTCGATGATACGCGCCACCGCAATGCGGTCCAGCCCTTCCAGTGGCTGCGATTGCGGTAGCAGCCGCGTGCTCAGAGGGTGTTTACATAATGATATAATAGTGCCATCTCATCACAGACAGTCATCGAAATGGGCCGCCCACTGAAGATTCAAGTCGAAC
>NZ_MDED01000028.1 GCF_002939885.1 Xanthomonas cucurbitae
GCTCCGCGTCGCCAAAGCTCAGTTGCATCGAAATCGTCCGCTTGGATCGTCGGTCAATTGTCGCAGATCAGGCTGCTTTGTTCAGAGCGTCCCTAATGCGCATCGTCGTGCACGGGGGTGGTCATGCGCGTTCTCCCATCAGTGGACGTGCGGCAAGGCTGCGCCCTGCGGCAAGCACTGCGAAAGCGATGCCGACGTCGCCGGCCAGGGTACCGAGCGCGCGCGGGTAGTCCGCCGACACGCGGGCCAGGAAGCCGCCGAGCGTGACCTGCGGATAACGGCCGGAAAGGGAATAGAAGCCTCCCTCGGACAGCAGGTAGGCCACGCTGCCGCTGAGCAACAACACACCGAGCAGACGCGGCAGATCCAGCCAAGCATCGCGTTGCAGCGGCGTGGCAGACAGCCGACCACCCAGCCACAGCACGGCATGGGCCAGCGCCAACGTCCAATACGCCGGCGACAGGCACCAGTCGCTGATGCTGCCGGAGGCCAGGCCAATCAGGTCCAGCGCCGATACCAACCCCAACAGCAAGGGCAGCATCCACACCGGGCGCAGCAATGCACCAGCGAGAAAGAACACCGCCATCGAGGCATCCGGCAATTGCAGCCAAGCGCCGACATGATGGAAGCGGCTTGCCGTCATCGCCAGCATCAGGGCGATGATCAGGTGGCGCTGGGCGGGGCGGGAGAGCGGGATCATCGGTAGTGTTCAAAGGATGGCAAACAACGTGCAGCAGGCGCAAACAGGATCACCGCGTCTGTGCGCGTAATGCGAAGCAACCCTGGCGTGCAATGCGCGGTGTCGCTTCCAGACACCTATGCGCTTCTCTGCGGCCGGTCGATACCGGCCGCGTGCCTGCGTTGAGGACCTGCGTCGTTTTCGCCGCGTCTCACTGCGCCGGTTGGTAGCGGAAGGTCAGCAGGTAATTACGCCCTGGCTGGGCGTAAAAGCGGGCGGTTTCGTACTGGCGGTCGAACACGTTGTTGGCGGTGAACTGCACCTTCCAGTCTGCGTTCACCGCATAGCTCACGCGCAGATCCAGCAAGCCGTAGCCAGCCAGTTGCTCGGTGTTGGCCAGGTCGTCGTAGCGCTTGCCCGACCCGAACAGGCTCGCGCCCACGCCGAACGCGCCGACGCTGCGGTCAGCATCGATCCGACCGCTCTGCCGTGCGCGGCGCGGCAACCAGTTGCCATGATTGACCTCGCCATCGGCCTGCGGCTGCAGCCAGGTCAAGGCGCTGCGCAGGATCCAGCCGGCCAGCTCGGTGTCGTAGCCCGCCTCCACACCACGAATGCGCGCCTTGTCGATATTGTTCGGCTGACCGAACGGATGGGTGGCATCCACCAGCGACGCGTCGTAGGCAATCAGATCGTCGATGCGGGTCTGGAAGGCGCGCAGCGTCCACACACCCCAGTCGTAGTTGCCGCGCAGACCCAGCTCGGCACTTTTGGAGGTTTCCGGCCCCAGCAGCGGATTGCCGAAATCGGGGTAGTACAACTCGTTGAAGGTGGGCGCCTTGAACGCAGTGCCGTAGCTGGCGGTCAGGCGCAGATGCTCGGCCACATCCCAGCCCCACAGCAGGCTGCCGGTGGTCTTGCCACCGAACTGGCTGTTGTCGTTGCGCCGCAGGCTGGCCTGCAGCGATTGGCTACCGAAGCTCTGCTGCCACTGCGCAAAGGCGGCGCGGTCGATCCGGCTGTCGGCATCGTAGCTGTCGCTGCTGGCGATGGCATCGCGCTGCCAGTCCAAGCCGACCGTAAGCAGGCCCGGCGCGGTGGTGATGTCGGCCTGCAACGCGCCCTGCTTGCGGCGGGTGTCGTAGGTGGACAGGTACGCGCCGTCATAATAGCTATCGCTCAGATCGGCGCTGCTACCCAGGCTGGCGGTGACTTTGAGCGCATCGCTGGGTGCATAGCGCACACGCCCGCCGACGGCCTGCTGCACGCCTTTGCCCAGGTTGCCGCCGAAGGCCGAGCCGTCGTATTCGTTACGGCTTTGCGCGCGCAGCGCGTGTACGTCGGCATCCCACTGGCGATTGAAGCGCCAGCCGCCCTGCACGCTCAACGAATCGTTACGATAACCGTCGCGATCCGGATCGTAGGCGCTGGAGCTGGTATCCAGGTACGCGTTGATGCCATCGGTTTCATCGTGCACGGCGTTGACCGAGTACCAGCCGCCGGCCTCGCTCAGATCGCCCTGGCTGCGCCCGGCAAGCCCGGCGCCATAACGGCGCGCATTGTCGCTGCCGGCCGCCACGCTGAGCGTGGGCACGAAGCTGCCTTGCGGGCGGCGGGTAAAGATCTGGATCACCCCACCCAGCGCTTCGGAGCCATACAAGCTGGAAAATGGCCCGCGCACGATTTCGATGCGCTCGATCTGCTCGATCGGCAGGTCCTGCAGCGCCGCGCCACCAGACGTGGCCGAGCCGATGCGCACGCCGTCGACCAGCACCACCACATGATCCGATTCGGTACCGCGCAGGAACAGCGAGGTCGCCTTGCCCGGGCCACCGTTGTTGGCCAGCGACACACCGGCTTCGCCACGCAACAGGTCCTGCAAGGAATTGACCTGGCGGCGTTCGATCTGCGCGCGGTCGATCACGGTGACCGGCGCCAGCGTCTGGTCCTGGGTCTGCGCGGTCCGCGAGGCGGTCACCACCATCTGATCCAGATCCATCGGGGCCTCGGCCTGGGCCAGGTTCAGCACGCACAACGACAGCCCCGCGGCCAGCACGGCGCGACGCGGCAAAACGGAAGAAACGGACATCGACTGCTGCTCCTGGAACCGCGCCTACCCGCGCGGGGACAATGGGGTCGGCAGGCAGCAACGGGCCAGGCGTCCGGCGCGCGAGCACCAGATGCACAGGGCCACGCCCACCGCGTGCCGGGTCAATCCCTTCAGGCCGGTCTCCGGGCTTGCGAGCGGAAGCCTGGTCGCTTCCCGAATCCGCGCCTTCCCATGCACAGCACAGTGGCAGTACCTGCGGACCCTTGTCTCGCCCACCGTTGCGGGGGCAGCTCCGGAATTGCGTCTCGCCAAGGCGATGCGCGCACCGGATTCCGGTTTAAACCACCGGCCAGCCGGCAGTCACCTCAGGGGCGCGCATGGTAGCAGGATTGGCGGCGGCGTCTCGGAGGTTCGCAGCAACCGGCCAGGCGCAGCGCGTCGCCACGCGTCTGAATCAAACCCCGCTGCATTGGCATGTTCAACATTTCCAGGTCATGGAAGCGACGTGCCGAGGCGGCAGCGTGGCCGGGATTGGCGGAGAGCGGCACAGGGATGTGTCGCGGCGGCGAGTCAGACAGGATGTCTGACCGAGCCGAAGAGCCAGTCCCGGCCGCGCTGCCGCCCCTGCCGAAGCCGCTACCGACAGACATCGGGCTTCGCCGCACCCTCACCCCTCTCCCGCAGGGAGAGGGGCTCACCGTTCTTGCTTATGAAGCTGGCTGAAAACCTCACGCCCCCTGCAGCGCCTGCTCCAGATCCGCCAGCAAATCATCGATATGCTCGATCCCGATCGACAACCGCACGGTGTCCTCGCTGACGCCGGCATGTTCCAGCTCGGCCGGCCCCAGCTGCCGATGCGTAGTGGACGCCGGATGCGTCGCCAGCGATTTGGCATCGCCGATATTCACCAGCCGGGTGAACAGCTGCAGCGCATCCAGAAACCGTGCACCGGCCGCGCGCCCGCCGGGCAACCCGAAGGTCAGCACGCCCGAGCCATGACCGCCCAGGTACTTCTGCGCCAATGCGTGCTCCGGATGATCCGGCAGCGCCGCGTAGTTGACCCAGGCAACACGCGCATGCTGCTGCAGGTAACGGGCGATCGCCAGCGTATTGGCGTTGATGCGCTCCATGCGCAGCGGCAAGGTTTCGATGCCTTGCAGGATCAGGAACGCATTGAACGGCGACAGCGCCGCACCGGTATTGCGCAGCGGCACCACCCGCGCACGACCGATGTAGGCGGCCTCGCCCAGGGCCTCGGTATAGACCACGCCGTGGTAGCTCACATCCGGTTCGTTGAGGCGCGGGAAGCGCGCCTTGTGCGCGGCCCACGGAAACCGCCCGCTGTCCACGATCGCACCGCCGATGCTGTTGCCGTGGCCACCCAGGTACTTGGTCAACGAATGCACCACGATATCGGCACCGAAGTCGATCGGCCGCAGTAGCGACGGCGTGGCCACGGTGTTGTCCACGATCAGCGGCACGCCGTGCGCATGCGCCACCTCCGCAACGGCCTGGATGTCGGTGATATTGCCGCGCGGGTTGCCGATCGACTCGACGAACACCGCCTTGGTGCGGTCATCGATCAGCCGCGCGAACGCCTGCGGATCGCGGTAGTCGGCAAAGCGCGTACTGATGCCGAACTGCGGCAGCGTATGCGCGAACAGATTATAGGTGCCGCCGTAGAGCGCACTGGACGACACGATGTTGTCGCCTACCTCGGCGATGGTCTGGATCGCATAGGTCACCGCCGCCTGCCCCGATGCCAGCGCCAGCGCCCCGATGCCGCCTTCCAGCGCCGCCACGCGCTGCTCCAGCACATCGTTGGTGGGGTTCATGATGCGGCTGTAGATATTGCCCTGCACCTTCAGGTCGAACAGATCCGCCCCATGCCGGGTATCGTCGAAGGCATAGGCCACGGTCTGGTAGATCGGCACCGCCACCGCGCGCGTGGTGGGATCGGGACGGTAGCCCCCATGCACGGCGACGGTTTCGGGTTTCCACTGTGGATCGGTCATGGCACGGCTCGCTCTGGCTGGACCGCCCGACGATACGCGGCTGCGGCACTGCCCCTCATAACGACGCGCCATGATGACATCGCCAACAGTCAGGTCCTGCATGGCGGACCCACTCGCAAGCGATGGCTGCTGAGGATACTGCCAGCGCAATGCGCCGATCAGCGCGCAGGCTTGTGGTAAACGTCCTGCAGCATCTTTTTGTACTGATCCATGGGCGGCAACCCCATGTGGCGGCGGCGCTCGTCCAGCCCTGCTTCGTCTTCGGTAGGCTGCAATGACATGCGGCCATCCGCATCGCTCTTGAATTGGGTGCCGTAACGCTGTGGCTTGCCTTGCGCAAGCAAGACGCGATCGGTGAGCAGCGCAACATCGTCAGGCGCCACCTCCTGCTTGGCCAGCGCCGCTTCCATCAACGCCAGGACCTGTGCCTGAAACGCCGGATCGGCGTCGGCATGCTGCACCAGGATCCATGCTGCATTGGCGCCATCTTCGCCCACCAGGCGCCGGCCCGGCCAACCCTGGGTCGCGACGACTTGCTTGAGCCATGCGGTGTTGTCGGCATCCACCGGCGCAACGGATGCCCAGTCGGCGGGCTTGCCCCCAGCGGCGATCGCCGCTTTACGCACTTGCTGATCCTTCTCTACCCGCGCGAGCAGCTCCTGGCGCAGTTGCAGATTCAGTGTTGCCTGCTGCTGCGCATTGACGCGCTCAGCTTTCGCCAGCAGCGCAGGCCACCGGTCCATCTTTCGCAGCCGATTCAGGCCGGGCCGGTCCTTGCTGCGCAGATCATCGACAGCGATCCGCCCACGCGGAATCTGGACATCGAGATACTGCAGGGCCTGGTCTGTCTTGCCCGCTGCGGCCAGGCATTCCGCACGCAGAAGTTCACCATTTTTTGGAAGTTCGCTGGACGCGTGCTGCAGTGCGTCCATCACCTCGGCACAACGCGCATAGTCCCCGGCGTCATAGGCATCGAGCGCGGCAAAGATATCCGGCGCGTCGCCTGCGTGAAGGCGACCGGCCATTCCCATGGCAACACCGATGCAGAGCGGAACAGACACAAGGCGCATCTGAAGTTCCTTGCCAGGTGAATCACTCGTTGGGGGCCAAACGCGGCAGCGTGGACGCACTGCGAACCCACCGCATGACACGGATGGGGCACCCCGCATCCTGCGGGAGGCCCCATCCTACGATCACCCCTTGCCGAACTCCAGATGCCCACCCTGCGCACGTACGCGCACGGTTTCGCCGCTGGCGTACTGACCCGACAGGATCTGCTGGGCCAGCGGGTTCTCTACCTGCGACTGGATGGCGCGCTTGAGCGGGCGCGCACCATACACCGGGTCGAAGCCGACATTGCCCAGGAGCTCAAGCGCCGCATCGTCCAGATCCAGCTTGAGGCCACGTTCTGACAGGCGCTTTTCCAGGCCCTGCAACTGGATGCGCGCGATCGACTTGATCTGCGCCTTGTCCAGCGGATGGAACACCACGATGTCGTCCAGCCGATTGATGAACTCCGGGCGGAAATGTGCCTGCACCACGCCCATCACCGCGGCCTTCATTTGCGTATAGGCCTCGGCGCTACCGTCGCCGGACAACTCCTGGATCTGGTGCGAGCCCAGGTTGGACGTCATCACGATGACGGTATTGCGGAAATCCACGGTGCGGCCCTGGCCGTCGGTGAGCCGTCCGTCGTCGAGCACCTGCAGCAGGATGTTGAACACATCGGCGTGCGCCTTTTCCACCTCGTCCAGCAGGATCAGCGAATACGGGCGGCGGCGCACCGCCTCGGTGAGGTAGCCGCCCTCTTCGTAGCCCACATAGCCCGGAGGCGCACCGATCAGGCGCGAGACCGAATGCTTCTCCATGAACTCGCTCATGTCGATGCGGATCATCGCTTCGGTGCTGTCGAACAGGAAGTCCGCCAGCGCCTTGCACAACTCGGTCTTGCCCACGCCGGTGGGACCTAAGAACAGGAACGAGCCGCTCGGGCGATTGGGGTCGGACAGGCCGGCGCGCGAACGACGCACCGCATCGGACACCACCTTGATCGCTTCTTCCTGGCCCACCACGCGGCGATGCAGCTCGTCTTCCATACGCAACAGCTTGTCGCGCTCGCCTTCGAGCATCTTGTTGACCGGAATACCGGTCCAGCGCGACACCACCTCGGCGATTTCCTCGGCGGTCACGCGGTCCTGCACCAGCTTGAAGTCGTGGTGCTCCACTTCATTGGCCAGCAGCATCTGCTTTTCCAGTTGTGGCAAGACGCCGTACTGGATCTCGCTCATCTTGGCGTAGTCCTGGCGCCGCTGCGCCGCTTCCAGCTCCAGCTTGGCGTGCTCGATCTGCTCCTTGATCTTGGTGGTGCCCTGCAACGCGGCCTTCTCCGACGTCCAGAGCTCGTTGAGGTCGTAGAACTCGCGCTCCAGTTTGTCGATATCGGTTTCCAGGTCGCCCAGTCGCTGGCGCGAGGCCTCGTCCTTTTCCTTCTTGAGCATCTCGCGCTGGATCTTGAGCTGGATCAGGCGGCGCTCCAGGCGGTCGAGTTCCTCCGGCTTGGAGTCGATCTCCATGCGGATACGCGATGCCGCTTCGTCCATCAGGTCGATGGCCTTGTCTGGCAGCTGGCGATCGGTGATGTAGCGATTGGAGAGGGTGGCGGCCGCGACGATCGCCGGGTCGGTGATCTCCACGCCGTGATGCACCGCGTAGCGTTCTTTCAGCCCACGCAGGATGGCGATGGTATCTTCCACCGTCGGCTCGCCTACGAACACCTTCTGGAAGCGGCGCTCCAGCGCGGCATCCTTTTCGATGTACTTGCGGTATTCGTCCAGCGTGGTGGCACCGATGCAATGCAGCTCGCCACGCGCCAGCGCCGGCTTGAGCATGTTGCCGGCGTCCATCGCGCCATCGGCCTTGCCCGCGCCCACCATGGTGTGCAGCTCATCGATGAACAAGATGATCTGGCCTTCGTTCTTGGACAGGTCGCTCAGCACAGCTTTGAGGCGTTCTTCGAATTCGCCGCGGAACTTGGCGCCGGCAATCAGCGCGCCCATGTCCAGCGACAGCACGCGCTTGCCGCGCAGCCCTTCGGGCACTTCGCCGTTGATGATGCGCTGGGCCAGGCCTTCGACAATGGCGGTCTTGCCCACGCCGGGTTCGCCGATCAGCACCGGGTTGTTCTTGGTGCGGCGCTGCAGGACCTGGATGGTGCGGCGGATTTCTTCATCGCGGCCGATCACCGGATCGAGCTTGCCGCTTTCGGCGCGCGCGGTCAGGTCAATGGTGTATTTTTCCAGCGCCTGGCGTTGTTCCTCGGCGTTTTCCGATTGCACGGTTTCGCCGCCGCGCAGCTTGTCGATCGCCGCGGCGATCTTCTTCTTGTCGCCACCGGCCGCACGCAACGCCACGCCCAGCGGGCTGGCATCGTCGGCGGCGGCCAGCACGAACCACTCGCTGGGAATGAAGGCATCGCCGTGCTGCTGGGCGAGCTTGTCGGCCTGGTTGAGCAGGCGGTTGAGATCGTTGCCGATCGACAGGTTGCCTTCCTGCCCGGACACCTTGGGCAGCGTATCCAACGCCTCGCCCAAGCGCTCGCGCAGCAGCGGCACGTTGACGCCGGCCTGCGACAGCAAGGGGCGCGTGCTGCCGCCGCTCTGGTCCAGCAACGCAGCCAGCACGTGCACCGGTTCGATGATGTTGTGGTCGCGTCCCACGGCCAGCGATTGTGCGTCGGCCAGTGCCTGCTGGAACCGCGAGGTGAGTTTGTCCATCCGCATGGGGAGTCCTCTGAACGAGTGGCCGGCAAGTCCGGCGATACCGAGCAGATGCGGTTGCCCGGCGGCGTTTCAAGGTGTGCTGCGACACGAAGGCGGTGGCACCAGACCTGCGGGGGGGAGGTGCTTCGCTTGGCGCCACGCGAGGCGTGCCAGCGGCCAGGTGGGCCAGACAATCCGCCGCAGCGGCAACTGCGCCCGCGCCGGGACGGTAGGCGTGGCGACGCTCTGCCCGGCATCGGCCTGCGTGGTGAACACCGATGCCGCTGCCCGCCCCACAGCGCCACCACGCTACCACGCAGTCACTGCCAGGAGCGCTACGCACGCCGCACCGAAGGGAGATAATGCGCGGATGGATACGCCCAAGCCCTGGTTCCTCTATCTGCTGCTGTGCCACAACGGCAGCTATTACGCCGGAATCACCAATGACCTGGAGCGGCGCTTCCAGGCGCACTTGCGTGGTACCGGTGCGCGTTATACGCGCGCCAACCCGCCGTTGCAGCTGTTGGCCAGCCACCGGTACCCGGATCGTGCCAGTGCCTCGCGCGCCGAGTGCACACTCAAGCGCCAGCCGCGCGCGCGCAAGTTGGAATGGCTGTTGACGCAGCCGCACGACATTGCCGGATCACAGGCTTGCAACACCTCGATCACGCCCGCCTAGCCACGCCTTTCCTACGCTGCAGCACCATCCCGACGCGGAGCAGCACATGCACTATCAGCTCTATTACTGGACCGGTCTGCAGGGCCGCGGCGAATTCGTGCGTCTGGCCCTGGAAGATGCCGGTGCCGCCTATACCGACGTGGCGCGCGTCGAGGGCGACGATGTCATAACCGCCTTTCTGCAAGGCAAGCAGCCGGGCGCGCAGCCGTTGGCCCCACCCTTCCTGCGGGCAGGCGATGTGGTGGTGGCGCAGGTGGCGGCGATCCTGCATTTTCTGGGTCCGTCGCTGCAGCTGGTCCCCGATGACGATGCGCTGCGCCTGCAGGCACTGCAATTGCAACTGACCATTACTGACCTGGTGGCCGAGGTACACGACACCCATCATCCGATCGCCGCCGGCCTGTACTACGAGGACCAAAAAGCCGAAGCCACCAGGCGCGCCGAGGATCTGCGTGACCACCGCCTGCCCAAGTTCCTCGGCTATTTCGAGCAGGTGGTGCAGCGGGCCGGCGGTACATCTGTACTAGCTGTGCACTCGTACGTGGACCTATCGCTGTTTCAGTTGGTCAGCGGTCTGGACTACATGTTCCCGAAACGAATGGCGACTCTGTCGAAGGACATTCCGGGATTGCGCGCCGTGCAGCGGCGTGTGGCAGCACGCCCCCGGATCGCCGCTTACCTCGCCTCCGAACGGCGCCTGGCGTTCAATACCAAGGGCATCTTCCGCCAGTATCCGGAGCTTGACGCTGGGTAAACCTGGCATTGCACACAGCAGCGTCCCGCCGCTGCGGCGCCGGCCGGAATGGCAGCCACTACCACGCACGGCTACTCGCACCCGCGGCTGCGTGACCGCAGGCGCATGGCTCCAAACCACGGCCGGACACCGACTCAGCGCGTCTGCAACAAGGCGGCACGAATGCGTTGTAGTTGCGCCTTCACTGCCGACGCCTGCTGCGGCCCTAGCCGCACGATGGCCTTCTGCCCTACCGACAATCCTTCCAGCGCCGGGTCCACGAAGCGATAGCGGCCACGCTCGTCGCGCACCACGGCAACCGGCTGCGTCGGATCCGGCGTGCGCAGCAGGTGGTCGATGACATCAATCACCCGGTCGTTGAAGTAACGGTCCGGCGCGCCCAGGTTGGCATAGGCTTGCTGAAACAAGGGATAGAAGCGCACATAGCTGTGCACCAATGCCTGCGCATCCACGCCGGTGAACGCTGCGACGTACGGTGTGTAGCGGCTGGCATTGGCGTGATCGATGACGGTGTGATCGGCCGCAGGGGTCACCTGCAGTTCGCCCGAGACCGGCTGCAGTACCGAGGCGCGGCGGCTGATACTGGGCTGGGTGAGGTTGTCGATCATCACCACCACACGTTCGATCAGGTGCGGCCGCAACACGATCGACAGTGCTGCGTCGTCGGGTATCAGATCCAGCAGCGCCTGCCATGCGGCGACGTCGCTCTGCGCCAAGGCAGGAATTGCAGCGTCGGCGGCATCGGCCGATGGCGCCTGCACCGGATGCCGCGGCGCGGCGGGGGTGGAAGGCGATGGAGTGACCGCGGCGGCGGCCGCGTTGGCGGTTTGGCTGATGGGCGCAGGCAGTGCACCGGGCGTCTGGCGTGGCCCGCTGAATAGCCACCAGGCAGCGCCGGCAATCAATGGCACGGCCAACAGCCACGGCCAGCGCGAGGGCTTGGGTTGCATCATGAAATTCCTTGCATCGACGACATCTGTGGGTATGACCCTCAGATGTTGCGGTGGTTCCATCGATCTGCCGCCGCAGCGCATGCATCGATCGCGTGCATGGTCACGCGAAGCGCAGACCGCTTTGCAAAGCCTCGCCAATTCCGCGAAACGCGCCCCATCCGAACGCGCCAGCCACGCGCCCCCAGGCAAGCACGGCAGTGCATCTGTCACCGCGCAGCGTCGGCAACGAACAGTAGCCGGCCACGCACAATGCAGGAGTCATTGCATCGGCTCCTTGCGTGCCGGCAGCAGCGACAACAGCAACAAGGTCACTGCCAGCGCCACGTAGGCGCCGACGAACTGCCAGCTGATGACGCGCGCCAGGCCTTGCAGCGACCACGGCAGATAGATGCCGCCACGCGGGTCCACCGAGTGGATCAACCCGAACAGGGTCAGCCCGGCCGCCACCAGCAGAAATACCGCAGCGCGCCGCAGCCGGCCGTCGATCATCGCCGCCACCGTGGCGATCCACAGCATTGCAGTGATGATGAAGCCGTTGCCCAGCGCAAAGATCACCGCCAGCTCCGGCAGGCCGTGGCCATCCACCTGCGTGGTCAGCGCCACCAACTGATCCTGCGCCATCCAGCCCGGCGCCTTG
This sequence comes from Xanthomonas cucurbitae, assembly GCF_002939885.1. Taxonomy (GTDB): domain Bacteria; phylum Pseudomonadota; class Gammaproteobacteria; order Xanthomonadales; family Xanthomonadaceae; genus Xanthomonas; species Xanthomonas cucurbitae. The sequence continues at coordinate 11,526 of NZ_MDED01000028.1, forward strand.
ATGGTCAGCAGGTACGCCACCGATGGCAGGAACCCCAGCACCATGGCACCGGCGTGCTGCCGGGGCGTGGCCTGGAACGCCTGGGTAGTGATGTCGATGGACACATACACGATGATCGGCGCCAGCACCGCCAGTGGCAGCCACTGCACCAACCCGCTGATGATGCCCAGCATGCCGCCGATGCCGACGAACAGGCCGGTCAGCAGCGTGTAGCCCGAGCGCGCGCCCATGTGCTTGTAGGCGGGCTGGCCGATGTACGGCGTGGTCTGCGCCACACCGCCGCAGACGCCGGCCACCAATGTGGCGAAGGCTTCCACCAGCAAGATGTCGCGGGTGCGGTAATCGTCGCCGGCCGCGCGCGCGCTTTCGCTGACATTGATGCCGCCCACCACCATCAACAGGCCGAACGGCAGCAGCAACGGCAGATACGCCACCGTGGCCGGCAACCCCTCGATGAACCCAAGATTCGGCAGTGGCAGCACGATCTGCGGGGCCGTCCAGGCGGGCACGGTGAAGCCCGGTGCGCCCAGCCCGGCCAGGCCAAGCCCGTAATACAGCACTGTGCCGATCACGAAGGCCACCAGCACGCCCGGCAATTTGGTCGGCAAGCGGCCCTTGGCCAGCAGCACATACAGCAGCAGGCCCAAGGTGACGAAACCGGCCACCGGCGAGCGCAGCGTTTCCAGCAGTGGCAGCAGCCCCATCAGCACCAGCGCAATGCCGGCGATGGAGCCGAGCAGTGCGGCGCGGGGCAGCGCCCGGGTCACCGCCTCGCCCACGAACGACAGCACCAGCTTGAGCAGGCCCATCACCACCAGTGCGGCCATGCCGAGTTTCCAGGTGGCGATCGCCGCCGCCTGCGGGTCCAGCCCCTGCGCCTTGAAACCGGCAAACGCCGGGCCCAGCACCAGCAGCGCCATGCCGATGCTGGTGGGCGCATCCAGGCCCAATGGCATCGCGGTGACGTCCTGGCGCCCGGTGCGGGCGGCCAGCCGCCGCGCCATCAAGGTGTAGAGCAGGTTACCCACCAGCACTCCGAACGCGGTGCCGGGGAACATGCGCCCGAACACCACCTCGGCGGGGAACCCATAGATACCCACCAGCGCCATCGCAATGAAGCCGAGGATGGAGAGATTGTCGACCACCAGGCCGAAAAAGCCATTGAGATCGCCGGCGACGAACCAGCGCGGCGCGGCCGCAGGATGCGAAGAAGAAGCGGACATGGAAGGTTGCAAGACGTTGGGACAGACGATGGTAGCCGCTGCTTGGCACACGCGACAGCAAGGGGGGAGGCTACAGCAATCCCTGCCGCTCTGCCTCAGCGTGTACAAAGGGTGAGTATCGCTGCAGGAAGTTTGCAGTGATGTCGCGCTGGCAATATTCCTGAAAATGCCGTGCGCGCATTTCTCGATTAATCGAATTATCTAGACCAACACGTTCAATTGTCTTGACCACACGCGTCATATCTGCCGCATCGATGTCCGAACTCGGATACACCTGCCCAGTCACAAGTTCCAATCTGAACCATCCTGCTGGCAGCACAAACGGGTCAAGAACGTCTTCAAAATCGCACTTGCGCGCGTTGACAATAGCGCTTGCCAGGCGGAAGTTCATCCACTCGTAGGCCTGCCCAGGCAACTTCGACTTGGCCACAAAATGATCTGCAGTCACACCTCCCACGGCGCGCTCGATACGGACCGCCAAATAAGCGCAGGTCTGGTTGTACTCGCGGTAAAGGTCATCAAGGCACTCACGCCAGAAAGGACTGAGCGTCTGTCCCGCAGGCAATGGCACATTTGGATCAATGCGTTTGCGCCGCATTGACCTTATGCCTCGAGTCCGCACCTTGCGCTCGAAGTCACGCGGTTCAAGACGCGCGTCGACAGGAATCATGGCAACCATCCCTTTTTCTCGCCCACGAACCGCCAGCGCGCCCAGAAAGGATCAGTATCTCCAAGCACCTTCAGCAAATCATTGTGTATTGCTCTCGCGTCCGCCTTGCCAAATCGCTCGCTCCTCATTGCCAGCGCCGCTCGCTCAATCGCATCCTCGGCCTCAATCGAACGCGACGAGCGGAGGTCGAAGGCCTCGCTGGTCAACCAGTTACCAGCCTCACCACGCAAGACGAATGGACGTTGCTGGAGTACAACAGCCTGATGGTTGCCAGTCGCTTTAAAGTCCAAGTCAAACCATGCATCCTCGTTTGCATCGAAGACAGGCTCCACCGATGCCATGACGAGAGGAGAATGCGTGGCCGCAATCACCTGTACACCAGCATTGCTGGCGAGAGACCCCATCACTTCCAGCAGTGCGGCGACAATACGCCTTTGCCACTTGGGATGCAGATGGCACTCGATCTCATCAACCAGGAAGGTCACCTGACGCGTGGGCTCCCCCCCGATCAGCGCAGTAGCCTGCAAGTGCTCCTCCCAGGTCCAAACCAACAGATAGGCGAGGGCTAAGATGCGGCGAAGTCCTGCGGATGCGTGCAACACCGGCACGTCCTGTCCATAAGGCATTCGTATCGTCGGAATGTCACGTGCGTCGTCCAGGCTGATACGTGTCAGATGACCCGGTTCGATAAGGTCCGATGTTGTTGGCGACAAAGAAGAGAGCACCGCCTGAAGGCGATTGAAGGCATCTCCTCGCTCCTTTTGCCAGCTTGCCCAATCGGCAATCAGGCCGTTACACAACACCCGTCCATCAGAGTCCCTCAAACCATCCCAGATTTCCTGTGTGGAGAATACGTAGGCAGGAGGGCGGTCCTGCACATCCACATTCCCCTTCTTACGCCAATAGTTGCGCGCCGGATCCCATGCAGCAAAGCTGCCGTCAGCTTGGGCGTAAAGAACCAATCCAGGATTGACCGGGCGCCCAGCAGCTCCCGTCCAGGCCTGAGCCTTGCGGTCGAACCTGCTTTCGTAGGTGACGGACTTTGACTTACCGGTCACCGAAAAGATGATCGACGCTGACTTGTCAGTGTGAGGCTTGGCGGGTAATCCCATAGACAGACGGCGATTCAACTCCCCCGGCCATTTGCGCGTGAGCGACCACCATGCAATGTCCAGTAGGAAGCTCTTTCCCAGGCCGTTGTCACCGGTCAATAGATTCAAGCGACGGCCAAATGTCAGCTCCATCGAAGGAGCTGGGCCGACATTGCGCAGTGAGAGCTGTTCGATCATGGGGCGAGTTTACCGTTTCCGCCGAGTTTGCTCGCCCACCTCAGAGCCGAAGCCGAGGCGGTGGATCGAACTGCGGACCGCCGATTCAGAACGACACCTCCACCGCCTGCCGCGCCCACAACACCGACTGGTGCCCGGTGGCCTGCTTCCAGGCCAGCCGGATCGCCTCGATGTCGTTGCGCCGCTGCGGGGTGTCTTCATGCAGGATCACCAGCACCTTGGTGCCCAGCCTGTTCGGCTCCTTGGCGCCGCGAAACAGCCACTGGCCGTAGGCATCGAACACGGTCAACCCGTCCGGGAAGCGCGGGGTCACTTCCTTGTCCAGAAACGCGCGCCACTGTGCCTCGCCGATGGTGCGGGTCTGCGGGCGGTCGGCCGGGCCAGTTTCCTCGCCCACGCCGAAATACAACTCGCTACGCACCCAACCGTGCGCCGCAGCCGGCCGCGCCGCATCGCCCTGCAGGCTGGCGGTAGTCGAGGCGGGTGCGCCGACGGGCGTGGTCGCGCAGGCGTTCAGGGCCAGCATGGCGGCAAGCAGGCAGGACGGCAGCAACTTCATCGACTTCTCCACAACGGGTTAGGGGGCAGGCTCATGCGCTCCGGGCATCAGCTGATACTGGAATGCGCGCACTGTGCCATCTCGCACAGGCCTGAACAACGCGATAATATCTCTCCATCCGGATGAATGTGGACCATCCCATCCCTTCGCGCGCCGCCAGGCCGGATGCCACCACGCGGCGTATTGCAGTTGCAGGAGTAAAGAGCATGACCCGTCCCACCCTTTCGGTGATCGGCCTGGCCGTGGCCACGGTGTTGAGCGCCAACGCGCAGGCCCAGCAGGCCGATGCCGGTGCCACCACCCTGGACACCGTGATCGTCACCGGCACCCGCGCCAGTGACCGCACCGTGCTGGAATCGACCGTGCCGGTGGACGTGCTCACCGCCGAAGACATTCGCAAGGCCGGCGTGGTCAATGGCGAGCTGGGCAGCGCGCTGCAGGCGCTGCTGCCCTCGTTCAACTTCCCGCGCCAGTCCAACTCCGGCGGCGCCGACCATATCCGCGCCGCACAGCTGCGTGGGCTCTCGCCCGATCAGGTGCTGGTGCTGGTCAACGGCAAGCGCCGCCACACCTCGGCGCTGGTCAATACCGACAGCAAGATCGGCAAGGGCACCACGCCGGTGGACTTCAATTCCATCCCCATCAACGCGATCAAGCGCATCGAAGTGCTGCGCGACGGTGCCGGCGCGCAGTACGGCTCGGATGCGATTGCCGGCGTCATCAACGTGATTCTGGACGACAACCCTGGACGCGGCGAGCTGGAAGCCAGCTTCGGCGCCTACAACACCGACGTCAAGCCGATCGACCGCCGCGTGACCGACGGCCAGACCAGCTACGCCAGCGCCAAGGTCGGCTCGCTGCTGGGCGATGACGGCGGCTTCTTCAAGGTAGGCCTGGAACTGAAGAACCGCGAGGCGACCAACCGCGCCGGCTTCGACCAGATCCCGCCGTTCGAGGAACAGACCCCGGCCAATCTGGCCCTGGCCGGCCGGCGCAACTACGTGCTCGGCGATGGCGCCACCAAGGGGCTGAACGCCTGGCTCAACACCCAGGTACCCTTCAGCGCCACCGGCGAGTTCTATGGCTTTGCCACCTACAACCAGCGCGACACCGAAGGCGCCAACTACTTCCGCTACCCGGACAGCAGCGCCAACTGGCGCGAGCTCTACCCCAACGGCTATCGGCCGATTTCCGAAGGCGAGAACCGCGACCTGCAGATCGTGGCCGGCGCGCGCGGGCAATGGGGTCAGTGGGATTACGACGCCAGCGTCAACCATGGCCGCAACGACTTCACCTACCGGCTGCGCAATTCGCTCAACGCCTCGCTGGGGCCCACCAGCACCACGCGCTTCAAGACCGGCGATTTCGCCTTCGCGCAGACCGTGGGTAACCTTGATCTGACCCGCGTGTTCAATGCCGCCGGCGCCACCCACACCTTCGGCACCGGTGCTGAATTCCGCCGCGAGCAATACCGCACCCACGCCGGCGACCCGGCCAGCTATGCGGCCGGCCCGTTCACCGATCGCCCCACCGGCTCGCAGGCCGGCGGCGGGCTCACCCCGCAGGACGAAGCCGATCTGTCGCGCAACGTCGCCAGCGCCTATGCCAACGTGTCCAGCCAGTTCGGCGACAAATTCTCCACCGACCTGGCCGGCCGCTACGAGCATTACCAGGACTTCGGCAGCCAATGGACCGGCAAGCTGGCCGCACGCTACGCCTTCGCCCCGGCGTTCGCATTGCGTGGCGCCATCTCCAACAACGTGCGCGCGCCCTCGCTCAGCCAGATCGGTTACGAAGCCACCTCCACCGGCTATGACGCCGCCGGCCGGCTGACCCAGGGCCGCCTGCTGTCGGTCAACAACCCGATCGCGCGTGCGCTCGGCGCCACCGATCTGAAGCCGGAAAAGTCGGTCAACTACAGCCTGGGCTTCACCAGCCAGCTGGGCGATCACTTCGACCTGTCGCTGGATTTCTTCCAGATCGATATCGACGACCGCATTGCGTTGTCCGAAGACATCACCGGCGATGCGTTGACCGCTTTCGTGCAGCAGAACTTCGGCGTACCCGGTGTGCAGAGCGCCAGCTACTTCCTCAACGCCGCCGATACCCGCACCCGCGGCGCCGAGCTGGTGGCCAACTGGCGCCAGTACGCTTTCGGCGGCGACCTGCTGCTGACCGGCACCTACAGCTATGCCAAGACCGAGCTGGAAAACATCATCGCCACCCCGGCGCAGGTGCTGGCGCTCAACCCGGACTACGTGCTGTTCGGCGTGGAAGAAAGCAATACGCTCACCGATGCCGCACCGCGCACGCGCGCGGCGCTGGCCGCCAACTGGAGCAACCAGCACTGGAATCTGCAGACCCGCGTCAACCGCTATGGCAACGCCACCCGCGTGTTCGACTTTGGCGGCGGCTTCGTTCCCCGCCAGACCTATGGCGCCGAATGGCAGCTGGACCTGGAAGCCGAATACCACCTGGGCACGCAGTGGACGCTGGCCATTGGCGGGCAGAACATCCTGGACAACTATCCGGACCGTTCCATCGACGATATCGCCTACTTCGGCAACCTGCCCTACGACGTGCTCTCGCCGGTGGGCAGCAATGGCGCGTACTGGTATGGACGGGTGCGCTACAGCTTTTGAGCTGCAGCGCAGGACTGCATAGCGTGACGTCGGCCCTGCCGCTGGCAGGGCCGATGCATCGTCAGGCGCTGGCGAACTTCGCGTAATAGGACTCGATCAATGCCCGCGCCGCCTTGCCGATCTTCGCGTAATCGGCTTCGTTGAGGTTCGCCAGGGACACGCGGCCCGCAGGTCGTTTCCCGCCAAAACCACGTCCCGGTAGCAGCACGATACCGGAGTCGCGTGCCAGCTCGAACAGCAGTTCCTGCGGCTCAACCGCCTGCATCAGCCAATCGGCGAATGGCCGGCCGTAGACCTTTTCGCTGAGTTCGGCCAGATCGAGCAGGGTGTAGTAGCCCACGTCGTTGGGGTTTGGCTAGGGCGCGGCGCCGATCTCCCGGTACAGGGCATGCTCCCGGGCACGGATCAAGCGCTTCATCGCCCCTTTGTAGGCGTTTGGCGTATCCATCAGCGCAAACAGGGAGAACAGGACCATTTGCGCCTGCTGCGGTGTCGACAAACCCGCAGTGTGGTTCAGCGCCACGGTGCGGCTGTCGGCCACCAGACGGTCGATGAATTTCAGCTGGCGCGGTGTCGTGGTGATCGAGCTGTAACGCGCATCCAGCTCGGCCAGCGTGTCTTCGGGCAACGCGGCGATGGCGCGGTCCAGCACGTTGTCCCGATGCGTTGCAATGGCGCCCAGACGCCAACCGGTCGCACCGAAATACTTCGAATAGGAATACACCAGGATCGTGTTGTGGGGGGCCACTGCGAACAGCGAAGTGAAGTCGTCGGCGAAGGTGCCGTACACATCGTCGGTCAACAGAATCAGGTCCGGGCGCTCCTGAACGATCCTTGCGATCAGTTGCAGCGTCTCATCGCCAATGCGCACCGACGGCGGATTGCTGGGGTTGACCAAGAAGAAGGCCTTGACCTTGGGGTCGCGAAGTTTTTCGATTTCCGATGCCGGATACTGCCAGCCGAGCGCGGGGTCGGCCTCGATCAGCACCTTTTTCAATTGGTAATCGTTGAGTTCCGGAATCTCGATATATGGGGTAAAGATCGGCATACCGATCGCGATGCTGTCACCCGGTGCCAACAGCCGGTTTTCGCGCATCGTGTTGAAGATGTAGGTCATCGCGGCGGTGCCACCCTCGGTGGCGAAGATGTCGATCTCGCCCACGAATGGATACGTACCCACCATTTCCTGGCGCAGATACTGCGCGATGATGGGTTCGGCGCACTCGAGCATGCGATCCGGCATCGGGTAGTTGCAACCCAGGATCGCATCGCACATCTGGTAAAGGAAGGTTGCGCCGTCATGACCGAGTTGATCGCGCACGTACGACACCGCGCCCACGAGGAAGGCGATGCCCGCCACGCCAGCATTCTCGCGCGCGAAGATCTCAAAGCGGTCCTCGATGCCGGCCAGGCGTGGCAGGCCGCCCAGTCCTTCAGGCATGTAGGCGAACGAGCGCTGCGATTCGCGCATTGCGAACAGGCCCAGTTGCCAGAAACCGTGGCGTGGAACGGTGGCGAGGAAGTTGGGATTGCCGCGCCCGGCGTTGAGCATCAGGCGGTTCTTGTCGCGACTGGCCAATGCAATCAGTTCGTCCTTGAGTTCGAACGGGCTTAGCTTCGCGAATTCTGAAATCTTGGGATCCATGACTCCATCCTCCTTCTAGGATGTCAAACCAAACCGACGATCAAAGGCCCGAGCAACGTCAGGAACACGTTGGCGAGCGCATAAGTGATTGCGAATGGGACGGTTGGCACCGAGCTTGCGGTCTTGTCGAGCACGGCGCCGATCGCGGGATTGGCGCTGCGCGAGCCGCTGAGCGCGCCGGCGAACAGGGCGACATTGCGATAGCCCAGTACATAACGCCCGAAGAGCATCGACAGCAGCAGGGGCAACAAGGTGACGACGATGCCGAGCACGAAGATCTTGATGCCATGCTGCTGGATCGCGCCAAGCGCCTGCTTGCCGGAGTTCAGGCCAATCACCACGACGAACGCGGCCAGGCCGAAGTCCTGCAGCAACTGGCCTGCAGCGGGCGGCAGCGCACCGACGATCGGGCGCTTGGCGCGCAACCAGCCAAACAGCAGACCCGACAGCAGAACGCCACCACCGGCGCCCAGGGTGAGCGGAATGCCGCCGACGTCGGCGACCAGCAGGCCGACCAGCAAACCGACCACGATGCCCGCGCCCATATAGACGAAGTCGGTCTTGTCGTCGCCCGCCAGTGGATAGCCAGCCTCGCGCACGGCGCGCGCAGTATCCGAATCGGCACCATAGATCGTCACCACGTCGCCGTGCATCATCTGCGTCTGTGGCAGCACCGGCAACGGGCGCCCCATGCGCATCACCGACGCGACATACACGCCGTGGCGCATTACCGGATCGACCGCAGCCTTGATCTGCGCAATGGTCATGCGATTCATTCCCTGACGCGTGAACACTGCTTGGCGCGACCGCATCACCAATGGCGTCCCTGCGAACGCGGGCAGTTCCGGGCCAATCCGTTCCGCCGCGTCCACCACCTTCTCGCGGCGGCCGATTGCCACGACCACGTCGCCCGATTCCAGGCGCGGATTCTCGGCCGGATCGAGCAGGTCGCCGCCGCGAATCACCCGTTCGATGGTCAACGCGTCGTCGGCACCGTCCTCGATCTCCCGCACCCGCAGGCCGGCGGCGGCGTCAACCCGGTAGGCACGTCCGACCAAGGCCGGCAGCGCACTCTCCATCCCGGCACCGGTGACCGGCGCATCACCGCGCAGGCACTCCTCTTGCTGCTGCGCGGATTGGCGCAGGTCCTGTTTCATGAAGCGTGGCAGGATGTTGGCGCACACGATGATCGCGCCCAACGAACCGAACACGTAGGTCACCGCGTAGCCGATCGCCACGTTGGCCTGCAACGCCGCGATCTGATCGGACGGCAGCGGCAGGCGCGCGATCGCATCGCCGGCGATGCCGATGATCGCCGATTGCGTCAGCGCGCCACCGGCCAGGCCGGCGGCGAGGCCCTTGTCGAGTTGGAACCATTTCGCAAGTGCCAGCACCGTCGCCAGCGACACCACGGCGAGGAACCCGGCCAGCACGACTTCCTTGATGCTGGATCTGTTGAGCGAGCTGAAGAACTGCGGACCACTGTTGTAGCCAACCGCATAGATGAACAGCGCGAACATGATCGCCTTGACACCATCGTCGATCGAGATGCCGATCTGGCTCACGCATACCGCCACCAGTAGCGAGCCGGCGATACCGCCCAATTGGAACCGCCCGAACGTGATCCTGCCGATCGCGTAACCGATGGCAAGCGTCAGGAAGATTGCCGCCTCGGGCGAGCGGGTGAACACCTCATGGAGCCACATCATCGAAAACCTCCTTGGCACGGCAGAGTGAAACCCCAGCATCCCTGTCCCCAGACGGCAACAGGAACCAGGGCGCTGGACGCATCCTGGATAGGGCGCCGCCACACCGGCGGCGGTGCGATGCGTTCAGGGCATCGCGGGGACGCGTGCGTCCAAACGGGAATGGAAAAAGCGCTCATCGGACGAAGTCGTACTTGATGCTGCCCTGTATGCGGAACGCGTCGGCGTCGCGTCCGTCCTGCACCGTCTGCGTGCCATACAGCGCCTCGATGCCCCACGAAAAGGTCGGACTGGCCTGCAGGATCAGATTCGCCGCGCCGTACGTGCTGGCACGGAACGCATCGCGCGGGAGCTGCGGATGTGCCTCAAGAAGCAACCGCCCAAACACCAGATTGGATCGCCAGCCACCAGGCCAATGATAGGTGTAGCCGAGGTGGCCGGCCGATAGACCAAGCGGATGCACGCTGCCGTCGTCCGCAACCACCGCATCCAGGCGTCGGCCACCGATGTCGTTGATGTAGCGGGATACACCCTCGCCGTACACCAGGCTGGCAGTCAGCACATGCAGCCCGAAGTGTCGTTGGCCCGAAAGATGGAAACCGGTGGCGGTGGCAGCGTACTCACCCTGCGGCATGCGATAGGCGAGCCGGCGCGCGAGCAATGCGCCCTGCAGATGGCCCCAGCCGCCCTCCCTCCGCAACCCCGCAACGAGATCCGGCAGCGGCTGCTCTGCCGCGCCGCCGGCCGGCACGGCAAGATCGGACTCAGGATCCTCGATGGACAGCGAAGCCGTCACGGCGTCGCCCACCTTCCAGAACTGCCGCACCGCAGCGACCCGCCTGAGCGACTCGCTACCGGGTCCCGCGTCGTCGAGCGTTTCGGGGAACGCATCGGAGTCGGTGAACGCGCTGTAGCCATAACCGGCATAGGTGTTACCGACCTGCGCATGCGCCTGGCGCAAGCGAAACCCGATGACGCCTGCGCCACCATAGAAATCGTTCTCCAGATAGAACCGCAACGGCCCGAGGCTGGATGGCCGCCGCACCTCGAAACTGAAACGCGTGGCGCTGGCATCGAGGTTGCTGTTGCGTCCAGCGCCGGCATCGATCGGGAGGCTGGACGTCGCCCACCTGTCCGGATTACCGGCCGGATCGAAATCGTGCATCGCGTTGAGCTTGGCAAACCCGCCAAGCCTGATGCGGGTGTCGGTGCCAGGGATCGGAACGAAGCCGCGCAGCGCGGGATCGTTGGGAGGGGCAGCGGTGTTGGGGCGAGCGACGCCGGTCAGCTCGTCACCGAACGTCTCGCGCGGCGGAAGGACAGACGCGGCGACCGGCGCGGGTGCATCCGCAGACCGGGCGCCGACCAAGTGCGACGCACTGGCTTCGCCATCGGCATGGGTAGGTGCTTGCCTGGCATCCACCAACAGACGCAGTTGTGCGACCTCCTGTCGCAAATCCTCGACCTGCCGGCGCAGCAGCGCGACCTCCGGATTCGACGACGTCTGCGCCGCCACCGAACTGGTGGAGAGCGAGAACGCAATGAGCCACGCGTATCGACGCATCTGCCGCCCTCCCGTTGGTTGCCGGTTCGATACACGTATTTTGCTAACCTTAAGAAAGGTAACTTATTCAGGAGGCCCCTGCCGGAGCGAAAGCGGGCAGCGTGTCCCAGATCCGCTCCGACCTGCAGAATCATGCAGATACCGACAACCGCATCGGCATCCGGACGCGACCAGACCGGCTTCGCGCGCCTCCATGGTGCATTTCGCACCGCACTTCGCCTGCTCACCCGCCACTGCATAACCCGAATCTCACACCTGTTTGCGCACACTGCCGTGATGGCAGACGTGCATCCCCCCCTTTCGTCGCCGCCAATGCTGGACGATGCCTGCGCATTGTTCCTGGACGTGGACGGCACCCTGATCGACTTTGCCGACCGCCCCGAGGCGGTGCAGCTATTGCCTGAAGTGCGTGCGGCCATCGGCCGCCTCAGCGTGCGTTTCGAAGGCGCCATCGCCCTGGTCAGCGGGCGACCGCTGGCACAGCTCGACGCCTTGTTCGCTCCCCTGGTGCTCCCGGCCGCCGGCCTGCACGGCCATGAGCTGCGCGGCGACGCTGCGGCACGCGCAGCGATGCCGCAGGACACTTCCGCGTGGCTGCACGGCCTGCATCAACGCGCCGCCGCGCTCACTCACCGGCATCCCGGTGTGCTGGTCGAAGACAAGGGCGTCAGCGTGGCACTGCATTGGCGCGCGCAGCCGTTGGCCGGCCCCGACGTGCTCGCCTTCGCGCAGGACGAAATCGCCCGGCTCTCCGGTTACCGCCTGCAGCCAGGCGATCATGTCGTGGAGTTCGTGCCCGAAGGCAGCAACAAGGGCCTGGCAGTGGAACAGCTGATGCAACAAGGCGCCTTCGCCAGGCGCACGCCGGTGTTCGTGGGCGACGACCTCACCGACGAATTCGGTTTCGACGCCGCCAACCGGCTGGGCGGTTGGAGCGTGCTGGTCGGCGATCGTGCCCAGACCAGCGCGCGCTATCGCCTGCCAGGCACCGCCGCCGTGCATGCGTGGTTACAACAGAACGCGCGCGGCGCCTGAGCGCCGCCCTCCCCCCTTTCGTCATTGCATAGGATTGTTCGTACTTTCATGACCAAGCCAAACCTGGATCTGGGCGTCATCGGCAACTGCAGTTTCGGCGCATTGGTGGATCGGCAGGCACGCGTGGTGTGGAGCTGCCTGCCCGCCTTCGATGGCGACCCGGCCTTTTGTTCGCTGCTATCGCCCAAGACCGAAGGCGGCGATTTCGCCGTGGAGCTGGAAGATTTCGCCAGCAGCGAGCAGCACTATCTGCCCAATACCGCCGTCCTGCGCACCGTCTTGCGCGACAGCAAGGGCGGCGAAATCGAGGTGATCGACTTCGCACCGCGCTGGCGCAACAACGGCCGTTTCTATCGGCCGGTGAGCATCATCCGGCAGATCCGTCCGCTGGCCGGCAACCCACGCATCATCGTGCGCGCACGCCCGCTGGCCGACTGGGGCGGCCGCACGCCCGAGACCACCTGGGGCAGCAACCATATCCGCTGGGTGTTGCCGGAATTCACTCTGCGCCTGACCACCGACGTGCCAGTGCGGTTCGTGCGCGACGGCCTGCCGTTCGTGCTCAGCCACCCGGTCAGCCTGGTGCTGGGCGTGGACGAATCGCTGACCCGTTCGCTCACCGGCTATGTGCAGGAAGCCCAGGAGCGCACCGAAGAATACTGGCGCGAATGGGTGCGCTATCTGTCGATCCCGCTGGACTGGCAGGAAGCGGTGATCCGCAGCGCGATCACGCTGAAACTGTGCCAGTACGAAGACAGTGGCGCCATCATCGCCGCGATGACCACCTCGATTCCGGAAGCGCCCAACACCCCGCGCAACTGGGATTACCGCTACTGCTGGCTACGCGATGCCGCCTTCGTGGTGCGCGCACTCAATCGCCTGGGCGCCACCCGCACGATGGAGCAGTTCATCGGCTACATCTTCAATATCGCCACCACCGACGGCACCATGCAGCCGCTGTACGGCATCGGTTTCGAATCGCAGTTGGAAGAGCACGAAGTCGACACCATGGCCGGCTACTGCGGCATGGGCCCGGTGCGGCGCGGCAACCTGGCCTGGATCCAGCAGCAGCACGATGTCTACGGCAGCGTGGTGCTGGCTTCCACCCAGCTGTTCTTCGACCTGCGCCTGAAGGACCAGGGCGATGCAGACACCTTCCGCCGCCTGGAGCCGCTGGGCGAACGCGCCTACGCGCTACACAATGTGCCCGACGCCGGGCTGTGGGAATTCCGCGGCCGCGCCGAGGTGCACACTTACACCGCCGCGATGTGCTGGGCGGCCTGCGATCGCCTGTCCAAGATCGCCGACCGGCTGGTGTTGCCCGAGCGCAGCAGCTACTGGCGCGAGCGTGCCGACAGCATCCGCGAGCGCGTGTTGAACGAGGCCTGGAGCGAAGAGCACGGCCACTTCACCGACACGCTCGGCGGCCACCGCCTGGACGCCTCGCTGTTGCTGCTGGCCGACATCGGCATCGTGGCCAACGACGACAGCCGCTTCATACGCACGGTCGAAGCGGTGGGCCGCGTGCTCAAGCATGGCGATGCGCTGTACCGCTACATCGCGCCGGACGACTTCGGTGAGCCGGAAACCAGCTTCACCATCTGCACGTTCTGGTACATCGATGCGCTCGCCGCCATCGGTCGCAAGGACGAGGCGCGTGACCTATTCGAGCGCATCCTCTCGCGCCGCAATCACCTGGGCTTGCTGTCCGAAGACCTGGCCTTCGAAGACGGCGAGGCCTGGGGCAATTTCCCGCAGACCTATTCGCACGTCGGTCTGATTATCGCCGCGATGCGCTTGTCGCGAAGCTGGCAGGAGGCGTCATGAGTCGTTTGGTAGTGGTGTCCAATCGCGTCGCGGTGCCAGGCGAAAACCGCGCCGGCGGCCTGGCGGTGGGGTTGCTGGCCGCACTCAAGGAGCGAGGCGGCATGTGGTTCGGCTGGAGCGGCAAGACCGCGCGCGGCGACAGCGGCGGCCTGCACGAGCAGACCGAAGGCGACATCACCTTCGTCACCATGGACCTCAACAAGCGCGATATCGATTCATACTACAACGGCTTCGCCAATCGCACGCTGTGGCCGTTGCTGCACTTCCGCCTGGACCTGGTGGACTACGACCGCGCCAAGCGCGAAGGCTATCTGCGCGTCAACCGGCTGTTCGCCGAAAAGCTGGCGCCGCTGCTGAAAGACAGCGATACGGTGTGGATCCACGATTACCACATGATTCCACTCGGCGCGATGCTGCGCGAGCTGGGCGTGGGCTGCAAGATGGGGTTCTTCCTGCATGTGCCGATGCCCTCGGCCGATCTGGTGCAGGCCATGCCCGATCACGCGCGCCTGTTCAGCACCTTCTATGCCTACGACCTGGTCGGCTTCCAGACCCAGCGCGATGCCGAACGCTTCAAGGCGTACGTCCGCCTGTTTGGTGGCGGTCGCGTGCTGGACGGCGACCTGGTCGAAGGCCCGGGCGGGCGTCGCTTCACTGCCGCGTCATTCCCCATCGGCATCGACACCGACCTGATCGCCAACCAGGCCAAGGCGGCGGTCGGCAAGCAATCGGTGCGCGATCTGCGCGAAAGCCTGCGCGGGCGCCAGCTCGCCATCGGCGTGGATCGACTGGATTACTCCAAAGGCTTGCCGGAACGCTTCCAAGGCTTCGAGCGTTATTTGGAGCGCTATCCCGATCAATCCGGCAGCCTCACCTATCTGCAGATCGCCCCGGTCTCGCGTGGTGACGTCACCGAATACCGGCAGTTGCGCGGGCAGCTGGAGCAGATCGCCGGCCACATCAATGGCGGGCATGCAGAGCCGGATTGGACTCCGCTACGCTACGTCAACCAGAACTTCAGCCACGCCACCCTGACCGGTTTTTATCGGGCAGCGTCGGTGGGCCTGGTCACGCCGCTGCGCGATGGCATGAATCTGGTCGCCAAGGAATTCGTCGCCGCGCAGGACCCCAAGGATCCGGGTGTGCTGGTGCTGTCGTTGCTGGCCGGCGCCGCCGACGAAATGAAGGAAGCGCTACTGGTCAATCCGCACGATCTGGATGGTGTGGCCGATGCGATTGCAAGCGCGGCCAGCATGCCACTGGCAACCCGCATCGAGCGCTGGCACGCGATGATGGACCACCTGCGCAAGAACACCATCAATCACTGGCGCCAGCGGTATCTGCAGGCGCTGACCGACATCTGATCGCTGCTCCCACGGTAGGTCGTCGCTGATGGCCGCCGACGATGAGCTGGGTCCGGTCTGCCTGCCTATCGGCATTGCGTCCGGCGATGTCTTCGGCCTGGACCGCCGCCGCCCAGCCGGTGGTGCATACGCTGGACGTAGCGCCGGTGTTCGGCGGCAAGAGCAAGCCCCCCGCCACATGACGCAGGAGGGTCTGGCGCATGGCGTCCGCAAGGAGCCGTGGATGTCGCCGCTCAATGCCCCTTGCGTCGCGCCGCCGTAGAACTGCCCAGCCCCTCTCCGACTCACCGGGCATCGCCATGGCCGGCGCCCGGGCTGTGCCGTGGCAGATAACGATGTGGGTTGCCCTGCGCCCCACGCACACGGCGGTTGGAAATCACCTGAAATTTACATTCGCGCGTCGCCAGCCAAGGGCGGACGGTTGCGCCCGGCAGACCGCATGCCCGATTGAAACCGCTTCCAGATCAATCACTTCGAGTTTCTTGGGCCACTGCTTGTCGTGTTCCGACAAACGGAGGATTCACGCCATCATGATTCGGCCTCAGCCGCCGATATCCCATTGCAGCCCTGTCTCCTGTCGCACGTCGATCTCCCTTCCAGAACACCTAGCCGGACTCAGCCTATGTCGCCTTCATACGATGCCGCCCACGTTTCCCGCCCACCCGCGGGCGTCAAGGTGGCGCGTGCCGCCTGGACTGCATGGCTGCCCGCCGCCGCACAGATCGGGTTGCTGGCCCTGCTGGCGTTGTACGCCGCCACGCTGGTGCCTGGCGGAATCGCCGGCACCTTCGCCAGGTTGTTTCCCGCGCTACTGGTACTGGGCACGGCCAGCGTCGGCCTGTGCTGGTGGACGCATCGCCGTCGCAGCGTGCAGCTGCGGCAGGCCATGACGGCCGTCACTGCGATCGGCGAAGGCCGCTTCCAGCGCCTGGACCTGCGCCCTGCGGCCGGCGAACTCGGCCCACTGCTGCATGCGCTGCAGACGACCCAGGACCAGTTGGCCATCCGCATCGACGTGATGGAGCAAGGCCTGCGGCATGGCCAGTTCGTCATCAAGGCGCTGGACGACCTGGACACCATGATCCGCATCGCCGACGACGACGGCCAGGTACTGTTCGCCAACCGCAAATTGCTGGCGATGCTCAAGCTGATCGAGCCGGATGTGCAGAGCTTCCGCCCCAGCTTCCATGCCGAAGGCTTCGTCGGCGGCAGCATCGGCGACATCTATCCGGACAGCCAGGCCGCAATCGACCGCATGCGCGCATTGAATGCGTCCAAGGCGGTGCGCGCGCCGTTCTTCGGCCGCCAGATCGACTTCGTCTACAGCCCCATCATCGCCGCCGACGGCACCAAGCTGGGCACCATCGCGCAGTGGGTGGATGTCACCGCCCAGGTCAACACCGAGCAGGTGTTGATCCAGGTCATCGACGCCGCCTCGACCGGCGATTTCAGCCGGCGCATGCAGCTCGACGGCATGGACGGCGTGCTGCTGTCGCTGGCGCAGGGCATCAACCGCATCTACGACTCGGTGGAAACGCATCTGGCCGCATTGGCACGCGTGATCGGCGCGCTGGCCGAAGGCGACCTCACCCAGCGCGTGGACGGCGATGCGCACGGCATCTTCGCGCGGCTGCGCGACGACACCAACCAGACCGTGGCCCGCCTGACCGAAATCATCGGCGGCATCCAGGCCGCTTCGGACACCATTCGCCAGGCTGCGGTGGAAATCGCCGCGGGCAATACCGACCTGTCCGAGCGCACCGAACAGCAGGCCGCCAACCTGGAGGAAACCGCAAGCTCGATGGAAGAACTCACCTCCACCGTGAAGCAGAACGCCGACAGCGCGCTGCAGGCCAACCGCCTGGTGGTGGGCACCGGCGACATCGCCGAGAACGGTGGCCAGGTGATGGACCAAGTGGTCGCCACCATGGGCCAGATCAGCACCGCCTCGCACAAAATCGGCGAAATCATCGGCGTCATCGACGGCATCGCCTTCCAAACCAACATCCTGGCGCTCAATGCCGCCGTGGAAGCGGCGCGCGCCGGCGAACAGGGCCGCGGCTTTGCGGTGGTGGCCTCGGAAGTGCGCGCACTGGCGCGCCGCTCGGCCGATGCCGCCAAGGAGATCAAGACGCTGATCGCCGACTCCACCGACAAGGTGGAACTGGGCTCGGGCCTGGTGCACCGCGCCGGCGCGACCATGCGCGAGATCGTCGGCTCGGTGAAGCATGTCACCGACATCATGAGCGAGATCACCTCCGCCAGCGCCGAGCAATCCAGCGGCATCGAACAGGTCAACCGCACCGTGGCGCAGCTGGACGAAGTCACCCAGCGCAACGCCGCGCTGGTGGAAGAAGCCACCGCCGCCGCACGCAGCCTGGAAGAACAGGCCGTGGAGCTGGCCGATGCGGTGTCGATCTTCCGCCTGCAGTCCGACACCCGCCCAGGCACCAGCAACGTCGTACGCGCCAGCTTCCACAACGCAGCATAGGCCCGGAAAATCGCGCGATTTGTAGGAGCGCACCCGGGCGCGACGAAGCGTTATCGGTAAAGCCCATCGCGCCCGGGTGCGCTCCTACGGAGAAGCCGATCGGTGAGCAGGCTGTGGCAGGTCATCACCATCGCGCAGCCGTCATCCACGCCGTGGCGCAAACCGGTCGCACCTGCCGTATCCGCCACCCGTAGGAGCGCACCTGGGCGCGACGAAGCGTTATCGGTAAAGCCCATCGCGCCCGGGTGCGCTCCTACGGAGAAGCCGACCGGTGAGCCGGCTGTGGCAGGTCATCACCACCGCGCAGCCGTCATCCACGCCGTGGCGCAAACCGGTCGCACCTGCCGTATCCGCCACCCGTAGGAGCGCACCTGGGCGCGACGAAGCGTTATCGATAAAACCCGTCGCGCCCTGGTGCGCTCCTACGGACAGCCGATCGGTGTGCCGCTTCGGCATCCCATCGACCCTCAGGCCAGCTCAGCTGCGCCGCACGCCGTGCGTCAGTCCAGAAACCGGGCGTGTTGCTCGGGGGTGGGCAGCATGCAGTGGTCGCTGCGGCCGAACCAGCGATAGCGATTGCGTGCGAGCAGGCGATATCCGAGATCGCGCAGACCGCGCGGTATCACGCGCAACACTGCCGCCAGCCGCCACAGCCCGCCCAAGCCCGCCAGCACACGCACGATGGCATCGCTGTCGGTCCATGCGCCGCCATGGTCCACCAGCAGGAACGACAACGGGTCGTCCGGGTCCAGCCCATGCTGCTGCAACAACGCGCGCCCGGCCTGGCCCTGCATTGCGGCAAAGCGATAACGCCCCCGGCGATCGTGGCGCAGCAGGAATTTGACCCAACCATTGCACAGCAGGCACACCCCATCGAACACGATGGTGGCCGGCACGGTACGCGCAGCGACAGTGGACATCTCAGCGTGGCTCAAGCCATCCCTCGTAGCGAATGAACGGCCCCACCAGCGGCAGGTGCACGTCGACCAAAAATCCATAGCGGCCGGCATCGGCATGCTCGCGGCAACGCACCTGTTCGAACCAGCGCGCAGGCAGCGGAATCCAACCGAACGCCCACACGCGGGTTGCCTGCCAATACAGCGCCTGGGCATCGGCACGCAGCGCAAACTCGAACCGCACTGCGCCCAGGTGTTCGCGCAAGGCCGCTCCATCGCGCCACAGCCGCGAATTCATCGGCAGACCGGCAAAGCGCCGGTGCCAGCGCTCGCCCTGCGCATCGACCAGGAACTCCACCTCCACCGCCACCGTGCCGCTGCGCGGCAACCGGCTCAGCAGCGCCAGCAAGGGCACCAGCACATGCCGGCCGCGCCGGATCTGCGCCTGCCCGGCAAAGGTCTGCCGCTTCCGCACCGAATGCAGCGCGCGCACCGGCGCCGGCAATTGCGCGAACGCCGGCTGGCCCAGCACCTGCGCGAACAAGGGCGTGCTCAGGGCACGATCCACGCCAGCGTGGCCATGCGCCCGCTACGGCGGTCGCGGCGATGCGAGAAGAAGCGCACCGGGTCGGAAATGGTGCACAGGCCACCGCCGTGGATCGCATCGGCGCGCAGACCGGCACGTTGCAGGCGCAGCCGCGCCAGTGCGTACAGATCCACGCGCCAATGCCCGGGCCGCGTGGCGACGAATGCGTACTGCGCCTGCACGTCTTCATCCACGAAGGCGTCGAAGACGTCCTGGCCGATTTCATAGGCCTGCGGTCCTGCGGCCGGACCCAGCCAGGCCACCAGCTGCAATGCCGGGGTGCGCATGGCCGTCACGCTGCGCTCCAGCACGCCACCTGCCAGCCCGCGCCAGCCCGCATGCGCGACCGCGATCTCGCTGCCATCGACTGCAGCGAGCACGACCGGCAGGCAATCGGCGGTAAGGATCGCCAGTACCCGACCCGGCACGTCGGTCACGGCGGCGTCGGCGATGGGTTCATGCGTGCCGGGCACAAGATCGCTCACACCTTCCAACTGCGGGCCGTAATCTGCCGACCGCGCCATTAGCCGCACCACATCCACCCCATGCACCTGCTGCAGCCACTGCGGCGTGCCGGGCAAGCCCAGCGCTCGCACCAACAACGCGCGGTTGCGCTCCACCCGCTCCGGCGTATCGCCCTCCGGGCTGCTGCGGTTGCCGAGATTGAGCGTGTCGAACGGCGCCTGCGACACGCCCAGGCCATGTCGTAGCGTGGTCAGCGCCCGGATGCGCGGCGGCGCCGGCCAGTGGGCAGGCAGGATGAAGGTGGCGGCCACGCTCACCTCAGCGGCGCGCCAGTTCGGCCGCGCGTGCGCTGTCCTCGCGCAGCGCGGTCATCAGCCGCTGCAGATCGGCCGGCACCGGCGCGGTGGCACGCACCGGCTCGCCACTGACCGGATGCAGGAATTCCAGCGTCTCGGCATGCAGGGCCTGGCGCTTGAAGCTGCGCAGCTCATGCACCAGTGCGTCGGTGGCGCCCTTGGGCAACTTGAGTGCGCCGCCGTACAGCGGGTCGCCGACGATGGGCGATTTCAGATGTGCCATATGCACGCGGATCTGATGGGTGCGCCCGGTTTCCAGCCGGCATTCCAGCGCGGTATGCGCACGGAAACGCTCGCGTAGCCGGTAATGGGTCACCGCATCGCGGCCGTCGTCGCGCACCGCCATCTTCAGGCGATCGCGCGGGTTGCGGTCGATCGGGGCATTGGCGGTGCCGCCGGACACCAGCGCTCCGACCACCACCGCCAGATACTGGCGATGCACGTCGCGCGCGGACAGCTGTTCCACCAACGCGGTCTGCGCCTGCACAGTCCGGGCGACCACCATCACGCCGCTGGTGTCCTTGTCCAGGCGATGCACCACGCCGGCGCGCGGCACCGCCGACAGCGCCGGGTCGCGGAACAGCAGTGCGTTGACCAGGGTGCCGTCCGGATTACCCGCGCCCGGATGCACCACCAGGCCGGCCGGCTTGTCGATCACCAGCACCTGCTCGTCCTCGTACAACACGTTCAGCGGGATGTCCTGCGGCGCGGCATGGGTCTGGGTTTCCAGCACCACCTGCAGCTGCACGCTCTCACCGCCGCGCAAGGTGTCGCGCGGACGCGCCATATCGCCGTCCAGCAGCGCGTCGCCGGACTTGATCCACTCCGACAGCCGCGAGCGCGAAAATTCGGGAAACAGTTCGGCCAGCACCGCGTCGAAACGCCGCCCTGCGGCGCTGTCGGGCACGATGGCCTGACGGATGGACGGGTCGGTGGGGTCGGCGGAAGGGTCGGACATGGACACGGGCACTCAGGCAAAAACGGGAATTTTGGGGTCCGGGCGGCAGGAGTCAGTCGCCGGACAGGCCACTAGGCTATCATCGCCCTTTCGTTTTCCTGACGCGTCCTGCCCAGACCCATGATCCGACGGTCCACGTTTTCCGCGCCTGCGCGCCTGATTGCCCTCATGCTGGTCATGGCCTTCGTCGTCACCGGCTGCCACCGCGGCGCCAAGGACAAGAATCCCGACGAGGGCATGCCGGTGGAGCAACTCTACGGCAAGGGCCATGGGCTGATGGAGAAGGGCAACTGGGCCGGCGCCGAAGCCAGCTACAAGCGCCTGATCGCCCAGTACCCCTACGGCCCGTACACCGAGCAGGCGATGATCGAAACCGCCTACGCGCAGTACAAGGCCGGCAAGCACGAAGACACCGTGTCCAGTGTCGACCGCTTCATCCGCACCTACCCAACCCATCGCAATATCGCCTACCTGTACTACCTGCGCGGGCTGGCCAACAGCAACCGCGACACGGTGTTCCTGCGCCGGGTGTGGTCGCTGGATGCCAGCCGCCGCGACTTGTCCTCGCCGCAGCAGGCCTACAACGACTTCAATACCGTCACCGACCGCTACCCGAACAGCCGCTACGCCGCTGATGCGCGCCTGCGTATGATCGAACTGCGCGACATCTTCGCCCAGCACGAGCTGGACAATGCGCTGTACTACCTGCGCCGCAACGCCTGGGTGTCGGCGGCCGGCCGCGCCAACTACCTGCTGGAAACCTACCCGCAGAGCGCCTACCAGTACGATGCGGTCGCGGTGCTGGCCGAGGCCTACACCCATTTGGGCAACAAGACCCTGGCCGCGGACGCCCGCCGCGTGCTGGAGCTCAACAGCCCGCAGCATCCGTGGCTGGCCGGCCAGTGGCCGAAATACCCGTGGGCGGTTCGCAAGCTCAACCCGTTCGCCGGCGAAAAATCCGCCGCCAGCGGGCAGCGTAATGCGCAGATGAATCGCGACTGAGTTCTTCGCTCACCGCGCAACGCTGCAACAAGGGGCCGAGAGGCCCCTTTGTTTTTGGCCCGGTCTTGCCGCTATGGACCCTCACCGCGCACGCCCGCAGCCAGGTTGCCGGAGGACGCAGCGGACTGACCGGGTGTGTTGGTGCGCGCGGCACCGCGTCACGGGCAAGGTCGTGGATGCACTGGCATCCTGATCCAAATGCCCCCCGCTCAGCGAGACGAGCCTGGCAAACCTCACCAGCGGCGCGTTCCGGCGACAAGACAGGCCTATCGCTGCTGCCGTATGCCGATGGCAGCTGTAGCAGGCCAGGCTTACCGCAGCGGAACGTTACTGACCGCGATACCCGTTGGTGATCGGGTAGCGCCGTTCGCGGCCAAATGCGCGCCGCGACACCTTCGGCCCCGGCGCAGCCTGGTGACGCTTCCATTCGTTCAGCCGCACCAGCCGCAGCACGTGCTCCACCGTGTCTGCCGCGTACCCGGCAGCGACGATGTCGTCGCGCGACTGCTCCTGATCGACATAGCGGTACAGGATGCCGTCGAGCACGTCGTAGGGCGGCAGCGAATCCTGGTCGGTCTGGTTGTCGCGCAGCTCGGCCGATGGCGGGCGCGCAATCACCGCCGGTGGAATCACTGGCGCGCCCCCCACCGTATTGCGCCACTTGGCCAGGCCGAACACTTCAGTCTTGTACAGATCCTTGAGCGGCGCATAGCCACCGCACATGTCGCCATAGATGGTGGCGTAGCCCACCGCGTATTCGCTCTTGTTGCCGGTGGTCAGCAACAGCCCGCCGAACTTGTTGGACAGCGCCATCAGAATCACGCCGCGACTGCGCGACTGCAGGTTTTCCTCGGTGATGTCCGGCTGGGTGCCTTCGAACATCGGCCCCAGCGCGGCGAGCAACCCTTCGAACACCGGCGCGATCGCGACGGTTTCCAGCTTGACTCCCAGAGCGCGGCACTGCTCATCGGCCAGATCGTTGGACAGGTTCGCCGTGTAGCGCGACGGCAGCCGCACTGCGGTGACGTTCTCCGCGCCCAGCGCGTCTACCGCCATCGCCAGCACCAGCGCCGAGTCGATGCCGCCGGACAGCCCCAGCCACACCTTGCCGAAACCATTCTTGCGGCAATAGTCCTGCAGGCCGCGCACGACTGCACGCCAGGCCAGCGCATCCATGCTTTCGTCGCCATCGTCCACCCACACCACCGGGGTGAAACTGCGCGGGCCGGCGGCATAGTCCACCACCAGCCACTGATCCACGAACGCTGCAGCGGCCGGATGCACGGTGCCATTGCCATCAGCCACCACCGAGGCCCCATCGAACACCAGCGCGTCCTGGCCACCGACCACATTGAGATAGGCAATCGCCGCTCCGCTTTCACGGGTACGCTCGGCCAGCAGCGCATCGCGCTGCGCATGCTTGCCGCGCTCGTACGGCGAGGCATTGGGCACCAGCACCAGCTCGGCGCCGGCCTGTACGGTTTTCGCCAGCGGCTCGGCGAACCACAGGTCCTCACAGATCACCACCCCCACCTGCACCCCCTTGACCGTGACCACGCAGTTGTCGCCATCCGGATCCACGTCGAAATAGCGCCGCTCATCGAACACCGCGTAATTGGGCAGCTCGCGCTTGCGGTAGGTCGCCTCGACCTGGCCATCGCGCAGCACGCTGGCGGCGTTGTACACCACGCTGCCGGCGCTCTGCGGCCAGCCCACCACCGCCACGATGCCGCGCGTGGCCGCTGCAATGCGCATCAGCGCCTGTTCGCAATGGGCCAGAAACCCGGGGCGTAGCAGCAAGTCTTCCGGCGGATAGCCACTGATCGCCAGCTCGGGAAACAGCACGATGTCGGCGCCGAATTCGTCGCGTGCCGCCGCGATGTACTCGATGATGCGGTCGGTGTTCTGGGCGACGGCGCCGACCGGGAAATCGAACTGGGCCATGGCGATGCGGAGGGTCTGGGACATGTCAATGGCCTTGTGCGCGTGTTTTCCGAAGCACGGAAGCGGGAAGGGAGGAACGAGCCGCAAGCAGACCTCGCGCGATCCTCTCGCAGACGTCGTCGCCACTGGCAAGCACTGCATTATTCCAGAAGCGCAGCACCTGGAAGCCCTTGCGGTGCAGGAAGGCACCGCGCGTGGCGTCCGCACCGGGCAGTAGGTGCTGGCTCCCGTCGATTTCGACGATCAACGCCCGGGCGAGGCAGACGAAATCGACGATATAAGGTCCGATGGGAAACTGACGGCGGAACTTGAAGCCGAGCAGGCGTCGATCTCGCAACCGATACCACAGCGCGCGCTCAGCTGCGGTCATCTCACGACGCAGGTGCTTGGCGAATCCGGTCTTGGCGGCGTGGCGCATGGACATTCCCGGCAGGAGGATGGCCAAGGTTGCGGGTACCGCCCGGCTGGCGCTATCGGTGTTGATGGCGCTTTGGCATCGGGGATCGCCGCGTCGGAGGCGCCCTCACCCCTACCCCTCTCCCGCAAGCGGGAGAGGGGATGACACAGCAGGCGGGGCCGTGACCGTGGCACGACCCGTAGGTCACGCAGCAACGACCAGCCTGACATCTCTTGGGAACATGATCTCAGCAGCATCTCTGCTGTTGCTGTGGCTGTGGCTGTGGCTGCGGCTGCGGCTGCGGCTGTGGCTGCGGCTGCGGCTGCGGCTGCGGCTGTGGCTGCGGCTGCGGCTGCGGCTGTGGCTGTGGCTGTGGCTGCGGCTGCGGCTGCGGCTGCGGCTGCGGCTGCGGCTGTGGCTGTGGCTGCGGCTGCGGCTGCGGCTGTGGCTGTGGCTGTTACTGTTGCTGTGGGTGTAACTGTTGCTCCCTTCTCCCGCATGCGGGAGAAGGTGCCCGAAGGGCGGATGAGGGCAGCAAAAAGGCCGCCCGAAGGCGGCCTCGCTGGACGCTTGCACGCTTGCGCGTGCGGCGTTCTTACTTCACCAGCGCAGCAATCGCCGCACCCAGATCGCCCGGCGAACGGACAGTCTTGACGCCAGCAGCTTCCATCGCCGCGAACTTGCCTTCGGCCGTGCCCTTACCGCCCGAGGCGATCGCACCGGCGTGGCCCATGCGCTTGCCGGCCGGCGCAGACGCACCAGCGATGAAACCGACCACCGGCTTCTTCACGAACTGCTTGATGTACTCGGCACCGGCTTCCTCGGCGTCGCCGCCGATTTCGCCGACCATGATGATGCCTTCGGTCTGCGGGTCTTCGTTGAACAGCTTGAGGCAGTCGACGAAGTTCAGGCCGTTGATCGGGTCGCCACCGATGCCGATGCAGGTGCTCTGGCCCAGGCCCACTTCGGTGGTCTGCTTGACCGCTTCATAGGTCAGGGTGCCCGAACGCGACACGATGCCGATCTTGCCCGGCTTGTGGATGTGGCCCGGCATGATGCCGATCTTGCACTCGCCCGGGGTGATGACACCGGGGCAGTTCGGCCCGATCAGCACGGTGTCCGGATGCGAGCGGGTCAGCACGTTCTTGACGCGCAGCATGTCCAGCACCGGGATGCCTTCGGTGATGCACACGATGACCTTGATGCCGGCCGCCGCCGCTTCCAGGATCGCATCGGCCGCGTACGGCGGTGGCACGTAGATCACCGACGCGTTGGCACCGGTGCTCTGCACGGCGTCGGCCACGGTGTTGAACACCGGCAGGTCGATATGGGTGGTGCCGCCCTTGCCGGGGGTCACGCCGCCGACGACCTGGGTGCCGTACTCGATCATCTGAGTGGCGTGGAAGGTGCCCTGCTGGCCGGTGAAGCCCTGCACGATCACCTTGGTGTTCTTGTTAATCAAAACGGACATGGATAGTTCCTTCGGTGTCGTGAATCAGGCGGCGTTCTTGACAGCTTCGACGACCTTCTTGGCACCGTCGTTGATGTTGTCGGCCGGGATGATAGCCATGCCGCTGTCACGCAGCAGCTGCTTGCCTTCTTCCACATTGGTGCCTTCCAGGCGCACCACGACCGGAACCTTGACGCCCACTTCCTTGACCGCGGCGATGATGCCTTCGGCAATCATGTCGCAGCGGACGATGCCGCCGAAGATGTTGACGAAGATGCCTTCGACCTTGTCCGAGGACAGGATCAGCTTGAACGCTTCGATGACGCGCTGCTTGTTCGCACCGCCACCCACGTCCAGGAAGTTCGCCGGCTCGCCGCCATTGAGCTTGATGACGTCCATGGTGGCCATGGCCAGGCCGGCGCCGTTGACCATGCAGCCGATGTTGCCATCCATGGTGACGTAGTTGATGTCCAGCTCCGAAGCGGTCACTTCGGTCTCGTCTTCCTGCGTCTTGTCGCGCATGGCGATCAGCTGCTTCTGACGGAATGCGGCGTTGTCGTCGCTGTCGAACTTGCCGTCCAACGCATACAGGTTACCGTCGTCCAGGATCGCCAGCGGGTTGATTTCAACCAGCGCCAGGTCCTTTTCGTTGAACAGGCGGTACAGATTCACCATGATGCTGGCGAACTGGCCGGCCTGCTTGGCATTGAGGCCCAGCTTGAAACCGAAATCGCGGCCGTGGTAGCCCTGCACGCCTTCGACGAAATCGACGTTGAGCGAATGGATCAGCTCCGGCGTTTCGGCCGCAACCTGCTCGATCTCCACGCCGCCTTCGGACGAGGCGATGTAGGTGATGGTCTTGGTGCCGCGGTCGACCAGGATCGACAGGTACAGCTCCTTGACGATCTCACCGGCGGTGGTCACCAGCACCAGATTGATCGGCAACTCGACGCCAGCGGTCTGGTAGGTGGCCATCTTGGTGCCGAGCATCTTGGCCGCTGCGGCCTTCACGTCATCGGTGGTCTTGCAGAACTTGACGCCGCCAGCCTTGCCGCGGCCGCCCGCGTGGATCTGCGCCTTCACCATCCAGGGGCCCTTGCCCAGGGAATTGGCGACTTCAACCGCTTCGTCCGGGGTCGCTGCGACCTTGCCGGCCGGAACGGGGATGCCGTACTCGGCAAGCAGTTGTTTTGACTGGTATTCGTGGAAATTCATGCGTCACCGTGGGAAAAGGAAACGACCGCTGCGTGCGAGGCAGACCGCGGGGGGCGGCACGTCGGACCACGCGAGCGGGCCGCCTATTGTGGCCGACCACGCCGTGCGGCGCAAAATTCCGCCATATAGGCGGCCGACTCCCCGCGCTTGCGGCGCACCCGAGCCGTCTCCGGAGGCTGCCGGCACCCGTACAGCTGCCTATACTCGCGGCACGTTCCAGCAAGGGGTTCCGGCGTGGCATTCAGCGCATCGCTCATCGACCGGATCCGGTCGGCGCCACAGCGCGAGCTGTATTTCTTCTCGCTGTACCGGGTGCTGGTGGCCGGCCTGATCGCCGCCCTGGTCTTCAGCCCGCTGTCCGATGCCGTCCCCGAGCCGCGTTATCCGCGCCTGGCCGCGGCAGTAGCCATCGGCTACCTGTCCATGGCCATCCCGTTGTTGTTCTGGGGCCGCACCGAGCGCCGGCTGACCGCCACCGTGCTGTGCACGGTGCTGGCCGACATCCTGGCCGCCACCCTGGCCACCCACGCCCTGCCCGGTGCCAGCGCCGGCATCGCGATGATGCTGCTGTTCAACGTGGCTGCGGCTTCCATCCTGCTGCGGCTACGTTACGGCATGGGCATGGCGGTGGTGGCCAGCGCCGCGATCGTGCTCGAATACCTGTGGACCCTGCTGGAAGGCGGCGGCGCCAACCGCCCGCTGGCAGAGCTGGCGATGTTCGCCACCAGCTACGTGGCGGTGGCCTACATCTGCCATCAGATCGCCTCGCGCGCGCGCAGCAACCAGGCGCTGGCCGACCAACGCGGCGCGCAGGTCGCCAATCTGTACGAGATCAATGAGCTCATCATTCGCCGCCTGCGTACCGGCGTGCTGGTGATCGACGCGCACAACCGCATCAGCCTGGCCAACGAAGCGGCGCTGGCACTGCTGGGCGATGCCGATCAGCGCGTGGCCACCACCGACCTGTCGCTGGCCACGCTCACCCCGGAACTGGCGCGCCGGCTGCAACGCTGGCGCAGCGGCTGGCGCCAGGAAGAATCGCCTCTGCAACTGGGCGCCGACCGCCCCGAGGTGCAGCCGCGCTTCGTTCGCCTGCTGGCCGACAGCGACCTGGTCCTGGTGTTCCTGGACGATTCCAGCGTGGTGTCGCGGCGTGCCGAATCGCTCACACTCTCGGCCATGGGCCGGTTCTCGGCCAGCCTGGCCCATGAGATCCGCAACCCCTTGGCCGCAATCAACTACGCCTGCCAGCTACTGGAAGAATCCCCGGATATCGGCGAAGCCGACCAACGCCTGCTGCAGATCATCCACCAGCAGTGCCAGCGCACCAACGGCATCGTCGAAAGCGTACTCGGGCTGGCCCGCCGCGAGCGCGCCAATCCTGAAAACCTGGATCTGGCCGCCTTCGTGCGCCGCTTCGTGGTCGAGTACCGGCAGACGCTGTCGATGGAAACCGACATCCTGGAGGCCAGCATCCAGGGCAGCGCGGTGCACGCGCTGATCGACCCCAAGCACCTCTACCAGATCCTGACCGCGCTGGTGCACAACGCCCTCAAGTACGGCCGGGTCATGGACGAACCGGCGCGGGTGAAGCTGCGCGTCGAACACCAGGAGCGCATGGCCGTCATCGACGTGGTCGATCGGGGGCCTGGCATTCCGGAAACAGTCGCCGCCCAGCTGTTTCGCCCCTTCTACACCACCTCCGAACACGGCACCGGGCTTGGGCTGTACATCGCCCAGGAGCTGTGCCGCGCCAATCAGGCGCAACTGGACTACGTACCGGTTCCCGGCGGAGGCGCCTGCTTCCGCATCCTGCTGCAGGGGCCAAACGGATTGCTGGGTAAGTAAGCCAACCGGTTGCCGGCACGCTTGGTTGCGCTGCCGGCCGGCCCAACTGCCGGCATTCCCTCCCGGAACCTCGCCTTCAACGCGGCAGCGGGATGGCGCTGCAGCCCCAATCGCGCCGACAATTGTCGTCCGTCATCGCGCTGGGCTATCGTGGGGAATATGAACGAACCGAAAAGCGCCCTGGTCGTCGACGACGAACGCGACATCCGCGAACTGCTTGTTCTCACCCTGGGGCGGATGGGCCTGCGCATCAGCACCGCCGCCAATCTGGCCGAAGCGCGCGAACTGCTGGCCAGCAACCCCTACGACCTGTGCCTGACCGACATGCGCCTGCCCGACGGCAACGGCATCGAGCTGGTCACCGAGATCTCCAAGCATTACCCGCAGACACCGGTGGCGATGATTACCGCCTTCGGCAGCATGGACCTGGCGGTGGAAGCGCTCAAGGCCGGCGCCTTCGACTTCGTCAGCAAGCCCGTGGACATCAGCGTGCTGCGCGGCCTGGTCAAGCACGCGCTGGAATTGAACAACCGCGACCGCCCCGCCCCCCCGGCGCCGCCGCCGGAGCAGGCCAGCCGCCTGCTCGGCGCCTCCACCGCGATGGAGAGCCTGCGCGCCACCATCGCCAAGGTCGCACGCAGCCAGGCGCCGGTCTACATCGTCGGCGAATCGGGCGTGGGCAAGGAACTGGTGGCGCGCACCATCCACGAACAGG
This sequence comes from Xanthomonas cucurbitae, assembly GCF_002939885.1. Lineage (GTDB taxonomy): Bacteria > Pseudomonadota > Gammaproteobacteria > Xanthomonadales > Xanthomonadaceae > Xanthomonas > Xanthomonas cucurbitae. The sequence continues at coordinate 41,373 of NZ_MDED01000028.1, forward strand.
GCGCGCGCGCCGCCGGGCCGTTCATTCCGGTCAACTGCGGCGCCATTCCCGCCGAATTGATGGAAAGCGAATTCTTCGGCCACAAGAAAGGCAGCTTCACCGGCGCACATGCCGACAAGCCCGGCCTGTTCCAGGCCGCAAATGGCGGCACCCTGTTCCTGGACGAAGTAGCCGAGCTGCCGTTGCAGATGCAGGTCAAGCTGCTGCGTGCCATCCAGGAAAAGTCGGTACGCCCGGTCGGCGCCTCCAGCGAATCGCTGGTCGATGTGCGCATCCTTTCGGCCACGCACAAGGACCTGGGCAACCTGGTTTCCGACGGCCGCTTCCGGCACGACCTGTACTACCGCATCAACGTGATCGAACTGCGCGTGCCGCCGCTGCGCGAACGCGGCGGCGACCTGCCGCAACTGGCGGCCGCCATCATCGCGCGGCTCGCGCACAGCCACGGGCGGCCGATCCCGCTCTTGACGCCTTCGGCCCTGGACGCGCTGGACCAATACGGCTTCCCCGGCAACGTGCGCGAACTGGAAAACATCCTCGAACGCGCCCTGGCCCTGGCCGAAGACGACCAGATCAGCGCCACCGACCTGCGCCTGCCCGCTCACGGCGGCCGCCTGGCAACCGGCCCCGGCACGGCCATCATCGAACCGCGCGAAGCGGTGGTCGACATCGACCCCACCTCGGCCGCCCTGCCCTCCTACATCGAACAGCTCGAACGCGCCGCAATCCAGAAAGCGCTGGAAGAAAACCGCTGGAACAAGACCCGGACCGCCGCCCAACTGGGCATCACGTTTCGCGCGCTGCGTTACAAGCTGAAGAAGTTGGGGATGGAGTAGATGAGCCCGGATTGGGTATCAGGGATGCGAGATCGTAAAAGCGCTGCAGCTTCGATTGCTGTCGCTAGGCCGAAGCCAGGAACCTAGCAGCACACGCCCAGCCTACCTTTGCGCGCAACCTATCTCGCGCCCGGATTCACCACTTCCAGGAGCCAATAACAGAACGTAGCAAGCACTGTCAGTTGAGTATGGGCAGCGAACACAAACTCTCCGCCTTCTCTTCTCCCGCTTGCGGGAGAAGGTGCCCGAAGGGCGGATGAGGGCGCTTAGTCCTTGGTCACCCGGTTGATCTCCGCCACGCTGGTCACCCCATGTACGGCCTTCATCAAGGCCGACTGCCGCAGATCGCGACCACTGAGGCAGATAGCAGAACACCAAGCGGCAAACACACACCGACTAAACTCCCTTCTCCCGCCTGCGGGAGAAGGTGCCCGAAGGGCGGATGAGGGCGCTTAGTCCTTGGTCACCCGATTGCTCTCCGCCAGGCTGGTCACCCCATGCGCGGCCTTCATCAAGGCCGATTGCCGCAGATCGCGACCACTGAAGCAGATAGCAGAAACCAAGCCACAACACACGCCGACCAGACTCCCTTCTCCCGCTCGCGGGAGAAGGTGCCCGAAGGGCGGATGAGGGCGTTTAGTCCTTGGTCACCCGATTGATCTCCGCCAGGCTGGTCACCCCATGCGCGGCCTTCATCAAGGCCGACTGCCGCAAGTCGCGGATACCGATCTTCTGCGCCGCCTCGGCGATCTGCATCGCATTGCCGCCTTCCAGCACGATCGCACCGATCTCGTCGGTCATCGGCATGACCTGGTAGATACCCGTACGGCCCTTGTAGCCCTCGGTGCAGTCATCGCAACCGACCGCCTCATACAGCGTAATGCCCTGGTCGATCTGCTGTTGCGTAAACCCTTCGGCCAGCAACGCATGCTCTGGCAAGCTGGTCTTGCGCTTGCAGTTGTTGCACAACCGCCGCGCCAGGCGCTGCGCAATGACCAAGGTCACCGACGAGGTGATGTTGTACGGCGCAATCCCCATGTTCATCAAGCGCGCGATGGTCTGTGGCGCATCGTTGGTATGCAACGTGGACAGCACCATATGGCCGGTCTGCGCCGCCTTGATCGCAATCTCGGCCGTCTCCAGGTCGCGAATTTCGCCGACCATGATGATGTCAGGGTCCTGGCGCAGGAACGAGCGCAAGGCCGCCGCAAAGGTCATGCCGCGCTTGTTGTTCTGCTGCACCTGATTGACGCCAGGCAGGCGAATTTCAACCGGATCCTCGGCAGTAGAGATGTTGCGCGTCTCATCGTTGAGGATACCCAGCGCCGTATACAAGGACACCGTCTTGCCCGAACCGGTCGGCCCGGTCACCAGCACCATCCCGTAGGGCTTGTGGATCGCATCCAGGAACAGCTTCTGCTGGTCCGCCTCGTAACCTAGCTTCTCGATCCCCAGCTTGGCCGCACTGCCATCCAGGATACGTAGCACCACCTTCTCGCCGAACAGCGTCGGCAAGGTACTCACACGGAAGTCGATCTGTTTGGTCTTGGACAGATTAAGCTTGATGCGCCCATCCTGCGGCACCCGCTTCTCGGCGATATCCAGCTGCGACATCACCTTCAACCGCGCCGCAATCCGCTGGCTCAGCTTCACCGGCGCCTTGGCCACGTTCTTCAGCAGCCCATCGATGCGCAAGCGAACACGGTAGTCGTCTTCATAAGGCTCGAAATGGATATCGGAGGCTCCCCGCCGGATCGCATCCACCAACACCTTGTTGACGAATTTCACCACCGGCGTGTCATCACCCTTGGCATCGACCCCGGCATCCCCGCCGGCGCCCATGTCTTCGTCGCCGGCCGAGACGTCCAGGTCGCCCATCTCTTCGTCATCGCCCCCCAGCGATGAACCAAGCGATGCGTTGCTAGCTTGCCATTGCTCCAAGGTGCGACGGATCTGGTCCTCGTCCACCAGGATCGGCTCGACCACCAGGTTCGTATGAAACTTGATGTCATCAAGCGCCCTGGTCTGGGTCGGGTTGCTCACCCCCACGAACAACCGGTTCCCGCGCTTGAACAGCGGCAGCACCTGGTGCTTCTGGAGCAACTCCTCGCTGACCAGCTTGATCGCGTTCTGGCTGGCGTCGAACACCGATACGTCCATTAGCGGCATGCCGAACTCGACTGCGTTTGCCGCTGCTAGTTGAGACGCTGAAACCAGCTTTCTCTCGGAGAACCATTGTGGAAGCGGAATCTTCGCCGCCGCAGCTTGGTCCATGGCGGTACGGGCACTTGTTTCATCCAATGCTCCGTCTTGCACCAAGCGGCGTGCAATGCCTGTAATCCCTACTAAGTTCGCCGCGACTGCACTCATCACAATCCTCTCCACTCAGAGTAACAGAACTCTCTTATTTCCAAGGCTTTTCGCAAAAAAAATCCAAAAAAGCCAAGCCCGCATCTGCGGGCTTGGCAAGCTAGCTTCGCTGTAACAGCGGGTGACAATTCAGAATATTAGGCGCGGCATTCAGCAGGACGATACTTGGCAGCCAAGGTACCGCCCTTGCAATCCCAAGAAATACGATCGGTAGGAACGGTGCCGGAAGCCAGTGCCGCGCCGTTAGCCGTGGGAGCGAAAATGATCGTACCGTCACCGGCTTTGGCAGTGGTGGTCACAGTGATGTTACCAGTGGCGGCCGCAACGGCTACGCTGGCAACATTGGTGGTTGCCGTAGGAGCAGTCCAACCGCTATTCAGGGCAGAGCCGTTGGCGGCATTTTCGGCAACCACCGTCTTGGCGGCAGATGCGGCAACCATCGCTTCAGAGACACGGCCGCGAACGGTGTAGTCCTGATAGGCCGGCAGTGCGATGGCGGCAAGGATAGCGATGATCGCGACGACGATCATCAGTTCGATCAGAGTAAAGCCTTGTTGCTTCTTCATAAGTTGTATCCCCAAGAGGTTGTTGGAATTGGGGCAGGCTGAGAGTGTCTTAGAGCCGGCCCGCAGTTGTCTTGCGATTAGGATCATGCAGGTTGCGTGCCAACTTACCACTAGCCCCCAGGCGCATTTCCCGAAGGCAATGATTCCAGGTGTTTAGGAGAATGGAACAGCGAATTCCGATAACTGCGACCTTCCAGACAAAGTGACGCTTCTCGTCACTTTCAGTCCCATTTGATGCGCACTTTGAGGCGCACGCCCTTCTTTACATCCCAATGCCGAGCTTCCTCAAACGCGCTATCATGCCGCTAGCTCCGGCCTGGGGATGGCCGATGGGGAGAACTCGCAATGTCTGTCGCACGTAATGCCATAAAGAAGCAAACGGTGGACCGCAGCACCGGTCAACAGATACAGCTATTCCTCTGGGAAGGAACCGATAAGCGCGGAATCAAGATGAAAGGCGAGCAGACTGCGCGCAACATGAACATGTTGCGTGCGGAACTTCGCCGCCAAGGTATCAATCCTTCGGTAGTCAAGCTCAAGCCCAAGCCGCTGTTCGGCGCTGCAGGCAAGAAAATTACGCCAAAAGATATTGCATTTTTCAGCCGCCAGATGGCGACCATGATGAAATCGGGGGTGCCGATTGTAGGCTCACTCGAGATCATCGGTGAGGGTCACAAAAACCCACGTATGAAAAAGATGGTAGGCCAAGTAAAAACGGATATCGAGGGCGGATCCTCGCTCTACGAATCAATCAGCAAGCATCCCGTACAGTTTGATGAACTCTACCGAAATCTCGTGCGAGCAGGTGAAGGTGCAGGTGTTTTAGAGACAGTACTAGATACGGTGGCCACTTATAAAGAAAACATAGAAGCGCTAAAGGGCAAGATCAAAAAGGCCCTATTTTACCCAGCCATGGTGATCGCAGTTGCCCTTATTGTCAGCGCCATCCTGCTCATTTTTGTTGTTCCTCAATTTGAAGAGGTTTTTAAAGGCTTCGGCGCCGAGTTACCTGCCTTTACCCAAATGATCGTTGGAGCGTCACGTTTCATGGTGAGCTACTGGTGGATCATGCTTTTCGTTGTAGCAGGCACCATTGCTGGCTTCATCTTCGCCTATAAGCGCTCGCCGAGCATGCAACATGCCATGGACAGACTTATATTGAGAGTACCTGTTATTGGTCAGATCATGCATAACAGTTCGATTGCGCGCTTCGCGCGCACGACTGCTGTTACCTTCAAGGCTGGCGTCCCACTGGTGGAGGCGCTGGGCATTGTTGCTGGCGCCACTGGTAATCGCGTTTACGAAGATGCGGTGCTCCGCATGCGTGACGATGTATCCGTGGGATACCCTGTCAACATGGCGATGAAACAGGTAAACCTTTTCCCACACATGGTCATTCAAATGACTGCAATTGGCGAAGAAGCGGGCGCGCTAGATGCCATGCTCTTCAAGGTAGCGGAATACTTCGAGCAGGAGGTGAACAATGCCGTGGATGCACTCAGCAGTCTGCTCGAACCGATGATTATGGTCTTTATCGGCGTTGTTGTAGGAGGCATGGTCATCGGCATGTATCTTCCGATCTTCAAACTCGGCGCAGTGGTGGGTTAAGACTTAATGGCATTTCTCGACCAGCATCCCGGTCTCGGCTTTCCCGCCGCGGCCGGACTGGGGCTGCTGATCGGCAGCTTCCTGAATGTGGTGATCCTGCGCTTGCCCAAGCGCATGGAGTGGCAGTGGCGGCGCGATGCGCGCGAGATCCTGGAGCTGCCGGAGCTGTACGAGCCGCCGCCGCCGGGGATCGTGGTGGAGCCCTCGCACGACCCGGTCACCGGCGACAAGCTCAAGTGGTGGGAGAACATCCCGGTCCTGAGTTGGGTACTGCTGCGTGGCAAATCGCGCTACAGCGGCCAGCCGATCTCCATCCAGTACCCGTTGGTGGAGCTGCTCACGGCCTTCCTGTGCGTGGCCAGCGTGTGGCGCTTCGGCTTCGGTTGGCAGGGCTTCGGCGCGATCGTGCTGAGTTGCTTTCTGGTGGCGATGTCCGGCATCGACGTCCGTCACAAGCTGCTGCCGGATCAGCTGACCCTACCGCTGATGTGGCTGGGCTTGGTCGGCTCGATGGACAATCTCTACATGCCGGCCAAGCCTGCCCTGCTCGGCGCGGCAGTCGGTTATGTGTCGCTGTGGACGGTGTGGTGGCTGTTCAAACAGCTCACCGGCAAGGAAGGCATGGGCCATGGCGACTTCAAGCTGCTGGCGGCGCTCGGTGCCTGGTGCGGGCTGAAAGGCATCCTGCCCATCATCCTAATCTCCTCGCTGGTCGGCGCCATCCTCGGCTCCATCTGGCTGGTCGCCAAGGGCCGCGACCGCGCCACCCCGATCCCGTTCGGCCCCTACCTCGCCATCGCCGGCTGGGTGGTGTTCTTCTGGGGTAACGACCTGGTGGACGGCTACCTGCGCTTTGCAGGCCTGCGTTGAGCACGGCACGACGATGAGCGACTTCATCGTCGGCCTCACCGGTGGCATTGCTTCCGGCAAGAGCGCCCTTGCGGCCGAGTTCGAGAAGTTGGGCGTGCCGGTGATCGATGCCGATGTCGTGGCGCGGCAGGTCGTGGCGCCAGGACCGATTCTCGATGCCATCGTGGACCGCTTCGGGCCGAGCATCCTGTTGCCGGATGGCACGCTGGACCGACGGGCACTCCGCGAGATCGTATTTGCCGATCCAAGCCAACGCCAGGCATTGGAAACGGTGACCCACCCGGCCATCCGGACGGAGCTGCGACGCACTGCGCTGGCAGCCAAGGGTCCTTATGCAATTGTCGCCATTCCGCTTCTTACCGAAGCGGGGGGAAGAACAACCTATCCCTGGCTGGACCGCATCTTGGTGGTGGACGCGCCAGTGGAACTGCAGCGCGACCGATTGGTGCAGCGCGATGGCAGCGCGCCGGTGCTGGCCGATAAGATGATTGCCGCACAAGCGGAACGTTGTGAGCGACTTGCGCTGGCTGATGATGTAATTACCAACGATGGCGATAAAGCACACCTTGAGTACGAGGCCCGCGTGTTACATGCGGCGTACCTCCGCTATATACGCTGACATCGAACGGATCTTTGGGCTTCCGCTGCACCTGATAAGACCCTTTTCCGCGTTTTGTGCTGCGCTGTGCGACGCTCAACCGCCCCCAGTGTGCTCCTTTCCGCACTGACATCGCCAGCACGTGGGGACACCGTGGACCGCCCCATCTCCGGATGAGGTCTGCGTACAAAGCCCTCGCGCCCGGGTGCGCTCCTACGCAAGCTCGATTGGTTGGTTAGCGACGGAACGCTAGTGTTGCGATGACGCCGCGCTCTTGCCCCGGCCGTACGCTCACGCGCCAGCCGTACAGGTCGCACAAGCGGCTGACGATCGACAGGCCGATGCCGCCGCCCTGGGAATGGCCGGCGTGGGTGCCGCGATAGCCGCGCTGGAACAGTTTGGCGGCGTCTTCCTCGCTCAGGCCCGGGCCGGAGTCGATGACATCCACCGCGTCGCCGAGCACGCGTACGCGTACCTGGCCGTCCTGGGTGTATTTGACCGCATTGCCGATCAGGTTGCCGAGTGCCACCGACAGTGCGGACTCGGGCGCGTCGATGACCAGGTCACGCTCGCCTTCCAGCAGCAGCTCCAGCGGTTTACCGCCAAGTTGGGCGCGGTGCGAGTCGATCAACTGTTCGGCCACCTTGGTCACGTTGCTGCTGCCCTGCCCGCGTTCGTTGCGCGAGAGCAGCAGCAGCGAGCCGATCAGGTCGCTGCATTGTTGCTCGGCACGTTGGATGCGTTGCAGCCGTTGCAGCACCTTCTCGTCGAGATTGGGCTTGGTCAGCAGCAATTCGGTGGCACCGCGGATCACCGCCAACGGGGTGCGTAGTTCGTGGCTGACGTCGGCGTTGAATTCGCGGTCGCGCTGTACCACTTCGGTGAGCCGTGCAGAGTAGTCGTCCAGCGCTTCGGCCAGCTGGCCCACCTCATCGTCCGGGAAGTGCGCGGCCAGCGGCTTGGGCTCGCTGGTGCCGCCGCGGTAGGCACGCAGGCGCGCGGCCAGATCCGACACCGGACGCATCACCTTGGACGCCGACCACCGACCGATCAGCAGCGAGAAAAAACCAAACAACAACACCGCAACATACAACCAGGCTCTTAACCTATCCTGCGCAACACTGGCTCGCGTCGTATCGTAAGCGAGGAAAAACCAGGCATTTGGCGTTTTTCGCACCGCAACCTTGTACACGAGCGGTTTGTTGAATTCATCTGTTCCGCTGTAGCCCTGGATGCCTTCTTGCATCTTTCCCCACCCTGGGAAATCTCGCGCAAGCCGCGCCATCGCCTCCGGATCGTTAGGATTGACCGCACGCGCGTACATCTCTTCGACTTGAAGCGTAGGCTTCACATCCGGACTCGCCGCATATGACCGCGCCATCACTTCGATGTTGCGATTCATCACGTCCTCGATCATCTTGGTTTCGATGTATCGATTGGCCCAGACAGTCGCAAGCGCGAACAGGATCACCAGCCCAGTACCGAACAACAAGAACGACAGAATGATGCGGGTGCGTAGACGCCGCCTGTTTCGGCTTTTGCTGATTCGCCCCACTAATTCGGGCCTCATGGCGGGACCGGCGGAAGGCTGCCGATATTGCAGATAATCACAAAAATCAGAAAATTACACTCCGCAAAAATAGCGGTCCACTTGGACCGCCATTGCAAACCTATAGCGATCAAAATGGGTTGGAACAAGAGGGCGCTGAATGGCAACCAGTGTCAAAAGACCATGTTCCAAGCCACCCTAAATCGTAGCTAGTGGAAGTGCAAATAGTGCATGACGCCTTGGCAGCTGCTGCAGACCCTGCCCCAAGTGACAGCCCAGCCAACATGACAATAGCGAATAACTTTCTCATCACTCACTCTCCTCGTTGTTTAGACATGCTTGCTATCCACCTACAACCTATCGACGTAATATTTTGCGTCGATTTGCCAACTTTACATCAATCACTGAAATAACGGAGATCCTCTGGGGCCAGAACGGTATGCCCCAAGCAACACATGTCTCCGGAAGGACGACGCTCAGGCATCGGGCGAGGCGATGCGGTAGCCGATGCCGTGGCGGGTCTGGATCATCGGCACATCGAACGGCTTGTCGACCACCGCGCGCAGGCCATGGATGTGCACGCGCAACGAATCCGAATCCGGCAGCTCTTCGCCCCAGACGCGGGTTTCCAGTTCCTGGCGGGTGACCACGGCGGGCGAGGCTTCCATCAGCGCCTGCAGGATCTTCAGCGCGGTGGGGTTGAGCTGCAGCAACTTGCCGCGACGGCGCACTTCCAGCGTGTCCAGGTTGTATTCCAGATCTCCGGTTTCCAGCACGCGGGTGTGCACGCCTTTGCCGCGACGCGACAGGGCGTTCAGGCGCACCTCCACTTCCTGCAACGCGAACGGCTTGATGAGGTAGTCGTCGGCGCCGGAGTCGAAACCGGCCAGCTTGTTGTCCAGTGAATCGCGCGCGGTGAGCATCAGTACCGGGGTCTGCTTGCGCGCTTCGTTGCGTAGCTTGCGGCAGACTTCGATGCCGTCCATGCCCGGCAGGTTGAGGTCGAGCACGATGGCGTCGAACTCGTGCACCACCGCCAGGTGCAGGCCGGTCACGCCATCGGCGGCGAAATCCACCGTGTGGCCGCGGTCTTCGAGGTAGTCGCCCAGATTGGCGGCGATGTCGCTGTTGTCTTCGATTACTAGAATTCGCACTGGAACCTCGTTGTTGGGTCACATCCCCGACTGCGTCCGCACATGGCGGCGTTGCAACCGCGTCAATTTGTCTTTGTTACCGTCTTGTAGCCGGCGCCATCGGCGCCCGTCATGCATTGCGTGGTGGGAAAACACAGCCCAACGGCGCGACCGCGCTGACGGATCATCCGATCGTCTTCGCCTGCCTTGGTCAACGGCATGTTGGCCAATTGCCGGCCATTGAACACTGCCTCGCTTGACTCTGGCGTGAGTTGCATGGCGTCGCCGCTCCCCTGCGGCGCCAGCCGCAGGCGCTGCAGGACAAGCACGCCATTGCAGCGCGCTTCGGTGCCGGTTTGTGCCCAGCTAACGCCGGCGCGCTGGCCGCGCCGCATCCGCCCTGCCCGTAAAGCGGACGGCCGCCAGGCATCGAGTTGCATGGCCGCCGCACCGGCGGATGAAGCAATGCACGGCAGCAGAGGTCCTTTCATGGCATTGCCTGTCCGTCTATGACTCGATGATTGCTGAAATGTAAACCTGAACACGGCAACCAACAAGCCGTCACAAAAAGGCCCGGGCGCCACTGGGACACCCGGGCCAAACGTTCTTCCCGATCACCGTCACTGCCGAGAGCGGAGCTACGGTCGGCAGAGGCTAGCGGGGCAGAGATTATTTTTTAGTTAATTTTTCGATAAAATGCTGCCAGACCGATCAACGGCCAGCCTGCTCCAGATGCTCGATGATGTGGGTCGCCACATCAACGCCGCAGACGCCTTCAATCCCTTCGAGACCCGGGGTCGAATTGACCTCGAGCACCAGTGGGCCGCGCGCGGAGCGGATCAGGTCCACTCCCGCCACGGCCAGGCCGAGCGCGCGGGCCGAGCGAACCGCCACTTCCTGCTCCTGGGCGCTGGCCTCGGCCATGGCGGCGCTGCCACCCAGGTGCAGATTGGAGCGGAAGTCGCCTTCGGCGGCCTGGCGGCGCATGGCGGCGACGACGCGGTCGCCGACCACGAAACAGCGCAGGTCGGCCCCTTCCGCTTCGCCGATGAACTCCTGCACGATGAAGTTGGCATACAACCCGCGCAGCGCTTCCACCACCCCGCGCGAGGCGCTGGCCTTTTCGGTCAGGATCACCCCGGCGCCCTGCGCACCTTCGTTCAACTTCACTACGTGCGGCGGCGGGCCGAGCATCGACAACAAGTCCTGGGTGTCGTCAGGGTTGTCGCCAAACACCGTGATGGGCATGTCGATGCCCTGCGCCGCCAGCAATTGGTGCGCACGCAGCTTGTCGCGCGAGCGCAGGATCGCGTCGGAAGGATTGGGCGTATAGGTTCCCATGAACTCGAGTTGGCGCAATACGGCGCTGGCGTAGCGGGTGACCGAGGCGCCGATGCGCGGGATCACCGCATCGAACCCGGTGATCGGCTTGCCCTTGTAGTGCAGGCTGAAACCGTCGGCGGCGATGCGCATGTAACAGCGCAACGGATCCAGGATGCGCACCGTATGCCCACGCTTGCGGCCGGCTTCGATAAGCCGACGGGTCGAATACAGTTTGCTGTTGCGCGAAAGAATGGCGATCTTCATCGCGACAGGTGTACGGCGCGGCCTGGGCATGGTCGGAGTCTGGTGACGAGGTGACCCAAGCCCGTACGTGCGCCGGAACGGTCGCACATCCAGGGCAGCTGCCTGCGCGCGACGACCGGACTGCGATGCGACGGCCCCGAGAATATGGAAGCGATGAATGTAGAAGCAATGGCGCCCGGGCCTGTTGCAGCAACACGAACGCCGCGCATCCCCAGTGGGTTGGATGCTAGCAGGGCGTCTGCACCACGCTCAAGCACCGAGCCGTCAGAACTCGCACGCCAACGCATGCCTGCTGGCAGCGCGGCGGCCTGCTTGCCGCAGCGGAGCCGTCCTGCGCGCGGAAGGCCCGCACCTCATACCGTCACAACCGTTTATCCGCACATGCAACTCACACAACACCCTCACGCCGCACCCGGATTGCCGTAACGCGTCTTGCACGCTTGGAACCGCAATGCTTGAGCCCCTTCAATGCCGGCATGCCGGCTCACCCGAGACTCCTCCATGCGACGTCCAGCAAGCGCGGCTTACGCCACCCCCTCCCGCATCCGCCAGGGGCGTCCGTTTCCCCGCGGCGCCGTCTTCGACGGCAAGGGCACCAATTTCTGCCTATTTTCCGCACACGCCACGCGCGTAGAGCTGTGCCTGTTCGACGAACAGGGAAACGAAACACGCGTGGACCTGCCCGAATACACCAATGAAATCTGGCATGGCTATCTGCCCGATGCCAAACCGGGGCAGCGCTACGGCTACCGGGTGCATGGCCCGTACGCGCCGACCGAGGGGCATCGCTTCAATCACAACAAGCTGCTGCTGGACCCGTATGCGCGCGAGCTGGAAGGCGACCTGATCTGGGCCGACGAACTCTACGGCTACACGGTGGGCCACCCGGATGGCGATCTGAGTTTCGACGAGCGCGACAGTGCGCCGTTCATGCCCAAATGCGTCGTGGTCGAAGACACCTATGACTGGGAAGACGACGCGCGCCTGCTCACGCCCTGGAACGAGACGGTGGTGTACGAAACCCACGTGCGCGGCTACACCATGCGCAACCCGCAGGTGCCGGAAGCCGTGCGCGGCACCTGTGCCGGCCTGGCGCAGCCGCAGGTACTGCAATACATCAAGGACCTGGGCGTGACGGCAGTGGAATTGCTGCCGGTACACGCGTATCTGGACGACCAGCACCTGCTGGACAAGGGGCTACGCAATTATTGGGGCTACAACACCATCAGCTTCTTCGCGCTGAAGTCGCGTTATCTCTCCAGCGGCCACCGCGATGAGTTCCGCGACATGGTCAAGGCCATGCACAAGCAGGGGCTGGAGGTGATTCTGGACGTGGTCTACAACCACACCGCCGAAGGCAGCGAGCTGGGGCCGACGCTCTCGTTCAAGGGCATCGACAACGCGAGTTACTACCGCCTGGCCGAAGACAAGCGCTACTACATCAACGACACCGGCACCGGCAACACGCTCAATCTGAGCAATTCGCGGGTGATCCAGTTCGTCAACGATTCGCTGCGCTACTGGGCCGGCGAGATGCATGTGGATGGATTCCGCTTCGATCTGGCCACCATTCTTGGGCGCGAGCCGAGCGGGTTCGATCAACGCGGCGGCTTTTTGGACGCCTGTAATCAGGACCCGCTGCTATCGGAAGTCAAGCTGATTGCCGAACCCTGGGATTGCGGGCCTGGCGGCTACCAGGTGGGTCATTTCCCGCCGGGCTGGTCGGAATGGAACGACAAGTTCCGCGACAACGCGCGCGAGTTCTGGAAGGGCGAAGACGGCAAGCTGGCGGAATTTGCCACCCGTTTCACCGGCTCGGCCGATCTGTTCGATCGCCGCGGGCGCCGGCCCTGGGCGTCGGTGAACTTCATCACCGCCCACGATGGCTTCACCTTGCGCGACCTGGTGAGCTACAACGAAAAGCACAACATCGATAACGGCGAAGACAATCGCGACGGCTCATCCAACGACGGGTCGTGCAATTACGGCGCGGAAGGCGAGAGCGACGATGTCGAAATCATGCAGATTCGCGAAAGGCAGATGAAGAACCTGCTCGCCACGCTGTTCCTGTCTCAAGGCACGCCGATGCTACTGGCCGGCGACGAGCGTGCGCAGACACAGGGCGGCAACAACAACACCTATTGCCAGGACAACGAAATCACCTGGCTGAACTGGGAACACGATCCCACCGACGGGCGCCTGACCGACTTCGTCAAGGCACTGAGCCAGCTGCGCAAGCGCTATCCGATCCTGTCGCGCGGACGCTTCCTCAATGGCCAGTACAACGAGGACGCCGGAGTACGCGATCTCACCTGGCTCAATCCCGGCGGCAGCGAGATGGAAGATGCGCACTGGACCGACGCTGGCGCGCGCTCGGTGGGCCTGCTGCTGGAAGGCAAGGCGCAAACCTCCGGCGTCAAGGAGCTGGCCAACGACGCGACCTTGTTGATCGTCATCAACGCCTACCACGAGGGCGTGAGCTTCACCCTGCCCGCGACCGACGAGCCGGTGCACTGGCAGCTGGCGCTGTCGACCGACGAAGCATTGGACGTGGACATGATGCCGGCCGGCGCAGGCGAATTCCTTGCCCCACCGCGCAGCGTCTCGGTGCTCGAGTGCAAGAGCGATCAATAGCCTGAGGTGAGGATGGCTCGCCGTTGCCCCAGGGCGGCGGCGAGCCAATCGCGGCACAGCCCCACCGGGCACCGTCTTCGACGCGGTGCGGCGGCGGTTCAACACCCAATCGATCGGCTAGAAACGATCAGCCCGGATAGAGCGGAAAGCGCTTGTCCGGATGCTTGGCCTTCCATTCCTTGTAAGAACTGGTGCCTTCCCAGGCCTTGAAGGCGCGCGGCGTACGGCCACGCCCGGACCAGGTTTCGCCCGAATGTGGGAGCCAGTACTTGGCCAGCACCTCGCCCGTGGACGACAGCGGCCCCTTGGACTTGCCCGTCATGGCCAGCGAGGCGATCTGTGACTTCTGTTTTGTATTGAAGCGATTGGCGAACTGGGTCAGTATTTCCACGACCTGGTCGAACGCTTCCAGTGTTTGAGCGTACTTGAGCTGCGCTTCTTCCTGCTCGAGGTTGCGCAATTCTTCCAGCAATTTGGCTTTGGCAGCAGCGGGTGAATCAAGCGGAACCTGGCGCATTGACGAAACGGAGATCGGACGGGCGGCCAGTATTGCCGCTACGCCGCCCAGCGTAAAGCGCCGAGCCGCGACAGGGTCTGCTGACACTCAGCGATGACGCAGCAAGGCCTGCTCGCGGGCCATGGTCAGCACTGGTCCGATCCGCCCGGCCTGCACCAGCTCCCTGCAGTGCTTGCCCACGAACTCCACGCGTGGTGCAGTGAACCACTGCGCCACGCGATCCAGTTGGCCTGCATTGATCGACCAGGCATGGCACACCGCCTCGCCCAGCTCCTCCACCCCCACCAGCCCCATATCGCGGATCTGCTCGGGATCGAGCTTGAACATCTCGAGGACCTTTTCGGCATTGTCCGGTGTGCCGCAGCGCCCCAGCTGATCGTCCGGCCCGGCGCGATAGGCAAGCGAGGCAACCCGCGCAGACTCGGCGCGGCGCATGCCCTTGATCAGCGCTGAAACCAGCTGGGAGGAGGTCGTGTTCATGGCGCTCGCATCGGTGATGCCTGCACTATGGGCATCGGCGCCGAACGCCTCAATCGGGAAGTTCCTGACCGGGCGGAAGGAAATGACGAAGCTGCGGCGTAGTGGTTGTGGGCGCCACATCGTGGGGTAGCGCGTGCAGAGGTTGACGAACGCCCTGGCGCGAGCGAGCGCAGACCCGCAGTTCAATGGGAATAGAAAAAGCGGACAGATAGCCCGGCCGAGCGCGACAGCATCAGCGGCTTGGGCAAGATTGATACCTCAAGGTGCATCGCTCGGAATCATCAATCGGCCAGAATACCCAGCTAAGTCAGGCACTTAGAGGGTGTTTACATAATGATATAATAGTGCCATCTCATCACAGACAGTCATCGAAATGGGCCGCCCACTGAAGATTCAAGTCGAACAT
>NZ_MDED01000029.1 GCF_002939885.1 Xanthomonas cucurbitae
TGCCCAAGGTGGCCGAGGCGTGGGTTTGGCTGGCTCAAGCGCGATTGCTGCTGGCGCGGCTGACTGGTTAATTATGTAAACACCCTCTTAGAGAAGACGGCAAAGTCGTCCGCACCACTCGCGAATCAACTCTCTCCGGCGCTCAGGCGCGGGCTGGAAGACTGAAGGGTCTTCTTGAGTGTCGCTCCACCCACCCCGAAGTCTTTAAGTACTGCCGGGCTGAACTGCTACAAGACAACTATTTCCACGCTGTCTTCGAAGCCATCAAAGGGCTTGGCCAGCGCATTCGCAAAATGTCCGGGCTCAAGTCGGACGGTGCCGACCTGGTTAGCACAGCTTTTTCCACCAAGTCACCTATCATCGCGTTGAACTCGCTCAGCTCGGAGACTGAAGTGAGCGAGCAGAAGGGAGTAGCGAACCTCCTTACAGGCGTATTCGGTGCCGTCCGTAATCCGGTCGCGCACGCACCTCGGACGGAGTGGACAATGCCGGAACAGGATGCTGTAGACATGTTCTCGCTTGTTTCCTACCTACACCGGAAGCTTGACTCGGCGTCTGTAGTCAGTGGTGGTAAGGTCTAACAATTCGTCCAAGCCGACGCCGCTTCGCGGCGCGACTCAACTCAGGTAATAGGGCTTATGTCAGATGCTGCGACAATCCAAATCAAAGCAGACCGAGACAGCGTTTGCGCTGGAGATGACTGTGACTCACACCGAGCGACGTTCTCCATTGCGGCATCCTCCAATGTCCTAGAGATGCTAGCCGCCGCTTGGCGCGCTTGCCCGCTGGCAGGCATTGCTGGCGGGCAAGCCACATGGCTGCTTGATGTTGCTGGCTCGGAAAACTGCATTGGCGTTATGGCTCAACAGTGGCATCAGCCAAGGCTTTTGATCCATCCTGAGACAAGCGCGACTGATCTGTTTGAGGGCAAGGAGCCATTCTTGTACTTCCGCTATTGGTGCCAGAGCAATCCAGACGCAGTGTTTGAGTCGATCCAGACCAATGCGCCACTACCTGCGCGACACTCGTGATGAATCCTGGCAATTCATTCAAGCCGAAGCCGCTTCGCGGCCCGGCTTAATTCAGGCGCTAGGGGCAGCGGGAATGAGCAAAGTCTGTAAGATTCTTGGGTTCGTACGCGGCGTACTGGGCCTTGGTCAACCCGATGCCGCCAGCAAATTTGAGCAAGCCCAAGACGAACCCCTGTTTATGGCGATGCCCAAAGGGGAGCTCGCGCACGCTGCCCGAGCAGCTCACGGCTCGCTAAGCCACTTTCGTCGGTTACTAGCCGATGGAATACCGGCCGATGTCTCACCTCTGGTAAAGACATACATCTCTCATCCGGCAGTTGGCGGGATGTGGCTTTGGCTAAGCGTGGAGTCCGCTACGCCCTCTGGGTTCAACGCGTCCGTCTTCGAGGCGCCGCCCGAGTTCACTGATCTTTCGCCTGGCACAAGGGAGTTCGTGCCGGAATCGGAAGTAGCGGATTGGGCTTTGGTCAGCTCGGGCGTCATGCATGGCGGTTACTCGCTTCGCATTCAACGGAGCCGCCTTCCTGCAGCCGAGCGCGAGCCGTTTGATCGCTACATCGGGGTGAACAGTTATGCGCCGCTGCCTGCCCCCTATTAAGTTGTCTAAGCCGACGCCGCTCTGCGGGGCGGCTTAACTCAGGCGTTAGGCAGTGATGGGTCATTACAAGCATGCGCGCAACACGCGCAGCTTCTCCACGGGTCACAGATTCCAATCAATCCGCATGCCCGCAATCAATGCATTCTTCAGATCGGTGCTGCGGGTAGCTTCGTTGAACTGGTCGGGGTTGATGACGTAATGCAGGTTGGGGGCGATGCGCAGGCGCTTGGTGACCTGGATGCCGTAGCTCAGCTCCATCATGATCTGGTTATCGGCCGGGGTGCCGGTGCCGCCGGCGGAGGCGCGGGCCAGACGCAGGTTTTCGATGGCTGCGTCGCTGTATTTCTGCTGGGTGATGACGAAGGCGATGTTGTCCTGCGGGCGGCTGGCGAAGGTGCCTTTCTGCACAAGGCCCAGTT
Source organism: Xanthomonas cucurbitae (assembly GCF_002939885.1). Classification (GTDB taxonomy): domain Bacteria; phylum Pseudomonadota; class Gammaproteobacteria; order Xanthomonadales; family Xanthomonadaceae; genus Xanthomonas; species Xanthomonas cucurbitae. The sequence continues at coordinate 2,049 of NZ_MDED01000029.1, forward strand.
GCACGAAATGGTCTTCGATGGCCTGGCCGCCGGTGCTCTTGAGCATGGCGGCGAATACGGTCAGGCCGCGGGTGCCGGATGGGTCGGGGTTGGTGACCTGTTGTTCGAAGCGGCCAAACAGGCCTGAGCGGCCCTGCTTGTTCTCATAGCCCAGGCCGCTGAGCACGGCGGGGTTGCCGTTGCGGTCGCGCAGCGGGTCGGTGTAGTCGGAGTTGTCCTGCCAGCCACCGAGTTCGTACAGTGCCGCCAGCGTGCCGTCGCCGCCCTTGTTCTTGTAGCCGATGGCGAAGGGCACCACTACGCCGGTAGTGTCGTCGGTGCTCCACTTCAGGCCGTGCTGGCCGTCCTGGGCCTGCACCGGGTTCACTTCATACGCGCCCACATGCACATAGACCTTGGGCGTGACCCAGGCGGTGGCGTGTGCGGCCCAGCTGGAGACCGGCCAGTAGGTGAAGTTGCTGGTGCGGAACACGAAGGTGGGGTTGCCGCAGGCGGAGTTGCCCTGGAAGTACTGGCACAGGTCCGAGCCGAGGAAGTGGATGTTGGCCACGCTGCGGCCGGCTTCCAGTTCCAGGCGGTCGTTGAAGAGTTTTTGCAGCAGGGTGAAATTGGCCAGGCGGGTGCCCTGGCCGCCGTAGATTTCCTGCACCGAGGTGCTGTTGCCAATGCTGCTGTTGGACAGGTTGGTGCCGTGGCGGTTGGTGACATAGAGCTTGACCGTGGCGCCGTTCCAGCCGAACAGGCGGTCCATGTCCACGTCGGTGCCGACCATCAGCTGGCCGGCGTAGGCGTCGCCGCGCTTGCGACCACCGTCGATCATCGCGGCGGCTTCGCCGGTGTAGCCCAGCTTGAGTTTGAAGGCATCGGCGGCATCCTGCGCGTGGGCGAGCGGGGTGAGTGCCAGGGTCAGCGACAGGCACAGCAGGCGGTGGCGGCGGTGGGCGAGGGCGGTCATGGCAGGACTCCGGACAGAAGGGCGTGGCCTAGGTGGCGAACGCGACAGGTAAGGGGTGGGCAAGCCTCTGGCCGCGCACGACGGTGCGCAGCGCAGCGGTGAAACCGGTCAGCGATGAGGCGGGTCAGCGATCAGCTGCGATGGAAGCGCACAGCTGATCGGCAACGCGCGGCAAACGTGCGTCAGGCGACGACGTCGGCAACCGGCTTCTTGAGCAGGCGCAGCGCGATGGCAGTGATCACCACACCGACCACCAGGGCCAGCACGTAATTGAGCAGGTGGGTCACGGCATTGGGGATCAGCAGCACGAAAATGCCGCCGTGCGGTGCCTTCAGTTCGGCGCCGGCGGTCATTGAGATCGCGCCGGCCACGGCCGAGCCGATCACCAGCGCCGGAATGGTGCGCAACGGGTCGCGCGCGGCGTACGGGATCGCTCCTTCGGTCACGAAAGCCAGCCCGAGCACGCCGGCGGCGGTGGCCGTGCCGCGTTCTTCGGCGGTGAAGCGATTGCGGAACATCCAGGTGGCCAGTGCGATGCCCAGCGGCGGGGTCATGCCGGCCACCATGGCGGCGGCCATCGGGGTGTAGACCTGGCTGGCGATCAGGCCAGTGGAGAACGCATAGGCGGCCTTGTTGACCGGCCCGCCCATGTCGAAGGCCATCATGCCGCCCAGCAACAGGCCCAGCAGCAGCGCACTGCTGCCCTGCATGCCGCGCAACCACGCAGTGAGCCAGGCCAGCAGGTCGGCGACCGGTTGGCCGAACACATACATCATCGCCAGGCCCACCAACAGGGTACCCAGCACCGGCAGGATCAGCACCGGCTTGAGCCCTTCCAGCGTGCGCGGCAGCTTGATGGTGCGGTTGAGCGCGGCCACGCCGTAACCGGCGATGAAGCCGGCAATGATGCCGCCGAGAAAACCTGCATTGAGATTGGCCGCGACCAGGCCGCCGATCATGCCGGGCGCGATGCCGGGGCGGTCGGCGATGGAGTAGGCGATATAGCCGGCCAGCGCGGGCACCATCAGGGTGAAACCGGCCTTGGCGCCGATCTGGAACAGCGACCACGCCAGGGTGCCCTGGTGCGCGTCGTCGCCGGCGTAGATGCCGCCGAGCGCGAAGGCCAGCGCGATCAACAGGCCGCCGGCAGTGACGAACGGCAGCATGAACGACACGCCGGTCATCAGGTGCTTGTAGGCGCCGGTGCGGCCGTTGCCCTTGCTTGCGGTCGTGCTGGCGGCGGTGCCGTTGGCCTGTGCCGCGCCGCCGTGCACGCTGGCCTCGGCCAGCGCCTTGTTGATCAGGGTCAGGCCGTCGTTGATGGCCGGCTTGGTTCCGCTCTTGAGCACGCGCTTGCCGGCGAAACGGGCCAGGTCCACTTCGCGGTCGGCGGCGATGATGACCACATCGGCCATGCGGATCTCATCGTCGGTCAACGCATCCTGCGCGCCCACCGAGCCCTGGGTTTCCACGCGCATCTGGTGGCCGAGTTTCTTCGCGGCCTGCTGCAGGCCTTCGGCGGCCATGAAGGTGTGGGCGATGCCGGTGGGGCAGGAGGTGATGGCGACGATGCGCTTGCTGGCATTGGAAGACACATCGCCCGCAGCAGACGCGGCGCCAGCGCTGGAGGTGACGGCGAGCTGGCTGAGCGCGGCGGAAGGGTCGTCCAGTACTGCGCCCAGGCTCAGATGCAGCAGTTGCGCGTCGCCGAAGCGGCTGGTGTCGGCGTCGGCATCGCCGATCACCAGCACCTGGGACACGCCGCTGGCCAGCGCGGCGGGCAAGGCGCCAAGCACGCCCTGGTCGCTGCGGATTTCGACCGTCAGGCTGCGGCCGGCGGCGGTGGCCGCACGGCGCAGCGCTTCGGCCGCCAGGACGGCCTCGGTACTGCGTTCGCCGGCGGCGATGACCACGATGGAAGAGGACATGGAAAAACTCCTGCGGTATTGCGGTCGCCGGGTGGCCGGCGGGGGGATGGGCGAGGCTTACGCGCGCGGGTGGCGCAGGCCGGGGGTGCGCAGACGCATGGCACCAGGCGTGGACCTGCCTGCGTCCGAGCGCGGCCGCGGCAGACAAGGGCTCACGACAGCATCTCGATCACGACGTCGCTTGCGGCGCGGCGCACGCCATCGGCTGTGATCCGGCGCGCGTTACCGCTTTCCAGCCGGCACATCGAAAACGCGGTGGCCAGCCGCGCGCATTGCTCCAGATCGGTGGCCGCATCCAGGAGCGCGGCGGCCAGGCCGGCCACCATCGCATCGCCTGCGCCCACGCTGCTGCCCTGCGCCAGCCGTGGCGGGCGCGCAATCAGGCGCTTGTCGCGCTGCACGAACAACGCACCGTCAGTGCCCATCGAAATCACCACCAGCTGGATGCCGCGCGCGAGCAGTTCGTGTGCGGCGGCGCTGAGCGCGGCGCGGTCGGTGAGCGGGCGGCCGGTCCAGGCTTCCAGTTCGTGGCGGTTCGGCTTGACCGCGTACGGCAGGGCCTCGCGGGCGGTGCCCAATGCGGCCACCAGCGGCGCGCCGCTGGTATCCAGCAGCACGCGTGCACCGGCCGCGCCGGCCTGCGCCTGCAACTGCGCCCAGCTGTCGTCGGGCAGGCCGGCCGGCAGGCTGCCGGACAGCACCACCGGCAGGCCGGGACGCAGCAGCGGCGCGAGCTGATCGGCCACGCCTTGCAGATGCGCGCTGGTCAGTTGCAGGCCGGGCAGGTTGATGTCGGTGGTGTCGTTGCTGCGCGCCTCCACCAGCTTGAGATTGGTGCGGGTGTCGCCGGCCACGCGCTGGCAGTGGTCGACGATGCCGCGCTCACGGAACAGCGCTTCGAACACGCCGGCATTGCCGCCGCCGAGCACACCGAGTGCGGCGACATCGCTGCCCCAGTCGGCCAGGCACGCCGCCACGTTGATGCCCTTGCCGCCGGCATCGTTGCGCACGCTGCTGGCGCGATGCACGGCGCCGGGCTGCAGGCTGTCGAGCTGGATGGTCTGGTCGATCGCCGGGTTCAGCGTGACGGTGATGGCCTGCAGGCTCATGCCATGTCCTCGCGCTGTGCTTCGAGTGCGCGCACTTGCTCGGCGGTTTCGCAGTTCAACGCCTGCTCGGCCAACTGCCGCAGCGTGCTGAGCGCGGTGCCGCGCAGGCGCGCCTTCACCGCCGGGATGTCGTTGGGCGTCATCGACAGTTCCTGCACGCCCAGGCCGGCCAACAGGCTGGCACCGAATGCATCGCCGGCCAGTCCGCCACACACGCCAACCCAGCGGTCGTGTTTGCGTGCGCCTTCAATGGTGCTGCGGATCATGCGCAACACTGCCGGATGCAGGCTGTCGGCCTCGGCGGCCAGTTCGGGGTTCTGGCGGTCGATCGCCAGCACGTACTGGGTGAGGTCGTTGGTGCCGATCGAGAAGAAGTCCGCGTGGCGCGCCAGCACGTCGGCCTGCGCGGCGGCGGCCGGTACTTCGATCATGATGCCGATCGGCAGCTCGGGCGCGTCCAGCTCGGCGCGGATGCGCGCGCAGATGGCGCGCAGTGCGATCAGCTCCGGCACCGAGGTGATCATCGGGAACATGATCGATAGCCGCGCACCGTCCCTGGCAGCGCGGTACAGCGCCCGCAGTTGCGGCCCCAGCAGGTCGTGGCGACGCAACAGCAGGCGCGCGCCGCGCACGCCCAGGAACGGGTTTTCTTCGTGCGGCAGTTCCAGGTGCGCCACCTGCTTGTCGCCGCCGATATCCAGCGCCCGCACGATCAGCGGGCGACCATCCAGTGCCTGCGCCATTGCCAGGTAAGTCTGGTACTGCTCGTCTTCGCTGGGCGTGCGGCCGCTCTCCAGGAACAGGAACTCGGTACGCATCAGGCCGACGCCTTCGGCACCCTGGGTCAGTGCCATCGCCACCTGGTCGGGCAGGTTGACGTTGGCACCGATGTCGATGTGGTGACCGTCGGTGGTCTCGGCAGGCAGGGCGCGTTGCGCGGCTTCGCGCTCGCGGATGGCCTGCTGCTCGGCGATGTGGGTGCGTGCCGCGTCCAGGTCCTGCTCGGACGGGTTGAGATAGAGCCGGCCGCTGCTGCCGTCGATGATGGCGGTGACGCCGTCTTCGATATCCAGCAACTGGCCCCCGGCTGCGACCAGCGCCGGCAGGCCCAGGGTGCGCGACAGGATCGCGGTGTGCGAGGTCGGGCCGCCTTGTGCGGTGGCCAGGCCGAATACTCGGGCAGTGTCCAGGTTGGCGGTGTCCGACGGCGACAGGTCGCCGGCCAGCAGGATGCAGGGTTGGTCGGGCAGGTCGGTGAGGCCGACGCCCGCCGCCGCCGGGTCCAGCTGCGCCAGCACCCGGCGGCCGACGTCGCGCAGATCGGCGGCGCGGCCGGCCAGCACCGGGTTGCCCAGCGCCGCCAGACCGGAGGCGATCTGTTCCACCGCCTGATGCCACGACCACGCCACGCCGTGGCCTTCGACCATCAGTTGGCAGGTGCGGGTGATGAGGTCGGTGTCGTTGAGCAGCTCGGCCTGGGCCTTGAAGATGGCCGCGTCCGAGGCGCCGAGACGGCGCTGGGTGTCGTCCTGGATCGCCGCCAACTGCTGGCGGGTGCGGGTCAGCGCGTCATGCAGCTGCGCGCCGCCATCGCCCAGGCCTCCCGGTTGATCGGCCACCTCGGTCTGCGCCGCGCGCAGCCGGTGCACGATGCCGATCGCCACGCCCGGGCTGGCACCGATACCGACAATGGCCGGCTGTGCCTGCGGCGGGGTCCAGCCGGCCACCGGGGCGGCGCGGCGTTGCGCGGCGCGTTCGGCGTCGGCTTTTTCCTGTGCGGACAGGCTGTCCATCACCGCACGTAGGCGCTTGAGCAGGGCGGCGGCATCGCTGCCTTCGGCCGAGACGGTGATGCTGTCGCCGGCACGCAGGCCCAGCTGCAGCAGGCCGACCAGGCTCTTGGCATCGGCGGCCTGGTCGCCGGCGCGGACCTGGGCGCGGGCGGAAAAGCCACGGGCGGTTTCGGCCCAGCGGGTGGCCGGGCGCGCGTGCAGGCCATTGGGGTAGGCGATGGTCCACTCGAACGTTTCGGCCAGGTCGGTGGCCGGCGCGGCTTCGGTGTCCGGGGCGCGGTCGCCGGTGAGGGCGGCCACGATCACGCCGGGGTCGTCTGTGGTGAACAACGCCTCCAGCTGCGCGGGCTCCTGGATCAGCCGGGTCAGCCGGCGCAGCAGGGTGAGATGGGTGTCGGATTGCGCAGCGATGCCCACCACCAGCCGGGTGGTCTGGCCGGGGTTCCACTCCACGCCTTCGGGCAGCTGCAGCACCGCGATGCCGTCGCGGCGCACCAGGTGGCGGTCTTCGCCCACCCCGTGCGGGATCGCCAGGCCATGGCCCAGGAAGGTGTTCGCCAGGCCTTCGCGGCGCCGCATGCTGGCGTCGTAGCCCGGTGCCACGCAGCCGGCGGCAACCAGCAGCTGCGCGGCCTGGGCGATGGCGTCGTCCTTGTCGCGGGCGTGCGCGCGCAGGCGGACAAGCTCGGGGGTCACGGGGGCAAGCGGCGGAGAGGACAAGGCGGGCTCCGGGTGGGATCGGGCTGGGAAGTATAGTGGGAACGTTCCCACTATCCAGGTCAATGTGCGGTGCACAAAAACCAAGTAATGCTTTCAGGTTAGGATCGGAGTCAAGAGCCGCCTGCGTTCAGGTGCGGCATATGGAGCGGGAACGGTCCCAGTGAGTACCAGCATCAATGACGTGGCCCGGGTGGCCGGGGTATCCAAGTCCACGGTGTCGCGGGCGCTGGGCAGCGGCCCGGTGAGCGCCGAGGTGCGCGCCAAGGTGGAAGCGGCGGTGCGCCGGACCGGTTACCGGCCCAACTTGATGGCGCGGCGGCTGCGCTCGCAGCAGTCCGGCATCCTGGGGGTGATCGTGGCCGACATCCGCAACCCGTACTTCACCGCGCTGATCCGGGCGGTGGAAGAGGTTGCCTACAAGGCCGGTATGCGCGTGACCTTGTGCAACACCGATGAAGACCCCGAGCGCGAGGCGCTGTACCTGGAGCTGATGCAGGAAGAGCGCATCACCGGGCTGATCTTCGCGCCAACCCGCGTGACCGTGGGGCGCATGCATGCGCTGTCGCTGGAGTACCCCACCGTGCTGGTGGACCGTGCCGGCCCCGGCAGCCGCTACGACAGCGTGGTGCTGGACAACGCGGCAGCGATGGCCGAACTGGTGGTGCATCTGCAGGCGCAGGGCTACCGGCGCATCGGCGGGTTGTTCGGCAGCACCAGCACCACCGCGGCCGAGCGCCGCGACGGCTACCTGGCCGCGATGCGTGCGCAGGGTCTGGCACCGGACTACCGCGAAGTGGCGCCGACGGCCGAAGCGGCGATCGCCGAGCTGAGCGATTGGCTGGCCAGCGACGACCGCCCCGAAGCCATCGTCGCCAGTAACAGCCTGCTGCTGATGGGCGCGCTGAAGGCCGCGCGCACCGCCGGCTTGCGCCTGCCGCAGGACCTGGCGCTGGCCGGCTTCGACAACGAACGCTGGACCGACCTGGTCGAACCCGGCATCACCGTGGTCGAGCAACCGGTCGAGGACATGGGCCGCGCAGCGATGTCGCTGCTGCTGGAACGCCTGGGCAACCCGCAGCTGCCGATCCGCCGCATGGTGATGACCGGACGTTGCGTGGTGCGTGGCTCTACCGGCGCCCGCCCGCGCATCTAGCCGCCCCATCGTAGGAGCGCACCTGGGCGCGACGGGCGTTACCGGGAAGGCCTGTCGCGCCCAGGTGCGCTCCTACGCGACAGTACGGGAGCGCAACAGCTGCCGATCCGCCGCATGGTGATGACCGGGCGTTGCGTGGTGCGTGGCTCTACCGGCGCCCGCCCGCGCATCTAGCCGCCCCATCGTAGGAGCGCACCCGGGCGCGACGGGCGTTACCGGGAAGGCCTGTCGCGCCCAGGTGCGCTCCTACGAGGTAGTACGGGATCGCAACCCAAAGACCCCGGCATCGCCGGCCGCAGCTGTCGATCCGCCGCATGGTGATGACCGGGCGTTGCGTGGTGCGTGGCTCTACCGGCGCCCGCCCGCGCATCTAACCGCCCCATCGTAGGAGCGCACCTGGGCGCGACGGGCGTTACCGGGAAGGCCTGTCGCGCCCAGGTGCGCTCCTACGGGACAGTACGGGAGGGCAACAGCTGCCGATCCGCCGCACGGTGATGACCGGGCGTTGCGTGGTGCGTGGCTCTACCGGTGCCCGCCCGCGCATCTAGCCGCCCCATCGTAGGAGCGCACCCGGGCGCGACGGGCGTTACCGGGAAGGCCTGTCGCGCCCGGGTGCGCTCCTACGAGGTAGTACGAGATCGCAACCAAAAAACCCCGGCAGTGCCGGGGCTTCTTGGTTGCAACAAACGCCTGGCTCAGCGATCCGGGCGGTGCGTGCCCGAGTCGTTCTGCGCGACCAGATACTCCTTGGACTGCTCGTCCAGCTTGTCGCCCAGCATGCGGCGCACCACCACGAAGAACAGCGGGATGAAGATCACGCCGAGCACGGTGGCGAACACCATGCCGCCGATCACGCCGGTACCGATGGAGTGACGCGAGTTGGCGCCGGCACCGGTGGAGATCGCCAGCGGCAGCACACCCAGGATGAAGGCGAACGAGGTCATCAGGATCGGGCGGAAACGCAGATGCGCCGCTTCCAGCGTGGCCTCGCGCAAGGTCTTGCCCGCCGCGCGCTGCTCCACCGCGAATTCCACGATCAGGATCGCGTTCTTCGCCGCAAGACCAATGACCGTAATCATGCCGATCTTGAAATACAGGTCGTTCGGCAGGCCGCGCAGCATCGAGAAGACGATCGCGCCCAGCACGCCGATCGGCACCACCATCAGCACCGCCACCGGAATCGACCAGCTCTCGTAAAGCGCGGCCAGGCACAGGAACACCACCACCACCGACAGCGCGAGCAACAGCGTGGCCGCATTGCCGGCAATGATTTCCTGGTAGGACATGCCGCTCCAGTCGAAGCCGAAACCCGGCGGCAGATCGTTGTTGACGATTTCTTCCATCGCCGCCATCGCCTGGCCGGAGCTGCCGCCCGGGGCCGGGTTGCCGACGATATTCACCGCCGAATAGCCGTTGTAGCGGTTCAACGCCGGCGAGGCGTAGGTCCATTCGGCCTTGACCACGTTGCTCAACGGAATCATGCCGGGCTGGCCATCGGCACCGGTGGCGGAGGTGCTGGGGGTGAAGAAGTTGCGCAGCGCGTCGGGACCGGTACGGAACTGGTCGTCGGCGCGCATGTTGACGCGCTTGATGCGGCCTTCGGAGAAGTAGTCGTTGACATACACCGGCGCCAGCATCAGCTGGATCGAGTTGTAGATGTCGCTGACGTTCAACCCCATCGATTGCGCCTGCACGCGGTCCACATGCAATTGCAGTTGCGGCGAGTTTTCCAGCCCGTTCGGACGCACGCCCACCATGGTGTCGGCCTTCTGCGCGGCCTTGCCCAGCACGATGTTGCGCGCCTGGTTCAATGCCTCCTGGCCTGCGCCAGCGCGGTCCTGCAGCCACATGTCGAAGCCGCCGAACTGTCCCAGGCCCTGCACGGTGGGCAGGTTGACCACGAAGATCTGCGCGCCCTTGATGCCGTAGAAGGCACCGTTGAGTTGCTGGATCAGCTCCTCGGCGGTGGCGTCGCGTTCGTCCCACGGCTTGAGCCGGATGAAGCCCATGCCGACGTTTTCGCCCGAACCCAGGAAACTGAAACCGGCGATCTGCAGCATGCCTTCCACGGCCGGCTGCTTTTCCAGCACCGCACGCATCTGCGCGAACGCTTCGTTGGTGCGGATCTTGGTGGCACCTGGCGGCAGCTGCACGATCGCCACCGCAAAGCCCTGGTCTTCTTCGGGCAGGAAGCTGCCCGGCATGCGCGTGAACAGGAAGCCGCACAGCACCACCAGCACCACGAACACCATCATCCATGGCGGCGAGCGCTTCAGGGTGTGACCGACCACGCCCACATAGCGGTGCGCCAGCTTGTCGTAGTACTTGTCGAAGGTGCGATAGACCCAGTTCTTCTTGTCCGAATGGGTGGCCTTGAGGAAGCTGGCGCACAGCGCCGGCGTGAAGGTCAGCGCCAGGAGCGCGGAGAAGCCCATCGACATGGCGATGGTCAGCGCAAACTGCTTGTAGATCGCACCGGAGGCGCCCGGCTGCAGCGAGGACGGGATGAACACCGCCGCCAGCACCACGGTGATGGCCACCACCGCGCCGGTAATCTGGGTCATCGCCTTCTGGGTGGCCGCCTTCGGCTCCAGGTGTTCTTCGCTCATGATGCGTTCGACGTTCTCGATCACCATGATCGCGTCGTCCACCACGATGCCGATCGCCAGCACCATCGCAAATAGTGTCAGCTGGTTGATGGTGAAGCCGATGGCGTACATGCCGAAGAAGGTGCCCAGCAGCGCCACCGGAATCACCAGGGTCGGAATCACCGTGGCGCGGAAGTTCTGCAGGAACAGCAGCATCACCAGGAACACCAGCACGATGGCTTCGGCCAGGGTGTGCACCACTTCCTCGATGGAGATGCGCACGAAGGTGGTCGACTCGTACGGTGCGAACCAGGTCACCCCCTGCGGGAAGGTGGGCTGCAGTTCGTCGAGCTTGGCACTCACTGCCTCGGAGACGTTGAGCGCATTGGCGCCCGGCAGCAGCTGGACGCCGAAGGCACCGGTGGGCTTGCCGTTGTACTGGGTGTCGAAGCCGTAGTTGCTCGGGCCCACGGTGACGCGCGCCACGTCCTTCAGGCGCACCGTGGCGCCGTTGTTGTCGGTGCGCAGGATGATGTCTTCGAATTCCTGCGGCGAGCTGAAGCGGCCTTCCGCCGAGACGGTGGCGGTGAAGCTGATGCCGTCGGGCGTGGGGTCGGCGCCGACCGAACCGGCAGCGAACTGCACGTTCTGGTTGCGCACGGCGGTCAGCACCTGGGTGGCCGACAGGTTGTAGCCCTGCAGCTTCTCCGGGTTCAACCAGATGTTCATCGCGTACTCGGCGCCGAACTGGTTGGTGCTGCCAACGCCGGGAACGCGCGAGATCTGCTCGAGCACGCGCGAACCGACGAGGTCGTTGAGCGCATCGCGGTTGATCGACGGGTTGTCCGAGCGCAGCGCCGCCACCATCAGGAAGCCGGCGTTGGCCTTGGCCACCACCACGCCTTGCTGGGTCACCTCGGAGGGCAGGCGCGGCGTGGCCAGCGACACCTTGTTCTGCACCTGCACCTGGGCGATATCGGCGTCGGTGCCGGTCTCGAAGGTCAGGGTGATGGTCACGCGCCCGTTGGAGGCCGAGGACGAATTGAAATACAGCAGGTGGTCGATACCGGTGAGCTGTTGCTCGATGACCTGCGTCACTGCCTTTTCGGCGGTATCGGCACTGGCGCCGGGAAAGGTGGCCGACACGGTGACCTGCGGCGGGGCGATCGAGGGATACGACTCGATACCCAGGTTCAGGATCGAGATCACGCCCGCGAGCGAGATCAGGATCGCCACCACCCAGGCGAAGATCGGGCGTTCGATGAAAAACTTAGGCATGTCCGGGTTCCGTCACTGCTGCTTGGACTGGGAGTCGGCCGGTTGCGCGGCCGCGTCCTGCTTGGGCTGGTTCTGCGCGGCCGGGGCGGCGGCATCGGCGGCGGGTGCGCCTTCTGCCTTGCCCGCCTGGCCGGTGGCCGGTGCCGCACCCGGTGCACCCGGTTGTGCACCGGCGGCCGGCTTGTTCGGATCCCACGGCACGCCCTTGGCGGGCTGTCCTTCCTTGGCCTTCTGCACGCCGTCGACGATGACCTGGTCGCCCGGTGCCACACCGCCGGTCACGATCCACTGGCCCTTCTGCTGGCCGTCCACGGTGAGGTTCTTGCGCACCACCTTGCCGTCCTTGCCCAGCACAAGCGCATAGGCACCCATTGCATCGCGCTGCAGCGCCTGCTGCGGCACCAGGTAGGCGTTGTTGCGCTGGCCCAGGCTGGCCTTGAAGGTCACGAACGCACCCGGTAGCAGCGCCAGTTCGGGGTTGGGCAGGGTAGCGCGCAACGACACCGCGCCGGTACTCGGATCCACCGTCACCGCCGAGACGTCCAGCGTGCCGGGGTGCGGATACTGCGTGCCGTTGCCCAGTTCCACGTTGATGGTGGACTTGCCGTCACCGCTGAGCTGCACGGTTCCGCTGCTCTGCGCCTGGCGCAGCGCAGCCAGCTCGTCGCTGCTCATCGCGAAGTTCACGTACAGCGGGTCGATCTGGTCCACGGTGGTCAACAGGGTCGCTTCGCCAGCGCCCACCAGTGCGCCTTCGGTCACCCGCTGGATGCCGGCGCGCCCGGTGATCGGCGAGGTCACATTGGCGAAACTCAGCTGGATGCGGGCCGCTTCGACGATGCCACGCGCCTGCTGCACGTTGGCGCGGGAAGAGCGTTCGGTGGCTTCGGCGGTGTCGATATCCGCGCGCGACACGTATTGCTGGGGCGCCAGGCTGCGCGCGCGCTTGGCGGCGATCTGGGCATTGGCGTAGGTCGCCTCGGCGGCGGCCAGCTGGCCTTGTGCCTGCAACAGTGTGGCCCGCAGCGGTTGCGGGTCGATCTGGAACAGCGGCTGGCCTTCCTTGACGTCGGTGCCTTCGGTGTACAGGCGCTTGAGCACCACGCCATCGACGCGGGCGCGCACGTCGGCCGAGCGGAAGGCCGACAGGCGGCCCACCAAATCGCGCTCCAGCGGCAGTGTCTGCGGCTTCATTTCCAGCACCGACACTTCCGGCGGCGGCGGCGCCTGCTGTTGTTCGGGCTTGCTGCAGGCAGCGAGCGCCACGGTGATGGCCAGGGCCAGGCCGAAGGTGCGGAGCGGGGCGATCATCAGGAGGAACTCCGTTAGGGTCTTGAAGTGGAAAAGGTGCATGGGGTCGGCACGGGCGCGGCGCCGGCCGCGGCAAACGCCCGCAAAAAGGTGTCGACGGCGAACTGCGCCCACTGCTGCCTGGCGGCAAGGCCGGCGCGATGGGGCACCTGGAAGCGTTGTCGATCGAAATCCAGCCCGACGATCATGCTCAGCAGCAGCTCGGCCATGCGCTGCGGATCGTCAGCGTGCAATTGGCCGGCGGCGATGGCCTGCTCGAAACGATGCGCCAGACGCTGCTGCATGCCGACCACGCCTTCGTGGAAGATCTGCTGGGATTGATCGGGGAACCGGTGCGACTCGGCTTCCACCAAACGGCAGGTCTGTAACACATCCGGGCAGTTGAGGCGGTCAAGATGGGCCACTGCAAACGCCAGCAGGTCGTGGCGCAGGTCAGCCGAGGCGGCGCCCAGCGGGACCATGGCCAAGTGCACGTGACCCTGCAGCACGTCGCGCAGCAGGTTTTCTTTACACCCGTAGTGACGGTAGAGCGTCTGCTTGGAACAACCGGCGCGTTCGGCCACCGCGTCCATGCTCAGCCGCATTCCGCGCTCGGCAAGCAGGGTGTGCACGGCAGCATGGATGCGGCGATCGCAGTCCGAACGCCGGGCGGCATGGGGGGGACGAGACGTCATGGGGGTAGACTATACCGTCCAGTTTAGTTTTTAAACAGCCTTGACGATCGCAGTTTCGTCTGCGCAACTCCTTGTTTGCCAAGCCTTGTGCCGGACTTTGCCGGATCTGGCGATCTGTTGCCCGCCAGGCTCGCGCGGCCCGGAAGAACTACACAGCGGTAGCACTTTGGCGGCATTGCTGCGCCCGCTGCATGCCGCGTATTTGCGCTATGCAGCAAGGCGTCGTCACGGTCCGTCGGTACAATTCAGGTTTTCCACCGAGCAGTCCAGCTCTACTCATGACAGCCAAGAAAGCCGCTTCGAAATCGTCCACGACGTCGGTCAAACCGGTCGCCGAACGTGCCGTCCCCGTGCTTGCCACCGAACCGCAGGCGGTCACTCTTGAGCCGGTGTTTGCGGCCTTGCGCAAGCGTTATCCGGCTGCCCGCCAGACCGAGGTCCATGCGTTCGCGGCCGACTTCTACCGGCGCATGGAGGAAGACGAATTTCCCAACCACCCACCCGAGCAGTGGGCGGCGCTGGCGTCGGACATGCTGGAATTTGCGCGCACCCGCAAGGCCGGAACGGTCAATGTGCGGGTGTTCAACCCCACCTTGAAGAGCCACGGCTACGAATCGCCGCACACGCTGCTGCAGATCGTCAACGACGACATGCCGTTCCTGGTGGACTCGGTGAGCATGACCCTGGCCGAGCTGGGGATCGGCGTGCATGTGCTTGGCCACCCGGTGCTGCGTATCGCGCGCGACAAGTCCGGCAAGCTCACCGCCGTGGGCGAGGGCAAGAGCGAGTCGCTCATGGTGCTGGAAATCGACCGCCAGCCAGCCGAAGACATGCCCAGGCTGGAAGCGGCGGTGCGCAAGGTGCTGGCCGAGGTGCGCGCCATCGTGCACGACTGGGCCGCCATGCGCGAAAAGATGGTGATGCTGGCCGACGACCTGGCCACCCGCCGCCTGCCGATCGACGACACCAGCCGCCACGAGGCGCAGGAATTCCTGCGCTGGGCCGCTGCCGACCATTTCACCTTCTTCGGCTACCGCGAGTATCGGGTGGAGAAGCAGGGGGGGCAGGAGGTGCTGGCGCCGGTGGAGGAGTCCGGGCTGGGGTTGATGCGTGGCCACGACACCTCGCCGGCGCGTCCGGTGACCACGCTGGCCGCGCACGGTCTGAACGCCTCGTCCAAGCTCAAGGAAGCGTTGATTCTGACCAAGACCAATGCACGTTCGCGCGTGCATCGGGTTGGCTACATGGATTACATCGGTATCCTGGAATTCGACGCCAACGGCCGCATCGTCGGCGAGCAGCGCTTTCTGGGCCTGTTCACTTCCAGCGCCTACAACCGCCGCCCGTGGGAAATTCCGCTGGTGCGTCAACGCCACGAATACGTGATGAGCAAGTCGGGCCTGACCCCGAGCAGCCACAGTGGCAAGGCCTTGCGCCATATCCTGGAAACCTTGCCGCGCGAGGAGCTGTTCCAGTCCAACGAAGAGGAACTCTACCGCACGGCGATGGGTATCCTGGGCTTGCAGGAGCGCGTGCGCAGTCGCCTGTTCCTGCGCCGCGACAAGTACGGGCGTTTCATATCGGCGCTGGTGTACATCCCGCGCGAGCGCTTCAACACCGACGTGCGCCTGCGCATCGAGGCCTTGTTGAAAGGTGCGCTGCATGGCGAATACATCGACTCGTCGGTGGTGCTGGGCGAATCGCCGCTGGCGCAGCTGCACCTGATCGTGCGGCCCAAGAGCGGCGAGGCGCTGGAATTCAATACCACCGAACTCGAATCGCGGTTGGCGCATCTGTTGCGCAACTGGCGCGACGCCCTGCGCGAGGCGCTGGTGGCGCGGCATGGCGAGGCCAACGGCCTGCGCATGGCGGCCAACTTTGGCCGTGCGCTACCCGCTGGCTATATCGAGGACTCGTCGATCGAATCGGCGGTGTCCGATGTGGAGCACCTGGCCGCGCTGGATGGGCCGGATGACCTGCATCTGAGCCTGCAGGAAATCCGTCGCGACGACGGCGTACGGCTGGATGCCGGCGAAGGCCTGCGCCTGAAGCTGTATCGCCAGCTCGACGACATTCCGTTGTCCGATGCGATGCCGATGATGGAGAACATGGGTCTGCGGGTGATCTCCGAGCGGCCATATCGGCTGCAGGTGGGCGAAACGCCCGTCTATATCCAGGACTTCGAGGTCGAATCCACCGCGGGCAAGATCAATGCCGCCAGTGCCGACGCCAGCTTCGGCGAAGCCTTCGAACGCATCTGGAACGGCGATGCCGAAAACGACGGGTTCAACCGCCTGATCCTGGCCGCCCGCCTGCACTGGCGCCAGGTCGCGTTGTTGCGCGGTTACTGCAAGTATCTGCTGCAGACGGCGGTACCGTTCTCGCAGAGCTATGTCGAGGCCACCTTCACCCGTTACCCGTTGCTGGCACGTTTGCTGGTCGAACTGTTCGAGGCACGGTTCGATCCGTCCACCGGCAGCGAAACCAAGCCACAGATCTTTGCTGGCCAGGCCCGCCTGCGTGAGGAACTGTCTGCGCTGGCAGGCAGCGACGAAGCCACGCTCAAGGCCCTGGAACCGGTGCTGGACGCACGCGGCAGCGACCGCGCCGCGCAGCAGGAGGCCACCCGCGCCACCTTGCTCAAGCTGATGGACCGTGTCTCCAGCCTGGACGAAGACCGCATCCTGCGCAGCTTCATCGATGTGATCGATGCAACGCTGCGCACCAATTACTACCAGACCACCAAGGATGGCAAGTACGGCCATTGCATCAGCTTCAAGCTGGATTCGGCAATCGTGCCCGATCTGCCCAAGCCGCGCCCATACCGCGAGATTTTCGTCTACGGGCCGCGCGTGGAAGGCGTGCATCTGCGCTTCGGCGCAGTGGCGCGTGGCGGCCTGCGCTGGTCGGACCGCCGCGAGGATTTCCGTACCGAAGTGCTGGGTCTGGTCAAGGCGCAGATGGTCAAGAACACCGTCATCGTGCCGGTCGGCGCCAAGGGCGGTTTCTACGTCAAGCGTTCGCCGGTGGGTGGCGGCTCCACGACAGAAAATCGTGACGCGATCCAGGCCGAGGGCATCGCCTGCTACAAGCTGTTCATCCAGGGCCTGCTGGACATCACCGACAACATCGTCGGCGGCAAGATCGTGCCGCCGCCGCAGGTGGTGCGTCACGACCAGGACGACCCGTATCTGGTCGTTGCGGCCGACAAGGGCACGGCCACGTTCTCCGACATCGCCAATGGCCTGGCACTGGAGCACGGCTTCTGGCTGGGCGATGCGTTCGCCTCCGGCGGCTCGGTGGGCTACGACCACAAGGGCATGGGCATCACCGCGCGCGGCGCGTGGGAGTCGGTCAAGCGCCACTTCCGTGCGATGGATCGCGATTGCCAGAGCCAGGATTTCAGCGTGGTCGGCATCGGCGACATGTCCGGCGACGTGTTCGGCAACGGCATGCTGCTCTCAAGGCATATCCGCCTGCTGGCGGCGTTCGACCACCGCCACATCTTCCTGGACCCGAATCCGGATGCGGCGGTGTCCTTCGCCGAACGTGAGCGCCTGTTCAAGCTGCCGCGTTCCAGCTGGGCCGACTACGACGCCAAGCTGATTAGCGCCGGTGGCGGCATCTATCCGCGCACGCTCAAATCCATCGACCTCAGCGCGCCGGTGCGCGAAGCGCTGGGCCTGGACGCCAACGTCAAGCAGCTCTCGCCCAACGAGCTGATGAACGCCATCCTCAAGGCGCCGGTGGACCTGTTCTGGAATGGCGGCATCGGCACCTACGTCAAGGCGGCCAGCGAATCGCATGCCGATGTGGGCGACCGCGCCAATAACGGCCTGCGCGTCAATGGCGCCGAGTTGCGCTGCAAGGTGGTGGGCGAAGGCGGCAACCTGGGCCTGAGCCAGCTCGGCCGCATCGAGGCCGCCCAGACTGGCGTGCTGCTCAATACCGACTTCATCGACAACTCGGCCGGCGTGGACACCTCCGATCACGAGGTGAACATCAAGATCCTGCTCAACGACATGGTGCAGGCCAAGAAGCTCACCTATGACGCACGCAACACACTGCTGGCGTCGATGACCGACGAAGTGGCCGACCTGGTGCTGTGGGACAACTACCGCCAGAACCAGGCCATCAGCCTGATGGAGCGCATGAGCGTCAAGCGGCTGGGGTCCAAGCAGCACTTCATTCGCACGCTGGAATTGCAGGGCTTGCTGGATCGTCAGATCGAATTCCTGCCTTCCGACGCCGAACTGTCCGCCCGCAAGGCGCGCGGGCAGGGCTTGTCGCGTCCGGAATTGTCGGTGCTGCTGTCGTATTCCAAGCTGGTGGCGTTCCAGCAGCTGCTGGAATCGGATATCCCAGAAGATCCGTACCTGTCCAAGGAGCTGCAGCGCTACTTCCCGCAGCCACTGCAGAAGAAGTACGCCGATGCGATGGAGCGCCATCGCCTCAAGCGCGAGATCATCGCCACCGCCGTGACCAACGCCACCATCAACCGCATGGGTGCCACCTTCCTGATGCGCATGCAGGAAGACACCGGCCGCAGCATCGGCGAGGTGGCCAAGGCCTACACCATCAGCCGCGAAACGCTGGATGCGCGTGCGCTGTGGACGCAGATCGATGCGCTGGACGGCAAGGTGCCCGAGTCGGTGCAGATCGATGCGCTGGAAGTGATCTGGCGCCTGCAACGCTCGTTCGTGCGTTGGCTTTTGCTGCGTCCGGGTCAGATGCCGGGCATCACTGCGGCCGTGGAGCGTTACCACGGCCCGTTCAACGATATCCGTGTCGCCTCCGGCGTGCTGTCGGATGCGCAGCGCCCGCAGTACGAAGGCAGCGTGCAGGAGTGGCAGGAGAAGGGACTGCCGCCGCAACTGGCCCAGCAGCTATGCGAATTGCGTTACCTGGACCCGGCGTTCGACATCATCGAAACCGCACGTACCCGCAAGCTCAAGCCGGTGGAAGTGTCCAAGGTGCATTTCCGCCTGGGCGACGCGCTACGGCTGCCGTGGTTGTTCGAGCAGATCGACGCGTTGGAGGTCAACGGCCGCTGGCATGCGGTGGCGCGTGGTGTCTTGCGCGACGAACTGGCCGCGCACCAGCGTGCGCTGGTGGGCCAGGTGCTGACCCTGTCCGGCAGCAGTGCCGAGGACAAGGTGGCCAACTGGCTGGCGCGTGACGATTCCAGCCTGCGCTTTACCCTGGCCATGCTGGCCGATGTGGCCGAGCAGAAGACCCTGGACTACCCCACCGTCTCGGTGGCGGTGCAGCGCTTGGGCCAGCTGGCGGCGCACGGGGTGTAAGCACCTCGGTGCAAGGTGATGGCCAAGCGCAGGCTTGGTCATCATGGCGAGACCGCTGCCCGGTCACGTCATGCATGACGTCGGCGTATTCGAGACCATGCCGCTTCAGGGCGGCATGTTTCGTCGTAAGGTGCCTTGCAGTTTCTTCGGAGTAGTGCAGGCCTTGGCGTCAGGCGGCCGGTCCGTCCCAGGCATCCTTGATCTGCACAATCCGCGGCAGAGCCACGTGGAACTGTTCCACCAGACGCGGTTCCAGTTGTTTGCCGGACATGCTGTCGAGCTTGCGCACGGCATCGTCCATCATCCATGGCGCCTTGTAGGCGCGCCGTCCGCAGAGCGCGTCGAATACGTCGGCCACCGCAACGATACGTGCTGATTCGGGAATGGCCTCGCCGGCCAGCCCTTGCGGATATCCGCTGCCGTCCCAGCATTCGTGATGATGCAGCGCGATCTCGGCCGCCAGTTGGAACACCGGCCCGCGCCCGTGACGCAGCAGGTCGTGACCAACCTGCGGATGCCGCCGCACCACCGAGCGTTCGTGTTCGTCCAGTGTGTCGGATTTCAGCAGGATGCTGCCGGGAACGGCGATCTTGCCGGCGTCGTGCAGCGGCGCGGCATCCTGCAGCAGTTGCGCCCGCTCTGGCGACCAGCCCGCCGCCTCGGCCACGACCCGCGCATACAATGCCATGCGCCAGATATGTGCACCGGTATCGACGTCCTGTCCCTGTCCGGCAGTGCCCAACAGATGGATCGCATCGTGATAGCGCTGCGCCAGGAGCAGGCTTTCGGCCAGCTTCAATTGCGTACCGATGCGCGCCTTGAGCAGGGCAGGCGAGTACGGCTTGCTTACGTAATCGGCGGCACCTGCGTCCAGACCGGCTTGCGCGTCGTGCGTGCCGTTGCGTGAGGTCACGAACAGGATCGGGATCGCGCTGCTCGCCGCTTGTTGCTTGAGCGTGCGCGCTACGGTGTAGCCATCCATGTCGGGCAATTCGACGTCCAGCAGGATCAGCGCCGGGGCGTGACGGCCCACCGCCTCCAGCGCTTCGCTGCCGGATTTGGCGAACACCAGCGAAAAATCGTCACGCAGCAACTGGCGCAGGGTGGCCAGGTTGCTGGATTCGTCGTCGACGCAGAGCAGGGGGCGGGATGACATGTGCGTGTCCTTGCCGATGGCCTGGGAGGATGGCCATCACGATGGGTGTGTGGCCTGCCAGTGGTGCAGCACGGATTCGGCACGACGGAAGTCGAAATCCTCCACCGCACGTTGCAGGTCTTCGCGCAGGCCACCGGGCAGGCGCGCTGCGCAGATCAACAATGCATGATCGATCCGGTCGGCATCGTCGCTGGCGAAGGCGACTTGCAGGATCTGTGCGCTGTCGGCATCGAGGGCGGCTGCGGCGTCATCGCCTGCCGCGTGCACCGCATCGTGCTGCAGGAAGGCGTGGATCGCATCGGCAGTACGCTGCATGACGTCCTTGAGTGCGCGCATCGCGGCAGTGAGGTCGTGGCCGTCCTCGATGCAGCTTTCCAGTTCGCCCGCCGCATCGGCCAGCGCCGGCAAGGCCAGTGATCCGGCGGCACCACGCAGCTTGTGCGCCATCGCCCCGATGGCCGGCAGGTCGTTGCGCTGCAGGTACTCGGCGACGGTGGCGGCCGGGTCGGGGTACTCGCGCAGCAGCTTGAGCAGATAGCGCGCATACGGCTCGCGCTCGCGCCACAAGCTGCGCGCGCGCGGGGCGTCCAGCAGCTCCGGATCGTCGTGCTGCCATTGCCCGCCATCGCCGGGCGAGGGCGGCAGTGCGGGCGTGCGGCGGACGCCGGGGGGCATGAAGTGCCGGATCGCGGTGACCAGTTCCTCCACGTTGAATGGCTTGGCGATGAAACCATTCATGCCCGCTTCCAGGGCTTTCTCCTGCTGCGGGCGAAACGCACCGGCGGTCAGCGCGATCACCGGTAGCTTGGCCAGGGCAGGGACCTGGCGCAGCCTGCGGGTGGCCTCGTACCCGTCCACCACCGGCATCTGCACATCCATCAGTACCACCTGGAACAGCTCCGGTGCCCGCTCGAGTACCTCCACTGCCTGCTCGCCATCGTGGGCGACGGTGACCAGCGCTCCTTCGCCTTCCAGGATGCGTTGCGCCACCTCGCGGTTGATGTCGCTGTCGTCCACCAGCAACAGGTGCGCGCCCTCCAGCCGCCGCGTCACGGTGGTGGATGCAGCCGACCGCGTGCCGGGTCGTGCGTCGGCCAGTTGTTCGAACAGACGTTGCAGCGTCACGCTGGTGACCGGCTTTGTCAGCACCGCATCTAGGTCCTGTTGCTCGGGATGCTGTTCCAGCAGGCGACGCTCGTAGGCGGTGACCATGACGATCACCGGATGCGGCCCGGGGGCCACGCGTGCGCGGATCTGGCGGGCGATCGCCACCCCGTCGATGTCGGGCATGCGCCAGTCGAGCAGGAAGATGTCGTACGGCTCGCTGGCCTGTTCGATCGCCTGCAGCGCATCCTGGCCGCTGGCCACCGCATCCACCTGCCAGCCGAGGTCGGTGGCGATGCGCACCAGGTTGTTCAGCGCGGCATCGTGGTCGTCGGCAATCAACACCCTTGGCAACGCCTCGTGCGTTACCGCGGGCGGCGCGTCCTGTGCGGCCGGTTGCTCGGCTTTTTCCAGCGTCACCACGAAATAGAATTCGCTGCCACGGCCGGGCACGCTTTCCACTTCGAGTTCGCCGCCCATCAGCTCGACCAGCCGACGGCTGATGGTCAGCCCCAGCCCGCTACCGCCGTAGCGCCGGCTGGTGGAGGTATCGGCCTGCAGGAATGGCGAAAAGATCAGGCTCTGCTTTTCCTTGGAGATGCCGATGCCGGTATCGCGTACCGAGAACAGCAGCTTGACCTTGTTCGGGTCGCCGCTGGGGAAGCGCCGCACCGACAGCACCACTTCGCCCTGTTCGGTGAACTTGATCGCGTTGCCGACCAGGTTGACCAGCACCTGGTTGATGCGCAGCGCATCGCCCAGCAGCCAGCGGCTATCGCGCGGCAACGGCTCGACGATCATTTCCACCGGCTTGGCGCTGAGCGAGGAGCGCATCAGATCGGCGATGTTGTCGAACAGCTGGTTGAGATCGAACGGCGCGCGTTCCAGATCGATGCGCCCGGCTTCGATCTTGGAGAAGTCCAGGATGTCGTTGATGATCTCCAGCAGGTTGCGCGCGGAGCGGTCGATCTTGGCGACCATGTCCTGGGCCGCCCCGGCCAGCTCGCTGCGTTGGAGCAAATACAGCATGCCCAGGATGGCATTCATCGGGGTGCGGATTTCATGGCTCATGTTGGCCAGGAAGTCGGATTTGGACTGATTGGCGCTCCTGGCCGCGTCCATCGCCAGACGCAATTGTTTTTCGTGTAGCTTCTGCTCGGTGAGATCGACCGCGATGCCGAGGTAGCCGATCACCTGGTCGTTGTCGTCGCGCAGCGTGCTCAACGTCAACAGGACCGGCAGACGGCGGCCCCCGTGGCCGACATAGGTCCATTCACTGGTATCGCTACGGCCCAGGCTGGTCAATGCGGCCACTGCTTCCAGCGTGGGCGTCACCACGCCCCCGGTCTGCTCGGACAACCGCTGTGCGCGGTCCTGCAGTTGGTCGGGTTCGACGAATTGGCTGGCCTTGCGCCGGCCGATGACTTCGTCGGCGCTGTAGCCCAGCAATTTCTCGGCGGCCGGGTTGAACAGCGTGACGAACCCGCCCGAATCGGTGGCGATGATGGCATAGCCGGCATGTGCCAGGATCGCGCGCTGCAACACCGAAAATTTCACCAGCTCACTGGTGCGCTCGGCCACCTGGTGTTCGAGCGAGGCATTGAGATCGACGATGCGTTGATGCGAGCGGACCCGGTCGGAGATGTCGCGGAAGAAGTGCGAGTGGCCGCTGAGCGTGGCATCGGCTTCGATGATCGGCGCCTTGCTGGCCAGCACATGGACCCGGTGGCCGTCGCGATGACGCATGCTCAGCGCCGCCGATGCGGTGGCCACCGGCGCGTCGCCGGGAGGGTCGATTTCCGGCATGGCATAGGGTTGTGGCGACAGCAGCGCGCTCAGGTCCTGGCCGACCGCTTCCTGCGCCGGATACCCGAACATCGTTTCGGCCGCCGGGTTCCAGTGGGTGATGCGTCCATCCGGGGTCTCGGCCACGATGGCCTCGCTGGAATGGCTCACCAGCGCGGCCAGTTCCATCTGCTTGCGCAATACTTCCTCGCGCCGCAGCCGATTGCTGAAATACAGGCCCAGCAACGCTGCCAGCAGCGTTGCGGTACCCATTATCAGGGCGCCAACCAGCCAGGGCGAGGTCTGGTTGAGCGAGGCCACGAACTTGTCGGTGGGGTGTGCGGTGATGATCCAGGTGCGGCCATAGATGGGCAAGAACTGCACCACTGGCCGTCGCCGTGCGCTGTCGCTGGCGGCGATGCCGCTGCGGTAGAAGTTGTGGGTGGGCTCGTTGCGATCGGACAGGTCCAGCGCCACGTCGCTGCGTTCGCCCAACGCGCTCTCCACCATCTGGTCGACACTGAAAGGTGCATACACCCAGCCGCTGGTCGCCGCCATGCGCTGTTGCGGGGTCTGCAGCGGCATGCCCTCGCGATACACCGCCAGCAGCAACAGGAAGCCACTCTCGTTGGGAAAACGGTAGCCGGACAACGATATCGGCGAGGTCATGATCGGCTCGCCACTACGTGCGGCCTGCAGTGCAGCGGCGCGGCGACGCGGTTCGGAGGCGATGTCCAGGCCGAGCGGGCGATTACCCGAGGACTCCGGTTCGAAGTACAGCACCAGGTAGCGCTCGCCGTCCCAGGGGGCCAGCGGACGGCGATGGATGTCGGGGGCACCGTCGGCGCGCGCGGTCTGCAGGAAGCGTTCTTCCTCCGCACGCGCGACGCGATGGATATAGCCATAGCCCAGTACGCCGGGAAACTCGCGGGCGTAGTCGCGCGAGCGGCTGTACAAGGTGAAGCGCTCCCGGCTGATGACGCCGCTGCCTGCGCCGATCACCGCGCCACGCGTACCGCGCAGGCCGTGTTCGAAGGCGTACATGCGTTCGCTGATATTGCGCGTGAGCGCACGTACCACATACTGGAAACGCTGGTCGCGCTCGAGTTCGTTGTGCCGGTTCAGCCAGACGCCTGCAGCGATGGCGGCACACAGGCCTGTGATGAGAACCAGCGCGGCGCAGAGAAACGCCCGGCGCCCGTATTTCCTGCGCAGATTCCAGCGGCCATTCGGCATGCTCGTTCCTTTTGCCCTGCCTGTTGCGTGCCCGTTATACGGCCGACGCCGCTCCCGATCCGGGGCGCGCGCATACGCGTGTCCGGTGGGTGTTCGGCGCCGTGTCAGTGCATCAGAACGATAACCAGATCGACAATGCGTGAAGAATCACACCAATCAGTCCACCGACCAACGTCCCATTGAAGCGAATGTATTGCAGATCGCGCCCCACGCCCAATTCCAATTGTTCGACGAGGTGACGTTCGTCCCAACTTTTCATTGTAGAAGCAATGTGCTCGGTGACCGACGCCCGCAACCGCGTGGTGAGTTTGTCGGCGGCCTGCAGCATGTGCTGGTTGAGTGCGTCGCGCAGCGACGGGTCTTGCGCCAGCGCCTGGCCGAGCGATTGCATCGAGCGCTCGATGTGCGCCGCCACCGACGACTGCTCGCGGGCCAGGTCGCGACGCAGCGCATCGCGGATCTCGCCCCACAGGCCTTGCACGTACTCCTGCAGGGCCGGGTGTTCGATGGCGCGCTGCTTGAGCGCTTCGACCCGCGTGGCCATCTCCGGATCGTCGCGCAGACGCCCGATGTAGCCCTGCAACCAGCTTTCATAGTCGCGCCTGATCGGATGCTCCGGCGTGGTGAGGATGTCCTGCAGTTCCTCGATCGCCGCGCGCGCCATGCGCTCGGCCAGCGAGTCGCCGATCTCTTCGATGGGCTTGACCCAGTTCACCGTGCCGACCAACTTGGGCCATTCGCGACGCGCGTAGCGCACGATCAAGGCCGAGGCGCGCGTCTTGACCTGTTCCTGGTCCAGCCATTGCCCCAGTCGCAACAGCACTTCGTCGAGCAGCTTCTGGTGGCGTCCGTCGGTGGTGAGCAGGGCCATCACATCGCCGACGGTGGCGGCCGCGTTCCACTTGCGAAGCCGGTCCACCACGAAGCGCTGGATGGCATGGCGTACGGCCGCTTCATCCAGCAGATCCATCGCCTGCAGCATCCAGCCGCGCGCCATCTGCGCGAGCATGCGCGCCTGTTCGGGCTTGGCCAGCCAGTCGCCGAGGCGGCTGGCGGGATCGAACACGCGCAGTTTTTCCATCAAGGCCTCGGGCGCCAGGAACTGGTCGCGCACGAACACCGCCAGCCCGTCGGCCAGGCGCTCCTTGCCGCGCGGCAGGATGGCGGTGTGCGGAATCGGCAAGCCCATCGGATGGCGGAACAGCGCCACCACTGCGAACCAGTCGGCCAGGGCGCCGACCGTGGCCGCTTCGCAGAAGGCCGACACCCAGGCCCAGATGCCTTGTTCGCCCATCAGGTGGCTCATCACGAAGCCGGCGAACATTGCCAGCAGCAGTGCCGCTGCAAGCAGCTTCATGCGCTGCAATTGCGCGCGGCGCGGATCGGTGGGGCGGGGCGTGCTGAGGCTGGGTTCCATGCCCGAAGTGTACCCAGTGGCTGGGGCAGGGCATGTCCACGCCAGGGCGGCGGCGGTTGCCGTCGCGGTGTTTTGGGGCGTGGTGGGGGATCGGGAGAGCCCGGTCGCGCCCGGGTGCGCTCCTACAGTCGGGATGCCGGTAGGAGCGTCCCTGGGCGCGATGGGGCTTTGCCGGGAATGCTTGTGGTTATCGGGAGAGCCCGGTCGCGCCCGGGTGCGCTCCTACAGTGGGGATGCCGGTAGGAGCGCCCCTGGGCGCGATGGGGCTTTGCCGGGAATGCTTGTGGTTATCGGGAGAGCCCGGTCGCGCCCGGGTGCGCTCCTACAGTGGGGATGCCGGTAGGAGCGCCCCTGGGCGCGATGGGGCGTTGCCGGGAATGCTTGTGGTTATCGGGAGAGCCCGGTCGCGCCCGGGTGCGCTCCTACAGTGGGGATGCCGGTAGGAGCGTCCCTGGGCGCGATGGGGCGTTGCCGGGAATGCTTGCGGTTATCGGGGCGCCCGGGTGCGCTCCTACGCGAGGTTGGCTCAGCTGCGGAGACGCTCCAGCTGCGCTTGCAGGGCGACGACCTTGGACTGCAGGGCGGCGTTCTCGGTCTCCAGTTCGCTGACGCGGCGTTGCAAGGCCTTGAGGTCGCGGCGCTCGGCTTCGCCACCTTCGGCTTCGTCGGGTCTAGGCTTGCGCTTGGCATCGCGGACGCGCTTGGCCGCCTGCTTGAGTTCGGCCTTGCCGGCGTGGGCTGCGGCGCGCTGCTCATCTGCGGACAGGGTAGCCACGGCAGCGGCGGCGCTGATCGAGATCTCGCCGGCCTTCACCGCCTGCACCACCTCCGGCGCGGCCTGTTTGTGGATGCGTTCGATCATCACCACCTGGTTGCTGCTCAGGCGTGCTTCGCGCGCCAGCTCGGCGCGGCTGACCGGGGTGGAGGTCTCGTCCCATGGTGGGGTGTCGTTGTCCTGGCTCGCCTGTCCATTGCCACGGTCGTGCACGGCATGGTCGTCGCTGTCGGATGACGTGGACGCGTCGGCCACGCTGGGTGCCTCGGCGGCGGTATCGGCGTCGCGCTGGGTACGCTGGCGCGCAGCCAGGATCTCGCGCTTGCGCAGCGCCAGCACACCGCGCTGGAAATCGGACACGCTGCGCCGGCCCAGGTGCTGTTCGATCATCCACAGGTGCACGTCCTGCATCGACGTGAAGCGCGGGTTCTGTACGGTCTGGAACGGCAGTCCGTGCTTCTGGCAGAGGCCGTAGCGGTTGTGGCCGTCCACCAGCACATCGCCCCACAGCACCAGCGCGTCGCGGCAGCCCTCGGCCAACAGGCTGCGCTCCAGCGCCTCGTGCTCGTCGGGGGTCAGGGGGTCGATGTAGGCCTTGAGTTCTTCTTTGACAACGATGTTCATGCGGCAACTGCAGGGGGAGTGCGGGGCCGGCATTGTAGTGAGGCGGCCCGGGCTTTGCGCGCTTGACCCGGCACCAGCGCGCATGCGAGGCCGGTGGCAAGGCGCGGGCTGCGCCGCAGTGCATCGGCGGTGGCGCAATCTAGTCGGTAAGGACTAGTCAATTAGTCGCACTGTCGGCCGCTAACCTCAAGGAAGGCTTGCGTGGCTTGGGGCTGCTGGCGCGATGGAACGCTGCCGTGCGGGACCGAGCATTGCAAAGCTGCGGGGATCGCCGATGATGCGCCAGACCGGTGCCGGTCGGGGCTGGTTGCCGTTGTCTGCCATGCGCGCCATACCAATCCATCGCAGCCGTCAATCGTATTCATCGCAGCACTTTTACTTTGGGGGAAATGGGAATGACGCAAGGATCCATCGTGGCGACAGCCAGCGGCGCCAGCGCCGGTCTGCTGTCCAAGGAGCGCATCGTTGCGCGTCCGGGGTTCAACCGTTGGCTGGTACCGCCGGCCGCGTTGGCGATCCACCTGTGCATCGGCATGGCCTACGGCTTCAGCGTGTTCTGGCTGCCGTTGTCCAAGGCGCTGGGCATCACCGAAGCGATCGCCTGTCCGGCCGACATGGGCTTGTTCGCCCGCATGGTGTCCACGACCTGCGACTGGAAGATCAGCGAATTGCAGTGGATGTACACGCTGTTCTTCGTGCTGCTGGGCTGCTCGGCGGCGATCTGGGGCGGCTGGCTGGAACGCGCCGGACCGCGCAAGGCGGGCGTGGTATCGGCGCTGTGCTGGTGCGGCGGCCTGGTGATCTCGGCGATGGGTATCCACTTCCACCAGATCTGGATGCTGTGGCTGGGCTCGGGCGTGATCGGCGGGATTGGTCTGGGCCTGGGCTACATCTCGCCGGTGTCCACCCTGATTAAATGGTTCCCCGACCGCCGCGGCATGGCGACTGGCATGGCCATCATGGGCTTCGGCGGCGGCGCGATGATCGGCAGCCCGCTGGCCGATGCGCTGATGCGCCACTTCGCCACCCCCACGTCGGTGGGCGTGATGGAAACCTTCCTGGTCATGGCCGCGCTGTATTTCGTGTTCATGATGGCTGGCGCCTTCGGCTACCGCGTGCCGCCGAGCGGCTGGACGCCGGCTGGCTGGACCGCGCCGGTGGCCAGCTCCAACACCATGATTACCTCCAACCATGTGCACGTGAAGAAGGTCTGGGGCATCCCGCAGTTCTGGCTGTTGTGGGGCGTGCTGTGCCTGAACGTGTCGGCCGGTATCGGCGTGATCGGCATGTCCTCGCCGATGCTGCAGGAAGTATTTGGCGGCCGCCTGATCGGCGTGGATGTCGGCTTTGGCAGCCTGGACCCCACCCAGCTGGCCAGCATCGCCGCCATCGCGGCGGGGTTCACCGGCTTGCTCAGCCTGTTCAACATCGGCGGCCGCTTCTTCTGGGCCAGCATGTCCGACAAGCTCGGCCGCAAGAATACCTACACGGTGTTCTTCCTGCTCGGCATCTGCCTGTATGCGGCGGCGCCATCGGCCGGTAACGTGGGCGGCATTGCGCTGTTCGTGGGCATTTTCTGCATCATCCTGTCGATGTACGGCGGCGGCTTCGCCACCATTCCGGCGTACCTGGCCGACCTGTTCGGCACCCAGATGGTGGGCGCCATCCACGGCCGCCTGCTGACAGCCTGGGCCACTGCCGGCATCCTCGGCCCGGTGGTGGTGGGTTATATGCGCGAGTACCAGCTGGCCCACGGCAGCCCGCCGTCACAGGTCTACAACACCACCATGTACATCCTCGCCGGCATGCTCGTGCTCGGCCTGATCTGCAATCTGCTGGTGCGTCCGGTGGCCGCGCGTCATTTCATGACGCCCGACGAACTGGCGCGCGAAAAGCAGCTGGCGCACGAAAAGGTCGACCGCAGCGGTCATGCGGTGTTGCCGCCGGAGCAGATGGCGCGCATCGGCCACGGTGGCAATCCCGCGCTGGTGGCGGTTGCCTGGTTGGCAGTGGGTATCCCGATGCTGTTCGGCATCTGGGTGACGCTGCAGAAAGCCTTCGTGCTGTTCCATTGAGGTGAGATGACCACTCCGTCCTCGCGCTCGGTGCGCCCTGGCAGCGTGGTGCGCACGGTGTTCCGACATCGTGGCGGGCGCGGTGCCACGGTGCAGGACCAGGTGGCGGCCGAAATGCCGGTTGCGCTGATCTACAACCAGGTGCCGTTCGCGGTGATGATGGCCACGCCTGAAGACCTGGAAGACTTTGCGCTGGGCTTTTCGCTGAGCGAAGGCATCGTCGACCACCCGCAGGAGCTGCGGGTGGTCGCGGTGGAGACCTTTCTGGAAGGCGCTTCGTTGCAGATCGAGATCCCGCCCGAGCGTGCCGCCGCACTGGACCGGCGGCGGCGCAACCTGGATGGGCGCAGCGGTTGCGGGGTGTGCGGCAACGAATCGATCGAGGCGGTGCTGCGCGTGCCGCCGGTGGTGCAGTCCGCCTTGCAGATCGATGCGGACGCGTTGGCGCGCGCGCTGGCTGGGCTGCACGCGCAGCAGCCGATCGCCGCGCAGACCGGCGCGGTGCACGCGGCCGGATGGGCTGATGCCGAGGGTGTCGTGCAGCTGGTACGCGAAGACGTTGGCCGGCATAACGCCCTGGACAAGTTGATCGGTGCATTGGCGCAGGCGCGCATCGATGCATCGCAAGGATTTGCGGTGGTCACCAGCCGCGCCAGTTTTGAGATGGCCATGAAAGCCGCGCAGGCCCGGATACCGCTGCTTGCAGCGATCTCCGCGCCCACCGCGCTGGCGATCAGCCTGGCCGACAGTGCGGGCGTGACCCTGATCGGGTTTGCCCGCGATCACGATTGTGTTGTTTACAGCCATCCGCAGCGCCTGAACCTGGGCGTGGCGGTGGGAGAGCCCGCATGAGCAAGAAGACCATCAAGCAGTACGACAATCCCGCTGGCGGCTGGGGCGCATTGCGCTCGGTCGCCAAGCACCTGATGGAACAGGACATCGCAGTGCAGGGCGCCAAGACGCTGCTGCATGCCAACCAACCGGACGGCTTCGACTGCCCCGGCTGCGCCTGGCCCGACCGCGATCACACCTCCACCTTCGAGTTCTGCGAGAACGGCGCCAAGGCTGTGGCGGCCGAGTCCACCGCGCGCCGTGCCGGGGCGCAGCTGTTCGCTTCGCACAGCGTCAGCCTGTTGTCGCAGTACAGCGACTACTGGCTGGAGGGGCAGGGCCGGCTGACCGAGCCGATGCGCTATGACGCGGCCACCGACCATTACGTACCAGTGAGCTGGGATGAGGCGTTTGCGCAGATCGCCAGCCATCTCAATGGCCTGGCCAGCCCCGATGAGGCGATCTTCTACACTTCCGGGCGCACCAGCAACGAGGCGGCGTTCCTGTACCAGCTGTTCGTGCGTGAGTTCGGCACCAACAACTTTCCCGACTGCTCCAACATGTGCCACGAACCCTCCGGCACCGCGCTGCGCTCGCAGATCGGCGTGGGCAAGGGCACGGTGTCGCTGCACGATTTCGAACTGGCCGATGCCATCTTCATCTTCGGCCAGAACCCAGGCACCAATCACCCGCGCATGCTCGGCGAGTTGCGTCAGGCCTCCAAGCGTGGCGCGGCGATTGCCGCGTTCAATCCGCTGCGCGAGCGCGGGCTTGAAAAGTTCGCCGACCCGCAGGACAAGCTGGAGATGCTGCACAACGGCTCCACGCGCATCGCATCGGATTACTTCCAGCTCAAGATCGGCGGCGATCTGGCTGCGATCAAGGGCATCATCAAGCATGTGCTCGAACGCGACGCGCAGGCACAGCGCGAAGGTACGCCGCGCTTGCTGGACCTGGATTTCATCGCCGAGCACACCGCCAATTTCGACGCCTTTGTCGCGGACGTGCAGGCCGAGTCCTGGGACACCATTGTCGAGGAATCCGGGCTGGACGAAGCGGCGCTGCGCAAGGCCGGGCAGATCTACCTCAACGCCGGGAGCGTGATCGCCTGCTGGGGCATGGGTATCACCCAGCACAAGCATTCGGTGGCCACCATCCACATGATTACCAACCTGCTGTTGCTGCGCGGCCACCTGGGCCGGCCCGGCGCAGGCGTGTGCCCGGTGCGCGGGCATAGCAACGTGCAGGGCGACCGCACGATGATGATCTACGAAAAGCCGCCGGCCGCGTTCCTGGACAAGCTGCAGTCGGTGTTCGGCTTCGCGCCGCCGCGGGCGGACGGCTTCGATACCGTCGGCGCCATCGAGGCAATGCTGGATGGTCGCGGCAAGGTGTTCTTCGCGATGGGCGGCAACTTCGCCGCGGCCACGCCCGATACCGAGGCCACGCACCGTGCGTTGCGCAACTGCGACCTCACCGTGCATGTCACCACCAAGCTCAATCGCAGCCACCTGGTGCATGGGCGCGAGGCGCTGATCCTGCCGTGCCTGGGCCGCACCGAAATCGACATCCAGGACGCCGGCGCGCAAGGAGTGACGGTGGAGGATTCGATGAGCATGGTGCACCTGTCGGCCGGCATCAATCCGCCGGCCTCGCCGGACCTGTTGTCCGAGCCGGCGATCGTGGCACGCATGGCCGAAGCCACCTTGGGTGCGCGCAGCGCGATCCGCTGGCGCTGGCTGGTGGGCGACTACGACCGTGTGCGTGATCTGATCGCGCAGGTGTTCCCGGATTTTGCCGACTTCAACCAGCGGGTGCGCGTGCCGGGGGGCTTTCGCCTGTCCAACACCGCGCGCGACCGCAAGTGGGTCACGCCCGAGCAACGCGCGGTGTTCAAATCGCATGCAGTGCCTACCGACAACCCGATCCACCGCGCGCGGCGTTCGCGGGGCGATCAGATGGTCTTCACGCTAGCCACCACGCGCTCGCACGACCAATACAACACCACCATCTACGGACTGGACGATCGCTATCGCGGCGTGTTCGGCGAGCGCCGCGTGCTGTTCATCAACGGCGCCGACATTGCCGCGCTCAACATGAAGGCCGGCGATTGGGTGGACCTGGAGAGCTTGTGCGAGGACGGCGTGCGCCGTGAGGCGCGGCGCTTCCTGCTGGTGGACTACAACATCCCGCGTGGCTGCCTGGCGGCGTACTACCCGGAAACCAACGCGCTGGTGCCGCTGTCCAGCTTCGCCGACGAAGCGCGCACGCCCACCTCCAAGTCGATTCCGGTGATCGTGCTGCCGCACCGCGCCGAAACCGCCGACGCGGCGCCGCGCGACATCGGGGCCGTGCTTGTCCGCTGACCCGCAGCTCACTGCACAGCTATTGCACGCCCTGGCCGAGGCACCGCAGGGCGTGTCTCTGGCGAAGTTGTGCAAGCAGCTGGGCGTGCGCATGAGCGTGCTGCTACGCACGCTCGCCTGGCTGGGCACGGCCAACCTGGACGGTGAACCGGGTCCGGACTGGGTGCGTGTAGAAGAGCGTGGCGAACGCCAATTTGCGGTGCTAACGCCTGCCGGCCTGGTTGAACACGTGCAAGGTGCAACGGCGCAAGTGCCGCAGGGCGGTTGAGCGATCTTCCCGCTTTGATGAAGAGCTGGCGGTGTTTTGGATTTGGTTGGCACCGCATCCAGGAACGACGAGGGTCACGGGTTTGTGCCAAAAGCGTCGTTGGGCGCGCGCGCGGTGCCCTCACCGCACCAGAACGTTGGTCGGCGGTTTTGAGAAGCGGCTCCTGATGCGGTAGCGGCGCAGCACACTCAGCGAACGTCGCCTGTCGCTTGCACTGACAGACCGACCCTCTCGAATGGTCCTTGCCCGCTCACCGTCGCTGGACCTTACGCGGCATGGATGCCGCGTAAAAGCCTACAGGGATGTACTTGCGGCGTGTCCCGCGATGGTGGGCGGGCAAGGGCCTCCTGCAAACCGACAAAGCTTTAGCGGGACATAGTCGAAGCGACGCCACAAAACAGGCGCTTTGCAACCGAAGCACTTTAAACAACAGCTGGCGACACCTTGTCGTCCGCCTTGGGCGGGTGAGGACGTCCTGGCCCACAGCACTGTCGGTCACGCTTGCAACTTTTACCAATCGGTTGGCCTGCGCAAAGCCCTGCCGCGATCTGCCAGAATCGGCCGTCTTGTTTCCGGATGCCGACTACCGATGACTGCCGCCGCGTCGCTTGCTACGCCCACCAATTCGCCTGCGCGCGTGCTGTTTGCCAGCCTGATCGGCACCACCATCGAATTCTTCGATTTCTATATCTACGCCACTGCGGCGGTACTGGTGTTTCCCGCGCTGTTCTTTCCGGCCGGCGATGGCAGCGCGGCGATGCTGCAGTCGCTGGCCACCTTTGCGGTGGCCTTCATCGCGCGGCCGGTGGGCTCGGCGGTGTTCGGCCACTTTGGCGATCGCATTGGCCGCAAGGCGACGCTGGTGGCGGCGTTGCTGACGATGGGCCTGTCCACGGTGGCGATCGGCCTGTTGCCCGGTTATGCGCAGATCGGCGTGCTGGCGCCGGCGCTACTGGCGGTGTGTCGCTTTGGTCAGGGGTTGGGCCTGGGCGGCGAATGGGGCGGGGCGGTGTTGCTGGCCACCGAAAACGCCCCGCCTGGCAAACGGGTGTGGTACGGCATGTTTCCGCAGCTGGGCGCGCCGCTGGGCTTTTTGCTGTCCACCGGCACCTTCCTGGGCATGGGGGCATTGCTGGACGATGCCGATTTCCTGGCCTGGGGCTGGCGGGTGCCATTCCTGGCCAGCGCGCTGCTGGTCGCCATCGGGTTGTGGGTGCGCCTGAGCATCACCGAGACCCCGGATTTCCAGAAGACCCTGGATCGCAAGACACGCGTGCGCCTGCCGCTGGGCACGGTGATCTCGCAGCATTGGCCGGCGTTGATCGTGGGCACCCTGGGCGCGTTCGCCACCTTCGTGCTGTTTTATCTGATGACCGTCTTTGCGCTGGGCTATGGCACCAAGACCCTGGGCTACGCCAAGGAACAATTCCTGCTGCTGCAGATGGCCGGCATCGTGTTCTTTGCGCTGGGCATCCCGCTGTCGGCGAAGTTCGGCGACCGCCATGGGGCGCCGCTGGCGATGCTGCTGGCCAGCATCGCCATCATTGCGTTCGGGATGGCGTTTGCGCCGTTGTTTCAGGCCGGCCATCCACTGCAGGTGCTTGGCTTCCTGTCGCTGGGATTCTTCTTCATGGGGCTGACCTATGGGCCCTGCGGCACCTTGCTGGCGGAGTTGTATCCCACCGAGGTGCGCTACACCGGCGCATCCTTGTCGTTCAATCTGGCCAGCATCCTGGGCGCGGCACCGGCGCCGTACGTCGCCACGCAACTGGCCGCGCGCTACGGCGTGCAGGCGGTGGGCTACTATCTGGGTGCCACTGCGGTGCTGAGCCTGCTGGCGTTGATGGTCGCGCGGCGACCGCGCCGGCAGACGATTGGCGGCAAGCATTCCAGCTAGCTGGGCGCCAGGCGCGCCGAGGTGTCTCCGGTAACGCTTCGTCGCGCTCGGGTGCGTTCCGACGGGGCATCGTCGTTGCCTGACACCTTGTGCAGGTAAGTGCGGGCGTGGCTATATCCGGACCCGGCTTCTTGCATCAGACGCGGCGTGTGCTGCCACGCCATGCAGCGCGGCGTCCTGGCAATCAGCTCGCCAAGCGCACCTGGTTGCGGCCGCCGGCCTTGGCCAGGTACAGGTACTTGTCGGCTTCGCCCAGCAGATGATGCAGGGATTGTCCGTCCTTGCTGGCAATGCACACGCCGATACTCACGGTCATGCTCAGCGTGTCATCGCCGACGCGTACCCGCAACGCGCTGATGCGCTCGCGCAGGGTCTCGAAATAACTCGTGGCGTTGGCCGCATCCAGCCCCGGTACCAGCAGGCAGAACTCTTCTCCGCCGAAGCGTGCCACCAGGTCCTGCGGGCGCGCATGCCCGGACACCGAGGCGGCCACCGCACGCAGGGCCTGGTCGCCGGCTTCGTGGCCCCAGGTGTCGTTGATGTGCTTGAAGTGGTCGATATCGACCATCGCCGCAGTCACCGTCTGGTCCTGCGACAGCAGCTTGGGGATCACCCGCTGGCTCTGCTCCAGGAAGTAGCGCCGGTTCGGCAGGCCGGTGAGGAAGTCGCGCGTGGCCAGGTCCTGCAGCGTGCCGATCAGTTCCAGCTGGTCCACGTTCTGCGAGACGCGGCAGAAGAATTCTTCGCGGGAAAATGGCTTGCGCAGGAAGTCGTTTGCGCCGTTCTTCAGGAAACGCGGGATCAGCGACGAATCGCTGTTGCCGGAGATGCCGATCACCGCCACCTTGTCGCGCGAGCGGATGGCACGCAGCCGGCGGGTGAATTCCACGCCTTCCATGCCGGGCATTTCCTGGTCGACGATGGTCAGGCGGATGCCGGCGTCGCGTTCGATCGCTTCCAGCCCCGCCGCCCCGTCGGCAGCCAGCACCACGCGGTAGCCGTACATCGACAACAGTGCCGCTGCGTAGGTGCGCGCAGACAACGAATCGTCCACCACCAGCGCACCGATGCGGCGATTGCGTTCCAGGCGCTGCACCAGCCAGGCCAGATATTCGATGCTGCCCGGCGCGTTCTTGAGTACGTAGTCGATGATCTGCTGCTGCAGCACGCGCTGGCGCAGATCCTCGTCGTAGACGCCGCTGACCACCACGGTGGGCAGGTTGCGCGACAGGAAGAACTCCACCACCTTGTCGCGGTCACCATCCACCAGCACCAGCCCGGTCAGGACCAGAAACCAGCCATCTTCCTCATCGAGCACGCGTGCCGCTTCGGCCAGGGTCGACACGACCGTGACCGGCAGTTCCACGCGCTGCTCGATGGCTTCGCGCAGCATGCTGGTGAACGTGCGCGAATTCTCCACCAGCAGTACGCGCTGCGGCAGGACTGCGCTTTCACTATTGCGATTTAAGGTACCTGGAGACATCGGCTGGCCGTGTGGATCGAACCGTCAGACCAACTAACGGCCCGGGCCGCGAAAACTTGAGCGCGGTAGCGAACGCGGCGGCACGGACGGTACGCGGCATGTGCTGGCAGGCCGCCTGCTGCGCCAGTAGCCCACGGGGCGACCCCAGCGATGGCTGAGCAGGCTCATCACACAATCTGTACCGATGGGTTCAAATGATTGTATGGTTTCCGGCGCGTTCGCCAATGCCGCTGTTGCGGCGAGCCCTTGCGCACCCCGCCCACGACACACAGGACGCTTCTCTTGAGCAACCCAGTCCCCCCGTCCAACGATGGCCGCGATGCGCCTGCCGATGCCCAGGGCGCTGAGGCCCAGCCGCCGCCAAAGCCGTCGCCGCTGAAGAATCCCAAGGTCAGGTGGACCCTGATCCTGGTGGGCGTGCTGGTCGTGGTGCTGCTGGTGATCTGGCTGGCCTATTACCTCATCAAGGGCCGCTACCTGCAGGACACCAACAACGCCTATCTGCAGGCCGACTCGGTGGCGGTGGCGCCGCGCGTCAGCGGCTATGTGACCAAGGTACTGGTGGGCGACAACCAGATCGTGGACGTCGGCCAGCCGCTGCTGCAGATCGACGATCGCACCTACCAGGCCACGCTGCAGCAGGCCGAAGCGGCCATTGCCGCACGCCAGGCCGATATCGTGGCCGCCACTGCCAATGTCGCCGGCCAGGAAGCGGCGCTGGTGCAGGCGCGTACCCAGGTGACCTCGGCCGCCGCCAGCCTCACCTTCGCCCAGGCCGAAGTGAAGCGCTTCGCGCCATTGGCGGCCTCCGGCGCGGACACCCACGAGCACCAGGAAAGCCTGCAGCACGACCTGGCGCGCGCCCGCGCCCAGTACGACGCCGCGCGGGCGCAGGCTACCGGGGCGCAAAGCCAGATCCAGGCCAGTAGGGCGCAGCTGGAACAGGCCCAGGCCGGCCTGAAGCAGGCCACCGCCGATGCCGACCAGGCACGCGTAGCGGTGGAAGACACCGGCCTGATCAGCCGTATCCACGGCCGGGTGGGCGACAAGACCGTGCAGGAAGGGCAATTCCTGGCTGCGGGCACCCGCACCATGACCATCGTGCCGCAGCAATCGCTGTACCTGGTCGCCAATTTCAAGGAAACCCAGGTCGGCCTGATGCGCCCCGGCCAGCCGGCCGAAATTGAAGTGGACGCGCTGTCGGGCGTGAAGCTGCATGGCAAGGTCGAGAGCCTGTCGCCGGGCACCGGCTCGCAGTTCGCGCTGTTGCCGCCGGAAAATGCCACCGGCAACTTCACCAAGGTGGTGCAGCGCATACCGGTGCGCATCCGCGTGCTGGCCGGCACCGAGGCGCGCAAGGTGCTGGTACCGGGCATGTCGGTGGAAGTGACCGTGGATACCCGTTCGGCCAAGGACGCCAAGCAGCGCGCCGAAGCAGAATCGGACCGCGTGCAGGAGCAGGAGCGCGCGCGATGAGCGCAGCGGCCGTCACCGGCCAGGGGGCCGGCGGCAGCGCAGGCCGCGAGAAGGCCAGCCCCGGCGCGTGGCTGGCAGTGCTGGCCGGCACCATCGGCTCGTTCATGGCCACGCTGGACATCTCCATCGTCAACGCGGCCCTGCCGACCATCCAGGGCGAGGTGGGCGCCAGCGGCACCGAAGGCACCTGGATCTCCACCGCCTACCTGGTGGCCGAGATCATCATGATCCCGCTCACCGGCTGGTTCGTACGCACGCTGGGCCTGCGCAATTTCCTGCTGATCTGCGCGGTGATGTTCACCGCGTTTTCAGTGGTGTGCGGGCTGTCGACCTCGCTGACCATGATGATCGTCGGGCGGGTGGGGCAGGGCCTGGCGGGCGGCGCGCTGATTCCCACCGCGCTGACCATCGTGGCCACCCGGCTGCCGCCCAGCCAGCAGACCATGGGCACTGCGCTGTTCGGCATGACCGTCATCATGGGGCCGGTGATCGGCCCGCTGCTGGGTGGCTGGCTCACCGAAAACGTCAGCTGGCACTACGCCTTCTTCATCAACGTGCCGATCTGCGTGGGCCTGGTGGCGTTGCTGCTGCTGGGGCTGGAGCATGAGAAAGGCAATTGGGCCGGCCTGCTCGATGCCGACTGGCTGGGCATCTACGGTCTCACTGCGGGTCTGGGCGGGCTCACCGTGGTGCTGGAAGAAGGCCAGCGCGAACGCTGGTTCGAATCCAGCGAGATCAACACGCTGAGCCTGATCGCGCTGAGCGGCTTCATTGCGTTGATCGTTGGCCAGTTCCGCAAGCGCGCCCCGGTGATCCACCTGTCGCTGCTGCTGCATCGCAGCTTCGGTGCGGTGTTCATCATGATCATGGCGGTGGGCATGATCCTGTTCGGCGTGATGTACATGATTCCGCAGTTCCTGGCGGTGATCTCCGGCTACAACACCGAGCAGGCCGGCTATGTGCTGCTGCTGTCCGGGCTGCCGACCGTGTTGCTGATGCCGATGATGCCCAAGCTGCTGGACGTGGTGGACGTGCGCATCCTGGTGATCGCCGGCCTGCTGTGCTTTGCCGCCGCCTGCTTCGTCAACCTGTCGCTGACCGCCGATACGGTGGGCATGCATTTCGTCGCCGGGCAGCTGCTGCAGGGCTGCGGGCTGGCACTGGCGATGATGTCGCTCAACCAGGCGGCCATTTCCTCGGTGCCGCCGGAGCTGGCCGGCGATGCCTCTGGCCTGTTCAATGCCGGCCGCAACCTGGGCGGGTCGGTCGGCCTGGCGCTGATCTCCACCTTCCAGGAGCGGCGGATGGGTTTCCACACCGAAACCATCGGCAGCTCGATCACCGCCAACGCGCCGCGTGCGCAGGAGGCGCTGGCCGGCCTGAGTGCGCAGATGCACGGCAGCGCGGGGGGCGAGGCGGCGATTGCGGCCATTGCGCAGTTCGCGCGGGTGGTGCAACAGCAGGCGCTGGTGATGACCTACAGCGACCTGTTCTGGATCTTCGGCATGATCGTGGTGTGCACGATCCCGCTGGCCTTTTTGCTCAAGCCGTTACCCAAGGGGACGCACCTTGCGATGCATTGATTCCATGCGCCTGTTCCGCATGCCGCTGGCCGCGGCGTTGAGCGCCGTCGTACTCGGTGGCTGCATGCTTGGCCCCAACTACACCAAGCCACCGTCGGTGGCCGATGCGGCGATACAGGCCCCGGCACTGCATCGTGCCAGCGGCGCGGAGGTGGTGGCCGCCGCACCGGTGAACCACTGGTGGGAAGAACTGCATGACCCCACCTTGACCCGGCTGGTGACCCAGGCGCTGGCCGACAGCCCCACGCTGCGCGCCGCGCAGGCCCGCCTGCGCGCCAACCGCGCGCTGGCCCGCCAGCGCCGCGCCGAGCGTCTGCCCAAGCTCAATGCCAGTGCGGTGTATGCGTATGCCGAGCCGCCGCAGACCATCGTGGACACCCTGGGCGGGCTGCAGAACGGCCAGCAGGGGCAGCCGCCGGCGCAAGGCAGCCAGGCGCTGGATCTGGAGAAGACCGAGATCTACAGCGCTGGCTTCGACGCCAGCTGGGAGCTGGATTTTTTCGGTCGTCGTCGTCGTGCCGCCGAAGGCGCACTGGCCCAGGCGCAGGCCTCCGAAGCCGAACTGGCCGACGCGCAGGTGCAGCTGGCCGCCGAAGTCGGGCAGGTGTATCTCAATTACCGTGGGTTGCAGGCGCGTTTGGCAATTGCCGATGCCAACCTGGACAAGATCCGCCAATCACTGCAGCTGGTGCAGCAACGCCGCACACAGGGCGCTGCCTCGGACCTGCAGGTCGAACAGATCGCCACCCAGGTGCAACAGCAGCAGGCGCAACGCCTGCCGCTGGAGATGCAGGCGCAGGAAGCGCAGGACCAGCTGGCGCTGATGGTCGGGCGCGAGCCCGGCGCGCTGGACGCCCAGTTGAGGACGACCCAGCCGCTGCCGATGTTGCCCACCCAGGTGCGCGTGGACGATGCCGGCGCGCTGATCCGCCGTCGCCCGGACGTGCGCAAGGCCGAGCGCGCGCTGGCTGCCTCCAGCGCACAGATCGGCGAGGCGCTGAACGGCTATTTCCCGCAGGTGACCCTGCTGGGCGGGCTGAGCTGGGTGGCCGGCTCACCCAGCGATTTCAATTCCGATGCGTTGACTACCCTGGCGGTGCCGATGCTGCGCTGGTCGATCTTCGATTTCGGCAAGACCCGTGCGCAGGTGGACCAGGCGCGTGCCGGCAACGCCGGCCGTGAGGCGGCCTACGAGGCGGCGGTGCTGGGTGCCTTGCAGGATGCCAATGCGGCGCTGTCGCGTTTCGGCTCGGCGCGCAAACAGCTGGTGGTGGCGCGCCAGGCAGAAGCCTCGGCCACGCGCTCGGCCGGGCTGATGCAGCAACGCCGCGATGCCGGCGCCACCTCATCCATCGACCTGCTGGATGTGCAGCGCCAGCAACTCATCGCGCAGGACGCTGCCACGCAGGCACAGGTGCAACTCCTGGTGAACTATGTGGCCTTGCAGAAGAGCCTGGGGTTGGGCTGGAGCGAGGCGCAGCAGGAGACGCGTTGAGGCCGTGCCTGCGGATCGACGGTCGCTTCACGCGAGGCTGGCAGCCTGGATCTGGCGGCAGCGGGACTGGCTGGCGACGATGCGTTGCAGACAGTCCGCGAACCGCCAGCCGGTGTGACAAGCGGCCGTGCCGATGGGTTTTCGCCAGTGCCGCAGGTGTCCGGCACTGCGTCGCAGTGCGATGGACACAGCGTTACATCGATTTCAGGCGTCTGTGACGCAACGGCAACTCGTGCGGGTCTAGCATTGGCCGCCTTGTCATTGGAGAACGTCATGTCCTACGACACCGTCAACCCGGCCAATGGCCAGGTCGAGCACACCCAGCACACCCTGGACAGCGCCGGTATCGAGAAGCGTCTGGCAGCCTCGGCAAAAGCATTTCCAGCCTGGGCGGCCTTGCCCCTAGCCGAGCGCGGCGCGCTGCTGCGCCGTGTGGGCCAAGAGCTGACCCGCCGGCGCGAGGACCTGCAGCACATCATGACCGCAGAGATGGGCAAGCTCCGCGCCGAAGCACTGGCCGAAGTGGACAAGTGCGCGCAGGCCTGCGCGTACTACGCCGAGCATGCGGCCGATTACCTGGCACCGCGCCAGATTCCCACCGAGGCGCAATCGAGCTACGTGCGCTACGAACCGCTGGGCTGCGTGTTCGCGGTGATGCCATGGAATTTTCCGTTGTGGCAGGCGTTCCGCTTCCTGGCGCCTGGTTTGATGGCTGGCAACGTGTCGCTGCTCAAACATGCCAGCAACGTGCCGCGCTGCGCCGATGCCATGAAGGCGGTACTGGATGCCGCCGGTATTCCGCCAGGCGTGTTCGACGTGTTGCATATCGACAACGACCAGGCCGCGGATGTGCTGCGCGACGACCGCATTGCCGCAGTGACCTTGACCGGCAGCGAACGCGCCGGGCGCTCGCTTGCTGCCAATGCCGGCGATCAACTGAAGAAGTGCGTGATGGAACTGGGTGGCAGCGATGCCTTCATCGTGCTGGACGATGCGCAGTTGGAGCACACCGTGGAATCGGCGGTGCAGTCGCGCTTCGACAACAGCGGGCAGACCTGCATCGCGGCCAAGCGCTTCATCGTGGTGGAGGCCATTGCCGGGCGTTTCATCGAACGCTTCGTTGCTGCCGCCTCCAAGCGCGTGGTCGGCGATCCACAGCAGGAAAGCACCACGCTGGCACCGATGGCACGTGCCGACCTGCGCGATGAATTGCACAAACAGGTGCAGGCCAGCGTGGCGAAGGGCGCCAAGGTGCTGCTGGGCGGCGAACCGGTGCCCGGCTCCCACGCCGGCTACCCGGCGACCATCCTCGACCACGTCGCGCCGGGCATGCCGGCCTATCACGAAGAATTCTTCGGACCGGTGGCCTCTATCATTCGCGTCGCCGATGAGGCCGAGGCCGTGCGCGTGGCCAACGACACCAGCTTCGGCCTGGGCGGCAGCGTCTGGACTGCCGATGCCAAGCGCGGCGAACGCGTCGCTCAGCAGCTGCAGTGCGGCGCCGCCTTCGTCAACTCGGTGGTCAAGAGCGACGTGCGGCTACCGTTCGGTGGCATCAAGCGCTCAGGCTTCGGCCGCGAACTGGCCGATCACGGCATCCATGAGTTCATGAACATCAAGACGATCTATGTGGCTTGACGGCTGGGAATCGGGAATCGGGAATGGGGAATCGGTAGAGCGGCTCACTGAGGCATTGGAGCAAATGAACGTTGCTAATCCCCTACCTCCATCAGAAAGAGGGAAATCGCTTCTACGATTCCCCATTCCCCATTCCCCATTCCCCATTCCCCATTCCCCATTCCCCATTCCCCATTCCCAGGCCGCAACGCGGCCATCACAGCCACCGCGCGCGCTTGAACAGGCGATACAGCACCAGGCAGGAGGCGACGATGCCGCCCACCAGCAGGGGGTAGGCGTAGGGTTTGTCGAGTTCGGGCATGTGGGTGAAGTTCATGCCATACCAACTGGTGATGAGCGTGGGGGCGGCCAGCAGTGCGGCCCAGGCGCCCAGACGCTTGACCGTCTCGCCTTGCGCCATCGTTACCATCGACAGGTTGACGCTGAGTGCGGTGCCCAGCATCTCGCGCAAGGTGTCGATGGCGTCGTTGATGCGCACCGCATGATCGAGTACGTCGCGCAGATAGATGCCCACTTCTGCGTGGATCAATGAGCCAGGGTTGCGCTTGAGGTGCGAGAGCACGTCCTGCAACGGCGCCACCACCAGACGCATCTTGTTGAGTTCGCGCTTGAGCTCATACAGCCGCACCACCGTTTCGCGCTTGTAGTCGTCGGCAAAGATGTCCTTTTCCAGGCGCTCCAGCGTGTCGCGGAACTCGTCCATGATCGGCAGATAGTTGTCGACCACGAAATCCAGCACGCCATATAGGCAGAACGAGGCACCCATGCGGAGCATGGCCGGCTCGCGCTCGACCCGATGCCGCACCGGCGTGTACGACAGCGATGCGCCGTGGCGCACGGTCAGCAGAAACCGCTCGCCCAGGAATGCATGCGTTTCGCCGTAACGGATACGCTCGTTGACCAGTTGTGCGGTATTGACCACCACGAACAGCGAGTTGCCGTAACTCTCGGCCTTGGGCCGCTGATGCGCCTTGAGCGCGTCTTCGATGGCCAGGTCATGCAGGCCGAATTCGTCCCGCAGCTTGTGCAGCACCGACTCCTGCGGCTCGTACAGTCCCACCCAGACAAAGCCATCCGGGCGCTCCAGCACGTCGCTGATCTGCTCCAGGCCGATGTCGTGGCGTTTGCCATCGCCATCGTAATAGGCACAGGTGATGACGCAGGACGGATTGTCTGGATGGCGGCCGTGGCTGTTCATGGGCACATCGTCGGGTCAACGTCGAGGAAGCGACACGTCGCGCGGCTGCAGGGCGATCGCAAGCGCGGCGTGGATCGGCAACAGCAGCATCACCCACTGCAGGTTGTCCTGCGCCTGGAACGAGAGCCAGTGGATCACCAGTGCCAGCAGCGCCGCGGCCGCCACCAGCCAGGACAGCCCATTGAACCAGAGGCCCGGCCGATGGCCGAGCTGTAGCCGGATGCCACCAAACCACAGCAGCACGCACAGCGGATTGACCAGCAACAGGTTGCGGTTGGCCCACGCGGACTGATGCGCGGTGAAGCCCCACAGATACACCAGCAGGCCGCCGCCGATGGCGCACAGCAGCCAGAACGGCAGTGCCAGCCCGGCCAGCAGGCGTTGCCGGCGACGCAGCGCCAGCACGCCGGCGGCCACCAGCGCGCCGGCCAGCAGCCACGGCCACCACTGCCGCTGCTGTTCGGCAGGCTCGGGCGCGACGCGGTGCGGCAACAACACTTGCGTGGATTGCACCAACGGCCGGCCGGTGCTGGTGTGCACCTGGGTCAGGCTGTCGGCCAGTCGCATCGGCACGAAGCCTTCTTCCCAGCGCGACAGCGGGCGATCGGCGTACGGACCCAGGCCCAGGTCGAAGCCCAGCCACATCCACGGGGCAGGGGAGGCCAGGCGTATCGCCTCGCTGCGGTAGGTATTGCCGCGCGAGCGACCGGCCAGTTGCGACTTCAGCGTGCCGCCCATGGCACGATCGAGCGTATCGCGCACCATCGTGGCGCAGTTGGCTTCGAAATAATCGTAGTGATAGCGCGCGTTTTCCGGGCGGCTGCGCACCGCCAGCCCGTCGGCGAGTGCGCGTGCCTGCTCGGGCGGCAGATCCAGCCACTGCACGCTGACGCCACGGCCGGCGTTGCGGTATTGCGACAGGTCTTCTTCCAGTGGCAGCGCCACCAGGTAATACATCATTTCGCCACGCGCGAAGCGCGGCACGAAGTCCGGCTCGCTGGGGTCGAAGAACCCGAAGTTGTACGAGGTGGCCTGCCCGCTGACTGGGTCCACCACCACGATGGCGTCATGCCCGAAGCGCTCGAAGAACACTTCGCCCGGTTGCATGGTCAGCACGCCGACGCGTGGCGCCGGGGCGACCGCCGAAGCAATGCCCTGGGCAGCCTTGCCCTGGACCGCCTGGACCGCCTGGACCGCCTGGGCCACGGCAAGCGGCGCGGCCAGCAGCGTCAGCAGCAGCAGCGCCCAACAGGCGAGCCACCGCCGTGCGCCGCCGCGCTGCGGCGCCGTGCAGGCACTGCGGGCGAGCTGGTTCAAGCGTCGTCCTGCG
Organism: Xanthomonas cucurbitae; assembly: GCF_002939885.1. GTDB lineage: Bacteria > Pseudomonadota > Gammaproteobacteria > Xanthomonadales > Xanthomonadaceae > Xanthomonas > Xanthomonas cucurbitae. The sequence continues at coordinate 46,598 of NZ_MDED01000029.1, forward strand.
GGTCGGGCGGCAAGATGGTGACGTGGAAGGCATGCACGCGGCGCGCGTCGGCCTTGGCCACGCGGAATGCGAAGCGTCCCAGTGTCAGCTCTTCGCCGGTTTCCGGCAGATGGCCGATCGCATCGGTGACCAAACCACCGACGGTGTCGTACTCGTCGTCGGGGAACTCGGCGCCGAAGCGCTCGTTGAAGTCCTCGATCGGCGTCAGCGCATCGACCACGTAGCGGCCATCGGCCTGGATGGCGATCAGCGAATTCTCTTCTTCGGCGTCGTCGTGTTCGTCGTCGATCTGGCCGACGATCTGCTCCAGCACGTCCTCGATGGTGACCAGGCCGGCGACCCCGCCGTACTCGTCCACCACGATCGCCATGTGGTTGCGCGACAGGCGGAATTCCTTGAGCAGCACGTTGAGCTTCTTGGACTCTGGGATCAGCACCGCCGGGCGCAGCAGCTCGCGGATGTTGCCAGGCCCGTTGTCGGCGACCACGCCGCGCAGCAGGTCCTTGGCCAGCAGGATGCCGAGCACTTCGTCCTTGTTCTCGCCATGCACCGGGAAGCGCGAATGGCCGGATTCGACCACCTGCTTCATCAGGTCGATGAAGCGCGCCTCCACCGGCAGGGAGACCATCTGCGAGCGCGAAATCATCACATCGCCCACGGTGAGCTCGGCGACGGCGATGGCACCTTCCATCATGCGCAAGGTGTCGGCGGCGATGAGGCCGTCCTGTTCGGCGGTCCGCAGCAGCGCGATCAGTTCGTCGCGGGTGTGGGGTTCGCCAGAGAAGGCCGCGCTGAGGCGTTCGAGCCAGCTGCGGCGTTTTTCGGGGGGGTCTGCGCTGTAGCTACTGTCGTCTTCTGACATCATGACGGGGGACGGCACCCGGAAAACCAGGCATGGACCAGCAGTCTAGCAGGAAGCCGGCCACACGCTGTGGATGCGTTGCCAGGCCCGGGTCAGGGCAGGTCCAGGCTGTAGCCGCAGCCCACCACGGTCTTGCCCGGATGCGATTTGACGTTGGTCACGCTGAGTACCACCGATTCGATCATCGCCTCGCCGGTCTTGGGGTTGATGGTGTCTTCGCTGACCAGCTCGCGCCCGTACATGACCTTGTCGGCGTTATCCACGCCCAGCTCCAGGTCCAACTGCTTGGCCAGCGGGCGCGGATCGGGCAGGTCCAGGATCGCCATGATGCTGGCGCCGGAAAAGGCGATGTGGTGGGTGCTGTGGCCGAACACCTTGATGGGCGTGTTGAGGGTGTATTCGGTCATGAACAGGTTGGACTGGTCCAGCGGCGTCCAGCCCAGCGCCACCGCCTTGAGCGGGTCGGCCAGCACCGGCGCCAAGGCGTTGAAGTCGCCGATGCGCTGGCGGCATTCGATCAGTGCCGGCAGATCGGGCCGTACCGGCGCGCCCTGCGCCAATGCCGCTGCCGGACTCAGCAGCAGGCAGCTCATTGCCATCAACGCGCGCATCAACGCTCCCCCGCGTAGGGGTCTTCGATTCCCAGGTCGGCCAGGATCTCGCGTTCCAGTTGCTCCATCGCATCGGCCTCCTTGTCGTCTTCGTGGTCCCAGCCCAGCAGATGCAAGGTGCCGTGCACGGTGAGGTGCGCATAGTGCGCGGCCAGCGACTTGCCCTGTTCGGCCGCCTCGCGCGCCACCACCGGCGCGCAGATCACCAGGTCGCCCAGCAGCGGCATCTTGATGCCCTTGGGCAGGCCCTCCGGCAGTTCGGCCGGGAAGCTCAGCACGTTGGTGGCGTAATCCTTGCCGCGGTAGTGGTGGTTGAGCGCGCAGCCTTCCTTCTCATCGACCACGCGCACCGCCAGGTCGGCCTCGCGGATGCGTCCCTTCAAGGCAGCGGCCACCCACTTGCGAAAGCTCACCGACGACGGCAGGCCGGCGCGCGGCAACGCATAACTGACGGCAACGTCGAGACGGACAGGTCCACGGGTCATGGCGACAATTCCTGGGCAAAGGGGCATCTGATCCATGCCGGTCACCTGCCGCATCGCTGTGCGCAGTGGACCGCGTGTAGCTGCCATTTCGGCCGGCCGGCATCTGGCAATTGTAAGCGGTGTCGAGGTGGCCCTGGCGGAGGCTGCGCCCAAATTCACGACGTGACAGCCTGCGCACGGGTGGGGGGGGCGTTTGCCCGTTTGCCCTGCGCGCTACGCGGCGTCTGCCTGCACGTTGGAGGGTTTGTAGCGGGCGTGCCTGTGTCGCGCCTGCTTGCCACAGGGTGCCTACACGGTGAGTTGCGGCCCGGGCGGCGGGCGTGTCTGATCGGTGGCCTGTTGCTGCGCCTGCTGTTGTGCGTGTTCTTGCGCCAACCGTTGGTTGATGACCTCCAGCTGCTGGTGAGATTGCTCGACAGGGGTCTGTATGGCCTGCAGTGTCGGCATGGACGTGCGGACCATGGCGTGATCTGTCGGCGAGCCTTGTACAAGGAAGACATTCTGCACTGCATCGGGGTTGGCGCTTGGGGTGCCCAGCAGCACATGGTCAACCCGCGCCAGCTCTTGTTTCTTGGCGAGCACCAGCAAGCTGGCGGTCATGCGCTCGCTGGTGGCATCGAAGCTGCGGCCGGCCTGCTGGTCCAGCTCGGCGACCTTGCCTTTGATCTGTTGATGCAAGGCGTGGTCGGGGTGATCGGCATCGGCAGGTGAGCGTGGCGCAGGTGTCTCACGGGGCAACGCGCGCTCGTGATGTCGTTCTGCCGGAGTCATCCATTTGCCGATCTCCGGGGTGCCGGTGAGCGTGCCGGTGGCAGGGTCGCGCGCGAGATTGACTTTGGCCCAGTTTGCTTCGATATCGACTTTGCCGGTGGTGATATCCCGCGCTTCAGCAAGAACTCTTGCGGCAGTTGATTGTGCCTGCTCTTCCCACGTATTTTGGGGCGCCCATTGGCCCTGTTTAGCTATCGCTCTATTGAGCCGACTGACCACAAACTGCTCCGGATCACCGCCCTGACTACGTGCAATCCCCTGCACGGAGGCCTTCACTTCAAAACTCTCCCAGCGCTGGGTCTGCGGGTTGATGCCGACCACATCGATGCCATGGCCGGAATTGTTCTGGATCGGCACCAGATCCGTATACCCGCGTGCCGCCAGGTCATGCGACACCAGCGCCTCGCCGATCGCGCCAACCTCGTGGTTCTCAAGTTCCGTCAACGCGCGCTTGCCCACATAGGCATCGATGGCCGCATGGAAGGACACCTCGCCATCGAACAGCGTCACATCGCGGCGTGCCAGATGCGCCAGTTCCCTGGGCGACAAGGCGCCGCTTTGCAACAGGCCACCCAGGTTGCCCGACGCATGCAAGCCATCCACCAGCGCGCCCAGCTCGCCCTGGCTGCGTTTGACCCCGGCCAGGCCGTGGAACATCAGGTTGGCGCCATCGGCGGCCAGGCCGCCGCTGACCTGAACGTGGCGCGCGTCCTGGGCCAGTTCGACCAGGTCTGCGGCCAGTGCACCGGCCTGCTTGCGCTCAAGCGTGCCGGCAACGCGTCCTGCAACCGGCGCCAGTTCCTCGCCGGCATGCGCAACCTGGGCAATATGCGCCAGCTTGGTCAGTTTGCTGACAGGCACGAAGGTGGCGATGATTTCCACCGCCGCGGCACCCTTGGCATCGCCCAGGTATTCATGCTCCTTGCCGTCGCGCGTGGCTTGCTCCAGACCGGCTTCCCACTGGTTCCAGGCGCCGATCGCCGCGTTACGCAGGTCGCGCGGGAGCTTGGCCGGGTCGTCGATGGCCTGGGCGGCATACACCGAGGCCGCGCCGATGAGCAGATTGCGGAAATCGCGGTCGGTACTGAACTGGTGCGCAAGCGCGGCCAGTTCCACGGTGTCGCCCAGCATGGCCAGGCCATGCCGCGTGGCGCCTTTCAGCGCGCCATACGCTTCCTGCGACCCTGCAGCCATTTCACTGGCGGCCCGGTCCAGGTAGAGGTTCTGCGGTTGTGTCGGCGCGGTTTGCGCCCAGCGCCGCGCTGCCGCCAGGTTGTCGCTGATCTGCTGGTCGCTCCAGGCCAGCGCCTGCCCCAGCCCCGCCTTGGCCTGGTGCGCGGCAGCGCCAAGCGGCTCTTCCACATAGCGCTCATAGTTGCGCTCGACCCACGACTCATCGAGCTGCGCCGCATCCAGGGCCGCGTCGAACCGCCGTGCATCGGCCGGCGGCAAGCGGCTGGAGATGGCCTCGATCAATTGGCCCACTTGCGCTCTGCCGCGTTCGTCGGCATAGACCGGCGAGGCCATGATGGCATCCACCACGCCTGCGGCATCCATCCCATCCAGTGTCTGGTGGGCGTTGATGAGCCGGTATGCCTGGTAGGCGCCCAGATCCACCTGGCCGGTTGCGTCGGTGGCCTGCGCAAGCGACACCAGGTCGCTGGTCCGTGAGGTGCGGTTCGTCGCGTTCATGTCGGCCTGCTCCTGTCGCGAGTGATTTATCGAAACTGCGGGTAATCCTGCACCAGGCGTGCTTCCACTGCCGCTGCCAACGGATGCGGTGCCACTGGCGGCATGTCCCGGACGAACGCCCAGGGCGTATCGATCAACAGATGATCGGTCTTGAACTCGGGCAGGCCCTGGCGGCGGCGTAGCGCCTGCACGGCCAGTAGCTCGGCGGGAAAGACGCGATCCAGCGTTGCTTCAAACTCATAGATGGTCTGGTCCGTGCCGTCCTTGCTGCGGGTGATGTGGAAGTCGGCCGCTTTCTGCATCACCGCCGCAAACATCGTTTCATCGAGGCTGTGCCAGTGATCCAGCAGTGCCTGATACTCGGGGATGAGTTCAACCGGTGCAACGAAGTCGGTCTGCATGCCAAATGCCTGGGAAAACAGCCCGATCAAGAACGCGTCGCTGCTGCCATGCTTGATGCGGCGCATTTCATGCAGGATGTTGAGGCGCTGGTCTTTTTCGGCCATCTCGATGAAAAGCTGGGCACAGGTTTCTGCGCTCTGCCACCAGGACAACATGGCTGGGCCTGCCGCCGCCATGCCGTCGGTAAATTCGGTCGGCCAATTACCCAGGTCCTGGCGCATGTCGCTGTACATGCCATTCCACCGAAATAGCAGGGCGCGCAGCTGGACGGCGTGTTGAAGTGTGCGGGCGAGTGTGTCTATATCTGAACGAAGAAACGCATCACAGCTGGCTACATCGTAATGCAGTGCCAGTTGGCTAAGAGGTACCCAGGCCTTAGGATTTAATAGCCCAGAGTTATCTAGGTGGCGCTGAACAGCAAGGAGGTGAGCCTCGTACTCATTCTTTGTTTGAGAGTATTCCAGCCACTCTCTACACTCCAATGGCAGCTTTTTTTTCAACGATGGATGAGCTGTGATCTGCATGTGGCGCGTTGGTCCTTGAATGCGAGTTGACGATGCTAGTCAGGATGTTTTCCGTTGGCCACATTACCCATCCGGTGTCGGCTCACTGTGTACCGCTTCGGTCGGCGATGGTCAATTGCCTGCGGATTGCTTAACGAAACTGCGGGTAATCCTGCACCAGGCGTGCTTCCACTGCCGCTGCCAACGGATGCGGTGCCACTGGCGGCATGTCCCGGACGAACGCCCAGGGCGTATCGATCAACAGATGATCGGTCTTGAACTCGGGCAGGTCCTGGCGGCGGCGTAGCGCCTGCACGGCCAGTAGCTCGGCGGGAAAAACCTGATCGAGCGTTGCGTCGAATTCGTATCTGGTGTGATCGGTGTTTTGCTTGCTGCGTGAAATGTGGAAGTCGGCCGCTTTCTGCATCACTGCCGCAAACATTGCTTCATCATGGCTATGCCAGTGATCCNGATATTCGGGGATGAGTTCGACCGGTGCAACGAAGTCGGTCTGCATGCCAAATGCCTGGGAAAACAGCCCGATCAAAAACGCGTCGCTGCTGCCATGCATGATGCGGCGCATTTCATGCAATGTATTGAGCCGCTGGTCTTTCTCGGCCATTTCGATGAACAGCTGGGCGCAGGTTTCGGCACTATCCCACCACGACAGCATGGCGGGACCTGCGGCTCTCATGCTGTCAGCAAACTCGGTCGGCCAGTTGCCGAGATCCTGGCGCATGTCGCTGTACATCCCAGTCCACCGAAATAGCAGTGCACGCAGCTGCACTGCATGTTGAAGCAAGCGGGTCAGCGTTTCCACATCCGAGCGCAGGAATGCATCGCATGTTGCGACCTCGTAATGCAGCGTAAGGCGGCTGAGGTGCAGCCAAGCCTTAGGCTTTAATGGCCCTGAGGCATTCAGAAAACTCTGTAAGTCATTGGAGTAACGATGAATTTTTCCTTTTTCTTTAGCATGTTCCAGCCACTCTCTACATTCCAATGGCAGCTGCTTCTTCAACGATGGATGAGGTGTGATCTGCATGTGGCGTGTTGATCCTTGAATGCGGGTTGACGATGCTTGTCAGGATGTTTTCCGTTGGCCGCATTGCCCATCTGGTGTTGGTCACTTATGTACCGCTTCGGCCTGCCGTGGTCAATTGCCTGCGCATTGCTTAACGAAACTGAGGGTAATCCTGCACCAGGCGTGCTTCCACTACCGCTGCCAACGGATGCGGTGCCGCTGGCGGCATGTCCCGAACGAGCGCCCAGGGCGTATCGATCAACAGATGATCGGTCTTGAACTCGGGCAGGCCCTGGCGGCGGCGTAGTGCCTGCACGGCCAGTAGCTCGGCGGGAAAGACGCGATCCAGCGTTGCTTCAAACTCATAGGTGGTCTGGTCTGTGCCGTCCTTGCTGCGGGTGATGTGGAAGTCGGCCGCTTTCTGCATCACCGCCGCAAACATCGTTTCATCAAAGCTGTGCCAGTGATCCAGCAGCGCCTGATACTCGGGGATGAGCTCGACCGGTGCAACGAAGTCGGTCTGCATGCCAAATGCCTGGGAAAACAGCCCGATCAAGAACGCGTCGCTGCTGCCATGCTTGATGCGGCGCATTTCATGCAAGATGTTGAGGCGCTGGTCCTTCTCGGCCATCTCGATGAACAGCTGGGCGCAGGTTTCGGCACTGTTCCACCACGACAACATGGCTGGGCCTGCCGCCGCCATGCCGTCGGTAAATTCGGTCGGCCAATTGCCCAGGTCCTGGCGCATGTCGCTATACATGCCATTCCACCGAAATAGCAGTGCACGCAGTTGCACTGCATGTTGAAGCGCGCCGGTCAGTGTTTCCACATCCGAGCGCAGGAATGCATCGCAGCTTGCGACGTCGTAATACAGTGCAAGCCACCTGAGAGGTGACCAAGCTTTGGGATTCAGTGGCCCAGTAGCGTCCAAGTGGCCTTGAACAGTAGTCGAAAGTTGATGGTATTCGTTGCGCTGATGATGGCGCTCTAGCCATTCATGGCAGTCTTGAGCGAGCTTTTTTAGTGATGGGTAGGGTGTTATCTGCATATAATGTATCGGTCCTTGGATATAGCGTATCAATGCCTGCCAGGACGCTTTCCTTTGGCGGTATTGCCCATCTGATGTTGGTCACCTGTGTACCGCTTCGGCCTGCCGTGGTCAATTGCCTGCGCATTGCTTAAGGATTGTCTGATCAACGCAGCCAGGAGACGGAAAAAGCCGTCCTGGGTCGCGTAAAACTCGTTCAAACCTTCGATTTTCGCCGTTTTC
>NZ_MDED01000030.1 GCF_002939885.1 Xanthomonas cucurbitae
GTGCAACTCCACTTGGTCGTGTAGGGGCTCAGGCTACGACACCTGGCCCGCTACGTTATAGGACTGTTGCACTTCGCGGGCGAATCCACCAGTGACATTGCTGTTTCGCATCTTCTTCTACCTCATCAGTGACTGAAAAATTAGCACGCCGCAGCATCTGTGAGCCAGACTCCACGCGTTCTTGGCAGTCTGCCAAAGCCATGCTCAATCAATGTGTCGCGAAGCAGTCTGTCGCAGAATGCCTCTGATGAATACGGGGTGCGGAAGATGTGCGCGGATCCAACTATGTTTTTCCTGAACGCAAGATTTGCGCCACCAGCAAGACGGTAGTATTTGCCATTCGGATATCCGGTCAAAACCTTGACCTTGGATGCCGCCTCGTCAATCGCATCCAGCATCCTGACTACCTCGCAAAGGTAATGCGGCGACGCTTCAGAGCCATCTTCTAAGAGGAATGAGCACTTCACAAATGAAAAGCCAGCTGGGTCCATGGACTGAAAAATCTGCTTCAGCGGCTCTGATATCAGCCAGTATCCCTTGAAGCCGCTATGCATGTCATTTGGCATATCACCAATGCGGCTGTCGTATCGCAGGCGTGGAGTTTCCTTCAATTCTGCAAGTCCTCCACGTTCCGATGGTTGGCTCATGTGCGCGGGGAATGGTACGTTCTTTTCATTCTCAAATTCCACGCCATTTCCCCGTCCTCCACCTCTCACGTCAGGCTCAAGGATATAGAACTCGCCCTTCTTCGGCTTATGGTGAGTTGTCATTGTTGACTCTTCTATTTCATTCATGGGCACAACTCCATAACGTTTCAGCATGTTTTTCCGCAATACTCCGAAATTGCAGGGCCAATGCGTTCAATAATTCCAGATCAGGTCGCGCTTGACGTTGATGCTTTGTTTCCAGTTGCAGCAACCGGTTGCCATCGGGCGGCGCGCCATGGCTGGTCCACTGGCCTTGGCTGTCTCGGTAATAGCGCCGGCCGTCGGAGGCGGTCAAGGCGTCCGGATCCGGGAGCATCTGCTGCACCGCCGGCGCCAGCGGCCAGCTCTCTGCCGCCCATCCATTACGGTAATGCGCAAGTTCATAGCGCGCGGCAATCGCGCCGGGGCTGTTGGCGGTGTTGCGGGCGATGGTGGCCTGCGCCTGCGTATCTAATTCCGCTGCGCGTGGGAGTGAGGCGGTTTCCTGCACATAGCTGCCGCGATCGTTGGCACCAGAGATGTCGGTCTTGACCAGGCGATGCCATTGGCCGTTGGAGTCATCGCGGATCCACTCGGCGCTTCTCAGGCTAGGGTGATCGCTGGCATTGGATGGTTGGCGATCGACGATGGGCGTGGCGATGGGGTTGTCCACGCCATCCTGGCTGGTGTCGGCCTGCCCATCGCGCGTCCACGCCGTGCCATTGAAGCTCCACGGCGTGCCGTCGTGATCGGTCTGACGATAGATGGCGCGGTTGTCGAGCAAGGCGGCGGCTTTCTCGCTGGCCACGCTCATGAAGTAGGCATCGGCGGCGATCAGCACCATCGGCCCGGCGCCGGAGCTGCCCAGCGCGTAGGCCGCCGCGCTACCGCCCGCCCAACCGCCGACATTGCGCCCGGTGAAGTGTGCCAGCTCCGATTGCGCGGCGAGCGGGTTGTCCTGGCCGAGCAAATGCGTGGCGCGTTGGCCGGTCATCACGGTGTCGGCGGCGGTGGCGAGCAGGCCAGCGGTGCGTAGCGCCTGGCCTGTTGATAGCTCGCCTGTCAACAGTTCGACGGTGGTGAAGCCGCGCTGAGAAAGCGGCGTGTACAAGTGCGGTGTGGAACCAGCGGCATGCGCGATGCGGAGGGGCGCATCACCCACCGCTGTAGGCGTGTCGTCCAGCACTTCGCTGACAAGTGCCGCTGTGGAGTCGGACAAGCGCACGCGCCCGGCACTTTCAGCATGCGCGATGGCCATCCGCAATTCCTCGCGGCCGGCGATCTCGCGGATCACGGCATCGCGTTCATCAGGCACAGCGACCAGAGTGCGCCCTGTCGCACGCGCCGTCTCGATGACCTTGGCAATGCGTTGCTCGGAGTGGGTGATAGCAGCCCATTCGGATTCCACCGCGCTCATCGAGCGCAGCGCCTTCAATTGATCGGCGTGCGTTGCGCGGTAACTGTCTAAATCGGAGAAGGTCTTGTGGTTCTGCGCGTTCGTATCGGCCTTGGTCAGACGATCTGGGATAGTGGTGAAAACATCGCCATTTATCAATGCGACTTTTAGGGTGTCTTGCAATTCGCGCACTTGACCGGCGACGCGCTGCAATGCGGCGGGGGCGTTGCGCATTGCAGCCTTGCCGTCCGGAGAGTCAAAAATATCTTCAAGATGAGCAATGAGTTCTTTTGTGTATGAACTCCGCGTACGACCACGATGTGGTGATGTTTCCAGCGTATCGGCGAGTTGGCCGCCTTTGGGCAAGTACAGCCGATTGACAGAGACATCGGCATCGATCAAACCATGCTCAGCCAGTTTTCTGAGCAAAGGATTCCGTAGAAAATTACTCTGCTCAATGACGTGATGGCTTTGAAGAAGCGAGTCATTAGCCGACATTTACATTGACTCCAGTCGCTCGAAGGGAAGCTCGGATCAGTAGTCTGCAGCGTCTATGAGCCAAACGCCGCGCGTCCGAGGCGACTTGCCAAACCCCTGCGCGATCAAGATATCGCGCAGGACGCGATCACAGAAAGCTACGGATGTGTAAGGTGTTCGAAAAATATGCGCATCCTCGATGGCGTCTGCTTTGAAAGCCAGCTGTCCGCCACCCGTAAGGCTGTAGTGCTTGCCGTGTTGATAGCCAGTTAATATCTTGACCTTGGATGCCCCTTCATCAATTGCCTCAATGATCCGCACGACTTCGCATAGGTAGTGCGGCGCTGCGGGCGAGCCATCTTCCAATCTGAAATCGCATGGCGCGAAAGCAAATCCCTCGGGATCTATCGATTGGAGCAGCTGCTTCAGTGGCTCTGAAACCAGCCAATACCCTTTTAAGCCGCTTTCAAGATCGTTTGGCATATCGCCGATGCGACTGTCGTAGCGCAGGCGCGGTGTTTCCTGCAATGCGGCCAGTCCCGCATCTTCTCCCGGTAGACTGTCAGCAATGGGGAACGGCACACTGTCTTCGTTCTCCAATTTCACACCGGGACCGCGACCGCTGCGCATATCTGGCCTGAGGATGTAGAACTCGCCTTTTCTGGGCGCATTCGGATGTATTGCTTGCGCTTGATTTGACTGGTTCATGGGTGTTCTCCGATCAACCCTGCATATAACCGAAATGCGATATCCGCTTTCATCAAGCGGGCGCCGCCAGCATACGCGATTTGTATGTTCTAACACCGCGCTGCAGATGGGCGATCGGACTGTCGGCGCCATAGTGGCCGCCTGGTTCGTGCTGCAGCTGCATGGCGCCATCGACTGCGAGCCCCTCCGCTTCGCGCGTGCGCTTCGTCGCCAGTTCGATCGCTTCGCGCCAGTGCGGCTGCAGCTGCGTGCCTACGATGCTGTAGCGGTACAGCGTTTGCGCGTGCTGTTGCTCCTGCGCCGACGGCGGCGATTGCCGGATGGCGGCGATCAGCTGCGCCTGCTCGGCCAGCGCCGGTTGCAGCAGTGCGCGCGTGGTCTCCAGTTCCAGCAACCGGTTGCCATCGGGCGGTGCGCCATGGCGGGTCCGCTGGCCTTGGCTGTCGCGATACTGGCGCTGGCCTTTTTCTGCATCCGCGACCACGCCGGTCTGCACCATGCCCATCGATTGCCTATCTGTGGGATTGCCTGAAGCCGGGCGAAAAACGCAAACGCCCGCAATGCGTCGAAGGCATTGCGGGCGTTGGTGAAGGCGGCAGGCCTTCGTTCTGCGGTGGTGTGGGCGTTACGCCTTGGGCGCGTCGCGCAGTTCGCGGCGCAGGATCTTGCCGACATTGGTCTTGGGCAGTTCTTTGCGAAACTCGACCACTCGCGGTTGCTTATAGCCGGTCAGGTTGGAACGGCAGTGCGCCTTGACGTCTTCGGCGGTCAGGGCCGGATCCTTCTTGACGATCACCACCTTGACGATCTCGCCGGACTTTTCATCCGGGACGCCGACGGCGGCCACTTCCAGGACGCCGGGCAGGGTGGCGACCACGTCCTCGATCTCGTTCGGGTACACGTTGAAGCCGGACACCAGGATCATGTCCTTCTTGCGATCGACGATGTAGACGAAGCCTTGCTCGTCCATGCGTGCGATGTCGCCGGTGTGCAGCCAGCCCTCGGCATCCATCACCTTGGCGGTCTCCTCGGGCTTCTTCCAGTAGCCCTTCATCACTTGCGGGCCCTTGAGGCACAACTCGCCGATCTCGCCGATCGGCAAGGTGTTGCCGGCGTCGTCCTTGATGCAGGCATCGGTGGAAGGAATCGGCAGGCCGATCGAGCCGTTGTAGTCCTTCAGGTCCATCGGGTTGATGCACGCGGCCGGAGAGGTCTCGGTCAGGCCGTAGGCCTCGACCAGGGTCTGACCGGTGACGTTCTTCCAGCGCTCGGCCACCGAACGCTGCACGGCCATGCCGCCGCCGAGGGTCATCTTGAGCGAGGAGAAGTCGATCTGGTCGAAGCCGGGTGTGTTGAGCAGGCCGTTGAACAGCGTATTGACACCGGTAAATGCGGTGAAGCGGGTCTTCTTCAGCTCCTTGACGAAGCCAGGCATGTCGCGCGGGTTGCTGATGAGGTGATTACAGCCGCCGACCTTCATGAAGACCAGGCCGTTGGCCGTCAGTGCGAAGATGTGATACAGCGGCAGCGCGGTGATGACCACCTCGTTGCCTTCTTCCATCTTGCCCGTGCCGGCGATCCACTGGTGCGCCTGCTGCATGTTGGCGACCAGGTTGCGGTGGGTCAGCATCGCGCCCTTGGCCACGCCGGTGGTGCCGCCGGTGTACTGCAGGAAGGCGATGTCGTCCGATTCCACCTGCACCGCAGGGACGTTGTGCTTGCTCCCGAGCGCGAGCGCCTCGCGGAAGCGGATGGCACCGTCGAGGCGGTAATCAGGCACCAGCTTCTTGATGTATTTGACGACGAAGTTGACCAGCGCGCCCTTGGGGAAACCAAGCATGTCGCCCAGCCCGGTGGTGATGACCTGCTTGACCGGCGTGTCGGCGATGACCTGCTGGACGGTGGTGCCGAAATTGTCGATGACCACCAGCACGCTGGCGCCGGAGTCGACCAACTGGTGCTTCAACTCGCGCGGGGTGTAGAGCGGATTGACGTTCACCACCGTCAGGCCGGCACGCAGGATGCCGAAGGTGGCGATCGGGTACTGCAGGCAGTTGGGCATCATCAGCGCGACGCGGTCGCCCTTCTTCAGCTGCAATTGGCCGAGCAGATAGCCAGCGAACTGGTCGACCAGGCGATCCACCTCGCGATAGGTGATGGTCTTGCCGAAGCTGTGATAGGCGGGACGATCGGCGAAGCGTTTGGCCGAGGTGGCGAACACCTCGGCGATGGTACGGAACTGCTCCAGATCGATCTCGGCGGCCACGCGGGCCGGATAGCTTTGCAACCAAGGACGTGCCTGATTCATCTGCCCCCCTCCAGGGTAATCGGTGCGCGACGCGGTGTTGTCCACGGCACTGCAGCTGTCGGCAGCATACCGTCATGAATGGAAAAGGCGAAGCGTGATGCACCGCAATATTCGGTAGCGGCCGGCAGCGGCGGGTGATGGCATCGCTGTGGATGCTGCTGCCTGTCGCCGGTAGGCCCGAGTTGTACGGGAGCGGCGCCTGCGGCAGACGATGGCGCCGATGCAGGCGGCGATCGAGGTTCATCGCGCGGCGCGCTGGTGGGGCAGGGCGCCGGCCGTCCGAACAGGGACAGGCCGGCCTGCCGGCCCCAGAAACGACATTCCCGCCACGCGGCGGGAATGTCGGCAGTGGTGCCGTACGGGGCGGTCAGGCGGCCTTGCGTGCAGCCAGTTGACGCAGCACGTATTGCAGCAGACCACCGTGCTTGAAGTACTCCACTTCCTTGGGTGTCAGCAGCAATACCTTGACCTGGAACTGCTTGACGCTGCCGTCGGACTTCTTCGCATCGACGTTGGCACGGCGGCTGGCGCCGTCCTGCAGGCCGGTGATGTCGAGCACTTCCGATCCATCCAGGCCAAGGCTTTGCGCGTTCTCGTTGTCCAAAAACTGCAGCGGCAGCACGCCCATGCCGACCAGGTTGGAGCGGTGGATGCGCTCGAAGCTCTCGGCGATCACCGCCTTGACCCCAAGCAGGTTGGTGCCCTTGGCTGCCCAGTCGCGCGAGGAGCCGGTGCCGTATTCCTTGCCGGCCAGCACCACCAGCGGCACGCCATCGGCCTTGTATTTCACCGCCGCATCGTAGATGGCGAGTTTTTCCGGCTGGCCGCCATTAGCCGGGTAGTACAGCGTGTTGCCGCCCTCTTCACCGCCGAACATCAGGTTCTTGATGCGGATGTTGGCGAAGGTGCCGCGCACCATCACATCGTCATTGCCGCGGCGGCTGCCGTAGCTGTTGAAGTCTGCCGGCTGCACGCCGCGTTCCTGCAGGAAACGGCCCGCCGGCGAGTCCTTTTTGATGTTGCCGGCCGGGGAGATGTGGTCGGTGGTGATCGAATCGCCGAACAGGCCCATGATGCGCGCACCGTGCACGTCGTCCACGTTTCCCACCTGCATGGTCATGCCGTCGAAGTAGGGCGGGTTTTTGATATAGGTGGAGGCGGCGTCCCATTCGTACAGCGCGCCATCCGGCGAGGCGATCGTGTTCCAGCGCGTGTCGCCCTTGAACACGTCGGCGTAGTTCTGCTTGAACATCTCCGGGCCGACGGTGGCGGCGATGGTGTCGCCGATTTCCTTGTTGCTCGGCCAGATGTCGCGCAGGTAGACCGGCTGGCCGTCGCTGCCGGTGCCCAGTGGCTCGGTGGTCAGGTCGATGTCGGTGGTGCCGGCGATCGCGTACGCCACCACCAGTGGCGGCGAGGCCAGGTAGTTCATCTTGACTTCGGGATGCACGCGGCCTTCGAAGTTGCGGTTGCCCGACAACACCGAGGTCACCACCAGATCATCCTTGGCAATCGCCGCAGACACGTCTTCCGGTAGCGGGCCGGAGTTGCCGATGCAGGTGGTGCAGCCGTAGCCGACTACATAGAAACCGAGTTTTTCCAGATCGGCGAGTACGCCGGCCTTGCTCAGATAGTCGGTGACTACGCGCGAGCCGGGCCCGAGCGAGGTCTTCACCCATGGCTGCGCCTTCAGGCCCCTGGCCGCCGCGTTACGCGCAAGCAGGCCGGCGCCGAGCATGACTGCCGGATTGGAGGTATTGGTGCACGAGGTGATGGCGGCGATGACCACCGAGCCGTCGCGCAGCTGCCAGCCGGCACCGCTGTCGGTGGCGTGCTCGGCGTGTGCGGCCTTGGCACCAACGGCGGTGCCGCCACCGCCTTCGTTTTTCAGCCGGTCTTCCTGCTTGAGATCGGTCAGCTTCTTGCTGCGTGCGTCGGCAAAGGGCTTGAGGCTTTCGCGATAGTTGCGCTGCATGTCTTCCAGCAGCACGCGGTCCTGCGGGCGCTTGGGGCCGGCCAGCGAGGGCTTGACCTCACCCATGTCCAGTTCCAGCGTGGCGCTGTACTGGGCGGGCGGGGTGTTGGCGTCGTGCCACAGGCCTTGCGCCTTGGCATAGGCTTCCACCAGCGCGATCTGCTCCTCGCTGCGGCCGGACAGGCGCAGGTAGGTCAACGATTCTTCGTCGACCGGGAAGATGCCGCAGGTGGCGCCGTATTCCGGTGCCATGTTGCCGATGGTGGCACGGTCTGCCAGCGGCAGGTGTTGCAGGCCCTCGCCATGGAACTCGACGAACTTGCCCACCACGCCGGCCTTGCGCAGCATCTGGGTGACGGTGAGCACCAGGTCGGTGGCGGTGGCGCCTTCGGGCAGCTTGCCGCTGAGCTTGAAGCCCACCACCTGCGGAATCAGCATCGAGGAGGGCTGGCCCAGCATCGCGGCCTCGGCCTCGATACCGCCCACGCCCCAGCCCAGCACGCCGATGCCATTAATCATGGTGGTATGGCTGTCGGTACCGAACACGGTATCGGGATAGGCAACCAGGGTGCCGTCCTTGTCGGCGCTCATCACCACGCGCGCCAGGTTTTCCAGGTTGACCTGGTGGACGATGCCGGTATTGGGCGGCACCACCTTGAAGTTTTCGAATGCCTTCTGGCCCCAGCGCAGGAAGCCGTAGCGTTCCTGGTTGCGCTGGAATTCGATCTTGCCGTTGAGGTCGAGCGCGTCGGGCTTGCCGAACACGTCCACCTGCACCGAGTGGTCGATGACCAGTTCGGAAGGAATCTGCGGGTTGATCTGGTCGGCCTTGCCGCCCAGCTTGACCACCGCATCGCGCATCGCGGCCAGGTCCACCACGCAGGGCACGCCGGTGAAGTCCTGCAGCACCACGCGCGCGGGCATGAAGGCGATTTCGATCTCCGGCTCGGCCTTGGGGTCCCACTTGGCGACCGCCTCGATATGGTTCTTGCCGACGGTCACGCCGCCGTCTTCGTGCCGGAGCAGGTTCTCCAGCAAGATCTTCATCGAGTAGGGCAGGTGGGCGATATCGAAGCGCTCGCCCAGTTTGGGCAGGCTGTAATAGTCGTAGCGCTTGCCGTGGACCTCAAACGAGGTGCGGGTGGAAAAGGAATCGCTCATGCATCACTCCTATGGCGTCGAAGGCTTTAGGTAGGGGTTAATTCTGAGTCATTCAGTGTGTACGTACGGTTTGTGTGCCCGTTCTGCGGGCTTGAGTATGGCAACCAAAGTATGTATAGTTCGTGCATACTTTATCCACGGAGCGCCCATGGAAGCCACCGTTGCCGAGCGCGGCCAGATCACGCTGCCCAAGGCGGTACGCGATGCCCTTGGGCTGACCAAGGGCACTACGCTCAAGGTCGAGCTGGAAGGGGGGCGCATCATCCTGCGCAAGAGTGTGGACGATGCGATTTCACGCGCACGCGGCCGCTTCAAGCTGGATGGCTTCGATAGCACCGACGATGCGATGCGTGCCATTCGCGGGCGTGCGCCGGGCGATCCGTTCGATCCTGAAGCCGGCGCATGATTGCCATCGATTCCTCGGTGCTGGTGGACCTGCTGGCCGACAGTGCGCAGGCAGACGCTGCCGAAGCCTGTTTGCGCCAGTGCCTGAGTACCGGGCCGGTCGTGGTGTGCGACGTCGTGCTGGCCGAAGTGTGCAGCGCGCTGCGCGACGGCGCCGAGGCGCTGTCGGTGCTGGAAGACATGAGCATCCGCTTCAATGCGCTGGAGGCCAAGTCGGCCCTGCGCGCCGGCGAGATGCAGCGTCGCTTCCGTGCGCGCGGCGGCAAGCGCGAGCGGGTGGTGGCCGATTTCCTGATCGGCGCCCACGCGATGCTGCAATGCGATGGCCTGATTACCCACGACGAGAAATTTTTCCGCGACTACTTCAAGGGCTTGAAGATCATCGTGCCCAAGCCCACCCCCTGATCCACGTTTCGCGTTTCTACACCTTACCGCTGTCTTTTTTGGAGAACCCGCATGTTGGAAGCCTATCGCCACCACGTTGCAGAGCGCGCCGCGCTCGGTATCCCGCCGCTGCCGCTGACCGCGCAGCAGACCGCTGAGGTCATCGAACTGTTGAAGGCGCCGCCGGCCGGCGAAGACGCCTTTCTGGTCGAGCTGCTGAGCCAGCGCGTGCCGGCCGGCGTGGACGATGCCGCCAAGGTCAAGGCATCGTACCTGGCCGCCGTGGCTTTCGGCACCGAAAAGACTGCGCTCATCAGCCCCACGCGTGCCACCGAGCTGCTCGGCACCATGCTGGGTGGCTACAACATCCAGCCGCTGATCGACCTGCTGGACAACGCCGAGCTGGGCACCACCGCCGCCGAAGCGCTCAAGCACACCTTGCTGGTGTTCGATGCGTTCCACGACGTGCAGGAAAAGGCGCAAGCCGGCAACGCGCACGCCAAGGCCGTGCTGCAGAGCTGGGCCGATGCCGAGTGGTTCACCAGCAAGCCGGAAGTGCCGCAGAGCATGACCGTCACCGTGTTCAAGGTGCCGGGCGAAACCAACACCGACGACCTGTCGCCGGCGCCGGATGCCACCACCCGGCCGGACATCCCGCTGCATGCGCTGGCGATGCTCAAGAACGCCCGCGAAGGCGCAGCGTTCGTGCCGGAAGAAGACGGCAAGCGCGGCCCGATCCAGGCCATTGCCGACCTCAAGGACAAGGGCCACCTGGTCGCCTACGTGGGCGATGTGGTCGGTACCGGTTCTTCGCGCAAGTCGGCCACCAACTCGGTGCTGTGGTGGACCGGCGAAGACATTCCGTTCATTCCGAACAAGCGCTTCGGCGGTGTGTGCCTGGGTAGCAAGATCGCGCCGATCTTCTACAACACCATGGAAGACGCCGGCGCATTGCCGATCGAGCTGGACGTGTCGCAGATGGAGCACGGCGACGTGGTCGAACTGCGTCCGTACGACGGCAAGGCGTTGAAGAACGGGCAGGTAATTGCCGAGTTCGCGATGAAGTCGGACGTGCTGTTCGACGAAGTGCGCGCCGGTGGCCGCATTCCGCTGATCGTGGGCCGTGGCCTCACCGCCAAGGCGCGCGAATTCCTCGGCCTGCCGGCGTCGGACCTGTTCCGTCTGCCGATGGACCCGCCGGACACCGGCAAGGGCTTCTCGCTGGCGCAGAAGATGGTCGGCCGCGCCTGTGGCTTGCCGGAAGGCCAGGGCATGCGTCCGGGCACCTATTGCGAGCCGAAGATGACTTCGGTGGGCTCGCAGGACACCACCGGCCCGATGACCCGCGACGAGCTGAAGGATCTGGCTTGCCTGGGCTTCTCGGCCGACCTGGTGATGCAGTCGTTCTGCCACACCGCCGCCTATCCGAAGCCGGTGGACGTCAAGACCCATCACACCCTGCCGGAGTTCATCTCCACCCGTGGCGGCGTGTCGCTGCGTCCGGGCGATGGCGTGATCCACAGCTGGCTCAACCGCATGCTGCTGCCCGACACCGTCGGCACCGGCGGTGATTCGCATACGCGTTTCCCGATCGGCATTTCGTTCCCGGCCGGTTCCGGTCTGGTGGCCTTTGCGGCCGCCACCGGCGTGATGCCGCTGGACATGCCCGAGAGCGTGCTGGTGCGCTTCAAGGGCGAAATGCAGCCGGGCGTGACCTTGCGTGACCTGGTCAACGCGATCCCGCTGTACGCGATCAAGGACGGTCTGTTGACGGTGGCCAAGCAGGGCAAGAAGAACATCTTCTCCGGCCGCATCCTGGAAATCGAAGGCTTGCCGAACCTGAAGGTGGAGCAGGCGTTCGAATTGTCCGATGCCTCGGCCGAGCGTTCGGCGGCCGGTTGCACCGTGCACCTGGACAAGGCACCGATCATCGAATACCTGACCAGCAACATCACCCTGCTGCGCTGGATGATTGCCGAAGGCTACGCCGATGCACGCACCCTGGGCCGCCGCATCAAGAAGATGGAAGAGTGGCTGGCCGACCCGCAGCTGCTGCAGCCCGATGCGGACGCCGAATACGCGGCGGTCATCGAGATCGACCTGGCCGACATCCACGAGCCGATCGTGGCGTGCCCGAACGACCCGGACGACGTCAAGACGCTGTCCGACGTGGCCGGTGCGGCGATCGACGAAGTGTTCATCGGTTCGTGCATGACCAACATCGGCCACTTCCGTGCCGCCGCCAAGTTGCTGGAAGGCAAGCGCGATATTCCGACCCGGTTGTGGGTGGCACCGCCGACCAAGATGGACGCTTCCGAGCTGACCAAGGAAGGCCATTACGGCACCTTCGGCGCGGCCGGTGCGCGCATGGAAATGCCTGGCTGCTCGCTGTGCATGGGCAACCAGGCGCAGGCACGGGAGGGCGCCACGGTGTTCTCCACCTCCACGCGTAACTTCCCCAACCGCCTGGGCCGCAACACCAATGTGTACCTGGGTTCGGCCGAGCTGGCGGCGATCTGCTCGCGTCTGGGCCGGATCCCGACCAAGGCGGAGTACATGGCCGACGTGGGTGTCATCAAGACCAGTGGCGAGCAGATCTATCGCTACATGAACTTCGACCAGATCCAGGAATACCAGGACGTGGCCGAGACGGTCGCTGCCTGAGTCGGCGAGCGATTGACGTGTAGAACGCAATGCCCGGCACTGCCGGGCATTGCGCTTTTTGAGCGATGGCCTGGCGTTGGCTTCACGATGCCGGGCGATAAGGCAACTGCCAGCTGACTGGTCTGGTGCATTGCAACAAAAATCTGATGTCGCGGTGGCTAGTGTCCGGCCTTCCCCCACGTGCCCTCGATGCCATGCCAACCTGCACGATCGCTGGTCAACCATTGCACTACACACAGTACGGCCAAGGTTTTCCAGTGTTGCTCGGCCACAGCTATCTTTGGGATGCGGACATGTGGGAGCCGCAGATCCAGGCCCTGTCGCCGCACTATCAGGTCATCGTTCCGGAGTTGTGGGGTCACGGGCAATCGGGGGGCTTGCCGGACCGCACCCAGGGAATCGACGATCTTGCACGGCAGATGCTTGGGTTGCTGGATGCGTTGGAGCTGCCGCAGTGCGCGGTGGTCGGCGTGTCGGTCGGTGGCATGTGGGGCGCGGAGCTGGCGTTGCTGGCACCGGCGCGGGTCCGCAGCCTGGTGTTGATGGAAACCTTCCTGGGTGCCGAGTCGCAGACAAGACGTTTACGTTGCTTCGGCCTGCTCGATGCGATCGAGGCGGCAGGGCAGGTGACGCCTGCACTGATCGAGGCGATCGTGCGGATCTTTTTCCGTCCGGGAACCGACCCGGGGTCTGCGCTGTCGGCGGCGTTTGCGCAGCGCCTGGCGAGGTTGTCGGTCGAGCAGCTGCGTGCGTCGATCGTGCCGCTGGGGCGGCTGATCTTCGGGCGTGCCGATCGGCTCGATGCAGTGTCTGCGCTGGATCCGGCGCGCACCTTCCTGCTCGGCGGCGCTGGCAACGTGGCACACCCGCCAGAAGAGGTGTGGAAGATGGCCGAGGCGATCTGCTGCGATTACGAACTGGTGCCCGATGCCGGGTACCTCGCCTCGCTGGAGAACCCGGCGTTCGTCAATGCGCAGTTGCTGGGGTGGTTCAAGCGCACCTTGCAGTGATGCTTGCTTGCGTGCGGGATGACGCTCGCAACCCCTCTCCCGCTAAGGCTGTGTGCCCAGCCAGGCTTCCAGCGCGGGTGCAGGCAGCGGGCGCGAGAAGAGATAGCCCTGCAGCACCTCGCAGCCCAGATCGGCAAGAAACAGACGCTGGGCCTCGTTTTCCACGCCCTCGGCGACCACGTGCTTGCGCAGGTGTTCGCCGATGCGCAATACCGAGGTGGTCAGCGCACGCGCATCCTCGCTGTGTTCGATGTCGCGCACGAAACTCATGTCCAGCTTGAGTTCGTCGATCGGCAGGCGGTGCAGATGGCTGAGGCTGGAGTAGCCGGTGCCGAAGTCGTCCAGCGACAACGTGATGCCGGCTTCGCGGATGGCATGCAGGTTTTCCAGGACACCGGGCTGGCCGGAGAGCATCACGCTTTCGGTCAACTCCAGGGTCAGGTCGGACGGTTGCACGCTCAGCTCGGCGATCAGCTGCAGCAGGTCCGGCAGCATGCGCGGACTCTCGAAGCCGCTGGCGGACAGGTTGACCGACACCCGGGCTACCGCAATGCCGCGCCTGCGCCAGTCGGCGATCTGTTCGCAGGCGCGGCGCAACACCCAGGCATTGAGCTGCGGCATCATGCCTTGCTCTTCGGCCACCGGCAGGAAACGCGCCGGCGACACCGCGCCCAGCTGGGGATGATTCCAGCGCAGCAACGCTTCCACGCCGTAGAGCGTGTGCGGCGTGGCGCTGTGCATCTGCGGTTGGTAGTGCAGCTGCAGCTGGTCGCGGTCGATGGCCTGGCGCAGTTCCGCCTCCAGTGCCACCCGCTCCTGCGCCATGCGATTCATGTCCGAACTGAAGAAACGGAAGCGTCCGCCGCCTTCCTTCTTGGCGCGGTTCATTGCCAGGTCCGCGTGGCGCAACAGGATGGTGATCTCGCGTCCATCCTCGGGAAACATCGCCACCCCGATGCTGGCCGAGGGATGCACGGTCAGGTGGCCGACCGTCAGCGGGCCGGCGATGGTGCTCAGCAGGCGCTCGGCGGCGGCACTGGCCTGCTCGGCGCCGCATTGCGGCAGGGCCAGGGCGAACTCGTCGCCGGCCATGCGCGCCAGCATGACGGTGGCCGGCAGCTGCTCGGCGATCCGCAATGCGATGTCACGCAGCAGGCCATCGCCGGCGGCATGGCCCTGGCTGTCGTTGATCAGCTTGAAGCGGTCGATGTTGACGAACATCAATGCCGCCGGCTCGCCGGCATATTCGGCCTGGGTCAGCGCCTGCTCGGCGCGGGCGCTGAACATGATGCGGTTGGGCAGGCCGGTGAGCGCATCGTAGAAGGCCAATTGATGCACGCGCTGCCGGATCTGCTCGCGTTCCAGTGCCAGCGTGCACAGCTGCTGGCACAGTTCGGTCAGCCGCACATGCCAGGCATCAGCGCGCTGCGGCTTGCGGTAGTACAGCGCAACGGTGCCCAGCACGCGCGCACTGTTGGAGCGGATCGGCGTGCTCCAGCAGGCGCGCAGGCCCATCGGCAAAAGCAGCTCGCGGTAGGCGGCGAACAGCGGATCGCTGGCAATGTCTTCCACCATCACCGCGCGACCGCGCCAGGCTGCGGTGCCGCAGGCGCCGGCACCGGGGCCGATCTTCAGGCCGTTCACCGCGTCGGCATACTCCGGCGGCAGGCTGGGTGCGGCCAGCGAATGCAGGTAGCCCTGATTGTCCGCACTCATCACCGTGGCCATCACCTCCGGCGCGATGCGTTCGACCTCGGTGCAGATCAGCGTCATCACTTCGATCAGCGGGCGCTCCTGCACCAGCGCTTCCAGCACGCGATGCTGCAGCACCTCGTGCATCTTGGTGTCGGTGATGTCGGTCAGCACTGCGACGTAGTGTGACGGATTGTGCTTGGCGTCGTAGATCGGGTTGAAGTTGAGCGAGATCCACAGCGGCGTGCCGTCCTTGCGATAGACCAATAGGTCGGCGCGGGTCTGTTGCAGGGCATCGGCACGGTCGCGGATTCGCGCCACCTCGTTCTGGTCGCTTTGCGCGCGGGTCAGCACGTCGGAGGGCCGTTGCCCCACCAGTTCGGCCTCGCTATAGCCGAACATGCGCTGGAAGCCGTCGTTGGCATACAGCAGCCGCGATTGCAGATCGCAAATGAGGATGGCGCTGCTGCTGCCGTCCAGGGCTTCAGACAACAGGCGCGCGCGGCGGTCGCGCGGGCGTTCGCCACGCATCACCATGCCGGCGGTGAGTGGGCCGGGCGTATTCGTGAGACTGCCGGCAGCGCGTATGGGAATGCCCGCACCGGCGACACCCGCGGCGGCACCGGCAGTGCCGTGTACCTCCGCTGGCGCGTTCGAATGCGGGGGACGCTCAGCCATGGACGTCAGCGTGCCTGGGCCGACAACGCGATCAGGCGCTCGGCCACGCGATCCAGCGGCACCACTTCCTGCGCGGCGCCGAGCTTGTAGGCAGCACCGGGCATGCCCCAGACCACGCTGCTGGCTTCGTCCTGCACCAGCGTGGGTGCACCGGCCTGCAGCATTTCCAGCAGGCCGCGGGCACCGTCGTCGCCCATGCCGGTGAGGATGGCGCCGACCGCATTCGGCCCGGCGTTGGCGGCCACCGAACGGAACAGCACGTCCACCGCCGGCTTGTGGCGGTTGACCGGCGGGCCGTCGTCGATGCGGCAGCGCCAGCGCGCACCGTCGCGGATGATGCGCAGATGCTGGCCGCCTGGCGGCAGGTAGGCATGGCCGGGCAGGATGGCTTCGCCATCGCTGGCTTCGCGCACCGACATGGCCGAATGCCGGTTGAGGCGCTCGGCGAATGCGGTGCTGAAACTGGCTGGGAGATGCTGGGTCATCACCACCGCCGGTGCGTCGGCAGGCATGTGTTCAAGCACCACGCGCAGCGCTTCGGTGCCACCGGCGGAGGCGCCGATGGCGATCAGGCGGTCGGTAGTGCGAAAGCGCAGCGCGCTGCCCGCTACCGGGGCCGCGTAGGTGTCCAGGGTGAGCTTGGGCGGGGTGGGGCGGTTGAGCGCGCTGACCTTGGCCTTGGCGGCCATCTTGACCTTGCTGACGATCTCCTCGGCGTAGCCTTCCAGCCCGCGCGCAACGTCGATCTTGGGCTTGGACACGAAATCCACCGCGCCCAGCGACAAGGCCTGCAAGGTGGTATCGGCGCCGCGTTCGGTCAGCGACGAGATCATCACCACCGGCGTGGGGCGCAGGCGCATCAGGTTTTCCAGAAACACCAGGCCGTCCATGCGCGGCATCTCCACGTCCAGCGTGATGACGTCCGGATTGAGGCGCTTGATTTTCTCGCGCGCCAGCAGCGGGTCGGCCGCCGAACCGACCACTTCGATGCCGGCATCGCGCGAGAGGATTTCGGTGAGCATCTGGCGCACGACCGCCGAATCGTCGACGATCAACACACGTACGGGAGTTTCCAGCGTCATTCGAACAGCTCCACTCCACCGGTGACCGGGGCTTTGGATAGACGGGCGCGCACGGCCGATTCGGCGGCGGCGACTTCGGCTTCGTGTGCATGCGGCAGACGCTGCACGACCACCCGGCCGGTCGTCGGGAAGAACCACACCTTGCGCGGATGGATGCCGCACAGATCTTCGGCAATGATGGGAATGTATTCGGCTTGCAGATACTGGCGCACGAACTCGGCATTGCGGGTGCCGACCGGATTGCTGGTAAAACCCTTGAGCACGTTGGCGCCACCGAAGACCTTGGCTTCGATGCGTTTGCGATGCGCGCCGCGCTTGAGCATGTCGTTGATGAGCAACTCCATTGCATAACTGCCGTAGCGCGCGGGTGCGCCGTCGCCGACCTGGCCCTCCGGCAACAGGAAATGGTTCATGCCGCCGATCTTGAGCACCGGGTCGCGCAGGCAGGCGGCAACGCACGATCCCAAGGTGGTCGTCAACGCGGTGTCGTCGTCCACGACCAGGTATTGGGTGGGCAACAGCTTGGCGGTGATGGTCTGGAAGCGCGAATCGCGGTAGCGCATCACGTCGTCGACTTGCACGGCGGTACTCATGCGGACGCCCCTGCGCGCTGGGTGCGCCGATACAGCGTGCGGCCGCACGGCTGGATCAGGTCGGCCGCGTGCAGGTAGTTCTCCGAATGCCCGGTGTAGAGCAGGCCGTCGTCGCCCATATGCGTGACCAGGCGCGACAGGATGCCGCGCTGGGTGGGTTTGTCGAAATAGATCATCACGTTGCGGCAGAACAGCGCCGCGTAAGGGCCGCCGACGTCGTAGCGCGAAGACAGCAGGTTCAACTGCCGATACTCGATCAACTGCTGCAGCGCCGGGATCACCCGGCACTTGCCCTCGTTGGGGCCGCTGCCGCGCTGGAAGTACTTGCGCTTGATCGCTGCATCCAGCGAGGCGACACGGTCGATGGCATAGACCCCGCGCGAGGCGGTTTCCAGTACCTGGGTGTCCACGTCGGTGGCGATAATGCTCACCGGCGGGGTCAGCGTGCCGAAGGCTTCGCAGGCAGTGATGGCGATGGAGTAGGGCTCCTCGCCGGTGGAGGCGGCGCAGGACCAGATCTTCAGCGGCGCTTGCGCCGTGCGCTTTTGCAGTTCTTCGCGCAACTTGTCGAAGTGGTGCGGCTCGCGGAAGAACGAGGTCAGGTTGGTCGTCAGTGCGTTAGTGAACGCCTGCCATTCTTCTTCGTCGTTGCCGGCTTCCAGTTGGTCCAGGTACTCGCGGAACGAGCGCAGGCCAAGTACGCGCAGACGACGCGACAGGCGGCCGTACACCATGTCGCGCTTGGCCGGCGCCAGGGCGATGCCGACACGTTGATAGATGAGGTCGCAGACGCGCTTGAAGTCGCGGTCGCCGAAATCGAATTCGCGTGTGTCAGAAGCGGGAGTGGTAGTCGTCATATCCATACGCGTTGTTAGCTAGTACTGGATATCGGCCATGGGGCCGTGCAACTGAAGCGCCAATCGGTGGGTCGATGGCGGTGGGGCCGTGCGGGTACGTGGAGGCCGCCGTGCGGCGGCTTGCCCGGGTTGCACGTCCACAGCAGAGGGCGTGGATGGCAATCGGCACAAACACAAACGCCCCGGCAGGCCGGGGCGTTGTGGGTGACGGCAGTGACTCAGAACTCTTGCCAGTTTCCGTCGGCCAGCGCGGCCGATGACTTGGCAGACCGCGGCGGCGCTGTCGCTGTGCGGACCGCCGGCCTGGCCGCGGTCTTGACCGCCACCGGACGTGAGGCCACCGGACGCAGGCGTGCCTGCGTGGCGGCAGCGGCCGACTCATCCAGCTTGAACACCGAGACCGCTTCGGCCAGGTGACCGGCCTGTTCTTCCATCGAACGGGCGGCGGCGGTGGCTTCTTCCACCAGCGCGGCATTCTGCTGGGTGGTTTCGTCCATCTGGGTGATGGTCTGGTTGACCTGCTCGATGCCGGCAGATTGTTCCTGCGAGGCGGCGGAGATCTCGCCCATGATGTCGGTCACGCGCTGCACGCTGGCGACGATGTCGGCCATGGTGGCACCGGCCTTGCGCACCAGCGCCGAGCCTTCGGCGACCTTGTGCACGGAGTCGTCGATCAGGCCCTTGATCTCCTTGGCGGCACCGGCCGAGCGCTGTGCCAACGTGCGCACTTCCGAGGCCACCACGGCGAACCCGCGGCCCTGCTCACCAGCACGCGCCGCTTCCACGGCGGCATTCAAGGCCAGGATATTGGTCTGGAAGGCAATGCCGTCGATGACCGAGATGATGTCGGCGATCTTCTTGGACGAGGCTTCGATGCCGGACATGGTGTTGACCACCTGCGACACCACCTCGCCACCTTGCGAGGCGACGCCGGTGGCGCCGATGGCCAGCTGGTTGGCCTGGCGGGCGCTTTCGGCGTTCTGCTTGACGGTGGAGGTGAGTTCCTCCATCGAGGCAGCGGTTTCCTCCAGGTTGGCGGCCTGCTGCTCGGTACGATGCGATAGATCGGTATTGCCGGCGGCGATCTCGCCAGCGGCCGCATTGATCGCGGTGGAGGAGGTCTTGATGCGCCCGACGATGTCGGCCAACTGTTCGGCCGTGGCATTGGCATCGTCGCGCATCTGTGCGAACACACCGCTGAATTGTCCGTGCATGCGCACGGTCAGATCGCCACGCGACAGTGCCGACAACAGGGCCGAGATCTGCTCGATGCTGGCGGCGTTGGCGTCCAGCAGGCCGTTGAGCTGCTGGGCCAGCTGCAGGAAGAAGCCCTGCTTGCCGTCGGTGTCCACGCGGCCACTCATGTCGCCGTTGGCAGCGGCACGCACGATGCGGGCGACTTCTTCTTCGACCTGCACTTCGATGGTGCGGTCGCGCCATTCGCACACTTCGCCAGCGATTTCACCCTGGTCGTTCTTGATGCCGGTGACGGTCTGTGCCAGCACCACTTCGCCGAAGCGCTCTTCGAAGCTGGTGACACCATCGCGTTCCAGTGCGGCAATGGCCTTGCGCACCGTGGCATCGGAAAGACCCAGGTAGCTGACGTGCTGGTCGATGACCTTGCTGGCATCGAACTCGGGCGATGCCAGGCGGATGCTGCTTTCGTACTGCGCCACGATCTTCATGAAGGCATCGTTGGCGTAGATGATGACACGGTCCGGATTGGTGATAAAGGTGCCGGTGGACGACTTGTCCAGCGCGGTGCGGATGCGCAGGTTCTGGTCGGCGATGATGTGGTCGCGTTCGATACGCTCCTTGAGATCGCGTTGCATGCGCTGCATGGAGCGCATCAGTTCGCCCACTTCATCCTGGCCTTGCACGTGGATCTGGCCATCCAGCTTGCCGCCGGCGATTTCGGTGGCGGTGGTGACTGCGCCGCGCATGCTCTTGACGATGGAACGGGCGAACAGGAATGCCAGCCCGAGGCCGCCGGCGATGCCGATCAGCAGCACCATCACGGTCAGCGACACGGACGTGGCATGCACCTTCTCGGCCTTGGTCTTGGCCGCCTGCGCCAGCAGGTTGTCTTCGGTAATCAGCGCAGCCAGCGAATCCTGTGCCTTGTTGTGCAGGGTGCGGGTTTCGCCGACGAAGGTGTCAACAGCATCGTCCGGGAGATTGAGCTCGACCATTTCATTGACGCTGGCATAGGAGGCGTAGGCCTTCTTCCAGTCCGCCACGAACGTATTGAACAACTTCTTCTGCTGCGGGGTCTCGATCAAGCGGGGGTAGCCCTTGATCGTCGCGTCGATCTCGCTGCCGAGCTTCTTCGACCGCTGCCTGGCCTCCTGCTT
The DNA here is from genome assembly GCF_002939885.1 of Xanthomonas cucurbitae. GTDB lineage: Bacteria > Pseudomonadota > Gammaproteobacteria > Xanthomonadales > Xanthomonadaceae > Xanthomonas > Xanthomonas cucurbitae. The sequence continues at coordinate 20,431 of NZ_MDED01000030.1, forward strand.
GACCGCATCGCTTGCACGCACCAGGTTTTGATAGGCCGCATTGCGGTATTCGCCGAGCATGCCGCGCAGGTCGCCGGCTTCGCGCACGCTGGACATGGTGTTGCCGGCCAGGTCGCTGGTGACGTTGTTGAGCGACGCCAGGCCCGAGTAGGCGATGATGCCTTGTACCAGCATCATCAGCAGCACGATGCCGAACGCCAGCATCAGCCGCGGCATCAGTTTCAGGTTATTGATCCATTGCATTGACACGATTCCCCGTAGAAGTCAGTCCGCATCATCCAGACAGCACATCGCCACGCATGGGCGTGGCGATGTGCGATGGAATCACTTGATGGTGGCGAGCTTCAGGCCGGCCGGAGAGCTGACTTCGATTTCGGCGCGCGAGCTGTCGCGCTGGATCTTGCCCAGAACGCAGACGTCCTTGCCTTCGAGGGATTCCGGGGCGAAGCTGAACTTGCCGCGGTTAGCGCCGTCGATGCGGGCCGAGAAGGTGTGGCGCGGGAACATGCCACCCATATAGAGGAAGGTGGGCTCACCTTCCGAGCTCTGCGCGTACTTGGCCTTTTCGACCTTGCCGCAGACCATGCCGTCCTTGCCAACGAAGCGGGTTGCCATTTCCGGCGGAATCATTTCCTGCGATTGAGCCGACAGCGAGGGAGCAACAACGACCAGTGCAGCGACGGGGAGCAGCGACAGCAGGAACTTCATAGGGGTTCTCCAGAATCGAAAGTCGAACGGTGACCCGTTTATGCACACGGGCTTCCATTCAGCTATCGGCGAGCTGGACTTCAACTTGAACCCGATTAGAGTGATCTATATCTCACTTCCACACATGTGTACGCTACCTGTCGGGAGTGTCCTGACACCTGATGGTCGCAAACGGCCGCTGCCATGGATGCAGCGGCTGCCAAGCCGTCGCGAAGCGGAGACGTGCCTCGCTGCGGTTGCGACCATCGTCTGGCGACGGCCACCCTGCAATTCGCGCACAGGGTTGAATCAGGCGGCTTCTTCGGTCAGTTGCTGGCCCAGCTCGGTGCTGTCGAGCAAGGTCTCGATGTCCAGCAGGATCAGCATGCGATCGTCCTGGGTGCCGATGCCGGAGATGAAGCGGGTATCGACCGATGCACCGAACTCGGGGGTGGGGCGGATCTGGTCATCGTTGAGCGGGATCACGTCCGAGACGCTGTCCACCACGATGCCGACGACGCGGTCTTCCACGTTGAGCACGATCATCACGGTGAAGGCATCGTAGCGGGCTTCCTTCATGCGCAGCTTCAGGCGCAGGTCGATCACCGGCACGATGGTGCCGCGCAGGTTGATGACACCCTTGATGTAGTCGGGGGCATCGGGCAGGCGGGTGACCGAATTGTAGCCGCGGATCTCCTGCACCTTCAGGATGTCCACGCCGTAGTGCTCTTCGCCCAGGGCGAAGCTGAGGAATTCACCACCGGTGCCGGTGGTCGTGCTTTTGTCGTTCATGGAAACTCCGGGCGTTGCGGCTGAGTGACATAAAGGGGGTTGCCCTAGCAACATCGGCGCGCCGTCCGGCAACTTTAGGCAGGCGCCACCGGCGCTGCAGGTAGATTCAGAACACACCGCTCTTGCGTGCATTGCGCTGGCGGTCGACGCGGAAGATGTAGCGCTGGATGGTTTCGTCGGCACCGCGCGGCAGGTCGCTGAACTGCATGCCGATGCGGAAGCCCTCGCTGCCATTGGGCAGGGTCTGCTTGTGCTGGCTGCAGACGGTGAGCGGCAAGACGATCGGCGCGGCGCCTGGCAGTTGCAGCGTGCAGTCGCGGTAGGTGCGCTGCGGCTCCAGCAAGGGCATCCCGGCCGTGAGCGAAACCGCCAGCCCGCCGCTGCTGATGTCGGTCACGCGCAGCTGGAGGCTCAGGTCGCCGCCTTGCGCTTGCTCCTGGCGGATGGTGCAGACGGGGGAATCGGTAATCGGCGTTTCCAGCCGGTACGATTCGCGCCGTTGCATGTGGTAGAGCGCATCGGGGAGGTTGGCGCGGAAGGCGACGTGGCTGTCGCGCTCGATGCGTTGCGCCTTCTCCAGCCGGAAGCGGACGTTGACCCGTTCCAGCTGCGCGTAGCACAGCAGGTACTTGGCGTCTTCGATGGCGCGGTTGGAGGTGTCGTTGTGGCTGCCGTCCAGGATCAGGCAGTCGTCGTCCTCGTCCACCTCAAGCACGGCGGTGGGCACGGCCATGTCGCGACCGGCCACGTGCATGGTGACCACGGCGCGTTGGTCCCGCAGTTGGCGCAGCAGGCCACGGATCTGCCGCCGGTTGCGCAGCAGATAGCGCTCGTCACCTTCGGGTAGATGATCGGCGTCGTGGTCCTGCTGTGACTGTGAGGAATCGCCTTGGGACATGGGCACGCGCACGGTTGGAAACGGGAGGGCGCCGCTGGACTGGCGCTGGCATCGCCATGATATCGGCGGCGGCCGCGAATCTTGAAGGCCAACGCCCACGCCGGCAAGGCCGGCGGTCGCTGCACCCGGTGACGCCGCACTGCACGCGATTGCTGCCAGTGTCGCCGCGCGCGCAGTCTATGCAGGCGCGGCATCGTCGCCTCAGTGGTAGGCGTGGCGCGCGTTGGCCAGCAGCGTGCTCAGGCGGTCTTCCTGCTCGAGGCGGAACACCGCTACCGCATCCACCAGCTGCGTGGCCTGATCCTCCATGGCACGGGCGGCGGCGGTGGCTTCTTCCACCAGCGCCGCGTTCTGCTGGGTGGTCTCGTCCATCTGGGTGACGGTCTGGTTGACCTGGGTGATGCCGGCGGCCTGCTCGCGCGAGGCGCTGGTGATCTCGCCCATGATGTCGGTGACGCGCTGCACCGAGCCGACCACCTGCTGCATGGTATTGCCGGCCTCCGCTGCCAGTGCTGCACCGTTGCCGATGCGGGTCACGGAATCTTCGATCAGGTGCTTGATCTCCTTGGCCGCGCCGGCCGAACGCTGCGCCAGCGTACGCACCTCGGAAGCGACCACGGCAAACCCGCGGCCCTGTTCGCCGGCACGCGCTGCTTCCACTGCTGCGTTCAAGGCCAGGATGTTGGTCTGGAACGCAATGCCGTCGATGACCGCGATGATGTCGGCGATCTTCTTGGACGAGGTGTCGATGTCGGCCATGGTGGCGACCACGCGGCCAACCACGTCGCCGCCCCTGGCGGCCACGCCGGCCGCATCCAGCACCAGGCGGTTGGCCTGGTCGGCATTGTCGGCGTTCTGCTTGACGGTGGCGGTGAGTTCCTCCATTGAGGCGGCGGTTTCCTCCAGCGCGGCGGCCTGCTGTTCGGTACGACGCGACAGGTCGCCATTGCCGGTGGCGATCTCGGTGGCGGCTGAATTGATGGCCAGCGAGGAGTCCTTGATCCGGCGCACGATGCCGGCCAACTGGTCGGCAGTGGCGTTGGCGTCGTCGCGGATATCGGCAAAGACGCCTTGCAGGTCGCCTTCCATGCGCGCGGTGAGATCGCCCTGCGACAGCGACGACAGCAACGCAGACACCCGCGACAAACCGTCGGCATTGTTGTCCAGCAATACATTGAGCTGCTAGGCGAGCAGCAACAGGAAGCCCTGCTTGTCCTGCACGCCAATCCGTTCGCTCAAGTTGCCGGCGGCCGCTGCGCGCACCACGCTCGCGACCTCTTCTTCCACCTGTACCTCCTGGGTGCGGTCGCTCCATTCCACGACATAGCCCATGCGTTCGCCGGTGGCATCGAGGACCGGGCTGACGATTTCCAGCATGATGCGGCCGCCGACCTCGATCTGCGCGGTATGCGAGCTCTTGAGCTGCTCCAGCAGCTGCGCCTGGTACGGGTTTTGATGAAACTGGTCGATGCGCAGCTCGCTCAACGCGTCGGCGTCGAAGTGCGGCAGGTGGGCTCGCAGCGCGCCTTGCATCTGCGTGAGCTTGCGCTGCAATGGCCGATTGACGTAGATGATGCGGCGGTCGGCATCGGCGATCATCACATTGGTGCTGACGTCGTCCAGCGCAGTGCGCACGCGCAGCGCTTCACTGGCAATCAGGTGATCGCGCTCCAGGCGCGCGCGCAGGTCGTCGCGCATGGTGCGCGCGTTGAGCAGCAGACGGCCGAGTTCGTCGTGCCGATCGATTTCGATCAGGTTGTCCAGGCGCCCGGCCGCGACGTCGCCCAACACGCGCTCCACCGCCAACAAGGGGCGGGTAACCATCTTGCGTGCGGCAATAAAGACCACCGCGATGCACAGTGCCAGCACCACCAACGAGAACAGCAACATGCTGCCCATCAGCGCGTCCAGCGGGCCATCGATGGCGCTGCGCGGCTGCGTGCCGATCACTGCCCACTGCCACGGCGCATAGCGGTGGGCAGTGACTTCGAAGGCCTGGCTGCTGCCCTTGGCATCGCGCAACGGCAGGTTGGCGCTGGGTTGCTTGCCATCCAGCACTGCTTGCAGCGCGGGCTGCTGCTCGGCGGCGACCAGCGCCGACAGGTTGTCCGGCGTGCCGGGCGGGGCGGCGATGACCTGGCCATGGTGGTCGCCAGGTGCCATGTCGACGATGATGAAGTAACCGTCCTGGCCCAGCTTGGTCTGGCTGACCTGGGCCTTGAGCGCTGCCAGGCCCTGGGTGTAGTTGCGACCGACGAACAGCGCGCCGATCACGTCGCCGGCCGCATTGCGCAGCGGCGCGTAATGGGTCATGTACTGTTCGCCGAACAGTTGCGCCTGGCCGGTGAAGGGCTTGCCCTCGGACAGCGCGGCATAGGCCTTGCCCTTGCGGTCGAGCAGGGTGCCGATCACGCGCTCGTTCTGTTTGTTGCGCAACGAGGTGGTGATGCGCACGAAGTCGTCGCCGGTGCGCGCGAAGATGGTCGCAACGCCGCCGGTGGCCTGTGCGAAGCGGTCCACCGCGTCGAAATTGAGATTCAGTGCCTGGGTGCCGGCCCGCAACGCAGGGGTGTCTTGCGCGCCGATGGTGACGGTGCTGGCCGGGTCCAGTTCGCGGGCGCCGCGCGGGAGCATGTCGTCGAACACGTTGCCCAGGCGCTGGGTGCCCTCGGTCAGGGTCACGTCGTACATCGCCACCGATTGCTGCATCAGCCGGGTGCTGGAGCGCAGCTCGGCCTTGACCTGCGATTCGATGTCGCGCGCCGATTGCCGATAGATGGTCAGGGCCAGTAGTCCCAGCGAGATGGCGATGACCAGGGTCAGCAGTGCGGACAGCCGTGTGCCAATAGACAGCCGGTTGAAGAAATCCATGCGAAATCGACCTTGCCCCGGGAAGGGCGTTACAAATGCGTGAATGCGTTATCGGCCGTCTAGGCGCGAAATTGATCCTTTATGCCGAAATCTGCATAAAAAAATGCGATATGTTCAAGTTGAGTGCGTGTAAGCGATTTCAGAGCAGGTAACCCATTCCGCCGTTTGTGAGTTCGGTGTGAAATTTCCACGGCGCGCCGTTTGCGAGTCATCGCCCTAGTCGCCAGGCCTGGAAGGCCGCGAAAAAAAAGCCGCTTCCCCTGGAGAAGAGAAGCGGCTGTCAAGATTTGCTGGTTGCGGATCCACGATCCGCGACTGGTACGCAACCCTGATAAGTGTGTTGCCTGCGTACTACGAGGTTGCACTGTGTGGTTTGGTCATGCCTTGCAAAACGTGGCTAAGAGAACAGAGCGTGGTGGTCGATGCCGATGGTCTGTGCACCTTGGGCAAGCCCGCCTGATAGACATGGACGCCACTCAGAACTCCTGCCAGCCGGCTGCATCGGTGGCCGGTACAGACGCACGTGTCGATGGGCGATGTGCGCTCGCCGGTGCGGCGAATGCACGCGCTGGCTTGCGCGCATGGCTGGGGGCACCGGCAATGGCGGCGAGCTGGCGTGCCACCGGTGCCTGCGTGTTGACCTTGAACACCGACACGGCCTCGGTGAGTTGCTGCGCCTGCTCTTCCATGGCGCGTGCGGCGGCGGTGGCTTCTTCCACCAGGGCGGCGTTCTGTTGGGTGGCTTCGTCCATCTGGGTGACGGTCTGGTTGACCTGTTCGATACCGGCGTACTGCTCCTGCGAGGCAGCAGAAATCTCGCCCATGATCGAGGTGACGCGCTGCACGCTGGCCACGATCTCTGCCATGGTGGTGCCGGCCTGGTCGACCAGGGTGGCGCCCTGGGTGACCTTGTCCACCGAATCGTCGATCAGGTGCTTGATTTCCTTGGCGGCACCGGCCGAGCGTTGCGCCAGCGTGCGCACTTCCGAGGCGACCACGGCAAACCCGCGGCCCTGTTCGCCGGCACGCGCCGCTTCCACGGCCGCGTTCAAGGCCAGGATGTTGGTCTGGAACGCGATGCCGTCGATGACCGAGATGATCTCGGCGATCTTCTTCGAAGAGGCCTGGATGTCGGACATGGTGGTGACCACATCGGCGACCACGCTGCCGCCTTGCGATGCCACCGCTGCCGCACCGATGGCGAGCTGGTTGGCCTGGCTGGCGTGTTCGGCGTTCTGCCTGACCGTGGAGGTGAGTTCCTCCATCGAGGCGGCGGTTTCTTCCAGGTTGGCGGCCTGCTGTTCGGTGCGCTGGGACAGATCCTGGTTGCCGGTGGCGATCTCGCCCGAGGCCAGGCCGATCGCGTCGGCGGCCTGCTGGATGCGACCAACGATGCCGGCCAACTGTTCGGCCGTGGCGTTGGCGTCGTCGCGCATCTGCGCAAACACGCCCTGGTACTGGCCACTCATGCGCGCAGTGAGGTCGCCGGCGGCAATGGCCTGCAACAGGCTGGAGAGCGAGGCGAGGTTGCCGTCTGCGGTGGCCATCAGGTGGTTGAGGCTCTCGACCATGATGCGGAAGTCGTACTGGAATTGCTCGGCGTTGCCGCGTGCGGTGAAGTCGCCGCCAGCCGCTGCCTGCGCCAGATGCTTGATCTCCTGATTCATCGTGGACAGGTTGTGCTTGACCTGATTCATCGCAGTGGTGATCGCAGCTTTTTCGCCTGGCAGTTGCGGCATGTCCTCGCTCAGGTCGCCGATGGCGTAGCGCTCCACCAAGTGGATGGTCTGCATCTTGACCTTGATGTGGGCGGCGACCAGCTCGTTGGTGTCGCGGGCCATGCGGCCAAAATCGCCGGGGAACACGCTGGCGTCCATACGGAAACTGATCTGGCCTTCGTCATGGCGCCTGGCCATGTCCAGCTGCGCGCTGATGAGTGTGCGGACCTGGTCCTGCATCTTGTCCATGGCCTGCAACAGGCGGCCGGTTTCGTCGTTGGCCTGGGTGCGCACATCGTTGTCGAGATGGCCCTCGGCAATGGCTTCGGCGGCACGGGTAGCCTGGGTCAACGGACGCACCAGGCTGCGGGTGATCGCCCACCCCAGCAGGATACTGATGACAACCACTGCCAGGCCGCCGCCGATCAACATGGCACGGCCGCGCGCCATGGCCGTGGTGGCTGCGTCATAGGCTTCGCTAGCGCGACGGCGCTGCAGCGCAGAATATTCATTCAAGGCGTTCTGCCACTGTTCGGTGGCCGGTGCGGCTTTCTGCAACAGCAGCGCAAGCGCTTCCTGGGGCCTGGAATTCAGGCCGAGGTCGGCGACCTGTGCGTTGAGCTTGCCGGCGATGTCGCTGGCCTGATCGATCTTCTGTCGCAATGCGGCCGCTTCCGGCGATGCGGAGAACACGTAGAGTGTGCGTCGGGTGTCTTCGTAGGTTGCCAGCTTGTCCTTGATGATGCCGGTGAAGCGCAGATTGTCTTCCTGGGAGGTGGGCAGCACGATGTTGCGCAGCTGCACGGCAACCACGGCGCTGGCGCTGGTCATGTCCTCCAGATGCTGCATGATCTTGATGTTGCGGTTGACCACCGTGTCCAGGCTCTCGCGCGCCTGGGCCAAGGTATATAAACCGGCGACGACCAATCCGCAGGACAACAGGATCAGCGTGCCGAAGGCGAAGGTCAGGCGCTTGCCGACGTTGTGCCGTTGTAGAAGAGCGATCATGTGCAGGTCTCGAGGGCAATGGGCAGGAAGGGGGGCGTTGGGTGCCATCGCGTCGTCGCGACGTCGCATGGGCCGTGCAGGCAGACATTCGGTTGTTTGATCGCTGCGACCGAACCAGGCGCTTGAGCGGCGCGATTGCAGGTATGTCTGCCTGCTTGTAGTCGGTAACGGCGCCGCCGACCACGGCTGAACGGATCTGCGCTCCCGCGTATGGGTAGCCGTCACCGAGGTGAAGCGGGCGTGCACAAGACAGCAGCAAAGGCGCGCGGAAGCGCGGCAATCGCATAGGCGATACGCAGGAGCTTCACTGTTCGATCACGAACCGGAGCGTGATGGCTGTGTGTGCGGGTGCGATCTGCAGGATCGCAGGGCACTGCCAGGTGTTCGCGAAAGGCGATTGACGTTCTTCGAGTATGCGGCCAGATGCCAGCACAGACTGGCAGCGTGCAGTAGTGCCGGGTGCTGTGCCAGCTGCCGACATACCTGGATTATCGCCAGCGCCGGCATGGCGATGGCCGATGCAGTCCGCTGCTGGGAGCTGCATCGGCGGTGCGGTCCTCTGCTTGCAGAGCGGCCGCAGGTCGATTCAATCAGTGTGAGCGCAGACGATCAGGCGGCCTGGCCGATGTGGGCCGAGGCCGTTGCCTGCAGCTGAAAGATCGAGACCGCATCACGCAGCTGCTGCGCTTGTTCTTCCATCGCACGGGCGGCGGCGGTGGCTTCTTCCACCAGGGCCGCGTTCTGTTGAGTGGACTGATCCATCTGCGCGACGGTCTGGCCAACCTGCGCGATGCCGTCGGACTGTTGCTGCGATGCGTCGCTGATCTCGTGCATGATCGTGGTGACGCGCTGCACCGAGGCGACGATCTGCTGCATGGTGTGCCCGGCCTGGCCAACCAGCTGGCTACCATGCTCGATGCGCTGCACCGAGTCGTCGATCAGCTGCTTGATCTCCTTGGCCGCGCCGGCCGAGCGCTGCGCCAGCGTGCGCACTTCCGATGCCACCACCGCAAAGCCACGGCCCTGTTCGCCCGCGCGCGCGGCTTCCACCGCTGCATTCAAGGCCAGGATATTGGTCTGGAAGGCGATGCCGTCGATCACGCCAATGATGTCGGCGATCCGGCGCGACGCGGTCTGGATGCCGGCCATGGTGCCGACCACCTGGCCCACCACTTCACCACCTTGTGCGGCCACGGTGGTGGTGTCGACCACCAGTTGGTTGGCGCGCCGCGCATGCTCGGCGTTGTTGCGCACGGTGGAGGTGAGCTCTTCCATCGAGGCGGCGGTTTCTTCCAGGTTGGCGGCCTGCCGCTCGGTGCGTTGCGACAGGTCCTGGTTGCCGGCGGCGATTTCGCTGGCGGCGTCGTTGATGGCGTCGGTGGAATGCTGGATGCGTGCGACGATGTCGGCCAGCTGCACGACCGTGGCGTTGGCATCGTCGCGCATCCGCGCGAACACACCATGGAAATCACCGTGCATGCGCACGTTCAGATCGCCGCCGGCGATCGCCTGCAGCACCGTGGACAGCGCCTGCAGATTGGCATCGGAGGTGGCCATCAATTGATTGAGCGCCTCCACCATGGTGCGGAAATCGTACTGGAAGCGCTGTGCGTCGCCGCGTACGCTGAAGTCACCGTTGGCGGCAGCCTGCACAAGCCGCTTGATCTGGGTGTTCATCGCCGACAGGTTGGCCTTGGCGGTGTCCATGGTGTCGCTCAGCACCGCCTTCTCGCCCGGCAGGCGTGGCATGTCCTGGCTCAGGTCGCCGATGGCATAGCGCGACATGATCTGCGCCAGCTGCATCTTCACGGCGATATGCGAGCCGACCAGTGCATTGGTGTCGTTCACCATGCTGGCGTAGGCGCCGGGGAAGCTGTCGGCCTGCATGCGATAGCTGATCTGGCCGGCATCGTGTCGCTGCGCCATTTCGCTTTGCGCGGCCAGCACGCGTTGCAGCTGCTGCTGCATCTGCTGCATGTTGCCCAGCAATTGGCCGGTCTCGTCGCGGCTGGGCGCCACGATCCGGTCGGTCAGTTCGCCCTTGGCGATGTTGGCCGCCACCACAGCGGCGCGCCGCACGTTGCGGGTCAGCCGCGACAAGGTGTACCAGCCCAGCGCGACGATCAGCGCGGCCAGCAGCGACAACCCGGCGATCGCCTGCCACATCGCGTCGCGGGCCTGCACTAGGTGCCGTTCGGATTGTCGTTGCAAGGCCTGCAATGCCACGCCGCTGAGGTCCTGCATCGTTTGCCCAAGCGCATCGAGCGCAGCATTCCATCGCGCGTCGGCGTGGGCGTCGCTGCCCGCCAGCGCACTCGCCAGCACGGCCATCGTCGCGTTCGCGCGTGTGGCTTCGGCGCGTGCGGCATCGCTCAGCGCCGGGTCCGGTTGCTCCAGCAGCCTGATGGCCTTGTCCAGCTCATGCCGGAAGCGTGCATGGTTACGTTGCAGCTGGCTGAGCTTTTCGGCCAGCATGGGCTTGTTCTCTGCCGCTTGCGAGGGATCGCTGGCGGCGTCCAGCCCGGTCATGGACTCGGTGGCGTCGGGGCCGTAGATCAACGTGGCCACCACCAGGTGGTAGCTCTCGATGTAGGGGGTGTACACCAGCTGGCTGTCATCGCGCAACGCATCGAGCGCTGCAAATGCCTGGTCCCTTACCTTGGTGTAGCCTTCGGTGGCGACGCTGGCGACATGGCGTTGTTGCAGGATGCGCAATTGCTCGCGGCTGCGTTCGAAGCCGGGCAGGGTGGTGGTCATGGCAAGCAGTTGCTGCAGATCGCGTTCGGCCCGCTGTGCTGCCGCAGTGGCGGTGCTGCCGCTGTCCACGTGCGCGGCGTGCAGGTCGGTGATGAGACCCAGCATCTTTCCCAGCGGTGCGTAACTGCGTAATTCGTTGCTGCTGACGCCCACGCTTTCGCTGAGCGTGCCGCTGTAGAGCAAGACCGGGACGAGTAGCCCGATCAGGGCGAGTACGCCGATCATTCCGAGTTTGCTGGCGATGGCCAGGTCGTCCCAACGACGGGTCCAACGGTGTGGGGACGGAGCAGCGGTGTTCGGCGTCAACGTGGGCGAAGTAGGCATTGGTGCGTCTCTTGGGCGTACGCAGCTATCGGCCATGACATGTGAAGGCTTGAGCCGGCCGGCAATGCTGCCGACCGGCTCTGTTCAGACTGCGTTGCGTGCCGCTTCAGAACTCCTGCCAGCTGGAGTCGTTGCCGGTGGTGGCGGCCACCGGACGCGGCCTCGACGCGGGGCTGCGACCTGCTGCCGCCACCTGCGCCCTGAGCGCTTGAGTCACCACCGGCTGCGCCGGGGCGGCACGCGCGGCCAGCGGCGCATGGCCGTGGCTGTCGTCGGTCTTGAACACCGCCACCGCGTCGGTCAACCCGACTGCCTGTTCTTCCAGCGCGCGTGCGGCCGCAGTGGCTTCTTCCACCAGGGCCGCGTTCTGCTGGGTGGTCTCGTCCATCTGGGTGACGGTCTGGTTGACCTGCTCGATGCCGGAGGACTGTTCCTGCGAGGCGGCGGAGATTTCGCCCATGATGTCGGTGACCCGCTGCACGCTGGCCACGATCTCGCCCATGGTCTTGCCGGCGCTGTGCACCAACACCGAGCCGTCGGCCACGCGCTGCACGGATTCGTCGATCAAGCCCTTGATCTCCTTGGCGGCACCGGAAGAGCGCTGCGCGAGCGTACGCACCTCGGAGGCGACCACTGCAAAACCGCGACCCTGCTCACCAGCACGCGCCGCTTCCACTGCCGCGTTCAAGGCCAGGATGTTGGTCTGGAAGGCGATCCCGTCGATGACGCTGATGATGTCGGCGATCTTCTTGGACGAGGCTTCGATGCCGCTCATGGTGTCCACGACCTTGCTGACGATCTCCCCGCCTTGCGAAGCGACACCGGCGGCGCCGATGGCCAGCTGGTTGGCCTGGCGGGCGCTTTCGGCATTCTGCTTGACGGTGGAGGTGAGCTCTTCCATCGAGGCAGCGGTTTCTTCCAGGTTGGCGGCCTGCTGCTCGGTACGCTGGGACAGGTCCTGGTTGCCGGCGGCGATTTCGCTGGCAGCGCCTTTGATCGAGATGGCAGAGTGCTTGATGCCGGTGACGATCTGCGCCAGCTGGGTGGCGGTGGCATTGGCGTCGTCGCGCATCTGCGCGAACACACCACGGAACTCGCCACTCATGCGGGCAGTGAGGTCGCCAGCGGCGATGGCTTGCAGCAGGCTGGACAGCGATTGCAGGTTGCCGTCGGCGGTGGCCATCAAGGTGTTGAGGCTATCGACCATCACCCGGAAGTCGTACTGGAAGCGTGCGGCGTCACCACGGGCGCTGAAGTCGCCGTTGGCGGCTGCCTGCGCCAGCTGCTTGATCTCGGCGTTCATCGCCGACAGATTGGATTTGACCTGCATCATGGTGTCGGTCAGCACGGCCTTGTCGCCTGGCAGCTTGTCCATGTCCTCGCTGAGATCACCGACTGCATAGCGGCCCATGATCTGCGACAGGCGCATCATCACTGCCACATGCGAGGCGGCCAGATCATTGTTGTCGCGCACGATCGTGGCGTAGTCGCCAGGAAATGCCGACTCGTCCACACGGTAGTTCAACTCGCCCTGGTCGTGCCTGCGCTTCATTTCCAGCTGGCCTTGCGAAACCTTCTGCAATTGCAACTGCATCTTGCCCATGCTGGCGAGCAGGCGGCCGGTCTCGTCGGTGCCGCTGCCATCCACGGTGATGGACAGATTGCCCGCAGCAATGGCGTCGGCCACCTGCGATGCGCTGCCCAATCGCGCGAGCAGGCGGCGCCGAATCAACCAGCCGCCGGCCACTGCCACCAGCACGGCGATGCCGCTGCCGATCATCATCGACCACCGGCTACGCACCTTGGCAGCTGCCAGGGCCGCGCTGCGCTTGACCAGCAACCCGTTCTCCTGGCTTTCGAAGTCGGTCAGCAACTGGCGCATCTTGTTCATCGCCAGACGCTCATGGCCGGCCTTGAACTGCGTCAGCAGATCGCCCATCGCCGCATCGCTGCCGCGCAGCGCGATCAGGCGCTCTTCGTGGCCCAGAAACTCGTCGTAGGCCGTATGCAATTGCCCAAGCCGATCCTGCTGGATGGGGTTGTCGGAGGTCAGCTTCTTGGCGCGCGCATATTCCTCCTCGAACGCAGTCTTGCCCTTGTTATAAGGCGTCAGATGTTGCTGCTGGCCAGAGAGCAGGAAGCCGCGCGCGCCGGTTTCGATATTGATCGTGGCGATCGACATCGCACGTCCTGTCGCGATCACCTGGTAGGTGTGATCGTTCATGGCCACCGCTTCGGAAAGCTCGGACTGCCCACGCAGTCCTACTGTGGTAACGGCCAACAGGACGGCGACGATGGTGCCAAAGCCCAGTGCCAATTGGGTGGAGAGACTCAAGTTCTTCATCTGTATGCGCCTTGATCGAGGAGCGTGGCTGATACGGGCAGAGCGCAGAGCTCTACGGTTGCGATGGACGGAAACGCACGGCTATGGACTTTCCTGTCGCGGTTGACGAAGGTCATCGCTGATATAAATATCGGCAAAATTTCAGTGAGCTGAAGACTTTGTGATGAAGTTGTCAGGTGTGTATTTCGCTTGTGCTCATCAGACAACAACTTGGCAGACGCATGAGTCCGCTCGATATAGTTGTTGGAGCAGTGAAGTGGTCCGACGCGACCCGTTTGCCGATCAACCAGGCAATTTTTGGAGTGCAGCAATGCGGCGCTGAGAACAGCGCCGCATCGCTACAACATAACATTTACTTCATTAAAATTCCGACCAGTTGGTGCGTTGGTCAGCTGTCTCAGGTACCTGGGCGCGCGCCTTGGGTGCGCGGGGAATGGTGGCAACGGCTCTGGTGGACGTCGATTGGGTGATGGGTTTGCGCGCGGCGTTTACCGAAGGCCGGGAAGAGATGGCACGCATGGCGGTCGGTGACGCATGGCTGTGGCTGTCGTCGGTCTTGAACACTGCCACCGCGTCGGTCAACCCAACCGCCTGTTCTTCCAGCGCGCGTGCGGCGGCGGTGGCTTCTTCCACCAGGGCCGCATTTTGCTGGGTGGTCTCGTCCATCTGGGTGACGGTCTGGTTGACCTGCTCGATGCCGGAGGACTGTTCCTGCGACGCGGCGGAGATTTCGCCCATGATGTCGGTGACCCGCTGCACGCTGGCCACGATCTCGCCCATGGTCTTGCCGGCGCTGTGCACCAACACCGAGCCGTCGGCCACGCGCTGCACGGATTCGTCGATCAAGCCCTTGATCTCCTTGGCGGCACCGGAAGAGCGCTGCGCGAGCGTACGCACCTCGGAGGCGACCACTGCAAAACCGCGACCCTGCTCGCCGGCACGCGCCGCTTCCACTGCCGCGTTCAAGGCCAGGATGTTGGTCTGGAAGGCAATCCCGTCGATGACGCTGATGATGTCGGCAATCTTCTTGGACGAGGCTTCGATGCCGCTCATGGTGTCCACGACCTTGCTGACGATCTCCCCGCCTTGCGAAGCGACACCGGCGGCGCCGATGGCCAGCTGGTTGGCCTGGCGGGCGCTTTCGGCATTCTGCTTGACGGTGGAGGTGAGCTCTTCCATCGAGGCAGCGGTTTCCTCCAGGTTGGCGGCCTGTTGCTCGGTGCGCTGGGACAGGTCCTGGTTGCCGGCGGCGATTTCGCTGGCAGCGCCCTTGATCGAGATGGCAGAGTGCTTGATGCCGGTGACGATCTGCGCCAGCTGGGTGGCGGTGGCATTGGCGTCGTCGCGCATCTGCGCGAACACGCCGCGGAACTCGCCACTCATGCGGGCGGTGAGGTCGCCGGCGGCGATGGCTTGCAGCAGGCTGGACAGCGATTGCAGGTTGCCGTCGGCGGTGGCCATCAAGGTGTTGAGGCTATCGACCATCACCCGGAAGTCGTACTGGAAGCGTGCGGCGTCACCACGGGCGCTGAAGTCACCGTTGGCGGCCGCCTGCGCCAGTTGCTTGATCTCGGTATTCATCGCCGAGAGGTTGGCCTTGACCTGCATCATGGTGTCGGTCAGCGCGGCCTTATCGCCGGGCAGCTTGTCCATGTCTTCGCTGAGGTCGCCGATCGCATAGCGTCCCATGATTTGCGACAGGCGTATCATCACCGCGATGTGCGAATCCACCAGGTTATTGGTGTCATTGGCCATGCGGCCGTACTGGCCGGGGAATGCGTCGGCGTCGATCCGGAAGCTGATCTGTCCTTCGTCATGACGACGGGCCATGTCGGTCTGCGCAGCCAGCAGATTGCGCAATTGCGATTGCATCCGGTGCATGGAGGTGAGCAAACGGCCGGTTTCATCGTTGAACGGCGTCTGGACATCGTTGTCCAATGTGCCGCCGGCAATCGATTCGGCCGCGCGCGTGGCGCGGTTCAACGGCTGGGTAAGGCTACGGGTAATCAATAGCCCCAGCACGGCGCTCAGCAGAATCACCGCCGCCGTGCCGGCAATCAGCAACTTGCGCGAGTCGGCCATCGAGTCCAGGGCGATAGCGGATGCCTGCGATGCCGCCTTGTCCTGTAGCGTGATGTTTTCGGAGATCTTGTCCTGCCAGCGTTGCATGGCTGGAGCTGCCTTGGTGAGCAACAGGGTCAAGGCATCATCGCTGTGGTTGCTCATCACCAAGTCGATGATCTTGTCGTTCAGTGGCTTGGCCTCGGCACCACGCACATCGATTTCTGCGCGCAGTGCCTTACCTTGCGGCAAGGCCGACATGGCATACAGGGTCTCGCGCGCCTTGTTGTAGTCGGTCTGTGCAGAATTGATGCGTGCGATGAACTGAAGGTTTTGCTCATCGGTCGTGGGGAGTACGACATTGCGTAGCTGCATGGCGATGATGAAATTGGCGTTCATCATGTCGTTGGACAGACGAATCTTCACCATGTTCTGGTGCACGATGTCGTCGACCAGGGTTTGCGCCGAGCGCAGTCCGCGGTAGCCGATCATTGCAATCAGGCCGGACAGCACGATCAGCACTGTGAACGCCGCCGCAAGGCGCGGGCCCACGTTGAAGCGTTGGAGTAAGGCAGTCATGGCAGGATCCTGGGAGGCGGGCTGGTGATGGGAAGATGCAATGGCAGCAATCGCGCCGCGCATCTCGTCCACCCTGATTTCGGCCGCTGATGCCACTTATTAACGTCAAGGCATAATAAAAAATGTAAATCAGGTCACTTTCGTGAAGTGATCGTGATTGAAATGCAAGTGCTCATGGATAGACGGCTAGATGATTGCAGCGAGCCCGTCCATCCAACCTGAGGCTGGGTGATCGATGGTCACTTGCCTGCCCGGTGCCGGCTCCGCTTTGCCCAACGCTCAAAACAAACGAGCCGCGCTCCGGGCGCGGCTCGTTCGTGCGTCATGACTGGCCGCTGTTCTAGAACTCCGACCAGTCCGATTCGTTGGACGCCACGGAGGCCACCCGGGCGCGCGGTAACGGTTTGCTGGCGGCTGTGGGCGCGGCGGTCGTTGCCGGCTTCTGGGCGATGCGCGCCTTCGCTGGCGTGCTGCGTGTGACTGCTCCCAGCTCGGCCGAGAGGCGGAACAAGGCGACCGCTTCGGTCAGTTGCTGGGCCTGTTGTTCCATCGAACGGGCGGCAGCGGTGGCTTCTTCCACCAGCGCGGCGTTCTGCTGGGTGGCCTCGTCCATCTGGGTCACGGTGAGGTTGACCTGCTCGATGCCGGCCGACTGTTCCTGCGACGCCGCGGAGATCTCGCTCATGATGTCGGTGACGCGCTGCACCGAGGACACGATCTCGCTCATGGTGCTGCCGGCCTGATCCACCAGCGCCGAGCCCTGCGCCACCTTGCTCACCGAATCGTCGATGAGGTGCTTGATCTCCTTGGCCGCACCGGCCGAACGCTGTGCGAGCGTGCGCACCTCGGAGGCAACCACGGCGAAACCGCGGCCCTGCTCGCCGGCACGCGCCGCTTCCACCGCCGCGTTCAAGGCCAGGATGTTGGTCTGGAACGCGATACCATCGATGACGGAGATGATCTCGGCGATCTTCTTCGAGGAGGCCTGGATGCCGGACATGGTGTCCACTACCTGGCTGACCACGTGCCCACCCTGCGAGGCGACGCTGGCTGCGCCGATCGCCAGCTGGTTGGCCTGGCGTGCACTTTCGGCATTCTGCTTGACGGTGGAGGTGAGCTCTTCCATCGAGGCGGCGGTTTCTTCCAGGTTGGCGGCCTGCTGTTCGGTGCGCTGCGACAGATCGTTGTTGCCGGCGGCGATTTCGCTGGCCGACCCGGTGATGGAGGTGGCCGTCTGCTGGATGCGTCCGACGATGCCGGCCAGCTGCGTGGCGGTGGTGTTGGCATCGTCGCGCATGCGGGCGAACACGCCATGGAACTGGCCATCCATGCGCGCTGTGAGGTCGCCTTGGGCCAGCGCTGTCAGCAGTTCGGAGAGCTTACCCAGGTTGCGGTCGCTCACTTCCATCATCGCGTTGAGGTCGCCGATCATGCGCGCCGAATCGTGTTTGAAGCGCGTGGCATCGCCGCGCTGGCTGAAGTCGCCGTTGGCAGCGGCCTGCGCCAGGCGCTTGATCTCGGTGTTGATCGCCAGCAGGCTGGCCTTGGCCGCGTCCATGGCTTCGTGCAGCACGGCACGGGTGCCCGGAAGGCGCGCGGCATCGCGCGACAGGTCGCCCTGGGCATACTCGTTGAGCACGCCGATGGCATCGACGATGGCATCCAGGTGCTCGAAGATCATGGTGTTGATGCCGCCGGCCAGCTCGCCGTAGACACCCGGGAAATCAGTGGGCATGCGGTGGGTGACATCCTCGCCCGCATGCATGTGCACCATCGTCTTGGTCTGCGCGGAGAAGCGCTCCAGCGTGTGCACCATGTCGTCGGTGGCCTTGAGCATCTGGCCGATCTCGTCCTTGCCGTGGTCGGCGGTGCGCACGCTCAGGTCGCCCCGCGCCACGCCCTTGATCGCGGCCAGGGCACGCGCCACCGGTTCCAGGACCGAATTGCCGATCATCCAGCCGACCAGCAGATTGACCAGCACCAGCAGGCCGCCGGCCAGCGTCACCACGGCGGTGAAGGCCAGTGCCTGCGATTGGGTGTCGTCCAGGTACACGCCCGTGCCGATCACCCAGCCCCACGGCTTGTACAGCGCCGCGTAGGAGGTCTTGCTGACCGGATCCTGCTTGCCGGGCTTGGCCCAGGTGTAATCGACATAGCCACCACCGGCTTGCGCGGCGGTCACGAACGCCGGGAAGATGCGCTTGCCGTCTGGGCTGAGCACATCGTTGAGCGGTTTGCCATTCAGATCCGGGCGGGTGGGATGCATCAGCATCACCGGCGCCTGGTCGGTCACGTAGATGTAGTCCACGCCATCGCGTGCGCGCATGGTGGACAAGGTATGCAACGCGGCCTGCTTGGCGGCGGCCACGTCCACCTGGCCCTTTTCGGCGCGCTCGGCGTAGCCATTGACCACGGCGATCGCCATTTCGACCTGGCTCTTGAGGCCGTCGCGGCGGGTGTCGGTGAGATCCACGTATTGCATGCGCGCGGCCACCACCGCCAAGGCGACGATGCCCACCGCCACCAGCGCGGTCTGGACCAGGAACTTGCGCTTCAACGGCATGTTGGCGAGCGTTTTTGCGAACGAACTCTTGAACGTCATGACGAATATCCAGCGAAAGGAAGATACCGGGATAAAGCAGGTAGCGACTGGGACAGCGAAATGTTGAGTATCCTGCGGAAGTGGCCCATGCCTGCCCGGGGCAGTGCCCTGCGTCTACGGCAGGGCTGCCCTGGAAAGCGAGTGCGGCAGACTTAGTCGCGTTGCCGTGCGCTGTCGCCGGCCACCGATGCCTGCAGGTTGCGCAATTCGGTCCACAGCTGTTGGCGGGTATCGCCGTCGTGCCCCAGCGACAAGGCCTGCGCCGCGTGCAGGTCGCCGGCGTGCAGCGCGCGATCGGCCTGACGATGTTGAGCCAGGTATCTGCCGAGCTGCTGCTGCACCCGCGCGAAGCGACGGGCCTGCTCGCCCTGTGGCGCAGTGGCCTGGAAATAGCCGGCATGCCGCGCGATGCGCTGGCGCAAGCTGCCCAGGCGTTCGTCGTAGGCCTGGATGCGAACCGGGTCGTACGCGGCGGCCAGCTGTGCACGTTGTTGTTCGCGCAGTTGCACCAGATCCACGGCCAGCGATTGCAAGGCTGTCACCGGCACGCTGTCCAGCAGTACGGACACCGGCGCTGCCGGTGCGGCGAAGGACGGTGGCAGGGAGGCGCCCGCCGCCAGCAGGGCGACAGCGACTACGGCAACCAGCATCGGGCGGGCAGAGCGGAGGGAATTGGCGGTGTGCATGCGACTTCCTTCGACTTGGCGCGGGCTAAAGGCCCTCAGTGCCTTGTCTATCGGCCGCCCAAGCGTGTGCTTTATCACCTTTTGGACCGACGGTCGCCACGCCGGTGAACCGTTGGCCGGCAGGGTGCGCCAGGGGCTGTGGCGCCAATTGCCGTGCCGGCGCTGCAATAACTGGCAGGACAGGACGAGCGGCCAGGGCCCGGCAGCGTTGCCGGGCCCTGGTGGGACGCCGGATGCCGGCTAAGGCGAAAGGTCTGGGTAAAGGGCCAGAATGTCCTGCCGATCGCGTCTGGCGTCTGGCCGGACGGGGAAGGGCGATGCCGTCAGTTGCTTGCCACCGGCAATCGCTTCCACGTCATCGCGCACCGATGGCGTGGAAGCGTGCACCGCGGCATGGCTGCCGCGGCCTGCCGCACTACGCGGCCTGTGGCACCTTCAACGAGCGCACCAGCCCGCCGATGTCCACGATCAGCGACACACGGCCATCACCGAGGATGGTGGCGCCGGAGACGCCGGGGATGCGGCGGTAGTTGTTCTCGATGTTCTTGACCACCACCTGCTGCTGGCCAAGCAGTTCGTCCACTTCCAGTGCGATCTTCTGGCCGTCGCCTTCGACGACGACCACCAACGGTTCCTGCGAGGACTGCTGCCCGCCGAAGCCGTAGTAGTTGGTCAGCGACAGGATCGGCAGGTATTCGCCGCGCACCCGCAGCACGCGGCCGTCGCCAGCCATCGAGCGGATGTCTTCGGCAGCCGGTTGCAGTGCTTCGAGCACGTAGGCCAGTGGCAGGATCAGGGTTTCGCCGGCCACCGAGACGGTCATGCCGTCGAGGATGGCCAGGGTCAGCGGCAGGCGGATCAATACGCGGGTTCCGCTACCCGCATTGCTTTCCAGCTGCACTTCGCCACCCAGGCCCTGGATGTTGCGGCGAACCACGTCCATGCCTACGCCACGACCGGACAGGTCGGTGACGGCATCGGCGGTGGAGAAGCCCGGCGCGAAGATCAGGTCCCAGACCTGCGAGTCGGTCGGGTTGTCCGGCACGGCAATACCGCGTTCGGCGGCTTTTTCCAGGATCTTGGCGCGGTTGAGGCCGCGGCCGTCGTCGCTGACTTCGATCACGATGTGGCCGCCCTGGTGCGAGGCGGCCAGGGTGATGGTGCCCGTCTCGTCCTTGCCGGCGGCGCGACGCGCGTCGGGCAATTCCAGGCCGTGGTCGATGGAGTTGCGCACCAGGTGCACGAGCGGATCGGCGATCTTTTCGATCAGGCCCTTGTCCAGTTCAGTACCTTCGCCAATGGTGCGCAGGCGCACCTGCTTGCCGAGGCGGCCGGACAGGTCGCGCACCAGGCGCGGGAAGCGGCGGAACACCGCATCCACCGGCAACATGCGCACGCCGATGACCGCTTCCTGCAGGTCGCGGGTGTTGCGTTCGAGCAGGTCCAGGCCGGCGAACAGTTGTTCGGCATGTGCCGGGTCCAGGCCGGTGGAGACTTGCTTGAGCATGGCCTGGGTGATGACCAGTTCGCCGACCAGGTTGATGAGCGCATCGACCTTGTCCACGCTGACGCGGATGGAGCTTTCGGCTTCGGCGGCAGCGGCCTTGGCAGGCGCGGCGGCAGCTTCGACCACGGCCACCGGCGCAGCGGCAATCGCCGCCGGGGCGCTGGTGGCGTTCTGGTCCACGGCCAGGCTCGGCGGCGGGCCGGGCACTGGCATCGGGCGGATGTCCAGTTCGCAGTCGTCCACGACCCAGGCGAAGGTGTCTTCGATCTTGCTGCGCGGAATCTTGCCGATCAGGCCCAGGTCCCACGCCAGGTAGGCTTCCAGCGGGTCGATGTTCTCGAAGCCCGGCATGCGCTCCAGGCGCGCGGCGATCTGCAGCGGGCCCAGGTGTTCCAGCTCGCGGATGATGCGCAGTGGGTCGTTGCCGCTCATGAACAGCGACGGCGCCGGGGTGAAGCCGATGTGCCAGGCTTCGGGCTCTTCTTCCTTCGGCTTGGCCGCCACGACGGCGGTGGCCGCTTCGCCGGCCAGCACGGCGTTCAGGCGGGTATGCACGGCCTTGACCGCCGCAGGGTCTGCCGGGGTGCCGTGTTCGGCTTCGCGCAGCAGGGCGCGCAGCACGTCCACCGACCCGAGCATGGCATCGACGGCATTGGGTTCGAGCTGGCGCTTGTTGGAGCGCAACTCGTCCAGCAGCGTCTCCAGCACATGGGTCAGCCCGGCGACGGCCTCGAATCCGAAGGTGGCAGCGCCGCCCTTGATGGAATGCGCGGCGCGGAACACCGAGTTGATGATTTCCGGGTCGCGGTTGCCTTCTTCAAGTGACAGCAGCCCGGCCTCCATCGCGTCGAGCCCTTCGCGGCTTTCCTCGAAGAAGGTGGCGTGGAAACGTTGCAGGTCCATGCTCATGGGCGTGACATCCGATGCTGGAGCGAGTAAGGGTTAACCCAGGACTTTCTGGACGGTGGCGATCAGCTGTTCGGGATTGAACGGCTTGACCAACCAGCCGGTGGCGCCGGCCGCCTTGCCTTCGGACTTCTTGTCGGCCGCCGATTCGGTGGTGAGCATCAGCATCGGGGTGAACTTGTAGTCCGGCAGCTGGCGCAGCTCGCGGATCAGCGAGATGCCGTCCATGTTGGGCATGTTCACGTCGGTCACCACCGCATTGAAGCGCTGGCCCTTCGCGCGGCCCAGCGCAACGGCGCCGTCTTCGGCTTCTTCGACGGCAAAGCCGGCAGAGGTGAGGGCGAAAGAGACCATCTGGCGCATCGACGCCGAATCGTCCACCACCAAGATACGTGCGCTCATGCGGCGTTCTCCACAGATTTCAGGTTGTCATTGGATGCGGGTAGCCCAAGCGCGTCGGTGACGCCCAGCAGGCGGGCCGCATCCCTAAAAGTGTCGTTACAGCCATCGAATTCGGTATGCAGGCCGGCCTGGCGGCGACTCTGCACAAAGGCGCAGAGCAACTGCACGGTGGCGGTGTGGATGCGTCGGACCTCGCCGGCATCAAGCACCAGGTCGCCGTCCTGGGTGAGGAATCCGGCAAGCTTCTGCTTGAGGTCGGCGCTGGTCTCGATGCCAAGATCCTCGCCCAATGTCACTGTGCTCATTGTTGCTCCGAACGGATGGTTCTATGCGTACTAACGGCGGGGGGCGGGAAAGCTTTAACGGTGAATCGGTCACACGCCACAGTGCGCACAGCTGGCGTCAGGTTGAACACCCCGTCAATGCAACAGATGCGTGGCATCGAGCAGGATCATCGGCTGATGGCTCAAGCGCGCGACGCCGCGGAACAGGTTGTTGGAGATGCGGCACAGCCGGGCGTTGTCCGGTGGTTCGATCTGCTGGTCGGTGAGGCTGGTGACGTCTTCCACGGCCGACACGCGCAGGCCCATGGTTTCGCCGTTCTCTTCCAGCACCACCACGCGCGTCTGCAGGTCCATGTCCACCGGCGATGCGCCCAGGTGGATGCCCAGGTCGATCACCGGCACCACCTGTCCACGCAGGTTCATGATGCCGAGCATGGCGCTGGATGTGCCGCGCAATGGCAGCAATGGCACCGGCAGCACCACTTCCTGCACCTTGAGCAGTTCCAGCGCATAGGTCTGTTCGCCGCAGCGCAGGCGCAGCCAGCGGGTACTGCGTTCGCTGGCACGGCGCTCGGCATGGATCCTGTCGGCCTGGCCGGGAGCCAGCAGTGCCTGCAGGCCGGTCGGTGCGATCGGCGCCGGCGCGGCGCGTGCCGGTGCCTGGGGCGCGCGTGGCGGCAGCGCGGCGGGTGCCGGTGCAGGTGCGGGCGCGGTGTCCAGGCCAAAGGCCGGATCGGAATCCATTTCGGCCAGCAGATCGGCGGCCATCATGTCCGCACTCGGGACAGCACTGCCGAAGGCCGGGTCCGAATCCATCTCGGCCAGCAGGTCGGCGGCGATCTGTTCGGGCGTGGGCGCTGCGGCCACCGGCGCACCGAAGGCCGGGTCCGAATCCATCTCGGCCAGCAGATCGGCGGCGATCTGCTCGGGCGTGGGCGCTGCGGCTACCGGCGCACCGAAGGTGGGGTCGGCATGCATCTCGGCCAGCAGGTCGGCGGCGATGACCTCGGGCGAGGCGGTCGCGACCACCGGCGGTTCGGCCAGCGCAACGTCGCTCGCGTCGCTGGCCGCCTGCAGGGCGGGCGGCTGCGCTGCTGCGGCCGCGATGGCAGGTGTTTCCACGCCGACATCGTGCAGCAGGCCCTCCAGGTAGTCGTCCAGCTCGCCATTGGCGGTGTGGTTGCTCATGCGGCTTGCTCCATACGCATCGCGTCATCGGCCAGCACCCATTCCAGCGCGCGGCGATAGGCGGACAGGCCGCGGCCCTGGTAGTCGCCGCCGGTGGCGGGAACGGTCAGGGCGGCGGCATTGCAGATTCGGGTATCCACCGGCACCGCGTCTTCCCACACCACTGCACCGTAGGTGGCCTGCATTTCCTTCAATGTGTCGGTGCCGGCGCGGGTGCGGCGATCGAACAGCGTGGGCAGGATCGACACCGGCAACGCGCGGCGACGCGACCGCTGCACCATGTCGGCGGTGCGCACCATGCTGGCCAGGCCATGCAGCGCGAGCGGTTCGGCCTGGGTCGGCACCACCGCGCGGTCGCAGGCGGCCAGCGCGTTGATCATCAGCAGGCCCAGGGTAGGGGGGCAGTCGAGCAGGATGTAGTCGTGCTGGCCGGCGTGGCGGGTCAGCGCGTTCTGCAACGCCAGGCCCAGGCCGGGCTGGTTGGCGCTACGGCGTTCCAGTGTGGCCAGGGCGGCCTGTGCGCAGACATACGACAGGCCGGGGATGGTGCTTTCGTGCGCCAGGCCGGCCAGGTCGCTCGGCGGGGTGCCGAACAGGTCCAGCACCCCGCGCGGCGGCGGGTCGGACGGCACGCCAAACGCGCGGGTGAGCGAGGAATGCGGATCGAGGTCGATCAACAACACCCTGTGGCCGAGCGCGGCCAGGCCGCGACCCAGCGCCAGCGTGGTGGTGGTCTTGCCGACGCCGCCCTTTTGGTTGGCGATTGCCCAGATACGCATCTCATTGCACTCCTTCAATTACGGCGGGAACGGAACTTGTGCCGCTTTCGGTGGTGACGGCCGTCTGGCCGCCGTCAGGCTTGGCAGGCTTCGGCGCCCCGGCGGCGGTCGCGTGCAACTGCGATGGCGGATCGGGTGCGAGTGAGCCAGCCGAGTCAGCGAGGATGATCAACACCACACGCCGGTTCGCATTCCGTCCCGCCTCAGTGCCGTTATCGGCACGTGCGCGGAATTCTCCATAGCCCACCATCGCCAATCGTTGCGGCGCAATGCCGTCGTCGGCGAACAGGTGCACCACGCTGGCCGCGCGCGCGGCCGACAGCTCCCAATTGGACGGGAACTGCACGGTGGCAATCGGCTGGTTGTCGGTATAGCCCTCCACGCGCACCCCGTTGGGTGCATCGCGCAGCACCGTAGCCAGCGTGGACAGGGTGTTGCGGGCGCCACCGGCCAGGGTGGCCGAGCCGGTACCGAACAGGATGTCGCTGTTGATCTCCACCTCGATCCACAGATCGTTGCGGCGGATGGTGATGAGGCGTTTTTCGATCAGCGGCGACAGCGTCTTGCTCAACTGCTGCGCCACCGCATCCATCTGGCGCTGCGCGCGGGCCAGTTGCGCCTGGTTGCGCAACGACACCGGCATGCGCATCTGCGCGGCCATCGACGGCAGCGAGGTGGTGTCGGTTGGCCCGGTGGTGGCCGTCATCGGCGCACCGGCCTTGATGACCGAGGGACGGTCATGGTCGGCGCCCAGGGTCTGGGTCTTGCCGATCTGGACCGGGCTCGCCTGGTTCGACGAACCACCGAAGGCGCTGGTCAGCGCCTGCGCCATCACCTTGTACTTGCCCTCGTTGAGCGAGGAAATGGCGTACATCACCACGAAGAACGCCAGCAGCAGCGTCATCAGATCGGCGTACGGAATCGCCCACGCTTCGTGGTTGCCATGTTCTTCGTGATGCTTGCGACGACGGGCCATAAGCGGGCTAATGCAAGTAGCCTGCCAATTTCGACTCGATGTTGCGCGGGTTCTCGCCCTGGGCGATGGCGATCAACCCTTCGATGGCCATTTCGCGCTCGTTGGTGCTGCAATGGATCACGCTTTTGAGCTTGGCGGCCACCGGCAGGAACAGCAGGTTGGCCGAGGCAATGCCGTAGATGGTGGCGGTGAAGGCCGCCGCGATGCCGTGGCCGAGCATGGCCGGGTCGGCCAGGTTCTTCATCACCGCCATCAGCCCCAGCACCGCGCCGATGATGCCCAGCGTGGGGGCGTAGATGCCCATGCCCTCGAACACCTTGGCCGCGGCCAGATCCTGGCGCTCCTGGTTGTCCATTTCGATTTCCAGCATGTGCCGCATGGCCTCCGGCTCCACGCCATCGACCAGCATCTGCAAGCCCTTGCGCAGGAATGGGTCGTCCAGGCGCGGCAACTGGTCCTCCAGGCCCAGCAGGCCCTGGCGGCGCGCGGTATTGCTCCATTCCACGATACGCGCCAGCAGCTGCGGGCGGTCGCTGGCCGGCGGCTGGATCACCCAGCGCAGGATCTTGAAGGCGCGCCGGAAAACCGTCGGCGAGGTATGCAGCAGGATCGCCGCCACCGTGCCAACGATGACGATCACGAAGGCAGCCGGCGACCACAGCGACGAAATACCGGCGCCCTTCAACACGCTGCCGCCGACGATTGCCACGATCGCCAGCACCAGTCCGATGATGCTCAATCTGTCCATGCAGGCGGTATCGGCCCGGGCGCGGCGGACTTGATAGACGAGAGCGCCCGGCAGTGCCGGAAATCTGGCGTGGTCACAGTTCGTCGCGTGGAAAGCCCGTCTCCCCGCAAGAGAAGGGAACTGGACGGCCGCCAAGGCAGTGACAGGCCCCGCACCCTCATCGGCGCGATAAGACGCTGCTTGCGTGTCATTGGCGCGCAACCCTTGGAGCGCCCGCGCCACGAGCGCGAGCCGGCGCGCGGAGCGGGGGGAGTACAGATCACCCTTGCGCCATTACGCAGTGCGTAATATATTCCGTCTGACGTAATGAGGGCGATCAGGATGATCCAGTCGTTTCGATGCAGGCACACACGCGCGTTGTTCGAAGGTGGGAACCCGCGTCAGTTCCACTCCATGCAGGCCGCAGCCGAGCGGAAGCTGCAGTTGCTGGATTCGGCGCAGACGCTGGAGTTCCTGCGCAGTCCGCCAGGCAACCGGCTTGAACTCCTGTCAGGCACGCGCGCCGGCCAGCACAGCATCCGCATCAACGACCAATGGCGCGTGTGCTTTGTCTGGACCGATGCCGGCCCTGAGTACGTAGAAATTGTTGATTACCACTGAGGTGTTGCCATGCGACCCACCAACAAGCTGCGCGCGATCCATCCCGGCGAGATCCTGCGCGAGGACTTCATGCTGCCGTTGCAGCTGACCATCAACGGCCTGGCGCGGGCGTTGGATGTGCCTGCCACGCGCGTCCACGGCATCGTGCACGGCGCGCGCGCGATCACTGCCGATACCGCTGCGCGCCTTGCGCGCCACTTCGGTGGCGACGCGGCATCCTGGCTTGCGCTGCAGGCCACCTACGATCTGAAGACCTTGCCCAACCGTAGTGAGATCGAGACCAACGTGCAGCCGCGTGTAGCGGCGTAGGTTGAACGGCCTGCTGCGTGCAGAGGCGGTTCTGCACTGCGCCACCAGCGCGCATGCAGCAGACGATTGCGACGACTGACTTCGCCTTCTTGTCCAATGCTGCGGGGCAAGGCCGATAGTGTCAGAGCAAGCGCTCGCCGTGGATAAGGGCATGAAGGGAGAAGGTGGGATGCGGGTTAAATATCGGAATTTCTTTCTGTGGCTACTGTTCGCTACCACTCTGATTTCCGCATTCGCTGTTTGGGCGAATTATCGAATCAACCTGCATCTCCTGGGGTCTGCTTGGTCAGCAGTCGATGAGCGTTATTACGATGAGCATTTCAATGGCTACGACTGGGCGGCTGTCCACGCGACCTACAGGAAGAGAATTCCGGTGTTCGATTTTAGTCATGCAAAGACGGTCGACCTGGTAGGAGAAATGTTGGGTTTATTGGAGGCGTCGCATCTTCAATACTTCACAGCCGAGGACATCGCGCTGAGCCTTCCAAAGAAGGAAGATCTGGTTGGGCTTCAATGGCCGGATGCGTTCGTGGGAGCCGGTATGCTGATCTCCGAGCCGCGTTCGGCCACTATGTCAGTTGTCAAAGCCATCGACCCTGGTTCGCCTCTTTATACGCGAGGGGTGCGCGCAGGCTGGCATGTCCTGCTGTCTGCCGCTGCGGCCCCGAGTCCTGGTCAGCAAAAATTAGACATTGGGGTTGCAGCAATTTCGCTGGATGGTATCTGGAGATATTTCGTTATTCCAGTTGATCTTGTTGCTACGCGCTCGACGAATCTTGAAAGACGCGATGGGCTGGTTCGTATCAATGACTTTGATCGGTCAAACTTTCGCGCTTTGGTGGAGTCGGCTTACGGCACCGGTGGAACGCCCGGTATGATTCATTGTCGGCCATTGAAGCTGACGATCACAAGTCCATTGCCCGGCAACGGGCTAAACGTGATCGAGGTGGTGAACCACTCCAGTGCGGAACGGGCGGGTGTCGAGCCTGGCGATCACCTGGTAAGTATGGGGCCGGTATCGGGACAGCCCGTCGGGACGTATGAATACCGGTGATTGTCAACATAGTTGTCCGCTATTTCATGCTGCCAACTTCATGTCATCGGGTGCTTTTCTATCGTCGTTATCCGGGTTCAGCCAC
>NZ_MDED01000031.1 GCF_002939885.1 Xanthomonas cucurbitae
CTTTGAAGACATCGGGGAGATCCGTTGGGAAGAACGCGATATCCCAACGGGCTGCTGGCTGCTTGTATAGGTGAGGTTGGCGGACGCTTACGAACGTCCCGGCTTGCCGCCGTTGGGCTCGCGGGCTACGCCGCGCGCCACGTGCCGCGTCGCGGCCATCCGGCTTTGATCCCTTACGCCTACAGCCCTGTGGGCCTACGCGCTGCCGCTTGCACTCCAGGGGATAGCCCTAACGGGCTATCCCCGCCGCGCTGCGCTTGGCACCCCTGCAAGCCCGCCGCCCCGACCGCGCCGGCGCGGCAATACCGAAGCCGCAAAAGCCGCTTGTCCACCATCAAACATCAAATATTACGTTTCGGTACTGCCGCCGGCCGCCGATCTTGGCTGGGGTGACAGCCCGAACATGCACCAAGTGGCAAGCGGTCTCCGAAAATGTAAACAACTTCGGCTGGTAGTCAGGGTTGTTTACAAACTTTATTCGCTTTTAATGGCGGGACTTTTGCCTATCAGTGCGTTCCAATGCTTGTTTACATTATTGGTAAACACAACCATTTTAGATCACCAAGTAGTGCCCGTTGTGCGTTTACTAAGGTGGCAGGGAGCTTCGGTTTCCTGCCATTTTTTTCAGAGTTTGCCGGTAGATTTCTATCTAGGGACGCTCTGAACAAAGCAGCCTGGTCTGCGTCAATTGACCGACGACCCAAGCGGGCGATTTCGATGCAACTGAGCTTTGGCGACGCGGAGTACGACGGCAAGCGCAAGCGAACACGGCGGGGGGTGTTCCTGTCCGAGATGGATCAGGTGGTGCCGTGGAAGGCCTTGCTGGCGCTGATCGAACCGCACTATCCCAAGTCGGGCCAGCCTGGGCGACAGCCGTATCGACTGGAGACGATGCTGCGGATTCACTTTTTGCAGTAGTGGTACGCGTTGAGCGACCCTGGGGCAGAAGGGCCGTTGTATGACGCGGTGTCGACCAGAGTTCACTTGCGTAGAAGTAGATTTTGGGCAAGCCCGTGACGTTCGTGCTGATGGGGCAGCTTGGCATCGCCTTTGCGGCAGTTGTGGTGATCAACTTGGTTTTCTGCCCATGAGGGTGTTGCGCTGAGGATGAGTAGCTGTCGCCAAGGCCATGTGTTACCGCTTCAATCCTGTCAGGCTTCTAGCAACTCTTGCGGATCGGCAAATTCGTCCGCGTCGTTGAACAGGCCGAACAGCAGGTTGCACAGCTCGTAGAAATCGATCTGGTGCACCCACAGGCGGCGGTAGTTCAACGTCGGCTTGCTGCGTTCGGCTTGGTAGCTGCTCTTCACTGCGGCGAGCGCGACGCGCAGCTGGTCCTCGGAAGCGGTCGGGACATCGATGTCCAACGAGGACAGCAGGAACCAGCGCCGGTCGGGGCTGTACATCGACGGCAGGGGCCGGTCGCCCAGGTCGGGCGAGAGGCTGCGCACGTTGGCGAAAGACGCCTGCACGACGTACTTGTCCCAGTCGAAGGATTCCCCTTCCTCCGGCGGTGCCGGCGGGGCCTGCTCGTAGACTTCGGCGCGGACGAACAGGCGTCGCGGCTCCGGCGGTACAGCTCGCTGCGTCCCGGTCTTCCGGAAGCCATTGGCCTCCAGGACGGCGCGGACCATCGATCCGATGGCCCGGCGTGCGCGGTCGGCCGTCTTGCCCGCCTCCGGGTCGGTCTCGGCCAGTTCGTCGATCGGCGCCAGGATGGGGGCGAGTAGATGGGTGATGCTGGCCACCGCCGGCAACCCACGCAGGGAGAACGCCGCCATCTGGCGGTACACCGGTTCGGAGTTGATCAACTGCCACAATCTGCCCTGATTCCAGGTCACGAAGTCGCCGAAGTGCGGCGCGCTATTCTGGAAGGACTCAGCGTCGACGGGCCGGAACGAGTTCACGCGGAGGTGTGATTGCATGGATGTTATTCTTATGTGTGTATATAGCACGTAAGTTATTAGCACAAATGGTGCTTGGCAAGGCGCGATCCATAAGCCCGCGCTGGCCGCTTGCAAATTAGGCGTATATCCCTAATAGTCGGGCCGTTCGCCCAGTCGTTAGGTGTATACGGCTAATGCAAACGCTCATGGAACTAGGGTTGGCCGTCGCCCATCGCCGGCGCGCTCTACGCATGACCCAGGCCGATGTGGCCGCGCAAGCGGGGGTGTCGTCGGACACGCTGTCTCGGTTCGAGCTGGGCAGGGTGTCCGAGTTCGGATCCCGAAAGCTGCTTGCTGTCCTGTCCGCCCTGGGCATGGAGCTGGAGTTCAAGGAAGAGGGTGCAGCCGGCAACCTCGATGAGCTCCGGAAAGAGCACATGGCGCCGCGCCGATGAAACTGTCTGTCTATGTGCACGGGCATGAGGTCGCCTCGCTGGAGGATCTGAACAGTTTCACGAGCCGGCTCAGTTACCACGATGATGTGGAGCAAGACGACTTCGTGTCGCTCACCATGCCGGTGCGGCGGGAGCCGTGGGACTGGGACGACCAGCTGCACCCGATCTTCCAGATGAACCTGCCCGAGGGCTACTTGCTGCAGGTGCTGCAGGAGCAATTCGGCCCCCACATCGGCGGCAGCCCAATGAACCTGCTGTCGGTGGTCGGCAGGAACATGATCGGGCGCATCCAGATCGCGCCTCCTGGCGCCGTGCTCAATGAGCCGGCCAAGCCGGTTGACGTGGCCGCACTCCTGCAGGGCGACAACTCCGCCGAAGCCTTCGCAGAACTGGTGCGCGAGCATGCCACCAGCGGTGTTTCTGGCGTTGTCCCCAAGTTCCTGGACACGGAGAAGTTGACCGGTCTGGGCAACCACAAAGAGGAAACGCTTTTCACCCACCGGCACATCATCAAGGGCTCATCCCAGCACCTGCCATTCGTGTCCCTCAACGAGCACCTGTCGATGCAGGTGGCGGCGAAGGTGCTGCCCACGGCCAAGACAGAAATCTCGCGCGATGGCCAGGCGCTGGTCGTGGATCGCTTCGATGTGGACGACGACGGCCAGCCTCTATGGGGCATGGAGGACTTCTGCGCGCTGCTCGGCATGCGGCCGGCGAACAAGTACGAAACCACGTGGGAGCGGATCGCCAGGGCTGTTCGCGACCATGTTCCTGCCGATCGCAGGATGGAGGTGAACCAACATCTTGCCACGGTTGTTCTGTTGACCTATGCGCTCAGGAATGCCGACTGCCATGCGAAGAACGTGGCGCTTCGGTACACATCCCGCCGCGACGTTGAGGCCACGCCTGTCTACGACATGCTCACCAAGGCAGCCTATGGCCAGTAAGCCAAGAACCCGCCAGGCATCAGCTTGGGTGGTCGAAAGACTTGGGATCCGGGCCGGACCCTGCAGCAGTCGATCGTGTCGGTATTCGGGGTGCCCGCGCGCAAGCAAACCCAAATCGTGGAGCAGATTGGCCAGGCAATCTCCGAGGTCGCGCCGGCGGTGCGCGAAGCAGTCAACGAGCATCCGTGCTTCCGCGAGATCGGCAAGCGGATGCTCCTGGCGTGGCAGGAGGGCCTGAGCATGCTGTACAACAAGCGCACCTACAACCTTGGGGAGCTGGACCTTGGCGAGTCTTTCCGTAGACTGTCCGGCCCCGAGCCGGTGAACGCCCAGCGGGTTGTCATTGGCCGATCCGGCCTTGCCGATTCGGATCCGATGGGCTGACCAGTAACGAGGCCGGATTGCCATCGCCTCTGCTGCGCCAGTTCCTACCCAAGGGTGTGGATTTGTACAGCGTCAGTCAGGAGTATCTCAATCACATCGCCTTGCTGATGAACACCCGTCCACGAAAAACGCTGGGCTGGAAAACGCCCAGTGAAGCGATGGAAGAAGAACTCGCAACCTTTAAATCACGTGTTGCACTTGAATCTTGAGGTCGCCGGTTTGGCGACTGTCTTTATGGATGCTGGGTTATTGCTCGGGCTTCTACATTCCATTATGAATTTGGCTCATTTTATCGGTGGTATGGGTTTATGTGAATGTTATGTAATAGTTTATTATTGTTGTGATTGGTGGTGCGCAAATGGAGGTAAATCCCGGCATGTCCCTACTGAGGGCCGGATTTTTTATGCCGACATGAGATGAGTTCAAGAATCTTTGCCGTAGTTTGAGAACGGCATGTGCTTTGGCGGATTGTCTACTGTAGTTGCGCAGGTGAGTGGGGACTTGCACGCACGCTGCTTGGGAAATGTCGGTCCGTTGATGCGTCTTTGAGAGATGCCATCACGGTCGCGGTGTCGGCGCCGGATGCACGCCTGTGTGGCTCGGTGCCTGACTGCTGCCACAGCATCCCGTTCAACGGCGTCTTCTACGCGTAATGCACGCGCGGCAATGGGTCGGCTTCGCCGCGCAAGCGTGGAACCTGCGTGAGCAGTGCAAATGCCGTCGGACTGCGCTGCGCATCCGTCACGCGGATGTCCGGTTCCGGCCAGCCTGCTTGGCGCGGTACAGCGCCACGTCGGCGTCGTGCACGAGTGTCTGCGGTGTCGCCGGTTTCTGCGGCGTATCGCAGCTGGCAGCGCCTACGCTGACGGTGACATGGGGACTGGTAGGGCTGGCCAGATGCATCAGACCCAGGTCGGCGACGGCCGCGCGCAGGCTCTCTGCCACACGCAGGGCGCCCGCCGTATCGGTATGCGGCAGGATCACCGCAAACTCTTCGCCACCGTAGCGGGCAGCCACCTCCTCGCTGCGGCGGGTGCAGCCGGCGATGGCTGCGGCGATCAGGCGTAGGCACGCATCGCCGTTCACATGTCCATAGGTGTCGTTATAGAGCTTGAAGTGGTCGACGTCGATCATCAGCACCGAAACTGGCACCTGCAGATGCACTGAATCCTGCACCGCCTGCGACAGATGTTGATCGAACGCGCGGCGGTTGGCGATGCCGGTCAGCGCGTCCACCCAGGCGTCGGAACTCAGCTGGGTTTCGGCGCGATGCATGCGCCGCACCTGCAGGTCCAGCCAGAAGCCGACACCCAGCAACAGCGTGCAGCCGAGCGCTGCAATCACGATCCGTTGCCGCGCCGCCTGCTGCCAACTGTGCAGCGCATCGTCCACCGAAAAGCCGGTCAATACGGTCAGCGGGTAGGGGCGGGCGGGCGCGAAACTGGAGATGCGTTTCACCCCATCGATCGGTGAGCGGTAGATGGCGGTGCCGTGTCGGCGCGCACGGATGGTGGCGAAGATCGAAGTGCCGGCGACCGACGTGCCGATCACGCCGCGTCGGTCCGGTCGGCGTACCAGCACGACGCCGTTGTTGTCGATCATGCCGATGGTGCCATGCGGGCCCACGTCGAAGGCGCTGTAGTAATTCTGGAAGTAGCGTAGCTGCAGTGTCACCAGAACCACACCCGCGAATTCTCCGCTGGGAGTATTGAGTCGGCGGCTGAGCGTCATCACCCAACTGCCGTCGGAACGGCTTTGTAGCGGCGGGCCGATCAGCGACATGGCATCGCGATGGTCGCGGTGGTACCTGAAATAGGCGCGGTCGGCGTTGTTGTGCGTCCTGGGAGTGCTGTCCAGCGAGGAACTCACCCAGCTGCCGTCGGCGGCATAGATGAAGATGCCATGCAGGCGATCCGAACGGCGTGCCTCGTGGACCAGGAACCGGTGCATCGCCGCGCCGGCACTGGCAGACCCTTGGCCATGTTCGACACGCGATACCAGACCCGACAGCACTGCGTCGGCGATCGACAGACTGTCGCTGGCGTGCTGCGCCAACGAATTGGCCAGGTTCAACGACTGCGCTTCGGCGCTGTGCAGGGCGGTTGCGCGCTCCTCGCGAATGGACCAGTACTCGGAACCCAGCAGCAGCAGGCAGGCGATGCCCAGCACGAAGTGCAACGCGATGCGTTGTGCACGTTGCCTGTACCGTCGTGTGGGTGAGATCACGGTCGCCGTCCGTCTGGATATCGGTCTTGATGCAATCGACGTGCCATCGCGCGCGTGGTCGGGAGGCCGGCCGTGTCCGCTTGCCGGCCGGTGCGTCGTACACGGTGAATGCCGGCCGCGTCCGCTCGCGTAGACAGCGTTGCAGTGCACGGCGTCCTCCATTCGAGCGGGGCGCCGTCCGAACATGTCGCCTGGGTTCAGGTCCTGGCCGGCGGCAACAGCTCGTTGGTAGCGCAAGGCATCCGCGTCATGTGGCAAGGCGAACACAGGTCGGCGCGGCTGTGGAGGTCCAGCCGGAGAGCTGGCGACAGACTCGTGAATCGTTGGTATCACAAAGCGCTCACGCGTTGACGACCGTGCCCGTTGCACATTGTCCACGCCTTGAACAAGCCAGCATTGTTGGAGATGCCAGCCATGAGGAACATCAGGATTACCCGCCGCGAGGTGTTGATCGCCGGGACGGCATCGGCAGCCAGCGTGGCCGCAGCCCAATCGATGCCTGCCGCCGCCGTATCGCAACGGCAAGCCGTGGAACCAGCCAACACGTCCAGCCCGGTCGCCTTCGAGGTCAACGGCAAACCGGTGACGCTGACCCTGGACAACCGCACCACACTGCTGGATGCATTGCGCGAGCATCTACAGCTGACCGGGACCAAGAAGGGCTGCGATCACGGCCAATGCGGTGCATGTACGGTGATCGTGGATGGTCAACGCATGAACGCCTGCTTGTCGCTGGCGGTGATGCATGAAGGTGCCAAGGTGACCACCATTGAGGGATTGGGCGCGCCTGGAAACTTGCATCCGATGCAGGCTGCGTTCGTCAAGCACGATGGGTATCAATGCGGTTATTGCACGCCAGGCCAGATCTGTTCGGCGGTGGCGGTGCTCGATGAGGTCAAGCGTGGCATTCCCAGCCATGTGACCGAGGATCTCACCGCCAGGACGCGGCTCACCACGCTCGAACTGCAGGAGCGCATGAGCGGCAACATCTGTCGCTGCGGCGCTTACTCCAACATCGTCGAGGCGATCAACGAGGTTGCCGGAGCACGCACATGAAGGCTTTCAGCTATGAGCGCGCCAGCTCGCCAGTGGATGCGGCGGCCAAGGCCGCACGGCAGACCGGCGCCAGGTTCATCGCCGGCGGTACCAACCTGCTCGATCTGATGAAACTGCAGATCGAAACGCCGCAACACCTGATCGACGTCAACGGCCTGAACCTGGACACCATCGAGGCGACGGCGGAGGGTGGCCTGCGCGTTGGCGCGCTGGTGCGCAACACCACGTTGGCGGCCGATACGCGGGTACGCCGTGATTATGCGGTGCTCTCTCGCGCATTGCTGGCGGGCGCTTCCGGCCAGCTACGCAACCGTGCAACCACGGCGGGGAATCTGCTGCAGCGCACGCGCTGCCCGTATTTCTACGATACCCACCAGCCGTGCAACAAGCGCTTGCCCGGTAGTGGGTGCGCGGCCATTGGCGGATTCAATCGCCAGTTGGCGGTGATCGGCGCCAGCCAGGAATGCATCGCCACCCACCCCAGCGACATGGCGGTGGCCATGCGCGTGCTCGACGCGGTGGTCGAAACCGTGCGCCCGGATGGCCAGGCCCGCAGCGTGCCGCTGGCCGACTTCTACCGTGCGCCCGGAGCTACGCCGCATCTGGAAACAGTGCTAGAGCGTGGCGAACTCATCACTGCGGTGACGCTGCCGAAACCGCTTGGAGGCACGCATGTCTATCGCAAGGTGCGCGACCGTGCGTCCTATGCGTTCGCCCTGGTATCGGTTGCCGCGGTGGTGCAACGCGACGGCAGTGCACGCGTGGGCCTGGGCGGGGTGGCGCACAAGCCGTGGCGTAGCGAAGCGGCCGAGGCGCAGTCGCGGCAGGGCGCGCGTGCCATCGCCTCGGTGCTGCTGGACGGTGCCCGTCCCACCGAGCACAACGCGTTCAAGCTGCCGCTGGTGAAACGCACCCTGGGCGCGATCCTGACCGAGGCGAGGGGCTGATATGAAATTCGACACGCCTGCGGGCACCAATCCCATCGACCGGCGCAAGGTCGTGGGCAAGCCCGTCGATCGCATCGACGGCCCGCTCAAGACCACGGGCCAGGCCCGCTACGCCTATGAGCATCACGATCTGCCGTGCCGTGCCGTGCGGCCTACGGCCATGTCGTCGGTGCAGGTATCGCCAAGGGCAGCATCCGCAGCATGGATGTGAGCGCGGCGCGCAATGCGCCCGGCGTGCTGGGCGTGGTTACCGCACGCAGCGCCGGCAAGTTGCACAAGGGCAAGCTCAATACCGCCACGCTGCTGGGCGGGCCACAGATCGAGCATTACCACCAGGCCATCGCGGTGGTGGTCGCAGAAACCTTCGAACAGGCACGCGCGGCCGGGCAGTTAATCAAGGTGGATTACGATCGCCATGTCGGCGCGTATGACCTGGAAAAGGCGCGTGGCAGTGCAAAGGTCACCAAGGAGGGCGGGGCGCCTAATAGCGCAGTTGGCGATTTCGCCGCTGCATTTGCCACCGCGCCGGTGCGACTGGACGCCGAATACACCACGCCCGACCATTCGCACGCGATGATGGAGCCGCACGCATCGACCGCGATGTGGGAGGGCGACAGGCTGAGTGTGTGGACGTCCAATCAGATGATCCACTGGGGTGCGCGCGACCTGGCCACCACGCTGGGCATCGCGCGCGAGAACGTACGCATCATGTCGCCGTATGTGGGTGGCGGATTTGGCGGCAAGCTGTTCCTGCGCGCCGACGCGGTGCTGGCCGCGCTGGCCGCGCGCCAGGTCGCACGCCCGGTCAAGGTGATGCTGCCGCGTCCGTTGATCGCCAACAATGCCACGCACCGCCCGGCCACCTTGCAGCGCATTCGCATCGGTGCAGAGCGCGATGGCAGGATCACTGCGATCGCGCACGAAACCTGGTCCGGCGACCTGCCCGGCGGCGCGCCGGAAATCGCCGCAGCGCAAACCCAGTTGCTGTATGCCGGTGCCAACCGCCTGATCGCCACCCGCCTTGCGGTGCTGGACCTGCCCGAAGGCAACGCCATGCGCGCGCCTGGCGAAGCGCCCGGCCTGATGGCGCTGGAAGTGGCGATGGACGAAATGGCCGAGAAACTGCAGATGGACCCGGTGGCATTGCGCATCGTCAACGACACCCAGGTCGATCCGGAGAACCCGCAACGCCGTTTCTCGCAACGTCAGTTGGTTACCTGCCTGGAAGACGGGGCCAGGCGTTTCGGGTGGTCCCGGCGCCAGCCCACGCCCGCCAGCACGCGCGATGGGCGCTGGTGGGTAGGCATGGGCGTGGCGGCTGCCTTTCGCAATGCGCCGGTGATGAGTTCCGGTGCGCGCATGCGCCTGGAGCAAGGTGGCCGGGTGGTAGTGGAGACCGACATGACCGATATCGGCACCGGTTCGTACACCATCATTGCGCAGACTGCCGCCGAAATGCTGGGCGTGCCGTTGGATTGGGTGGACGTGCGGCTGGGCGATTCCGCCTTTCCGGCGTCGGCTGGTTCGGGCGGTCAATGGGGTGCCAATAGCGCCACTGCAGGCGTGTATGCCGCAGCGGTCAAGCTGCGCGAGGCCATCGTGGCGAAGCTGGGGCTGGACCCTGCCGGCGCCGAATTCCTCGATGGGCATGTCCACTCCGGCGGCAAGCGCGTCGCGTTGGGCGATGCGGCGGCCCGCGGCGCAATAGTGGTCGAAGACACGATCGAATTCGGCGATCTCGACAAGACCCATCAGCTGTCCACCTTCGGCGCGCACTTCGTGGAGGTGGGCGTAGACATGGCCACTGCGGAGGTGCGCATCCGCCGCATGCTGGCGGTATGCGCCGCCGGGCGCATCCTCAATCCCAAGACCGCGCGTAGCCAGGTGATCGGCGGCATGACCATGGGAGCGGGTGCGGCGTTGATGGAGGAACTGGCCGTGGATACGCGCCTGGGCTTCTTCGTCAACCACGACCTGGCCGGCTACGAAGTGCCGGTACATGCCGACATCCCGCACCAGGAGGTGGTGTTCCTGGAGGAAAGCGATCCGCTGTCGTCGCCGATGAAGGCCAAAGGCGTGGGCGAACTGGGAATCTGCGGGGTCGCGGCGGCGATCGCCAATGCGGTGTACAACGCCACCGGCGTGCGCGTGCGCAACTATCCAATCACGCTCGACAAGCTGCTGCCGCAGTTGCCCGGAACCGTGCGCGCGTGAGCGCGATGGTTGCCCCTGCCGCACACGCCACACCCGCATGGCCGGCATGGCCTGGCTATGCAGTTCACGAGGACCTATTGCCCATCCTGACTGCCTGGCACCGTGCCGGGCAGCGCGTGGCGATGGCGACACTGGTCGATGTGCAGGGTTCTTCGCCACGACCGGTGGGCAGCGAGATGGCGATCAATTCCCATGGCGAGGTGGTGGGCTATGTCTCGGGCGGGTGCGTGGAAGCGGCGGTGGCGCATGAGGCGCAGGCCGCACTGCGCGATGGCCAACCGCGTTGGCTGGACTACGGCCAGGGAAGCCCCGTGCTGGATATCCAGCTCAGCTGCGGCGGGCGTATCGGCATCCTGGTCTGGCCCGTCCCGGACCTGGGCGAACATCTGGCACGGTGGCGCAACGCGCGCCAGCACCGCCGTGCGTTCCACGTCGCGCTCGATCGCGCCACCGGCACCGTGCGCTACCCGGCCACGGTGCGCGATATCCACCCTGGTGAATTCGCATGCGTGCAGCGTCCGCCACTGCGATTGGTGCTGGTGGGAGCGGACCCTGCGCTGCTGGTACTGGTGGCCCTGGCGCGGCAGATGGGCATCGAGGTGCGCGTCCTGCGCCCGCATGGTCCTGTCGAACCACCCCCCGGGCTGAGCGCGGAGCATTACGACAGGCGTGGCCTGGGCGATGCATTGCGCGATGTCCAACTGGACGCGCACACCGCCCTGTATAGCCTGGCGCACGACGCGCAGATCGATCTGCAGGTAGCCCAGCGCGGCCTGGACTCTGCTGCCGCGTGTATCGGCATCCTGGGGAGCCGCAGCAAGCGCCAGGCGAGGCTACATGCACTGGGTGCGCTCGGCTACGATCAGTGCGCGCTGGCACGTCTGCGTCTGCCCGCCGGTTGGCGCATGGGGCGCTCTTCGCCGCACACCATCGCACTGGGAATCATTGCCGAAGCCACCCAGGCCGTGGCCGACCGGCAGGCGGCCACGGGCGATTGAGTCGGCAGCGGCCGCAGCCCCAGGCAGTGGTCTCGGCACCGCCGCAAGCGCCGGCGACAGACGCAGGACTGATACAGGGCATGTCGCACCCGCACCATTGAACTCCGCCTCGTTGCGCATCACCGCGCTGCGGCAGCCGTGCACTCTTGCTGTGTCCGCGAACCGGGGCGTGCCGAGCACACCGGACGCGGCATCGACTGCATCCGGTTGCTGCTTCGATGCAAACAGCGCGTGCCGCCGTTCGTGGCAAACAGTCACCCACCGCGCACAACGTTGTCTCTACGCTGGAGCAGCTTCCACTGCAGGTTGATGTCGCCATGCGCCTGTTTCCTGTCCGCCTCGATGCAGCAGCCCACCGTCGATACGGCGCTGCGCATACCGCCGTCACCGCGCCCGCACGCCATCGACCCGATGCGAGCCTGCGTGCCGAAGTGCGTGGCGTGGATATGCGTGTCGCCTCTGGCGCGCGCCGTCGGCATGCGGCAATGCACGCGCGGGCGGGGTTGTCTGTGCCGCGCCGCCGCGGATACGGATGCATGAGCCGCGAGCACGCAGCGCTGATACTGGCCGCCGGTGCGAGCACACGGCTGGGACGCTCCAAGCAGTTGTTGTTGCGCCATGGCGAACCCATGCTGCGCCGCGTGGTACGCATCGCACTACAGACCGCGCCGCTGCGTTGCGTGGTGGTGCTGGGGTGCGATGCACAGCGTTTGGGTGGCGTCCTGCAGGGGCTGCCGGTGGAGCTGTTGCCGCATGCCGCGTGGAGCGGCGGCATGGGTTCCAGCCTGGCCGTTCTCCGCAGCCATGTGCAAACCGATCACAGGCTGCATCGCAGCCTGGTCGTTGGCTGCGACCAGCCGGCGCTGGACGCGCAGCACCTGCACGCATTGCTGGCCCAAGCCGATCGCGCCGCATCGGGCTGCGCCACTAGCGGCTACGCAGGCGTGCGCGGCATTCCCGCAGTGGTCGCACACACGGTCTGGGCCGATGCTCCCCTGCATGGCGACAGCGGCCTGCGCGGGCTGTTCGCCAGCCTGGATCCCAGCACGCTCGGCTGCCTCAGTGCGCCCGCGCTGGCGCTGGATGTGGACACGCCCGCCGACCTGGCGGCGCCGCAGCAGCGCGGATGGCTGGATCGCGACTGAGACATTCTGTCGGGTATTGGCTTACGAGGCACGGCAAGTTTGAGCCACGCAGCACGTGGCCCCTCAGGACCACACCGCCAGTGCTTCCCTGATGAGCAGGACATAGCCGACCACCATGGCGGTCTTGACCGGAAACTGGAACTTTCGGAGTAGCAACATGGAAACCCTCCCCGAGGTGCGAATCGTGCATCGATTGCAGCGTCAGGCGCCTACCACGCAATGGCGGATGGTCCCGGTCGCTGCGACGTTGTGTTCACCCTGTGTATAGGAATCTACTGTTGAACGTGATTCGTGTCACGTAGGAATTTTCCTACCTGAGCGCCAGTGTCCACCTGACGGCGTCATGCGCGTTTCCCGTGCATCCTGACACTGCCGAACGCGGGGCCACTGGCTACTCTCCCGCGGCCCCTTAAGTAAGGGCATGTCGGCAATAGGGGGTGACACGGATCGTTCAATCCCGGGTGCACCGCGCGCTGGCGCGGCCTTGCACCGTTAAGTTACGAGCGCTGTACCTAGTGGCTGGAGGCCTGATGGAAGAGTCGCGTTACGTCGTACGTATTCATCCCGAACAAGGCGGTTGGTGGGTGACGCGTCCCCAGTGGTCGCCGCTGCGCTACCTGCGAGAGCAGGGGGCGCTGGAATATGCCGAGTTGACGGCCAAGCTGCACTGCATGACGACCGGCCAGCCCAGCGGCGTGGTGCTCAATACCGCCGAGGGCGAGCGTGTGGTTCGGCGCTATGGCTGACGCGGCCCGGTAGCAGCGCGCAGCGCGTCGCGAGCGGTCGTCGGCTGGACAGGTATCGATAGGCGGGCGATGGGTCGTGCGGCAGCGCTTTGCGCGGGCGGTCGGCTCGGCTAGATTCGGGACATCGGCCGCCGTCGGACCGATCCGCGTCGGCGGCCCCTGCCTGGAATCTGCTTTATCGTGACCGCGTCCGCTCCTGCCCTGATCCAGAACGACATCGTCGTCTTTGGCCTGATCGCCGCCACCCTGGGTGCGGTGTTCTGGACCGCATCACGCGAGCAGGGACTGTGGCGGCGCGTGTATGCCGTGGTGCCTGCCCTGCTGCTGTGCTATCTGTTGCCGGGGATCTACAACACCATCGGCCTGATCGACGGCGGCAATACGCGGCTCTACAACCCGATCGCCCGCGATGTGTTGTTGCCTGCGGCACTGATCCTGCTCACATTGAGCATCGACCTGCGTGCGATCCTCGGACTGGGACCCAAGCTGGTGGCCATGTATCTGGGCGCGTCGCTGAGCATCATGCTGGGCGCGATGGTGGCGTTCCAGCTCATGCGCTGGCTGCATCCGGCCACCGTGGCGGGTGATACCTGGGCAGGCATGGCGGCGTTGGCCGGCAGCTGGATCGGCGGCGGCGCCAACATGCTGGCGATGCGCGAGGTCTTCAATGTGGACGCCACCACCTTTGGCCAGTTCGCCGTGGTCGATGTCGGGGTTGGCTATGTGTGGATGGCGGTGCTGATCTTCATGGCCGGGCGCGCCCGCGCGATCGATGCACGCAGCGGCGCCGATACGCGCGCGCTGGATGCGCTGCAGGAGCGCATGGCGCGCTTGCAGGCCACGCATGCGCGGATTCCCAGCCTGACCGACCTGATGGTGATCGTGGCAGTGGCCTTTGGCGGCGTCGGCCTGGCGCATGCGCTGGCCAGCCCGCTGGCCGCCTGGTGCAAGGCGCACCTGAGCTGGGCCGGCCAGTTCAGCCTGGACGCGCCGTTCGTCTGGGTGGTAGTGCTGGCGACCAGCCTGGGGCTGCTGCTGAGTTTCACTCGCGCACGCAGCCTGGAAGGTGCCGGCGCCTCCCGGATCGGCTCGTTGCTGCTGTATTTCCTGATCGCCTGCATCGGCATGCAGATGGATTTGCTGGCGCTGCTGGACCGGCCCTGGCTGTTCCTGCTCGGGCTGATCTGGATCGCAGTGCATATCGCCCTGCTGTGGGGATTGGGTCGCTGGTTGCGGGTGCCGTTCTTCTATTTCGCGATCGGCTCGCAATCCAACATCGGCGGCCCGGCCTCCGCGCCGGTGGTTGCCGCTGCCTTCCACCCGGCGCTGGCACCGGTTTGGGTGCTGCTGGGCACGCTGGGCTACGCCACCGGCACCTACCTGGCGTATCTGGTCGGGATTACCCTGCGTGCGATGGCTGGCGCCGTTTAGGCATTGCTTGCTGCCGTCCAGCTCTTTTCCATTGCAGGCGTTCGACTCGCCGCCACCTTGCAGCCCGTAGCAAGCCAGCCGGAGGGCTGTGGCGGAAGCGACGCTGCGGCGACGCGGCTTTGTCTTCCGGCCATGAGCGTCGTCCGGCTATGCCGGTCACGCGCCGCGCCCTCCAGTGCCGATGCTGATTAGTGTCAATACTGAATGGGACGCTGCGGCTGTTCCTGTTGGGCGGGCTGGGGTGACTGCTGCTGGTTGTGCTGCTGCAGTTGACTCACATTGCCTTGCGCAGGCGCATTGGCGGCCGAAG
This sequence comes from Xanthomonas cucurbitae, assembly GCF_002939885.1. Classification (GTDB taxonomy): domain Bacteria; phylum Pseudomonadota; class Gammaproteobacteria; order Xanthomonadales; family Xanthomonadaceae; genus Xanthomonas; species Xanthomonas cucurbitae. Next base: position 14,746 of record NZ_MDED01000031.1, read on the forward strand.
CGGTCTGTACCTGGCTACGCAGATGGGCTGGATCGTCCATCCGGCCCTGCACCGCGATCAGGCCGTCGCCGTGGCGATTGGGGAGCAGGTGATCGATCCGCTGCAGGCCGTCGCTGCCGGCGCGTGCGGCCACGCTGGCGGCGGTGTTGAGAAAGGCGGTGTCGTCGCGCAGTCCCAGCCGCTCGCGCTGTCCGTCCAGCCGCACCACCGCATCGTTGAACAACTGGCTGCCGGGCTGCAACGCGGCGGCCTGGGGCGGTTGTGACCACTGCAGGTCCTGCGCCTTGATGACCGCGTGCATACCATGCAGGTCCAGGCGATGCTTGAACATCATGCCGGGCACCAGGCGCTGCGCGAACGACAACGGATCCGGGTCGGGTAATTCGATCTGGTGGCCTGCGGCGTCGGGCATTGCCCATTTGAGCGGAATGCTGTCTTCCTGCAGGTGGGTCAGCAGTTCGTTCTTGACGTGATAGCCACGGATCAACGTGCTGCCGGCATAGTCCTTGGCCGCTGCCGCATCCAGGCCCTGGCGTTCCAGCGTGCGGTCGCTGACGCCGGCCGCGTTGTAGGTCACTGCGGGAATGTCGTTGACCATGGCCGACGCGGCGGCCAGGCCACCGCCCAGGGAATGGCCGGAAATCACCACCTGGTCGCCAAACGCCTGCCTGGCCTGGCTGCCGAGTTGGATGGCAGAGGCATATTGCGCGTCGTCGAATCCCAGGCCCTGGCCGATGTTGTGCTTCCAGTCCTTGCCTTCGTCGGTGCCGCAGAAACCCAGCACCACCTGGCCCTGGTCGTTGCGATAGAACGCGGCATCGAAGCCGCTCTTGCCATCGTGCAGCAGGGCAGGGTCGATGCCGGCCTGGCGCAGCGCGCTATCGTCCATGCGCGACCAGCGATCGGCGAGCGGCGCGAAAGTCTCGGGGGCACCTTCGCGGCGTTGGTTCGCGGTGGCGTAGAGATCCTGCAGCAGGGCCGGAAATTGCCGGTCCTGCGGTTGCGGGTGTTGTCCACGCATCGATTCGGCGAACGAGGTGGAGATGGGATTGGAAGACGATATGTCTGGCGGGCTCATGCGCGGCTCCTTGCGTTCGTCGTACGGAAAGCGCGCTTAGCGGCTGCTTTCCACGGGAATGTTGTGCGCGCTCAACCATGCGCGCACATCCGATCTGAGCTGGCGGCCGCTGGCATTGAGCAGGCGGTCCGGGGTGGTGAAGAAATACGCCTGGAAGGTCTTCTGCTGCGCGTTGCGCAGCGCCGGGTCCACGCCGGCCTCCAGCAGCTGCAGTACCGCCGAATTGGCGGCGCCGCTCTGCGCGGCCAGATGCAGCAGGCTGTTGCCGGTGTGATCGACCCGTCTGGTATCGGCGCCGGCACCCAGCAACAGCGCGACCTGCGCATCGCGCTTGCTCTGTACGGCACGGAACAGCGGTGTCCAGCCGGCGCGCGCGCTGACCACGTCGAGCGGTGCCTTGTGCTGCAACAGGATCTTCAGATAGTGCGGGTCCTGCGCCATTGCGGCCATGTGCACGACCGTTTCCTGGTCCATGCCGGGCAGCGACGGATCTGCGCCCGCATCCAGCAGCGCATCCAGTGCATGCGGCTGTTCGTTCCAGATGGCCCACTCCAGCAGGGTCAAGTTCTGATCGCCGCGTGCGGCAAGATCGACGGTGGGGGCGAGTGTCTTGATCCGTGCAACATCGCCGTGTGCGATGGCGCCGGCAATTTCAGTCAGGCCTGGGTCGCGGAAGGCGACGGTGTGGTCCTGCAGCGTAGCTGACATGGTGGTTTGCTCCTTGGCACCGGGTGAGGCGATGCATGAGACCGCGAAAAACGAGGTCGCAAGAGCGAGCAGGGTGGGGAATCGCGTCTGCATCGAAATCTCCTTGTCCTGATCGCATTCCTGGTGACGCTGCGGCAAGTCCCGCCGCCGCGCGGTCGATCCTACCAGCCGTAACAATCGGGCGCGGTAAGATTTCGTAACCTGGGTCTGCAGCGTCGGTGCACGGCCCGGCCTGCTTGCCGGGCTGTGCAGCCGCCCTGGGGTTGTCCGATGCGTTCAGCGTCGCGCATGCGCCGCGCCACAGCCAACGGTCACAAGGCGGCCGGCATAATGGCGCTTTGCAAGCAGATGGGTGCAATGGGTTACGAGCTACTGATTAGCGACTGCGATGGTGTTCTTGTCGACAGCGAGATATTGGCCGACCGGGTGATGCGCGAGGCGCTCGTGTCTTTCGTGCCGAGCGAGCCGCTGGAACAGTTGCTCGAAACGACGTTCGGGCAGACCACCCGGGAAGTACTGCGGCGTGTGGAAGAACACTTTGCCTTGCAGTTGCCGGACACCTTGCTGGCGCAGATCCAGGCGCGCAGCGAGTCCCTGATCGCCGCGCAAGTGCAGCCCATCCCGGGCGTGCGCGAGGCGCTGGAACAGATTCCGCTGCCGTTGGCGGTGGCCTCCAACAGCCGCCGCCACAATGTGATTGCCTCGGTGGAGCGCGCCGGGCTGGCCGCGCGTGCGGCTGGGCGCATCTTCAGTGCCGACATGGTGGAACGGCCCAAGCCGGCGCCGGATGTGTACCTGCTGGCCGCACGCACCGCCGGCGTGGCGCCCGAGCGTTGCCTGGTGATCGAAGACAGCCCCACCGGTGCCACGGCGGCCGTGGCGGCAGGCATGCAGGTACTGGGGTTTATCGGTGCCAGCCACATTCCGCCTGGCCACGGTGACACCCTGCGCCGCCTCGGTGCGCTTGAGGTGTTCGACGAAATGCGTCATTTGCCTGTGTTGTTCGCGCGGCTGGCGCAAAGGCGCGCTGGTTAAATGAAAGGCTCGGTGAGTAGGCCGCAGGCAACTCGCAGCGCTGCACTCTGCAGTTGACCTGCTGCGTTATCGGAGTCTGCAAAGCAGCCGCGATCCGAGTCGTGGCTCCATCTGGATGCAGCCTAAGCCTGGCGAATCGAGGGTGCCACGCTAGACCGTTGGTTGGTAGGTTTTGGTGAAAAGCAAGACACCGCGTCGCCTGCTTGCCAGTCGCTGTTGAGATCCATGCAGGCCGACCATTTCGACTGGTCCTTGCCCGCTCACCGTCGTGGGACCCTTGGCGGCATGGATGCCGCCACGGAGCTTACATGGACGTACTTGCAGCGTGTCCCGCGATGGTGGGCGGGCAAGGGCCCTTCAGCGAAGGCGCGGCGTCGAGGGCGCGGTGCCCTCACCGCTCGCGGGACACGCCGTGAATCCGTCCGTGGAGGCTCGATGGCGGCATCCATGCCGCCAACGGTCCCGCAATCGGCGAGGACACCACGCCAGACAATCGGCTGATGGTTTTGTTGGAGAGCTAAAGACACCGCTCCAGACAGTTGGCTGGCCGCTGGTTGAGATCCATGCAGACCGACCATCTCCACTGGTCCTCGCCCGCCCACCGTCGCGGGACCCGTGGCGGCATGGATGCCGCTGCGGAGCCTACACGGACGTACTTGCGGCATGTCCCGTGACGGTGGGCGGGCAAGGGCCCTGCAGCGAAGTCGCAGACACACTGCTCTACAACTGATCTATCCGCAGAACCGTCTATCAGCCACTCTACCTTGCGGTATGTCCGGCGATGGTGACCGGGCAAGAATCATGCCGCCATCAACGCAACAGGGCGCGATGCGCATCGCGCCCTGTTGCGTTGTAGCGTGCCGCTGATGACTCAACAGCAGCGGAAGCCGCTCTTGCCGCCGTAGCGCGCGTCCTGGCGCTCGCGGAAAAACGTGGGGTAATCCATCACCGGTCGGTCGGGATGTTTTTCCAGCATGTGGCGCACGTAGTTGTCGTAGTCGGGAATGCCGCAGCACAGCCGCGCGGTCTGGATCAGGCGCCGCCAGATGCGGCGATGCGCCTGGTATTGGCTGGCAAGAACGAGTTGGGTGCCCATTACAGATCTGCCATCTGGTGTGGCTGCAAGGCCACGTACGCGGTTTCACGGTCGCTGCGTTGCGGAGTGCGGCGCGCAATGACGATCGTCTTGATCGCATAGATCAGGATCGATCCCACCACGAACAGAAACAGCACCGTCAGCCCGGTGTTGACGTAGGCATTGGTGACGATCTGCTGCATCTGCGGCACTGTCTTGGCCGGTGCGGTGATGGTATTGCTGGCGATGGCGGCCTGGAACTTGTGCGCCTGCGCCAGGAAGCCCTGCGCCGGGTTGCTGTCGAAGATCTTGATTAGCCCCGCATACGTCGTGCACAGCAACAGCCACAGCGCCGGCACGATGGTGACCCAGGCATAGCGGTCGCGCTTCATCTTGAACAGCACCACCGTGCCCAGCATCAGCGCGATCCCTGCCAGCATCTGGTTGGAGATGCCGAACAACGGCCACAGCGTCTGGATGCCGCCGAACGGATCGATCACGCCGGTGTACAGCAGGTAGCCCCATAACGCCACGCAGCCGGCGGTGGCAATGATGTTGGCCACCCACGACTCGGTCTTCTTCAGCGCCGGGATGAAGTTGCCCAGCAGGTCCTGCAGCATGAAGCGGCCCGCGCGCGTGCCGGCATCGACGGCGGTCAGGATGAACAAGGCTTCGAACAGGATGGCGAAGTGGTACCAGAACGCCATGGTGTCCTTGCCCGGCAACAGCTGGTGCAGGATCTGCGCGATGCCCACCGCCAGGGTGGGCGCACCGCCAGCGCGCGCCAGGATGCTGTGCTCGCCAATGTCCCTGGCGGTGGCTTCCAGCACGTCGGGGGTGATTGCAAAGCCCCATTCGGACACCTTGGCCGCCACCGCGACCGTGTCGGTACCGACCAGCGGGGCGGGGCTGTTCATGGCGAAGTAGATGCCCGGCTCGATGATCGAGGCGGCCACCAGCGCCATGATCGCCACGAACGATTCCATCAGCATGCCGCCATAGCCGATGTAGCGCATGTGGCTTTCGTTGGCGAGCAGCTTGGGCGTGGTGCCGGAGGCGATCAACGCATGGAAACCGGAGACTGCGCCACAGGCAATGGTGATGAACAGGAACGGGAAGATCCCGCCCTTCCACACCGGGCCGTCGCCGGTGGAGGCGAACTGGGTCAGCGCCGGCATTTTCAGGTCGGGCATCACCACCAGGATGCCGATCGCCAGCGCCAGGATGGTGCCGATCTTGAGGAAGGTGGACAGGTAATCGCGCGGCGCCAGCAACAGCCACACCGGCAGCACCGAGGCCACGAAGCCGTAGCCGATCAACATCCAGGTGATCTGCTTGGCGGTGAAGGTGAAGGCCGGGCCCCAGGTCGGGTCGGCAGCGACCTTGCCGCCCAGCCAGATCGCGGCCAGCAGCAGGATCAGCCCCACCACCGAGATCTCGCCGATCTTGCCGACGCGGATGTAGCGCATGTACACGCCCATCATCAGCGCGATGGGCATGGTGGCGATCACCGTGAACATGCCCCATGGGCTTTCGGCCAGTGCCTTGACCACCACCATCGCCAGCACCGCCAGGATGATGACCATGATGAGGAACGCACCGAACAAGGCGATGGTGCCGGGCACCTGGCCCATTTCCTCGCGCACCAGATCGCCCAGCGAGCGGCCGTTGCGGCGGCTGGACAGGAACAGCACCACGAAGTCCTGTACCGCACCGGCGAACACCACGCCCACCACCAGCCACAGCAGGCCGGGCAGGTAGCCCATCTGCGCGGCCAGCACCGGGCCGACCAGCGGGCCGGCGCCGGCGATGGCGGCGAAGTGGTGGCCGAAGAGCACGTGCTTGTTGGTGGGCACGTAGTCAAGGCCGTCGTTGTTGACGACCGCCGGGGTGGCGCGGGTGGGATCGAGCTGCATCACCTTGTCGGCGATGAACAGGCTGTAGAACCGGTAGGCGATCAAGTAGATCGAGACCGCCGCCGTCACGATCCACAGTGCGTTGATGTGCTCGCCACGCCGCAGCGCCACGGTACCCAGGCAGAACGCGGCCAGCAGCGCGAGCGCGCTCCAGGCCAGCTTCGAGAACCCTTTCATGCATGCCCCTCGGAAACGATTCGTCCAAGGGTCTCCCCGTGCCCGCCTGCGGTCAATGGCGGTGGTTCGCTTCAGCGTAAACTTTGGTTGTAGGGTGTTTGCCTGCAAAGTGCGCTAGCGCCATTGCGGCGAGGCCGGCGACTGGAACGGTCGGTTGCAGCCGTCGCGATTGGGTACGGCGCCACGCGCACCCATGATGACGGCACCCACACACGGCACAGGGATATCGCAATGAGCACCACGACCACCCCGGCGCATGTGCTGCGCACCATCGGCGGCATGCCCACCTCCGACGGCGCCGGCGTCAAACTGACGCGCGTGATCGGCACCGCGCAATTGCCTGAGCTGGACCCGTTCCTGATGCTGGATGAGTTCGGCACCGAACAGGCTGAAGACTATATCGGCGGATTTCCCAGCCACCCGCATCGCGGCTTCGAGACGGTGACCTACATGCTCGACGGGCGCATGCGGCACAAGGACAACCATGGCAACGAAGGTCTGCTGACGCCGGGCAGCGTGCAGTGGATGACCGCCGGCCGCGGCCTGATCCACTCGGAAATGCCCGAGCAGGAATCCGGGCGCATGCGCGGGTTCCAGCTGTGGGTGAACCTGCCGGCGCGCGAGAAGATGACCGACCCGAAGTACCAGGAGTACGCGCCCGACCGCATCCCGGTGGCGCAGCCGGCGCCTGGGGTGACGGTGAAGGTGATTGCCGGTGTGGTGGGCGAGGTGGTCGGGCCGATCGTGCAGCCGGCGACCAGCCCGGTGTATCTGGATATCGCCCTGGACGCGCACGCGGCATGGGAGTACTCGCTGCCCGAGGGCCACAACGCCTTTGCGTATGCCTTCGAGGGCGCGGTGGCGGTGGGGCAGGGCGATGCCGCGCGTAGGCTGCCGGCGCAGGAACTAGCGGTGCTGGGCGGTGGCGAGCGGCTGACGCTGCGCGGCGGCGCCGAGGGCGCGCGCCTGATCCTGGTGGCCGGGCGCCCGCTCAACGAGCCGGTGATGCGGCACGGCCCGTTCGTGATGAACACCAGGCAGGAACTGATGCAGGCGTTTGTCGATTTCCAGGAAGGGCGATTCTGAGGTGTCGGCCTCGCGAAGCCGGATCGTGGCGCATGCGCACGGCGCTGTCTCCAGGCGAGGCAGCGCCGTAGGCTCAGTTCATCAGCGCTGCAACGCCAGGCTGGCCGGTTGCAGGTCCATGGCCTGTACCAACGCTTGCATCGAGGTGAGTTCCTCGCTGCTGGCGCCGTCGATCCATAGCTGTGCGTAACGCTTCTTGCCCAGCTCGACCACGGTGACGCGGCGCGATTCCATGCCCGGCACTTCGCGGCCGCCCAGGTCGAGCTTGTACCAGTAGAACTCTTCCTGCTGGATCTGGCCCTTTTCAGCACGGCGGTCGCGCGCCAGCGCCATGGACGGATCGCGGGTGGTCAGCATCACGCCGACCACCTGGCGGCCCTCGGCGTTGACCGCCTTGCAGACCAGATAATCGGCACCGGCCAATTGGGTCCACTGCAGTCCCGAGGCGGGTGGCAGCGGCGGGCAGACCGGCGCGGTCTGGGCGTGGACGGTGGCGGCGGCCAGCAGCAGACTCAGGCCGACAAGGCAGAATGCAGACTTCATCGAAGGTTCCCCGGCATTGGATGACGATGCGGGGGCGACGCCAATCCGTGCCGCTGCAGTGCCTCGAGCTCCCCGCTGCAAGGCTGCCGTCCACATGACGCGCGCTCCGCTCACGTCTGCATCACTACCACACCTGTGCGAGCAAGCTCAAGCCCTGTCGCAACCGGGCGCGGCATGGCTTGTGCAGTACGGCACTTTCACTGCGAGACCTGGTAACGCAGTGCGTGCAGTCAGCTGTGACGCGCACGGTTTCACGAGTAATCAACTGATCTGGGTGCCGGTGTTTTCAGTGATGGTCCGTCTACGACCTTTCGTGCCGCGTCGCTCAAGCCCGCACGCTCTCGCTGTCAAGGTCGCGTATTTCTACAGCAGGTTGGCCTGTGCAGGCAGCGCAATCTCGCCGCGGCGAGACGCCAGGCGGTCTGCAAGACGCGTCGGTTCCGGCAGGCGATAGGCGCGCAGGGTGCGCAGGGTCCACGCGAGCGCGCCTTGCAGCGACACGCGGTGACCGGGCGAGACGATCAACGGATTGCAGCGCGGCTTGCTGCGCAAGGCCCAGCCGATCTGCGCGCCGCCCAGCAGGACTGGACTATGGTCGCCGCGCTCCGGGCCGGGGTCTGCGAACTGGCCGGCCAGCCGCTGCTTGGCCACGCCGATGCTGGGCAACCCGGTTACCACGCCGAAGTGCGCGGCAATGCCGAGCTTGCGCGGATGCGCGATGCCCTGGCCGTCCACGAACGCCAGGTCCGGCGTGTGCGACAGCAGCGCCAGTGCCCGCAGCAAGGCCGGCAATTCGCGAAAGCTGAGCAGGCCGGGCACGTAGGGCATCGAGGTCGCAACGCGTGCCACCTGCATTTCCAGCGGCAACAAGGTCTGTGCATCCAGCAGCACGGCCGCCGCGCGCGTGGTCTGGCCCTCGTCCTCGAAACCGACATCGAAGCCGGCCAGCAGTTGCGGCGTTGCGGTCACCGCATCCTGCAGCACGACCTGGCGTGCCAGTTGCTGCTTCAACTGTCGCGCCTGGGTGACACTGCCGTCCCAACCGGCGAACACGGGATCCAAGGGTGCCTTCATCGCCGCAGCATCGCGCGCGGCCCGTGGCGGCGCCGTGCACGCCAGCGATGCGCTGGCTGCCGCTACAATCGCCGGCTGATCGGCCCCCAATCGGAGAACCGTAGTGACCCGCAAACTCGTACTGCTGCGCCATGGCCAGAGCCAATGGAACCTGGACAACCGCTTCACCGGCTGGGTGGATGTGGACCTCACCGAACAGGGCCGCCAGGAGGCTGCCGCTGCCGGCAAGCTGATGAAGGACGAGGGCCTGCAGTTCGATGTGGCTCACACCTCGGTACTCAAGCGCGCCATCCATACGCTGCAGGGCGCATTGACGGAACTCGACCAGGACTGGCTGCCGGTGTCCAAGAGCTGGCGCCTCAACGAGCGCCATTACGGCGGGCTGCAAGGTCTGGACAAGGCCGAAACTGCCGCCAAGCACGGCGAGGAGCAGGTCAAGATCTGGCGTCGCTCCTACGATATCCCGCCGCCGGCGATGGACGTCAACGACCCGGGCCACCCCTGTCACGACCGCCGCTATGCCACGCTGGATCGCAATGCGTTGCCGGGCACCGAGTCGCTGGCGACCACGCTGGTGCGCGTGCTGCCGTACTGGCACGACGCGATCGCGCCGCAGTTGAAGGCCGGCCAGACCGTGCTGGTGACCGCGCACGGCAACTCGTTGCGCGCGCTGTACAAGTATCTCAATGACGTCTCCAGCGAGCAGATCCTGGAACTCAATATCCCCACCGGCATCCCGCTGTTGTTCGAACTGGACGACAGCCTGCAGGTGCAAAGCTACCGCTATCTCGGCGACCCGGACGCGGCCAAGCGCGCGGCCGATGCCGTTGCCAACCAGGGCAAGGCCAGGTAATCGCAGCGTGGTGAAATGGCGGGCAGTGCGCTGCAATGGAGTGTGGCGCACAGCACGACGGGATTCGGTCATGCGCTTACTGTCCACCGTGCATGGCGCGGTTTTTCGGCCTTGGAGAATTGAATGAAGTTGAGCAGTTTCGCGCCGTTGTCGCTTGCGCTGGCCGTCGCGGTCGCATTGTCGGCCTGTGGCGCCTCCGACGATGCCCCCAAGGCCGCGCCCGCCGCGCCGCAGGCCGCACCGGCCAAGGTGGATGTGTCCAAGCTGGATGCGCCGATCGTGGCGTTCGGCAGCGGCGATCTGGATCCGGCCATCAACGCGTGCCAGGACCTCAATGGTTTCGTCAACGCCAAGTGGCTCAAGGCCAACCCGGTGCCGTCCGATCGCAGCAGCTGGGGGAGCTTCGAAGTACTGGCCGAGCGCTCGTTGACCATCCAGCATGCGCTGGTGGAGCAGTTGGCGCGCGGCAGTCTGTCGCCTGGTTCGGTGGATGCCAAGATCGCCGACCTGTGGCGCACCGGCTCGGACGAGGCGGCCATCGACACCGCCGGCATCACCCCGTTGCAGCCACAGTTGCAGGCCATCGATGCGTTGGCCGATGCGCCAGCCATCGCCGCGTGGTTGCGCGACAGCTATGCCAAGGGCCAGGGCTTCGTGTTCTCGTTCGGGGCCAATGCCGACTACAAGAATTCCGAGCAGATGATTGCCTATGCGGGCCAGGGCGGTCTGGGCCTGCCCGAGAAGGGCTATTACAGCGATCCAGCGCAGGCCAGGATCCGCGAGCAATACGTGGCTTACATTGCGCGCGTGCTGGAATTGTCCGGTCTCCCGGCTGCGCAGGCGGCGACGCAGGCCAAGGCGGTGATGGCATTCGAGACGCGGCTGGCCAACGCCTCGCTGTCGCGGATCGAATTGCGCGACCCGGCCAAGCGCTACAACCCGGTCGATGTAGCCGGCGCCAACGCGGTGACGCCGCATTTCGACTGGCAGGCGTTCTTCAGCGCGCTCAAGGTGCCGGCCGCTACGTTCTCGCTGAGCCAGCCGGGTTATTTCGCCGAGCTCGATGCGATGCTTGCCGACACGCCGGTGGACACCTGGAAAGCTTACTTGCGTTTCCACAGCATCGATGAGGCGGCGCCGTATCTGGCCAAGCCGTTCGAGCAGGCCAACTTCGATTTCTATGCCAAGACCTTGCGTGGGCAGCAGGACATGCTGCCGCGCTGGAAGCGCACCTTGAACGCGGTCAACCAGGCGATGGGCGAAGCGCTGGGACAGCTCTACGTGCAATCCGCGTTTCCTGCCGAGTCCAAGGCGCAGATGCAGCAGCTGGTGCAGAACCTGTCCGCTGCGCTCCAGGCACGGCTGGAACGCCTGGACTGGATGAGTCCGCAGACCAAGCAGCGCGCGCTGGAAAAGTGGGCCAGCTTCACGCCCAAGATCGGGTATCCGGATCAGTGGCGCGACTGGTCGGCACTGGAGACGCGTGGCGACGGATTCCTGGCCAACATGCAGGCCGCCCAGGCATTCAACTACCGCTACATGCTGGACAAGATCGGCAAGCCGGTGGACAAGCGCGAGTGGCATATGACGCCGCAGACGGTCAACGCGTACTACAACGCCACCCGCAACGAGATCGTGTTCCCGGCGGCGATCCTGCAGCCGCCGTTCTTCGATCCCAAGGCCGATCCGGCGCTGAACTACGGCGGCATCGGTGCGGTGATCGGGCACGAGATGATGCATGGCTACGACGACTCCGGCAGCCAGTTCGATGCCAAGGGCAATTTCGACACCTGGTGGACCGACGCAGACCGCAAGCTGTTTACCCAGCGCACCGATCAGTTGGTGGCGCAGTTCGACGGCTACGAGGCCATCCCCGGCGTGCACGTCAAGGGCAAGCTGACCCTGGGCGAAAACATCGGCGACCTGGGTGGCCTGACCGTGGCCTACGACGCCTTGCAGATGGCGTTGAAGGAACAGCCCGATGCCAACACGCAGATCGACGGCTATTCGCAGGATCAGCGCTTCTTCATGAACTGGGCCACGGTGTGGCGCCGCAACTTCACCGACGGCGAATTGCGCGTGCGTTTGAACACCGACACGCATGCACCGGCCAATTTCCGCGCCAATGGCGCGCCATCGAACATGCCGGTGTTCGCGCAGGCATTCCAGTGCAAACCGGGCGATGCGATGGTGCGCAGCGACAAGGAGCGTGTCGTGATCTGGTAAGCGCTGCACCTTGAGCGACCGCACTCGCTTCCTGCGGGCGCGGTGGCTGGCAGGTGCGGCGTGCCGCATCTGCGTTGTAGCCGTCCCCATGCCAGTGATGCCGAGACATCACACCGGCGCGTGCCGGCCTGTGCACATGCAGTTGCAAGGCCAACCTCTACACTGCCGCGCTGGAACGTGTTGGGGCTGGCGGTGCGCAAGCGGAACGTCTTCAAATGGATCGGCATCGGCATGCTGGCGTTCATGCTGGGCAGTGTGCTGTCGCTTTACGGCTACGGCCGTTTTGCCGACCGCCAGCGTGGGCCGGCCAGCCACGTACTGCCCGCCACGGCGATGGTGACGGCCATCGACAAGGCGGTGGCGCCGCTGCAGCAGGCACATCCGGCGCACACCGGGGTGGTGATCGTCGCGGACAACACCGAGGCGTTTGCGGTGCGTGCGCTCACCGCGCGTGCAGCCGGGCGTAGCCTGGATCTGCAGTACTACATCTGGCATGCCGATTTCACTGGCAACCTGCTGCACAACGAACTGCTGCGTGCCGCCGACCGCGGCGTGCGCGTACGTCTGTTGCTGGACGACATGAACGTGCACGGCAGCGATTCGGTGTTGGCGGCGCTCGACAGCCACCCCTTGATCGAGATCCGTCTGTTCAATCCCACCCGCGCACGCGAAGGCACGGTGATGCGTGGGGTGGAGATGGTGCTGCGCATGGTCAGCATCAACCGGCGCATGCACAACAAGGCCTGGATCGCCGATGGACGGATTGCGGTGGTGGGGGGGCGCAATGTGGGCGACGAGTACTTCGATGCCGCGCGCGATACCAACTTCATGGACATGGATGCGGCGGTGGTAGGGCCAGCGGTAGGCCAGGTCGAGCAGGTCTTCGACGCCTACTGGAACAGCCCCAACGCACTGCCGTTGGCCGCGTTGGCCACGGCCAGGCCACAGGCGCTGGACGCGTTGCGCGGCAGCCTGGATGCCGGGCTGGACTCTGCGCGGGCACAACCGTATGTGCAGCGGTTGCGGCGTGCGCCTGGGGTGCAGGCCTTGCTACAGGGCGATCGTCCGGTGCATTGGCTGGACCGCGCGCGCATCGTCTCCGACCCGCCGGAAAAGGCCGATGGCGCGCCGCCGCAGGCGGACTGGATGACACCGGTGCTGATCGGCCAGATGGCCCACGCGCAGCGCGAGTTGAAGGTGATCTCGCCCTATTTCGTACCGGGCGAGCAGGGCATGCGTTGGATCGGGGCTTTGCGCCAACGCAAGGTGCGCGTCAACATCCTGACCAATTCGTTGGCCGCCAACGACGTGGTGGCCGTGCACAGCGGCTATGCCGACTACCGCGTGCCGCTGCTGCAGCAGGGCGTGCGCCTGCACGAGCTCAAGCCGATGGGCAAGCCCGATGGCAGCCTGTTCGGCTCCAGCGGCGCCAGCCTGCACACCAAGGCCTTCGTGGTGGACGACACGCGTGGCTTCATCGGCTCGTTCAACCTGGACCCGCGCTCGATGAACCTCAACACCGAGATGGGGTTGCTGTTCGAGGACCGCGCCGTTACTGCGGAGCTGGAACGCTTGTACACCCACAAGGTGAGTGCAGCGCTCAGTTATCGGGTGACGCTGGCGCAGGGCGAGCTACGCTGGCACGACGATGCCGCGCAGCCGCAGCAGGTGTGGGCACGCGAGCCGACAGCCAGCGTGTGGCGGCGCAGTGCTGCCATGGTACTTGGATGGTTGCCGCTGGATTCGCAGCTATGAGGCCTGCCGGCGCACGTCAGTGGCGTGCGTCGGCAGTGCAGGACACGATGTCAGTGCAGGTGGTTGCGCGGTGAGCTGCCGAGCGGTTCCGGCGCGATGGTTGCATCGCCTTGCCGATGGCCCGCCGCGAGCAAGGCCGCACGCGCCTGCACCCACTCGGGGCGAAGGCCGGGTTGCGATTGCGGGGACTGCACGGCCAGCGCCTGCTGCAGGTGTTGCTGTCGGAGGCGTTCGTCCTCGGTGATGCAGGTTGGCGGCGCTGTCGCGGCAGCGCAGTGGACGTGGGCACCTGCGTCGATGACGGGGTCGACGAATACCGAGTCGACGCTGACCGGATCGATGAACAGGCTGTCGGCGAGAGTGCGTGTGGCCATGCTGCACCTCCTGTCCCGGGACGGCGATTGCCGCCGCATCGGGTGACCCGCGCAATGCTGGGTCTTCAAGAACGATAGCGGCAGCGGGGATGGATCTTTAGGGCCAGGCGATCAAGGATGCAACTGGGTGACGATCTCGCGCGCCATCGCGCCCAGCGGCAGGACGCGGTCGGCGCCGCCGCGCTTGATCGCCTCCTTGGGCATGCCGAACACGATGCTGGTGTGTTCGTCCTGCGCCACCGTGCGCGCGCCGGCCTGGCGCATTTCCAGCAGGCCGGCGGCACCATCGTCGCCCATGCCGGTCATGATGATGCCCAGCGCATTGCTGCCGGCTGCGCGTGCGGCCGAGCGGAACAGCACATCCACCGACGGGCGGTGCCGGTTCACGGGCGGGCCTTCCATCACTTCCACGAAGTACTGCGCGCCACTGCGCCGCAGCAGCAAATGCTTGCCGCCGGGGGCGATCAATGCCCGGCCGGGCATCACCCGGTCGTTGTTGGCGGCCTCTTTCACGGCGATCTGGCACAGGCCGTTGAGGCGCGTGGCAAAGGCCGCAGTGAACTTTTCCGGCATGTGCTGGACGATGACGATGCCCGGGCAGACGCGTGGCAGGGCGGTGAGGACTTCTTCCAGCGCCTGGGTGCCGCCGGTCGAGGTACCGATGGCCACGATGCGTTCGGTGGTCTGTGCCAGCGCACGGCCGCTTTGCGCGGGGAGGATCACGTCGGCGGTGTGCTTGACCTCGGCTTCCAGTGGTGCGGCGGTCACGCGTGCGGCCAGCCGCTTGACGTTGGCGCGTGCGGCGCTGCGCACCGTGGCCACCAGCTCATCGGCCGAATCGGTGAGGAATTGCTTGAGCCCCAGCCGGGGTTTGGTCACCACCGCCACCGCACCGGCAGCCAGCGCATCCATGGTCACGCGCGCGCCTTTTTCGGTGAGCGTGGAGCAGATCACCACCGGGGTGGGGCGCTCGCTCATGATCTTGCGCAGGAAGGTGATGCCATCCATGCGCGGCATTTCCACATCCAGCACGATCACGTCGGGCCACTGCTGGCGCATTTTCTCGATCGCCAGCAACGGGTCGGCGGCGGTGGCGATCACCTCGATGCCCTGCGCATCGTTGAGCACGCCCACCAGCACCTGGCGCACCACCGCCGAATCGTCGACCACCATCGCCTTGATGGTATTCGTGTGGGTGTTGGTGGCGGGCTGGGCGGCGGGGCGGTTGAACGCTGTCGGCACGGCGGATCCTTGGGCTCATGCTTTGCGGAAGATCGAGGGTGCCACCTGGACCAGGTCGATGTCGAGTTCGCTCAGGCTTTCCGAATGGCCGATGCAGAAATATCCGCCCGATTTCAGGTTGGCGAGCACGCGCAGGATCACCTCGCGCTTGGTCTGGCCGTTGAAATAGATCATGACATTGCGCAGGAAGATCGCATCGAAGCTGCCCAGCAGCGGCAGCGCGGTGTTGAGGTTGGCGTGCACGAACTGCACGCGCTCGCGCAGGCGCCGTTCCACCAGCAAGGTGCCGGCGTATTCGCCCTGGCCACGCAGGCAGTAGCGCTTGAGATACGGCTGCGGAATACCGTCGATGCGCTGCAGCGCGTAGTGCCCGGTGCGCGCCTTGGCCAGCACGCGGGTGCTGATGTCGGTACCCACCACCTCGAACGGACGCCCCTGCAGGCTATCGTCCAGCACCATCGCCATGCTGTAGGCCTCTTCACCGCTGGAACTGGCCGCGCTCCAGCAACGGAATGGCAACCCGCCGCGGTGCTCGTCGGACAGCTTGCGCAGCAGGTCGAAATGCTTGGGCTCGCGGAAGAAATAGGTTTCGTTGGTGGTCAGCAGATCGATTGCGGTCTGGATCTCGGTGCGGTCCTGGCGGCTTTCCAGCAGCTGCAGGTACTGGGTGTAGCTGTCGAACTGATGCTCGCGCAGGCGCTTGCCCAGGCGGCCGCACAGCATGGCCTTCTTGCCGGAGGAAATACTGATGCCGGCCGCCTCGAAGATGAAGCGCTGGAAGCGGCCGAACTCCTGTTCGGTGATGGCAGTGGCGGTACTCATGGTTCAGGCCACATCCGCATCGGCAGAGAAGGAGCCTTCGCTCAGGCGCGCGATGCGGACGGCATGTTCGCGCCACCAGTCCGAGAGCATCGGCCCGGGCATCGGCGAGCCCATGAGATAGCCTTGCGCCAGATCGCAGCCCAGCTCGCGCAGCAGGCGCCAGTCATCCGGGGTTTCCACGCCTTCGGCCACGGCGGTCAGTTCCAGCCGGTGGGCCAGTTCCAGCGTGGATTCGAGCACCGTGCGCTGGCTGTGGCTGCGGTGGGCAGCCTGCACGAAGCTGCGGTCCAGCTTGAGTTCGGTGAACGGAATGCTGGCCAGGCGTTGCAGCGACGAGAAGCCGGTGCCGTAGTCATCGATGGACAGCCCGAACCCGTGCAGGCGCAGGCGTGCCAACATGCTCAGCGCGGTGGCCGGCTCCACGATGGCGCTTTCGGTGAGTTCCAGCACCAGATCGGCCGGACTCAGGCCGTTGTCGCTCAGTTTGGCGCACAGCTGCTCGAGAAAGCCTGGTTCGCCCAGCAGCTTGGGCGACAGGTTCAAGGCCAGCGACAAGTGCAGACCCTCGCCGCGCCAGGCCACCAGTTGTGCGATCGCCTTGTCGATCACCTGCTGGGTCAGTGCGTGGATCAGGCCCTCGCGTTCGGCCAGCGGAATGAAACGGTCCGGGCCGATCATGTCGCCCTGCGGGCGGCGCCAGCGCGCCAGCGCTTCCACGCCGCGCAGCCGGCCATCCTTCAGATCGAGCTTGGGTTGGTAGGCCACGCGGATTTCGCCGCGACGCATGGCGCGATCCAGCCGCGAGGCGGCAGCGGCGCCACCTGGGGTCAATGGCGAAATCGCCGCCGACGGCAGCGTGCCGGCCGCCGTAGTGCGTGATGCGGGTTCGCACTCCAGTACGGTGGCAAGGTCCTGCAGATGCAGCGGCTTTTCGATGCCGGCGAGCACGCGCACCCCGGCGCTGCGGCTCAGTTGCATTACCGCATCGATCAGTGCACCACCACGTTGCGAGACCACCACCACCGGCACGGTGTACTGGCCGCGTGCCAGCGCATCGAGCAACTGCACGCCGTCCATGCCGGGCATTTCCAGGTCGATCAGCAGCAGCGATGGGGCGCTGGCGCGGCTCAGCCAGTCCAGCGCGGCGTGCCCATCGGCGGCGCCATCGACCACATCGGCGCCCAGCTGGCGGCAGAGGGCCATGGCGTGTTCGCGCTGGACCGCGCTGTCGTCGACCACCAGGACCGGGCCAGCCAGCGTGCAGTTGCAGGAAAGAAGGGCGGGGCGCATGGGCATCCTGGCGGGCATCCGGAGGTCAGGCCGCCAGTGCGGCGGGAAGCTGGGCCAGTGCATCCTGGCCCAGTACGGCATCGGTATCGAGCAGGATCACGAAACGCTCGCCGATCTTGCCCATGGCATGAACAAGATCGCGCGCCACGCCTGCGCCGAAGCTGGGCGTGGCAACAACATCGCTGGCCGCGATCTCCAGCACTTCGCTCACCGCATCCACCAGCAGGCCGAGGACCTGGTGCCTGTCGCCGTGGGCGATCTCCACGATCACGATGCAGCTGCGCTTGGTGATCGTGCTGGCGGTGCGCCCCACGCGTTGCTGCAGATCCACCACCGGAACCACCGCACCGCGCAGGTTGATGACCCCGCGCAGGGCCGGCGGCATCATCGGCACATCGGTGGGTACACGGTATTCGATGATTTCCTTGATGCCGACAATTCCCAGGCCGAACAGTTCCTTGCCCAACGAAAAGGTCAGGTATTGCTGCGGTGCCGTGGGCGATGGCGTGCCGGTGGTTGCGCTGCTGTGCGGTTGCATCGTCTGCCTCCTTCAGAAACTGGCGAACTGCGATTCGTCGATGGCATCGGCGCTAGCGGCCACCACACCGATCTGGCGCACGTTGGTGCGCCGTGCCGGCGCGTGGGCGGTGGTGGCTTGGCCGACCGCTACCACCCGGCGCGGCCCTGGCTTGCTGGCCTGGACGACGCCACGTCCGCCATTGCCTAGCCGGAAGAAGCCCATCAGTTGCTGCAGTTGTTCGGCCTGTGCGCTCATCTCCTCCGAGGTGGCGGCCAGTTCTTCGGCATTGGCCGCGGCCGACTGCGTGGTCTGGTTCAATTGGCCAACGGCGGTGTTGATCTGGCTGACGCCTGCAGTCTGTTCCTCGGACGCGGCGGCGATTTCCTGCACCAGGTCGGACGTGCGGCGGATCGACGGCACCATCTCACCCAGCACGCGGCCGGCGCTTTCGGCCAGCTCCACGCTGGAACCGGCCACTTCGCCGATTTCCTGCGCGGCGATCTGGCTGCGTTCGGCCAGCTTGCGCACCTCGGCGGCCACCACCGCAAAGCCCTTGCCGTGTTCGCCGGCACGCGCGGCCTCGATGGCGGCGTTGAGGGCGAGAAGGTTGGTCTGGTAGGCGATGTCGTCGATGATGCCGATCTTCTTGGCGATGTCCTTCATCGCCACCACCGTGGCGCGCACGGTGTCGCCGCCGTTGGCCGCTTCGCTGGCGGCCTTGGCGGCCATGCTGTCGGTGACGCGTGCGTTCTCGGTGTTCTGCCCGATGGAGGCGGTCATCTGCTCCAGCGAGGCGCTGGTTTCTTCCACGCCGGCGGCCTGCTCGCTGGCCGCCTGGGCCAGCGCCTGCGCGGTGGCGCTGACTTCTTCCGAGGCGCTGGCCAAATTTTCGGCGTTGCGATTGACTTCGTCCACGATCTCGGTGAGGCGGCTCATGGTGGTGTTGACGTAGCGCTGCATGTCGGCGAACGCGCCTTCGTAGCGGCCTTCCACGGTGTGGGTGAGGTCGCCGTCGGCCATCGCGCCCATCACCTGGATGACCTCGGAGATGCTGCGCAGGTTGCCGCGTGCGCGCTCCACGGTGTCGTTGATGAAGGCTTTCTTTCCGGGAAGCTGGGCCAGCGGTGCGTCGAAATTGCCGCGGCCGAATTCGGCCACCACGCCCATCGCCAGCTTCTTCACTGCGATGTGTGCGCCCACCATCTGGTTGATGCCGGTGGCCATGCTGCGGAAGTCGCCATCGAAGCGGCTGCTGTCGATCACCACGTCGATGTCGCCGGCTTCGTGTTCCACCGACATGTGGTTGATCTCGGCGATCAGTCCGGTGAGATTGCCGCGCACTTGTTCGATGGTGTCGTTGATGAAGCGCTTCTTGCCAGGCAGCAATGGCAGCTGCGCGGTGAAGTTGCCGCGACCGAATTCGCCCACGCAGGCGATGGCCTGCTTCTTGACCGCGATATGGCTGGCCACCATGGCGTTGATGCCTTCGGCCATGCGGCGGAAATCGCCGGCAAAACGCTGGGTGTCGATGACCACATCGATATCGCCGGCATCGTGCTCGCCCGACATGCGGTTGACTTCGGCGACCAGGCCGGTGAGGTTGGCGCGGACCTGGTCGACGATCTCGTTGATGAAGGCCTTCTTGCCAGGCAGGCGTTCCAGTTCTGCGGAGAAGTTACCCCGGCCGAACTCGGCCACGCAGGCCATGGCCTGCTTCTTGACCGCGATGTGGCTGGTCACCATGCGGTTGATGCCATCGCCCATGGCGTGGAAGTCGCCATCGAACCGCGCGGCATCGATGCGCGCATCGATCTCGCCGCCATCGTGTTCGCGCAAGACCCGGTCGATCTCCTGGTGCAGGTGGCGCATGCCATCTTGCAGCGTGTGCAGACTGCGCAGGAGGTCGCTGGCCGGCTCGCCGCGAAGCGGCGGCAGGGTCACGTCGAAATGCCCGCGCGCGAAGGCATCCACGGTGGTGGTGGCTAGCTGTAGCGATGTGCTGGTGCTGCGGATGGACCAGGCCAGCAGCGCTGCCCCGAGCAGCGCGGCGACCGTACTGGCGGCCAGCAGGGCAGTGGACGACAGCGACAATGCAATGCTTGCCACGACAACGAACACGGGGACGGCAACGACCACGGCGGTGCTGAGCCAGAGCTGGGTAGCGGGCGGGAGACGATGTGACATGGCGGTGGTTTCCGAGTGTCAGGTGACGACGAAACGATGCGGTGACAGCAGAGCAACGGCGAGCGCTCAGGCGGCCAGCGCGTCCTGGGTGGGATGCAATTGCTGGATCAGACTGGGCACATCCAGGATCAGTGCGACATCGCCGCTGCCCAGGATGCTGGAGCCGCTGATGCCCTTGACCTGCGCAAAGACCTTCGAGAGCGGCTTGATGACCGTCTGCCATTCGCCCAGCAAGGTGTCCACCACCAGGCCGAAGCGCTGCGTGCCCTGACGGATCACCACGATGCTTTCGCGTGCAGGTTGTTTGCTGCCAAGCGCGAACAGCTCGCGCAGGCGCACGTACGGCAGCACGCTGCCGCGCAGGTCGATGTAGTCGCTGGCGTAGTCCGGTGCGAATTCCACGCACTCTTCCACCACGTCCAGTGGCACCACGAATACCGACTTGCCCACGCCGACCTGGAAGCCATTGATGATGGCCAGGGTCAGCGGCAGGCGGACCGAAATGGTGGTTCCCAGGCCGGCGGCGCTGTCGATGTCCACCGTGCCGCGCAGCGCGGTGATGTTGCGCTTGACCACATCCATGCCAACGCCGCGGCCGGACAGGTTGGTGACCTTTTCGGCGGTGGAAAAACCCGGCTCGAAGATCATCGCGAAGACGTCGCGGTCGCTGAGCTGGCGGCCGGGTTCGACCAGACCACGTTCCAGCGCCTTGGCCAGGATCCTGTCGCGATTCAGGCCGCCACCGTCGTCGGTGATCTGGATGACGATGCTGCCGGAGTCGTGATACGCGTTCAGGCCCACCGTGCCGCGCGCCGGTTTGCCGCGCGCCACGCGCACGTCAGCCGGTTCGATGCCGTGGTCCATTGCATTGCGCACCAGGTGGGTGAGCGGGTCGCCGATCTTTTCCACCACCGACTTGTCCAGTTCGGTGTCTTCGCCGGCCACCACCAGCGCGATGTCCTTGCCCAGTTCGCGCGCCACATCGTGTACTACGCGCTGGAAGCGACTGAAGGTGCCACCGATCTTGACCATGCGCAACTGCAGCGCGCTTTCGCGTACTTCTTCCACCAGCCCGGCCAGGATCGAAGCCGATTCCAGCAGTTGTGCATCGCCGCTGCGCTGCGCGTTGGCGTTGGTGCTGGACACGGCAATGATGAGTTCGCCCACCAGGTCGATCATGCGATCGAGCTTGTCGGCATCCACCCGGATCGAGCGCGCTTCGGCTCCGCCGCGCGTGCCGGTCTCCGCTGCTGCTCGTGGTGGGGCCGATGCGGTTGCCGGTGTGCTGGCCGGCACCGTCATCGCCGCCGGCGCAACGGTGACCAACGCGGTCGCATCGGTCGGTGCAGCTACTGCGGCGATCTCCAGCTCGCAGTCTTCGCGTACGAATTCGAACACGTCCTCGATGGCGGCGCGATCGGCATCGCTGCGCAGCAGGATCCGGAAGCCGAGATAGTTGGCCTCCGGGTCGAGCGCTTCGAGGCTCGGCAATTGGCTGTAGTCGGTGCTGATCGATTCCACCGAGCCCAGGCTGCGCAGGTTGCGGATCAGCTTGAGCGGTGAATTGCCGAAGCGCAGCGCATCGGCGAACAGCTTCAGGCTGATGCGCCAGTAACCGCTCTGTTTTTCGGGCGCGCCGTGTTGCGCAACTGCGGCGGTGACGCCGCAGGCGCTACCCTGCAGATAGGTCTGCAACTGCGCCAGCAGCGGTTCGGCTTCGGCGGCCAATGCGGCCGCATCGGCGTGGCCGGGATCGGCCGCAGTCTCCACCAAGGCGTGGATGTGGTCGCAGCACACCAGCAGCAGCGCGATCAGTTCAGAGCTCAGTGTCAGCGCTTCGTCGCGTACCAGGTCCAGCACGCTTTCCACCACATGGGTGAAGCCCACCAGCTGCGGCAGGTCGAACAGGCCGCCCGAGCCCTTGATGGTATGCGCGGCGCGGAAGATCGCGTTGACCGCATCGGGCGAGGACTCGCCGCGCTCGGCTTCGAGCAGGTGGCGTTCCATGTCTTCGAGCAGGTCCCGGCTTTCGGCCAGGAAGGTTTGCATCAGCTGGTGCATGTCCATGCGCGCGTCACCCGGTCCGTTAGTGAATTCGTGCGTCGAGGCTTGCGACCGCGTGCGGATACAAGGCTTCGAGCAGGCCGAGCAGTTCGATCACATCGACTACGGCGCGGCTGGAATCGGTGAGCGAAAACGGTCGTCCGTCGGCCTGGATCGCCTGCTTGGTGGCCAGCAGCAACTGCAGGCCGGTGGTGTCGATCTCGCTGACCGCGCCCAGATCCAGATGCAGCCCGCCCGGATGCTCCAGCGCCGGCAGCAGCAACGGCTTGAGCTCGGCGGCGCGGCGGATGGTCATCTCGCCTTCCAGGGCAAGCGTCAACGGCGCAGGCAAATCGGGCGATAGGGTGCTCATGGGTGCCTCGGGCGGTACGGTGGCGCGGGGAGTTCGCTGCGACACGGGCAACATGCGCTCCACGCATGCCGCAAGGTGCCGGTCCAAGGAGGTATCGGCTCCTTGCAGGAATATTTAGTCGAAATTCAGCGCGATTGTGGAACTGCGAAGCCGGTCACTCCATGGAGGTTAATGGCTCAGGTTCGTCGCAAGCGAGCTCAAAGGCAGCGATTGGCGATCGGTCCGGAGCGGCGGCGGTTGGCGGTAGGGGGGGGCGCAGGGCGGCCAGACTGGCGAACATGCGCTCGGCTTGCCGCTGTGCCGGAGAGGCGGCTGCTCCTGCTGGGCTTGCCTGCCGGTGGCGGATGCCGCCTGGCGACTGGCGTGCAAGATCGATCGACCAGCATCCTTGGATAATCGATTCACGCGCAGGAGATCCTGGAGTGCCCCCGTGGCGTATGCTCCACTACGGCCTGCCGGGAACTGCTGGACGTGGTGGGGATGGTGGAGGTCGCGGTGGCGGGTAATCCACGTAACGCGCATTGCATCCAAACGTTGGGAGAACGACGATGAAGAGCCAGAATGTCCCCGAACTGCTGCAAGCCAACGCCATTCTGGGGGCGTCCAGACAGCAGTTGCAGGAGGCCGTCAAGGCCATGGCCATACTGCTCGCGACCATGAGGCAACGCGACGAGCGCCTGCAGGAGCTGGTACAGCAGCAGATGCAGACGCTGCAGTATGCAATCGACGACGCCGATCAGCGGATCGACCAGGTAGTGGAAAGTGCGCTGCCGCAGCTGGTGCAAGCGAGCCAGCAGGGGCTGGATCCGGCACTGGACCAGTTCGACAAGACGCTGGCCGAGGCCGAAACCAGTCTGCAGCAGACCACACAGCGTTTCCTGCAAGCGCAGCGGTCCTTCGAGACCGCCGCCGCGCGGCGCCTGTGGCTTGCGTCCACCGCCATGCTGGTGGCAGGCGCCATCGGTATCGCGATGGCCGGCTACGTGGTGTACACCGCCATGTCACTGGCGACCGAGACGGCGCACGACCGGGCAGAATTCGTCGTTCCGGAACGGGTCGAGCGCACGGAGCTGGTGCCCTGCGGCAATGACCGGCCGTGCGCCGCTGGCGAGGCGAATGCCGCGCTCCAAGAGCAGAAAGGCGAGTAGCGGGACGTTGCGCTGCAGCAATTGCTGAGCGGCTAGCCAGCGGTGCCTGATCCCCACGCCGCGTGCGCCGGTTCCAATGATAATTTCGCGTGCATCGGTTCCAATGATAATTTGAGGGCTGCCATTCTGGCGAAGACGGAAAGTTAGGCGCCCCAGTCTGGGCCGTGGAAACCGGTGGCTAGACTGTCTCGCTGAGCCATGCTTATCGCAAATCGTCCAGAGACAAGCATGTCACTTCAACTACTACCAGGGAGGTATTCATCATGAAGCGATGCACCATGGCCACCACGCTTGCACTGGCTGCGGCGTTAGGTCTTGGCGTGAGCGCCCCAGTTCGCGCCCAGGCGGTAGATCCGTGTTCGGTCTTTCTTTGCATGGCCGGCGTGTCCGGCCCTGACGCTGGCGCTCCCGGTCCCGAATGTACGGCGTCGATCGCAGCCTTCCATGCCATCCAGGTATGGAGCCCGGCCTTCAACCCGCCGGCCACGGCGACTGCACGCCGGACCTACCTGATGACGTGTCCAGGCGTTGTCCCAGTGAATCAAGCGACCCTGGAATTGATCATCTCGAAGTGGGGCTACACGCCTTGACGGAGATCGCCCACTGACCCGGAATCGGCCACCTGTCGTGACATGGGGGGGGCACGCGCACGTCTCCAGTAGCTGCCTAGGGTGAGGCAACCCCGCGATCGGATGTCAGATTTTTCCTACTCGGGCAACGTTGCTCCTGAGGTGGCGGACGCTAGACGATGGAATGACGGTCTGGAGCGCTGGCAAATAGTGGCAATTTGTCTTGACCTATGCCAGTGTTGCTAACGACCTGCCTCAACCTTACATAGGATAATGGCCCAGCGGGCGCTCATCTCCGCACCCCCGGCGACGTCTTTCACGTCGCTGCGCCTGTGTCTGAACAGAGCTCTGGCACTTCAGGATTGCGTGACGCGCTTGACTCCCGGCCACTTGCCTGGGCTATGTATTGCCTTCCTGCCTGTGCCCTCGTTATCCCTCGTTTGCTGCCCCGCCCTCCATCTGCACCCAACAAGATCGACGAGTCCCGCCATGAATGACCGCTCACGCCGCTCACGCCCTTCGCTCTCACGCCTCGCCGCAGGCTTGTTACTTGCTGCCGGTCTTGGCGCTGGGCCCGCGAATGCGGTGGGTGTGATTGTCAATGACCCAACGTCGATGGGGAAGGCTTTGCAGGAGTACGCAGAGCAGGCCAAGCGATGGACCGACACTCTCAAGCAGTATCAGCAGCAGCTGGATCATTATCAGCAGCAGCTCATCAAGCTTCAGCGGTTGAACCTGGGGACTTCCACCATGGCCGACAACTTTGCCGAACGTCCTGAAGACTATGGCCTGCAAGACGACTGCCCGGGTTCCTCGCCAGCCGGCCTCTCAGGAATGCTGCAGCAATTCAAATCTCTCGCACCGAACATGAGTGGCAAGATGGTGGAGGAGCAAATGAAGGTATGCACACGCATGGTGCTGGCGAAAAATGCCAAGTACAACGAGTCAGTACGCATGATCAAGCGCCTCATAGAGCGCAACAATCAGTTCAAAACGGTGGAGGCGCAGCGCGACAAAGGTGGTACCAGCCAAGGAGCGCTTGCTGCCAACGATAACGAAGTGCAGCGTTTCATCGCACAGAACGCCATGGACCTGGATTACTGGCAGGCGCAGATGACAGCGTATGACAGCTATATCGTTGGGCTCAAGGAAGACCAGTCGCGATTGGCCAGGAAAGCGCTGGATGGCGACAAGAACAGCTGGCTCAAACCGTTGGGGCAGGTCGTGCAGGCCGCAACGCTGAAAGCAGCCTTGTCCAATTGACCGTTCCATCACGACAGGCAGGCAGAAGATAATGGACGCAGTTCTCCACGGAGCGATGAACGGGTTGCAGCCCTTGGCGGATATCGGCCTCGGCGACTTCGTGTTCTTCAAACTGGTCAACGACTACTTCAGCAACGAGATTCAGGCGTTCGGCCTGCAGCTGATGAGCCGTACCATGAGGTGGGTCAGTACGATCGCATTGACGGTCACCACGCTGTGGGTCTTGCTTCTGGGTTATCGCATCGCCACCGGGCAATCGCGTGAAAACGCAATGGCGGCAATGATCAAGGCGGCGAAGGTCGCGATCATCATCAGCCTTGCTTCAGCTGTCGGGGGTGGATTCGCCCGCGAAGTGCAACAGTCCTATAACGTAGCGGGCCAGGTGTCGTAGCCTGAGCCCCTACACGACCAAGTGGAGTTGCA
>NZ_MDED01000032.1 GCF_002939885.1 Xanthomonas cucurbitae
GCGGCGCCGGCGTCCCCGCCCGGCGCACCTGCTCGGCCATGTACAGCTTGGACAGCTCCTTGACCGTACCGTCGTCTAGCCGCTCCAACTCCGCCACGGCCTTGTGCATCATGCTCCGGCACAGATTGCCCACATGCAGGGCGAGTCGCTTAGTGTAGCACGGGTTCTTGTCCAGCCAGTCCAGCCGCTCTACGTGCACGCCGCCGCATCCCGGACAATCGACACGCCAGCGCTCGAACTCCACGAACAGCATCCAGCCGGCCGCCCGCAAGTCGCGGGCGCGGCACAGGCGCTTGTCGTAGCGGCTGCGACACCGATGGCCACAGTGGGAGCACACGGCCGTTTTTTTCGGCGCCGCACGGTTACGATCCGTGCCTTCGGAGCGCCGAACACGCCCTTGAGCATGGACCCGGCAGCGAAGCCAGGGAAGCAAAACAACGCGCTCAGCCGACGGCCCGTCTTCATGCACAACACCGCGTTAAGAAGTTCAGTACAGGATGCACCACTTCAGGCGCCCCCGGAAAGGGCCTGTTTCCAAGGCTCAACGCAGCTTCAAGGGCCTCAAGGCACCCACGCGAATACGCGATGAGCCTTTTTCTTACATGTGTAGGCTTAACCCTAACGACCGCGATTGCCACCACCGGGCGGGCGACGGTTGCCACCGCCCGGCGGGCGACCGCCCGGGCCACGTGGGGCACCGCCGGGACCACCTGGACCACGCGCGCCGCCGCCCGGACCGCCGGGGCCGCGATTGGCCGATGCCGGGCCGCGATTGCCGCCCGGACCCGGACGGCCGCCGCTGGGGCGACCGGCAGGACGCGCTGCGCCATATGGGCTGAAGCCCGGGTTGGCGTGGTCGGATGGGAAGACCGGCGCATTGCCCGGGTGACCGTAGGGGTGCTTGCGCTGTCCCTGGCCTTGGCCCTGCGACTGGCCCTGACCACCGGCGCCGCCGCGGCCCTGACCCTGGCCGCCGGCACCTGGACGGGCACCGCCCGGCCCCTTCTTGGCGTACGGGCGCGCCTGGCCGGTGCTGTTGCCACCGGGGCCGGCATTGCGGTGACCGCTGGGGCCAGTGCTCACGCCGTCGGGCACATACCAACTGCGGAACGCAGCCGGGTTGCCATCCGGCAACGCGCGGTCGCCCTTGGCCGGGCCACGCTGCTTGAACGGGCGCTGCTGCGACTGCTTGGCAGCGGCTTCGCCACTGACGGTCAGGCCGCCCTTGAAGCCGCCGGGCTTGCCGCGGCCACTACGGCCGCCGCGGTCTTCGCGCAGGTTGTCGAAGCGACGCAGCTCGCGGCCTTCATCGGCGCCGGAGGTCTGCCCATTGACGTAGGCATTGCTGCGGCCATCGCGCGAGACGTGCACGGTGGACTTGGCGGCGCGGCGCTGGCCGATCACCGGCTGCAGGGTCAGCGCCGAGGGCGCGCCTTCTTCCAGCTTGAGTTCGGCGCGCAGGGCGTCGACCTTGTCCTGCGCCACTTCCACCGACTGCCCGCGCAACAGTTCGCGCGGCAGCGAGATCTTGCCGTAGCGGCTGCGCTTCAGGCGGCTGACCTGGCAGCCCTGCGATTCCCACAGGCGGCGCACTTCGCGGTTGCGGCCTTCCTTGACCACCACGCGGAACCAATCGTGCGAATCGGTGCCGCCGATGCGTTCGATCTCGTCGAACTTGGCGCCGCCGTCTTCCAGCAGCACACCGCGCGACAGGCGCTCGATGATGGCGTCGGAGACTTTTTCTTCGCCTTCCGGGGCGCGCACGCGCACCACGTACTCGCGTTCGACCTCGTAGGAGGGGTGCATCATCGCGTTGGCCAGCTCGCCGTCGGTGGTCAGCAGCAGCAGGCCGGTGGTGTTGATGTCCAGCCGGCCGATGGCGATCCAGCGCGAGCCCTTCAATGCCGGCAGCGACTCGAACACGGTCGGGCGGCCTTCGGGATCTTCGCGGGTGGTCACTTCGCCTTCGGGCTTGTTGTAGATCAGCACGCGCGAAGGTTCGGTCAGCGCGCTGGCGACGAAGCTGCGGCCGTCCAGCTCGATCTTGTCGCCGCTGCGCACCGACATGCCGGTCTGCGCGACGGCGCCATTGACCTTGATCAGGCCATCGGCGATGCGCTGTTCCAGCGCGCGGCGCGAACCCAGGCCGGCCTGGGCCAGCACCTTGTGCAGGCGCTCTTCCAGCTTGGGCGCTTCGGGCGCGCTGTCGCGCTTGAGGGAAAGCTTGTTCAACGACAGCTTGCGGGGGGTGTCACTCATGTGTCTGGCTCCGGCCGACGTGTTCTGGGTCGGCCTCTGGGTCGGAATCGGCTTCGTCAACAGCCACGGTCGTCGTCGCGACGGCGTTGTCTTCGTCTTCGTTCACTGCATCCGCGCGCGTGCCCGGCGCGGTGTCGGGGTCGCCCTCGCGGGCGGCATCGGGGTGTTGCGTGTTCGGGTCCTGCGCCGAGGCGGGCTCGGGGTGCTGCGGTGGGGCGGGGGGCTGGTCGTCGGCGTCACGGCTGCCGGCGTCGTGCTGGTGTTGCTGGATGTCCGCGGCATCATCGGCTGCATCGCTGTGGCGGTCGCCATCTGCCTCGCTGCCGTTATCGGCGGGCGTGGCATTGTCTTCATCGACCGGAGCGGGATTGTTGCCGGTGGACTCAGCTAGCGGGGCGCCCGTGTCTGCCGTCGACGGGGGGGCGCCTGCATCCGTATCACCGGCGTCAGCGGCAGCATCCATCCCGTCCTGGTCGGCCTGCAGCGATGCCGATGCCGGCACTGCGCCATCCAGTTGACCATCGCGGTCCAGCGGCAGCTGCGGCTCCAGCTCGGCGATGTCCTTCAACTCGGACAACGGCGGTAGCTCGTCCAGCCGCTTGAGCCCGAAGTAATCCAGAAAGCCCTTGGTGGTGCCGAACAGGGCCGGCTTGCCGGGCACGTCGCGGTGGCCCACGACGCGGATCCATTCGCGCTCTTCCAGCGCCTGGATGATGTTGCTGCTGACCGCCACGCCGCGCACCTGCTCGATCTCGCCGCGGGTGATCGGTTGGCGGTAGGCGATCAGCGCCAGGGTTTCCAGCGTGGCGCGGGTGTACTTGGTGCGGCGCTCGGTCCACAGGCGGGCGACCCAGCCATGCACCTCGGCCTTGACCTGGAAGCGGAAGCCGGAGGCCACTTCGACCATTTCCACGCCGCGCTCGGCGCAGGCCTCGCGCAGCAATTCCAGTGCGCGCTCGACGCTGCCGGGCGGCGCCGGCTCTTCCTCGGGAAACAGCCCCTGCAGCTGCGCCAGCGTCAGCGGCTGGCTGCTGGCCAGCAGGGCGGCTTCGATGATGCGGGTGATCAGCGCTTGATCCATTCGGTGATCGGCTTCAGATAGGTTCGTTGGCAGCATCGCTGTCATCGAATTCGCTGGAGAATTGCAGCGGCGCATTGGTATTTCCCAACGCCAGCGACTTCACGTAGATCGGCGCTAGCGGCGCGTCCTGCACGATGTCCAGCAACTGCTCCTTGGCCAATTCGAGCAGCGCCAGGAAGGTGACCAGCACGCCGAGCTTGCCTTCTTCGGCCGTGAACAGCGATTCGAAACGGTAGAACTTGCCGTCGTCCAGGCGGCCGAGCACATCGCCCATGCGCTGGCGCACGCTCAGCGCCTCACGCTTGATCGCGTGCCCGGTGAACAGCTCGGCGCGTTTGAGCACGTCGTACAGCGCCATCAGCATTTCTTTCAATTCCACAGGCGGCGGCAGCTTGACCGCAGCGCGCTCGGGCAGATGCGCCTGCACCGGGGCGCTGTCGCGGCCCATGCGGGGCAGGGTGTCCAGGTCCTCGGCGGCCTGCTTGAAGCGCTCGTATTCCTGCAGGCGGCGCACCAGCTCGGCGCGCGGGTCTTGTTCTTCGCCCTCCTGGCTGGGCGGGCGCGGCAACAGCATGCGCGACTTGATCTCGGCCAGGATCGCGGCCATCACCAGGTATTCGGCCGCCAGTTCGAAGCGCAGTTCCTGCATCACGTTGATGTAGTCCACGTACTGCCGGGTGATCTCGGCGACGGGGATGTCCAGGATGTCCAGGTTCTGCCGGCGGATCAGGTACAGCAGCAGGTCCAGCGGACCTTCGAAGGCATCCAGGATGACTTCCAGCGCATCCGGCGGGATGTACAGATCCTGCGGGATCTGCAGCACCGGTTGCCCATGCACCACCGCCAGCGGCATTTCCTGCTGCTGTGGCGGCGCGCTCGTGGCTGGCGGAGTCGCGACGTGCGCGAGTTCGGAATTCATCAGGTCGACATCGGGTCTTACGGTCGCCGGCCGCGGTCTTAAGCCGCGCCTGCAGGGCTTTGCCTTGAGTTATTGCGATCAATGTCGTGCCTGTGCCGGCACGATCCCACAAATCCACATACAACGTCCGCCGCGTGGCATGCGGCGACGGAACAGCGAGGAGGTCGTCTACGCGGGCAGGCGGTGGGCAGCGAATCGGTCGTCGGGGGAGAGCGTTGAGCCTGGGCCGACGGGCCGCTGCGTCCGGTAGCGTGTGCAGTGGTGCCAAGGGTAATGCGTGCGTGGGGGCGGTGTCCAGCGCCGGGCCGGCTAGAATTGCCGGGGTGATCTTCGAAGTCCTGGGTGAGGTGGCGTGTGTGGTACGTAATCGAAGGGTATGACGGCGCCGACGCACTGGCTGCGCGGCAACAGGCGCGACCGGCGCATCTGGCGCGCCTGCAGGCGTTGGCGGCGGCCGGTCGGCTGCTGGTGGCGGGGCCATGCCCGGCCATCGACGCCGAAGATCCGGGGCCGGCTGGCTTCAGCGGCAGCGTGGTGATTGCCGAGTTCGACGCACTCGAAGATGCGCGCGCCTGGGCCGATGCCGATCCGTATGTGGAAGCGGGCGTGTATGTACGCACCGAGGTCCGGCCGTTCCGGCGGGTGCTGCCATGAGCCGGGTCGAGCGGATCCGCGCGGCGTTGCAGATGGCGCTGGCACCCACCGAACTGGAGGTGGTGGACGACAGCCACCGGCACGCCGGCCATGCCGGCGCGCGCGACGGGCGCGGGCATTTCAATGTGCGGGTGGTCAGTGCCGTGTTTGCCGGCAAGCCGCCGCTGGCACGCCATCGGGCGGTGTACGCGGCCGTCGGCGAGATGATGCAGACCGACATCCATGCCTTGTCGATCGAGGCGATTGCGCCGGGTGAGGCGGGGTAACCGGTAAAGCCTTGTCGCGCCCGGGGGCGCTCCTACATAGCGACCCGGCGTCGTAGGAGCGCCCCCGGGCGCGACGGCATTCCCGATCATCTCGGCGGACCACGCTGCGCGGCCCTGTCGACTCCGGTGCCAACCGTGACCGGTATCGCGCTCGGGGTGTGGACACCTGGGGCCTTGCCTGCTGCACTGCAGCACATTAATTCACATCTTCGTCACTTCCAGGTGATTGATCTGCAAGCGTTTTCACCTGTTTGAAGAGAAGGGTTTACGCCTCGCAGTGAAAACGATTACAGTCGCGCCAGTTTCGGCAACCCGGTCGCGGAGCGCGACGCGATCGGGTCAATGACGCGGCCTTCAACGGCGGTCGCTGAAGATTGCGAGGTGCCTCACGCCGATCAAGCCTGGCAACGTCGGTGTGTAGCTTCCGCCTTGCCTTCGGCGTGAACGCGTGCGGTGTTCGACCGTCTCGGCCAGTGCCGGTGCGATCGTCGGCGGCGGCGGGAATAGGATAGGTTTGCGTGCAGGATGTAATCGATTACACACGTGGGGGATGGATGGATAGGGGCAGTGCGTCGCGTTGGTTGACGATTCCACTTTTGCTGGGTGCGCTGGTGCTGGCGTCCTGCAAACAGGCCGAGGAACCCAAGGTGGCCGAGAAGAAGGCGCCGGTGAAAGTGATCCTGATCGAGGCGCAACTGCCGCCCAAGCCGGTCAAGCCGCCGTTGCCGCCACTGTTCTCCGACATCGAACGACGCACCTTCCAGTTCTTCTGGGACACCACCAACGAGGTCAATGGACTCTCGCCGGATCGCTTCCCGTCGCGCCCGTTCGCCAGCATCGCGTCGGTGGGTTTCGCACTGACCGCGTATCCGATCGGCATCGAGAATGGCTGGGTCAGCCGCAACCAGGCGGTGGAGCGCACCCTGACCACCCTCAAATTCTTCCGCGACGCGCCCATGGGGCCGCAGCGGACCGGAAAGGCCGGCTACAAGGGTTTCTACTACCACTTCCTGGACATGCAGCAGGGCAACCGCTACGACAGCTGGGTCGAGCTGTCGAGCGTGGACACCGCGCTGCTGATGATGGGCGTGTTGTTCACCCAGTCGTATTACGACGGCGATGACCCGCGCGAAAAAGAAATCCGCCAGATCGCCGACACCTTGTACAAGCGCGTGGACTGGCGCTGGCTGCAGCAGCGCGCGCCGCTGATTTCGATGGGCTGGTTCCCGGAGAGCGGCTTCATCAACCATGATTGGATGGGCTACAACGAGGCGATGATGCTGTACATCCTGGCGCTGGGTTCGCCCACCCATGGCGTGGACCCGGATGCATGGACCAGCTGGACCCGCACCTACAACAACGACTGGGGCGTGTACCAGGGGCAGGAATACCTGTCCTTCGGCCCGCTGTTCGGGCATCAATACAGCCATGTCTGGATCGACTTCCGCGATATCCAGGACCAGTACATGCGCGAACGCGGCATCGACTACTTCCTCAACAGCCGCCGCGCCACCCTGGCGCAGCGCGACTACGCCATCGACAACCCGATGAAGTGGAAGGACTACGGCGAGAACGTGTGGGGCCTGACCGCCGGCGATGGTCCGCAGAACACCAGCCAGGAATACCGCGGCGAGCAGCGCCAGTTCCGTCACTATTCCTCGCGCGGCGCCGGCCTGCGCGAGAACTTCGACGACGGCACCATCGTGCCATCGGCGGCAATCTCCTCCATCGTGTTCGCCCCGGAAGTAGTGATCCCAGCCGCCGAGGAGATGCACAAGCGCTACGGCGACTTCCTGTATTCCAGCTATGGCTTCCTGGATTCGTTCAACCCCAGCTTCAACTACGACATCCCGCTCAAGACCGGGCGCATGGTGCCAAACCGCGGCTGGGTGGCGGGCGACTATATCGGCATCGACCAAGGGCCGATCCTGACGATGATCGCCAACTACCAGAACGAATTCGTCTGGAACGTGATGAAGAAGAACCCCCATATCCGCAGCGGCCTTGAACGCGCCGGCTTCACCGGCGGCTGGCTCACGCCGGAGGGCGAGCCGCAGCCGCTTCCGCAGAAGGACGAACAGAAGGCTGCCGCGCGGTCGCTGGGAATGGCCGAATCGCGCGCCGCCGCCGCGCAGGCGCAGCAAGATCCCTCGCACCGCCAGAAACCCGAGTAATCCGTGCGCCTTCTGATCCGGTTGATGATGGCCGCCGCCCTGTGTGCAGGAGCGGCGGGATGCGTGCGTTCCGATCAGGCCCAGCAGACCACCGTGCGCTTCTGGGCGATGGGCAAGGAAGCCGAAGTGGTCACCGAACTGGTGGCCGATTTCGAAAAGCGCAATCCCAGCATCCGCGTGGAGGTGCAGAACATTCCGATGACCGCGGCGCATGAAAAATTGCTGACCGCCTTCGCTGCCGATGGCTTGCCGGACGTGTGCCAGCTGGGTAACACCTGGCTACCGGAATTTGCCTTGCTGGACACCCTGGCGCCGCTGCAGCCCTATGTGGCGCGCTCGACGGTGGTAACGCCGGCCGACTACTTCCCCGGCGTGTGGGACACCAATGTGGTGGATGGCACCTTGTACGGGGTGCCGTGGTATGTGGATACGCGGCTGCTGTTCTACCGCAAGGATCTGCTGCGCCAGGCCGGCTACAGCCAGATGCCCAAGACCTGGGCCGAGATGCAGCAGGTGATGGCGGCGATCAAGCGCCACGTTGGGCCGGACCGCTATGCCATCTTGATGCCGCTCAACGAGTTCGAGCAGCAGCTGTCGTTCGCCTTGCAGCAGGACGATCGCCTGCTGCGCGATCACGATAACTACGGCAATTTCCGCAGTGCAGGTTTTCGCAAGGCGTTGGCATTCTACGACGGCATGTACCAGAACGGCTGGGCGCCCAAGGTGTCGGAAACCCAGGTCTCCAACGTCTGGTACGAATTCTTCAACGGTTACTACGCGTTCTATCTGTCCGGCCCCTGGAACGTGCGCGAGTTCAAGCTGCGCCAGCCGCCGGGCATGGAAGGCACGTGGGGCACCGCGCCGTTGCCTGGTCCCGACGGCCCGGGCGCAGGCATCGCCGGCGGCTCCAGCCTGGTGATCTTCAAGTCCTCGCAGCACAAGGACGCCAGCTGGAAGCTGATCGAATACCTGTCGCAGCCGCAGGTGCAGGCGCGCTTCCATGCCATCATCGGCGACCTGCCGCCGCGGCGCAGTACCTGGAAGCTGCCGTCATTGGCCAATGACGAACTGGCCCGTGCGTTCGGCGATCAGCTTGAACGGGTCAAGGCCACCCCCAAGGTGCTGGAATGGGAGCGCATCGTGCAGGAAATGCGCCTGGTGACCGAGCGCGTGGTGCGCGGCGGTCAGTCGCACGAAGCGGCCGTGCAGGAACTGGATCAACGCGTGGACGATATTCTGGCCAAGCGCCGCTGGATTTTTGAACAGGAAGGCGGCCATGTCGGGCCGGCTGCCGTGCCGGCCACGCCGCCGGCCAGCGCACCAGCCCCCGAAGGTGCCCGATGATGCGCCGCAATTCCGTTGCCGGCTGGGTGTTCGCCGCGCCCTCGATCCTGGTGCTGGGCATGTTCTTCGGCGTGCCGGTGCTGGCCGCGCTGGTACTCAGCGTTACCGATTTCGACCTGTACGCACTGGCCAATAGAAGCCATCTGCGCTTCGTCGGGCTGGGCAACTACATCGCGCTGCTGCAGACGCCGCTGTTCTGGAAGTCGTTGTGGAATACAACCTACTTCGTGCTGCTGGGCGTGCCGATGTCCATCGGCGTGTCGCTGGGTGCGGCACTGTTGCTCAATGCCAAGGCATCGCGCTTCAAGGCCTTGTTCCGCACCGCGCTGTTCGCACCGGTGGTGACCACGCTGGTGGCGGTGGCAGTGATCTGGCGCTACCTGTTCCACATCAAGTATGGCCTGGTGAACTTCGGGCTGAGCCATCTCGGCATCGCGCCGATCGACTGGCTGGGCGACCCGCGTTGGGCCATGCCCACCATCATGCTGTTCGCGGTGTGGAAGAACTTCGGCTACAACATGGTGATCTTCCTGGCCGGCCTGCAGGCCATCCCGCAGGACCTGTACGAGGCCGCACGCATCGACGGCGCCTCGCGCTGGAAGCAGTTCCTGCACATCACCTTGCCGATGCTCGGGCCGGTGCTGATGGTGGTCGGGGTGATTACCATCTCCGGCTATTTCCAGTTGTTCGCCGAACCCTACGTGATGACCCGTGGCGACCCGCTGCAGAGCACCGTCAGTGTGCTGTATTTCATGTTCGAGGAAGGCTTCAAGTGGTGGAACCTTGGCCGCGCGTCGGCGGTGGCGTTCCTGCTGTTCCTGATTATCCTGGCGGTGACCACCGTGATGTTGCGCTTCGGCCGCAAGAAGGACCTGATATGAGCCGTGATGTGGGCCAATCGCGCTGGAACGGCGTGCTGATCAACGGTGGGCTGGTGGTGCTGGCGGTCGTCAGCCTGGCGCCGCTGCTGTGGATGCTGTCGGTTTCGTTCATGCCCACCGGCGAGGCCAGCCGGTTTCCGCCGCCGATGCTGCCGTCGGCGTTCACCCTGGCCAATTACCACGAGCTGTTCGCGCGCACCGGCATGGCGCGCAACTTCGCCAACAGCCTGCTGGTGTCCGGATTGATTACGCTCGGCTCGCTGCTCATCAACACCATGGCGGGCTATGCCTTTGCCAAGCTGCAGTTCGTGGGCCGCGAGCGCCTCTTCAAGATCCTGATGGCCGCACTGGTCATCCCGGCCCAGGTGGCGATGCTGCCGCTGTTCCTGCTGATGAAGCAGCTGCATCTGGTCAACAGCATCGGCGGGGTGGTTGTTCCGGCATTGGCTAGCGTGTTCGGCATTTTCCTGGTGCGCCAGTACGCGCGCAGCATCCCGGATGAATTGATCGAGGCCGCGCGCATCGATGGCGCCAGCGAACTGCGCATCTTCTTCCAGATCGTGCTGCCGATGCTCAAGCCGGTGCTGGTCACCTTGACCATCTTCACCTTCATGGGTTCGTGGAACGACTTCATGTGGCCGTTGATCGTGCTGACTGACCAGGAGCAGTACACCTTGCCGGTGGCGCTGGCGGCGCTGTCGCGCGAGCACATCATGGACGTGGAGTTGATGATGGCCGGGGCGGTAGTGACGGTGATTCCCGTGCTGCTATTGTTCCTGGCGCTGCAGCGTTACTACATCCAGGGTCTTCTGTTGGGGAGTGTGAAGGGGTGAAACCGGGGTTGCTGCGATTGCTTGCCATCACCGCCATTGCCGCCGCAGGCGTGGCGCAGGCGCAGGAGCGCGTGCTCGATGGCTTCAACGACATCGGCGCATGGCGGCTGGTGGTGTCCAATCAGGTGAGCGGTTCGCTGCGGCCGGTGGCCACGCCCTCGGGCGGACATGCGCTGTGCCTGGACTACAACTTCAATGGCGTGTCCGGTTATGTGGGCATCCGTCGCAACTTGCCGATCACCTATCCGGACAACTACCGGATGTCCTTCGCGGTGCGCGGCGAGTCGCCGTCCAACGACCTGCAGTTCAAGCTGATCGACGCCAGCGGCGACAATGTGTGGTGGGTCAACCGGCCGGGCTTCACCTTCCCGAAGAACTGGACCACCTTCAACTACCGCAAGCGCAACATCGAGAAAGCCTGGGGCCCGGGTGCGGACAAGCAATTGCGTAGCAGTGCCGACGTGGAGTTCACCATCTACAACAAGGTCGGCGGCCAGGGCACGGTGTGCTTCGACCGCCTGGCCCTCACGCCGCTGCCGCCGGAAGACACCTCGCCACTGAAGGCCGAGGCCATCACCGACACTGCACCTGCCCTGGAGCAACGCCTGGCCGACGGCAAGCCGGACACCTTCTGGCTCAGCGGCGCGGTCAAGCAGCAGACCGTGACCCTGGACCTGGGCAAGGTGCGCGAATTCGGCGGCGCCATCGTGCAATGGGTGCCTGGCCTGCAGGCCTCGCAGTACCAGGTGCGCTCCTCCAGCGACGGACGCAGCTGGCGTGATCTGCGCACCGTCACTGCCGGTGCCGGCGGCACCGATTGGCTGGCCTTGCCCGATACCGAAGCGCGCTACCTGCGTTTGGACCTCAAGGACGGCCCCAACTGGCGCTACGGCATCAAGGAAGTGCAGCTGCAACCGCTGGCATTCGCTGCCACGCCCAACGACTTCATCAAATCGCTGGCGGCGCAATTGCCGCGCGGCAGTTACCCAAGGGGATTTTCCGGCGAACAGCCGTACTGGACCATCCTGGGCCTGGACGGTGGCACCGAGCAGGGCCTGATCGGCGAAGACGGTGCGGTGGAAGTGGGCAAGGGCGGTTTCAGCATCGAACCGTTCGTGGTCACCGGCGGCAGGCTGCTGCACTGGTCCGATGTCAGCAGCGAACAGAGCCTGCAGGACGACTACCTGCCGATTCCCCGCGTCGATTGGCATCACGACCTGATGAACCTGCGTGTCACCGCCTTCGTGCAGGGTACCCCGGAGCAGGCGCAACTGGTCGCGCGCTACCAACTGCATAACACCGGCAAGGACGCGCGCGAATTCACCCTGGCCCTGGCGGTGCGTCCGTTCCAGGTCAATCCGCCGTCGCAGTTCCTCAACACCCTGGGCGGCGTCAGCCGGATCGAACAGCTCACCGTCGATGGCGCCCAGGTCAGCGTCAATGGCAAGCCGCGCGTGTTCGCGGCGCAGCGCCCGGATGCCGGGTTCGCCAGTGCCTTCGACAGTGGCATGGATGTCAGCCATCTCACCGCCGCCACGCTGCCCACCACGACCCAGGTCAAGGACGAAACCGGCCTGGCGTCGGGTGTGCTGCTGTATCGCTGGACGCTGCAACCGGGCCAACGCCGCGAGGTGGCGCTGGTGATCCCGCAGACCGGCACTGCGCAGTTGCCTGCCGACTTCGATGCGGAGGCCGCGCAGCAACAGGTGGCCCAGCAATGGCGCAGCAAGCTCGATCGCGTGCGCATCAGTGTGCCGGCCGAAGGCAAGCCGGTGGTCGATACCTTGCGCACGGCGTTGGCGCATATGTTGATCTCGCGCATCGGCCCGCGTCTGCAGCCGGGCACGCGCTCGTATTCGCGCAGCTGGATCCGCGACGGCGCCATGATCTCCGAAGGGCTGCTGCGGCTGGGCCGCGAAGACGTGGTGCGCGACTATGTCGACTGGTTCGCGCCGTATCAATTCGCCGACGGCATGGTGCCGTGCTGCGTGGACGACCGCGGCAGCGACCCTGTGCCGGAAAACGATAGCCACGGCGAACTGATCTACAACATCGCCGAGTACTACCGCTATACCGGCGACAGGGCGTTCCTGGAAAAGATGTGGCCGCACGTCACTGGCGCCTTCGACTACATGGAAAAACTGCGCGCCAGCGAACGCACCGAAGAGAATTTCATGCGCAACCCAGCCTTCTACGGAATGATGCCGGTGTCGATCAGCCATGAAGGCTATTCGGCCAAGCCGGTGCATTCGTACTGGGACAACTTCTGGGCACTACGCGGCTACAAGGACGCGGCGATGCTGGCTGGCGTGCTCGACAAGCCGGACGATGCGGCCCGCTTCGGCGCGGCGCGCGATGAGTTCAGCGGCGACCTGATCGCCTCGCTGGGCGCGGCGGTACGCCAGCACAACCTGGATTTCCTGCCCGGCTCGGCCGAGCTTGGCGATTTCGATGCGACGTCCACCACCATCGCGCTGACCCCCGGTGGCGAGCAGCAGCGGCTGCCGCAGGAGCTGTTGAACACTACGTTCGAGCGCTACT
The DNA here is from genome assembly GCF_002939885.1 of Xanthomonas cucurbitae. Classification (GTDB taxonomy): domain Bacteria; phylum Pseudomonadota; class Gammaproteobacteria; order Xanthomonadales; family Xanthomonadaceae; genus Xanthomonas; species Xanthomonas cucurbitae. Next base: position 12,953 of record NZ_MDED01000032.1, read on the forward strand.
GGACCGAATTCTCCGACCGCCGCGACGGCAAGCGCGAATGGAAGGACTACACCCCGTACGAATGGCGCAACGTGGCCGCGTTCGTTCGCCTGGGCTGGCGCGAGCGTGCCTGGGACGCCACTACGTTCTTCTTCAAGGATCGCGCGCCGCAGCCGTGGAACCAGTGGGCCGAAGTGGTCTCGCGCACGCCGCGCACACCGTTCTTCGTCGGCGACCTGCCGCATGCCTGGGTGGCGTCGGACTTCGTGCGCTCGGTGCTGGACATGTTCGCCTACACCCGCGAAGCCGACCAGAGCGTGGTGCTCGCCGCCGGCACTCCGACGCGCTGGTTCGAAGGCAAAGGCATCGGCATCGCCGAACTGCGCACGCCTTACGGACGCCTCAACTACACCTTGCAGCGCAGCGAAAAACAGCTGGTGCTGCAGTTGCAGCCCGGCCTGCTGATGCCGCCTGGTGGCGTGGTGTTCGCCTGGCCTTACCAGGGCGAACCCGGCAAGGCCAGCGTCAATGGCGAAACGGTGGAGTGGCGCAACGGCGAGCTGCGCATTCAGCAACTACCGGCCGCCGTGCAGATCGATGTGCCCAGTGCAGTGCGGCGGGCCGAAAAGGCCGCGCAATGATGCTCGCGCCGTGTCCGGCACGGGCAGGGCGGTGGCGACGCGGTGGGCTGCTGGCTGCGACGCTTGTGCTGACGGCGTACTGCGTGGGTGCGCGGGCAGGACGGATAGAGAGAGCCGCCGATCAGGTCTGACCAGGCGAAGGAGGGGCAGCGCCACGCCAATGAGCGGGCAATCGGCGCAGGCCATTGCCTCCACCGCGCCGGCGCGCGAGATGACCCTGGTCACGCTCAACCTGCATCACGACGGGCCGTCGCGCGCATATCGCCAGCGAACAAGGTGCTTGCCAGCCATCAGCGCCTGCTGCAGCCGCTGGACGACTATCGCGTGGCCGTGGACCTGCAGGTGGATCTCGATGGCCAGCTGGTCAACCTGTTCGACACCCCGGATGGCGACGGCCGCTGGGCATCGGATCACTATGGCCTGTGGATGCGCCTGCAGCTCACTCCGCGCCGTCGCAATGCCGTAGGAGCGCACCTGGGCGCGATGGGCGTTGCCGGTAACGCCCCATCGCGCCCGGGTGCGCTCCTACGAGAAGCAAGGCTGCAGCGTCACCATGCTCACCCATGCAGGCGGTTGAAAATCTGCACGCCAGCCAGCCACACGCCGGCCATGCTGCCGAAGTTGGTCAGCAGGAACGTCAGCACCACGCGCGACACGCGATTGCGGTACCAGCCGCGCACGGTCTGCGCGTCGTCGCGCAGGGTCAGGAAGTCGCCATACGCCGGCTTGCGCATATGCACCTCCACCAGCGCGGCAAACGCCCCGGTCGGCACGCTCAGCCGGAAAGGTTTGAACGGTGCCACCACTGCCGCAGTGAGGATGCTCAGCGGGTGGCTGCCGGCCAGCAGGCAGCCCAGTGCCGCCATGCCGCCGGTATACATCGCCCATTGCAACAGCAGGTCGGCGCCCATGCTCAGGCCACCGCGCCAGAAGCCGATCGCGATGCCGGCGATAATGACCGCCAGGATGCCCAACGTGATCCAGGGCACGCGCTTGCGTTGCTGCACGTATTCCAGCGACTCGCGCAGCGGCCCGGGTGCCTCGGTGTCCTGTTCCAGGTGTCGCACAAGCCCGGCCAGATGGCCGGCGCCCACCACCGCCAGCACTTCGCGCTGACCGCTGTTAGCTTCCTCGCGCAGGCGCGTGGCCATGTAGCGATCGCGCTCGGCGATCACGGTCTCGTACAGCTCGGGGCTTTCGCTGGCGAAATCGCCGAAGCTCGCCTCCAGCATGTCGCCCTGCTTGAGTTTTTCGATTTCTTCCTCGCCCACCTCATCGGCGGCGAACAGGCCACCGAGCAGGCCGCCGGCCAGCTTCATCTTGCCGAAGAAGCCCAGGCGCCCGGACGCGCGCTTGAAGGTCAGGCCCACTTCGCGGTCGATCAGATATACCGGCACCCCTTGCGCGCGTGCCAGGTTGACGGCCTCCTTCAATTCGGCGCCCGGCTCGATGCCCAACTGCTTGGCCAGCCGGCGCTGATACGCCGCCAGCGCCAGATTGGCCGCAAACAGCGCCACGCGTCCCTTGCGGATCACCTGCACCAGGTCCAGGCGCGCCAGCGCATCCGGGTCGCTGAGCGCCTGCAGCCGCTGCGTATCCAGTTCCACAGCCACTGCATCGTAGCGGCCGCTGCCGATCGCCCGTTGCACTGCGGCCACGCTGGCCAGTGACACGTGCGCGGTGCCCAGCAAGGTGTAGCGCACGCCATCGCGCTCGACGATGCGATGTGGCTGGCCGGACAGCGCATCGTCCAGAACGTGGGGGAGCTGCTCAGTCATGGATGTATTCATCAGAAGGAGGAGGGGGCGCCGGAGCCGAGTGCGCGCTGCATCTGCACGCTGTCCAGCCAGCGACCCTGCGTGCAGCCGACGCCGCTGAATACTGCGACCATGCGGAATCCAAAACGTTCCCGCAACCGGCGCGACGCCCGGGTATTGCATCCGGCGATCTGTTCCGCGTCGAGCGCGGTCATCGCCGGAATGTTCGCCGCATGCGCTACGCACAGCTCGACGGGCATGCGGTCAGTCGATGTAGCGCTTGAGCAGGTCGCCATACGCATCGATACGCCGGTCGCGCAGGAACGGCCAGATGCGGCGCACATGCTCGCTGCGCTGCAGATCGACATCGCAGATCAGCACGGTCGGGTCCTGGCCGGCTTCGGCAATAAACTCGCCCTGTGGTCCCAGCACATGGCTGTTGCCCCAGAACTGGATGCCCGATGCGCCCAGCGGCGAGGGCTCGTGGCCGACGCGGTTGCACGACAGCACCGGCACACCATTGGCGACCGCGTGGCCGCGATGGCTGAGCACCCACGCGTCGCGCTGACGCTCCTGCTCGGGCTGCTGGTCGTCCGGGTCCCAGCCGATCGCGGTGGGGTAGAGCAGCAGTTCCGCACCGGCCAGCGCCATCAGCCGCGCCGCTTCCGGGTACCACTGATCCCAGCACACCAACACGCCCAGGCGACCGACCGACGTATCGATTGGCGTGAAGCCCAGATCGCCCGGGGTGAAGTAGAACTTCTCGTAGAAGCCTGGGTCGTCGGGGATATGCATCTTGCGGTACTTGCCGAGCAGGCGGCCGTCTTTTTCGAACACCACCGCCGTGTTGTGATACAGCCCGGCTGCGCGGCGCTCGAACAGCGAAGCGACCAGCACCACGCCATATTGCCGGGCCAGCGCGCTGAGGCGCTCGGTACTGGGGCCGGGAATCGGCTCTGCCAGATCGAATTCCTCCACCGACTCGTGCTGGCAGAAATACGCACCGTTGTGCAACTCCTGCAACAGCACCAGCTTGGCGCCCTGCGCGGCGGCTTCGGCCACGCGCGATGCGATGACGGCCAGGTTGGCCTCGGCGTCGCCGTGGTTGCGCTCCTGGATCAGCGCGACGGAAAGGAGATGGCGGGTCATGGCTACATCCAACTGGGTGAGGCGCTACGGTAGCGCGTCAAGGCGTAACACCGGCCTGCCGGCCGGAACAGGAACGACGCGCCGCACGGATCGCTGCGACGAACGCCACGTCTAGGCGGCCAGCAGGCCGGCCGGCAGCTGCATGGTCAGGCAGTGCAGGCTGCCGTTCTGCCAGATCAGCGCACGGCAAGGCACCGGCACGATCTGGTGCTGCGGGAAGGCGTCGGCCAGCACCGCCTGCGCGGCCGCATCGGCCGGATCGCCATAGGCTGGCATCAACACCGCACCGTTGACGATCAGGAAGTTGGCGTAGGACGCGGCCAGGCGACGGCCCTGGTCGAGAATCGGCTGCGCCCACGGCAGCACGAACAGGCGGTATGGCTGTCCATCGACCTTGCGCAGGGCGGCCAGTTCGTTGCCCATCGCCTGCAGTTCGGCGTAGTGCGAATCGTCGGGGACATCGCAGCCCTGGTAGACGATCGCATCCGGGCCAGCGAAGCGCGCCAACGTGTCGATGTGCGCATCGGTGTCGTCGCCTTCCAGATAGCCATGGTCCAGCCACAGCACGCGATCCTGCGACAGCCATGCAGCAAGATCGTTGCTCAGCGATTGGCGGCTGCGCTGCGGGTGGCGCTCGTGCAGGCACTTCCAGGTGGTCAGCAAGGTGCCGGCGCCATCGGTTTCGATCGCACCACCTTCCAATGCGAAATCCACCGTCTGCACCTGCGCGGGCACGAACACCTGCGCCGCATCCAGCGAGCTCACCAACCGGTCGTCCAGGCTGGCCTCGAACTTGCCGCCCCAGCCGGTGAAGCGGAAATCCATCAGCCGGAAGCCGGCATCCTGGCGCAGGGTGATCGGGCCTGAATCGCGCAGCCAGGTGTCGTTGTAGGCGGCTACCACGAAGCGCACGCGCATCATGTCCAGCCGCGCCGAACGCAGCCGCGCCTCGGCATAGATCTGCAGATCGTCGTCGGCCACGCAGATCACCACCGGTTCGAAGCGGGCAATCGCCGTCACCAGCGCGATGTAGGTCTCTTCCACATCGGCCAGGCGCTGCGCCCAATCGGTCCCGGCGTGCGGCCACGCGATCAACACGGCGGATTGAGGTTCCCATTCGGCGGGAAAACGAAGACGGTCGGTCATGCCTGGCAATACTCATCTTGGTGTCCGGGCAGCGGCCCGGCGGTTCATAGATACCCTGCACCCAAGTGCAGGCTCTTGCGATCCTGACGCACGGTCACGCGTCAGGCCTTGGTGCAGATTCGCAGCGGCACATTTCCGGCTGCTGACGGATGCGGCATACCGGCCTGCAGATGCCGGCACGCGCTGGCAACGGTGGCGTGGCTGCGATTACTTGATCGGCGGCTTCGGCCCGATTTCGTTGGCGTCGGCCTGGTTGGCCACCACGTCGATCACCTTGCTTTTTTCGAAGTACACGGTGAATGCCGGATACACCCAGCGATGGATCGTCGGCCACTGGCGCTTCTGGCCGCCACGCGGGTCGAGCTTCTCCTGCGGCGCGCCATAACGGCTTTGCACCTGGCTCATGCTGTCGCCACGCAAGGGCAGGGCGGCGGCAGGTTTCTGCTGTGCACGATCGATCAGTAGCGTGTCGGCCGACGCGGCGGCACTGATCCCCATCAGCGCGATTGTCAGCACGATCGGCGGCATCACAAACAAACGGTTGCGCATGTCATCTACTCCCCAGTGGACAAGATTTCAGATGGTGATTACAGCAAAAAACCGCGACAGGCGGTGATACCGGTCGCGCAGCGCCTGGTGGTGCAGTCCGGCGCTGCGGCGGGTTGCCTGGGCGCTGACGGTCCGGCCGGCTGGCCGGCAGTCGCACGCCGGCCAAGAAAAAACCGCCCGGAGGGCGGCTTTCTCGGGTCTTGCGCGCGGAGCGAAAGGCTCAGCGCTGACGCGCCTTGAAACGCGGGTTCGACTTGCAGATCACGAAGACCTTGCCGCGGCGGCGGACCACCTTGCAGTCGCGGTGACGGGTCTTCGCAGACTTCAGGGAGGACAGGACTTTCATGGCACACCTCGGTGTAAACGGTTGGGTTCGATGGGAAGAGTGCCCACGGTTCGAGGGTGCACTCGCAATGAAGCCGGCGATTCTAACCGGCTTTTCGTCGTGCTTTCAAGTGGTTGCAGCGTAACCGCAGCAAGCGGCGTTACACTGGGCGTTGACGCTCTTTACGGAAACCTGAATGACCGACCTGTCACCCGTCCTTACCATCGATGGTCCTTCCGGTGCCGGCAAGGGCACGGTCAGCCGCATCGTGGCCACCCGACTGGGCTGGCATTACCTCGATTCGGGGGCGCTCTATCGCGCAGTCGGCGTGGCGGCGAGCTGGGCGGACCTGGACGTGTCCGACCCGGCAGCGCTGGTGCGCTGCACGTTCGATACCCGGGTGGAGTTCGACGACGCCGGCGAGGCGGGGCTGCGGGTGCTGGTCAACGGCGTCGATGCCACCAGCGAATTACGCCTGGAAACCACCGGTGCGCTGGCTTCGGCCATTGCCGCCATTCCCGAGGTCCGCGGCGCATTGAAGGAGCGCCAGCGCGCATTCAGGCGGGCGCCCGGGCTGGTTGCCGACGGTCGCGACATGGGCACGGTGATCTTCCCCGATGCCGCCTTCAAGGTCTTCCTGACCGCCAGTGCCGAAGAACGTGCGGGCCGTCGCCATAAGCAGTTGATGGAAAAGGGTGTTTCGGTTATCTTTGACGACCTGCTGCGCGAGATCATGGCCCGAGATGCCAGGGATGCGCAGCGGGTGGTGGCGCCATTGCGGCCGGCCGAAGACGCCGTGCTAATCGATACCAGCGGGATCGGGATCGAGGATGTCGTCCAGCGTGTGGTCGGGCTGTTGTCCTCCCGTACGCCGTCGTAAGCGTTCCGCAAGCGGGCCTGTCCCGCCGACCGTAAGGCGTTCCAAAGCTCCGTCGCGCATCCCGCGTGGCGGTTCTATGACTTCCAATCCGACCCGTTGTCTGGGGTCGACCAACAGGCTGGGCAGTCCGTCTGCGTCGCAATCCGACGACCGGCGCCCGTGTGTTCAACTGAGTAAATCCAAATGACAGAATCTTTTGCTGAACTGTTCGAAGCCAGTCAAGCCAATCTGGCGAAGCTGAAGCCGGGCTCCATCGTCACCGGTACCGTCGTGGAAGTGCGCGGCGACGTGGTGGTGATCAACGCTGGCCTGAAGTCCGAAGGCATCGTGCCGATCGAGCAGTTCCGTAACGACGCTGGCGAGATCGATGTGGGCGTGGGCGACCAGGTCAAGGTTGCGCTGGACTCCATCGAAAACGGCTTCGGCGAGACCGTGTTGTCGCGCGAGAAGGCCAAGCGCGCGATGGTGTGGGACGAGCTGGAAGAAGCGTTGGAAAAGAACGAAACCATCACCGGCCGCATCAGCGGCAAGGTCAAGGGTGGTTTCACCGTGGACATCAAGGATGTTCGCGCGTTCCTGCCTGGTTCGCTGGTGGATGTGCGCCCGGTGCGCGACCCGGCCTACCTGGAAGGCAAGGAGCTTGAGTTCAAGCTGATCAAGCTCGATCGCAAGCGCAACAACGTCGTGGTCTCGCGTCGTGCAGTGGTCGAGAGCGAGCACTCGGAAGAGCGCGAGCAGCTGATGGACAAGCTGCAGGAAGGCGCGATCCTGAAGGGCGTTGTCAAGAACCTGACCGACTACGGCGCGTTCGTGGACCTGGGCGGTATCGACGGCCTGCTGCACATCACCGACATGGCCTGGAAGCGCGTGCGCCATCCGTCCGAAGTCGTCAACGTCGGCGACGAGCTGGACGTGCGCGTGCTGAAGTTCGATCGCGAGCGTAACCGCGTCAGCCTCGGCCTGAAGCAGCTGGGCGAAGATCCGTGGGACAACATCGCCCGTCGTTACCCGGCCAACAGCCGCGTGTTCGGCAAGGTCTCCAACGTCACCGATTACGGCGCGTTCGTCGAGATCGAGCCGGGCGTCGAAGGTTTGGTGCACGTCTCCGAGATGGATTGGACCAACAAGAACGTCAACCCGTCCAAGGTTGTGCAGGTGGGCGACGAAGTCGAAGTGATGGTGCTGGATGTTGACGAGGAGCGTCGCCGCATCTCGTTGGGCATGAAGCAGGTTGCCGCCAATCCGTGGGAAACCTTCGCGGCCACCCACAAGAAGAACGACAAGGTGTCCGGCCAGATCAAATCGATCACCGACTTCGGCATCTTCATCGGTCTGGACGGCGGCATCGATGGTCTGGTGCACCTGTCCGACATCAGCTGGAACACCACCGGCGAAGATGTCGTGCGCAACTACAAGAAGGGCGACACGCTGGAAGCCGTCGTGCTGGCAGTGGACCCGGAACGTGAGCGCATCAGCCTGGGCGTCAAGCAGCTGGAGCAGGACCCGTTCGGTCAGTACATGGCGTCCAACCCGAAGGGCTCGAAGGTCGAAGGCGTGGTGCGTGAAGTGGATGCCAAGGGCGCCACGATCGACCTGGCCGATGGCATCGAGGGCTATGTGGCTGCACGCGACATCGCCAACGAGCGTGTGGACGATGCGACCCAGCACCTGAAGGTCGGCGACAAGATCGAAGCCAAGTTCGTGGGCATGGACCGCAAGGGCCGCACCCTGCAGCTGTCGATCAAGGCCAAGGACGATGCCGAAATGCGCGAGACGCTGGAGGAATACCAGTCCTCCGCTGCGTCGGGCGGCATGACACAGCTGGGCGCGCTGCTGCGTGCGCAGTTGAACAACAACAAGTCCGAGTAAGCGCGTAGCGCCCTACCGAGCGTGATGGATCGGCCCGGGCTTGCCCGGGCCGATTCCGATGTGTCAGTCGAAAAAAGCAAGTCTTCCCATGACCAAGTCCGAATTGATTGAAATCCTGGCGCGACGCCAAGCGCACCTGAAGTCGGACGATGTGGATCTGGCAGTCAAGTCGCTGCTGGAGATGATGGGTCAGGCGCTGTCCGATGGTGACCGGATCGAAATCCGCGGGTTCGGCAGCTTCTCACTGCATTACCGCCCGCCACGTCTGGGCCGCAATCCCAAGACCGGCGAATCGGTTGCATTGCCGGGCAAGCATGTTCCGCATTTCAAACCGGGCAAGGAATTGCGCGAGCGGGTCAGCTCGGTGGTTCCAGTCGATGTGATCGATGCGGCGGACTGAAATCCGTTCTGCCGCTACGTTTATCCTGTCTCGGTTAAGCTAACCTCCTTCCCGACGGAGTCTCGCGATGAAGGTGTTTCGCTTGCTGGTGATGTTGGCGTTTCTGCTGGTGGGCCTGATCGTCGGTGCGGTCAATTCCCAGGACGTCACGCTCGATTTCCTGTTCTCCAGTGTGCATACCACCTCCGGGGTCGCGATTATCGTCGCGCTGCTGGTTGGTGTGTTGATCGGTGCCGGCATGGTGCTGGTCAGCGTGGTCATTCCCCTTTATTCCAGACTGCGTCAGGCCAACAAGGCTGTGGTGGTCAGTCGTGCCGATGCCAGGGCTGTTGCGCCTGCCGCCGTCGAGCCGCGCCCTCTCGATGGACTGTAAGCACGTATGGACTTCCTGACCGAGTGGTTCTGGTTTTTCCTGTTTCTGCCGCTGGCCGCGTTGAGCGGCTGGATCGTCGGTCGGCGCGGTGGCCAGCGCCACGGCGATACCCAGGTCAGCCGCCTGTCCAGTACCTACTTTCGCGGCCTGAATTACCTGCTCAACGAACAGCCGGACAAGGCGATCGAGCTGTTTCTGCATATTGCCGAGCTGGACAAGGAAACCTTCGAGACACAGGTCGCGCTGGGCCATCTGTTTCGCCGTCGTGGTGAAGTCGATCGCGCCATCCGCCTGCATCAGGGCCTGGTGCAGCGCGCCGACCTGACCGATCAACAGCGGGTGCAGGCCTTGCTGGCGCTGGGCGAGGACTACATGAAGTCCGGCCTGCTCGATCGCGCCGAAACCGTGTTCACCGAACTGGCCCAGTTCGATCAGCGTGCGCCGCAGGCGCTGCGGCACCTGATCGGCATCTATCAGGCCGAGCGCGATTGGGAAAAGGCGATCGACAACGCCACTCGCTACGAGGAAGTCACCGGCGAGCCGATGGGCAAGCTGATCTCGCAGTTCGAGTGCGAACTGGCCGACCGCTATCGCGGCCTTGGCAAGCTCGACGAAGCCTTGCTGGCGATCCAGCGTGCCTACCAGGCCGACGGCACATCGGTGCGTGCCGGCATCCTGGAAGGGCGCATCGAAGCCGAGCGTGGACACGACGACGCGGCGGTACGCGCATTCGAGCGTGCTGCACGGCACGATCCGGAATACCTCCCGGAGATCATTCCTGCCCTGATGGCGGCCTATCGGCGGGTTGGCGACATCGCCGGCGCGCGCAACTTCCTGTCGGAGATGACCGAACACTACCGGGGGATTGCGCCGGTGCTGGCGCTGACCCAGTTGATGGAAGCGCAGGACGGCGTGGCCCCGGCATTGGCCTACCTGAGCCGCCAGCTCAAGGACCGGCCGTCGGTGCGCGGCGAGTCGGCACTGATCGACCTGACCCTGGCCGAGGGGAGCAATCCGCTGGGGACCCTGAACGATCTCAAGCACATCACCGATCAGTTGTTGGTACGCAATCCCAGCTATCGGTGTACACGTTGTGGTTTCGGCGCCAAGACGCACCATTGGCAATGCCCGAGTTGCAAGGAGTGGGGCACGGTCAAGCCACTGTTGAACTACGCGGTGGTGTAAGTGGTGGCGATCGTTGCAGAACAGTGGGCTTACCTGATCCCGGCGTGTGGGCGTTGGCGAGCGCGTCGGCTTGGCCGGCGCCTGCCGTCGCAGCACGCTGGCACGCGTCAGTGGCGTGCAGCCGTGCATCGGGGCGCCGACCTGCGCGCCGTAAGCGCCGCCGCGTTTGCCGCCGCTTCGCCGTGCCTGGTGCAGGCGCCGCTGCAGGTCGAGCGCAGGCCGTGCTGATGCCCGAAACATGGCTGTGGTGTGCACTGCATCTGGCCGTCGCGGCGCTGGGCACCTGGCTGCTGCGTGGCTATGCATTGCGCCGGCGTCTGTTCGATCAGCCGGGCGAACGCCGCAGCCATGCCGTTGCCACCCCGCGCGGGGGGGGCATGGCGATCGTGGCGGCCAGCCTGGCAGGATGCGGGGCGGCGTACCTGGTGTGGCCGGCCGCGCGCGGGATCGTGATCTGGTTTGCCGCCGGGTTGGTGCTGGTGGCCGGCGTCGGTTGGTGGGACGATCACCGCCCGTTATCGGCCCGTTTGCGCTTTGCGATTCATCTGGCCGCTTCGACAGCGTTGGGTGTGCTGGTCGCCCGCTGCACCGGCAATGCCTGGGATGGCGTCCTGGCTGCGATGGCTTCGGTGGTACTAATCAATGTCTGGAACTTCATGGACGGCATCAATGGGCTGGCGGCCAGTCAGGCGGCGCTGGCCGCGCTGGCGTTTGCTGCCGTGGTCCCGGCCCCGTGGTCGCTGGCGGGCCTGGCGGTGGCTGCGTCCTGCCTGGGGTTTCTGCCGTTCAATTTTCCGCGCGCGCGTATCTTCCTGGGCGATGGCGGCAGCGGCGCGCTGGGCTACATGCTGGCCGCCCTGCTTGCGCTCAGCGTGGCGAGCGGGCAGGTGGGCTGGTGGATCGGCTGGTTGCCGTTGTCGGCATTTCTTGTAGACGCCGGCTTCACGCTGCTGTCTCGCATGCTCGCGCGGCAACGCTGGTGGGAGCCGCACGCGCAGCATGTCTACCAGCGGCTCGCGCGTCGCTTTGCCAGCCATGTTCCGGTAACCGCCCTTTATTTCGCTTTCAGTCTGGCGGCGGTCAGCCTGTACGTGGTAATTCGTCACGATCCGTTGTGGCTGCAGCTCTGTGCAGCCCTGATCTGGGGCCTCGGCGCCACGGCGGCCTGGCATCTCCTGCGCAATGGCCTGCGCAACTACTGAGTCATGGATTCTTATGATTTCTTGGCGTGACCGTCTGACCAAAGCGTTGCCGCAAGTGGCGGTGGTGACCCACGACCTGCTGATGGTGTGGTTGTGCTGGCAACTGCTGCATGCCGGCCGTTATTCCATGCTGCGCGACGCCCCCGACCTGCCGCTGTGGGATTGGCGCACCGCGGTGGTGCTGGTCGCGCAGGGGCTGGTGTTCTGGAAGATGGGCCTGTATCGGGGACTGTGGCGGTTCGCCTCGGTGCCGGACCTGTGGAACATCTTCAAGTCCAGCTTCCTGGGCCTGGTGGCGATCGTGCTGGCGCTGTCCTACGACCGTCTGGACGGCGTGCCGCTGTCGGTTCTGGTGGTATACCCGTTTGCCTTGTCGGCCTTGCTGGGCACGCCCCGGCTGCTGTATCGCGCGTGGAAGGACTACCAGATCGCGCACTCCGGCGAGGTCGCGCAGCGGGTGCTGATTCTGGGCGCAGGCCGCGCCGCCGAAGGCCTGGTGCGCGATCTGCGTCGCACCGGCGCCTTCGTGCCGGTCGGCTTCCTGGACGACGCAGCCAACCTGCATGGCGCCAAGATCCAGGGCCTCAACGTGCTGGGCGACCTGGAGCAGGCCGCGTCGATCGCCAAGGAAACCGCCGCCAAGTTGCTGGTGATCGCGATTCCGTCGCTGGACGCGGCCGGCATGCAGCGGGTGGTGGCGATCTGCGAAAGCACCGGCCTGCCGTTCCGGATGGTGCCCAAGCTCATCAACGTGCTGGAGGGCCGTTCATTGCCTGGCGAGTTGAAGGAGGTGGCCATCGAGGATCTGCTCAACCGCAAGCCGGTCACGCCGGATTGGCGATTGATCCGCGACTGGCTGACCAACAAGACGGTGATGGTCACCGGTGCCGGCGGTTCGATCGGTTCAGAGGTCTGCCGGCAGTGCGCCCGCCATGGCGCGCGTCGCATCGTGTTGCTGGAAATCGACGAACTGGCCTTGCTCACCATTGATTCGGACCTGCGTCGCCTGTTCCCCGACATCGAGGTCGTCCGGGTGCTGGGCGATTGCGGCGACCCCGCCGTGGTTGCGCACGCCCTGCATACCGCCACCCCGGACGCGGTCTTCCACGCCGCCGCCTACAAGCAGGTGCCGTTGCTGGAAGAACAGCTGCGCGAGGCGGTGCGCAACAACGTGCTGGCCACCGAGAACGTGGCGCGTGCCTGCCAGCGTGCGCGGATCGAGACCTTTGTCTTCATCTCCACCGACAAGGCGGTCGAGCCCGTCAATGTGCTGGGCGCCAGCAAGCGCTACGCAGAGATGATCTGCCAAAGTCTTGACGCACGCGATGCGCCGACGCGCTTCATCACGGTGCGCTTCGGCAATGTGCTCGATTCCGCCGGCAGCGTGGTGCCGTTGTTCCGCGAGCAGATCCGGCAGGGTGGCCCGGTGACGGTGACGCACCCGGAGGTGACGCGCTACTTCATGACCATCCCGGAGGCGTGCCAGCTGGTGATCCAAGCCGCTGCCTCGGCCTCGCACGGGGCGATCTATACGCTTGACATGGGCGAGCCGGTGGCAATCCGCCTGCTGGCCGAACAGATGATTCGCCTTGCCGGCAAGCAGCCCGGCAAGGATGTGGCGATCCTGTACACCGGGTTGCGCCCCGGCGAAAAACTCCACGAGACGCTGTTCTACTCCGACGAAGATTACCGGCCCACCACGCACCCCAAGATCCTGGAGGCGGGCGTGCGCGAGTTCTCGCACGAACAGGTCTTGCAGTTGGTGACGCGTCTGCGCGAGGCGGTTAATCGTTATGACATCAAGGCCATGGAAACTGTGCTGGGCAGCCTGATGCCGGATTTCGCGGCGGCTCGACGGAAAGTCGACGCGCGATCTGATACGGTCGTGCCATTCCCCGCACGTGAGGTCAGAAGACTTTGATGAGCCAGCGTATTCGCAAGGCTGTTTTCCCCGTCGCAGGTCTTGGGACCCGCTTTCTTCCGGCCACCAAGACGGTGCCGAAGGAAATGCTGCCGATCATCGACAAACCATTGATCCAGTACGCCGTCGACGAGGCCATCCAGGCTGGCTGCGATACGCTGATCTTTGTCACCAATCGCTACAAGCACTCCATCGCCGATTACTTCGACAAGGCCTACGAGCTGGAGCACAAGCTTGAGCGTGCCGGCAAGCTGGAGCAGCTGGAGCTGGTGCGCCATGCGTTGCCGAAGGGCGTGCGCGCCATCTTCGTGACCCAGGCCGAAGCGCTGGGTCTAGGCCATGCCGTGCTGTGTGCCAAGCAGGTCGTGGGTGACGAGCCGTTTGCCGTGCTGCTGCCCGATGACCTGATGTGGAATCGTGGCGATGCCGCGCTGACCCAGATGGCCGATGTGGCGGAAGCCTCCGGTGGCAGCGTGATCGCGGTGGAAGATGTGCCCCACGACAAGACGGCCAGCTACGGCATCGTCTCCACCGACGCCTTTGACGGCCGCAAGGGTCGTATCAATGCCATCGTGGAAAAGCCCAAGCCGGAAGTGGCACCGAGCAATCTGGCGGTGGTGGGGCGTTATGTGCTCAGCCCGAAGATCTTCGAGCTGCTGGAGTCCACCGGTGCGGGTGCCGGTGGAGAGATCCAGCTGACCGATGCCATTGCCGAGCTGTTGAAGAAAGAGCAGGTGGATGCATTTCGTTTTGAAGGCCGGCGTTTCGACTGCGGTGCGCATATCGGCCTGATCGAAGCGACGGTGCATTTCGCGCTGGAGCACGAGAAGCACGGTGGGCCGGCCAAGGAGATCCTGCGCAGCGCACTGGCCGCAGCCGACGCACGCGGCTGATCGCCACACTTGGAGTCTGTGACGCGAACGACGCCCTCCGGCGTCGTTCGTCGTTTCGGGGCCGTCGACTGCGGTAGCGGGCGCAGCCGCCTGGCTTGTTGAAAGCAGGGCGTCGCCGCAGGCTTGCCGTTAGAATCCCGGGGATGAGCCAGGCTGCGCATTCCAGTGAACTCATCAATGTCGTGGCCCTGCTGGGCGCGGCGGTGGTGGCCATCCCGCTGTTCCGCCGGCTGGGCCTGGGGTCGGTGCTGGGCTACCTGGCGGCTGGTCTGGCGATCGGCCCGTTCGGATTGGGCCTGTTCGACGACCCGCAGGCCATCCTGCACGTTGCCGAACTGGGCGTGGTGATGTTCCTGTTCGTGATCGGGCTGGAAATGCAGCCCTCGCATCTATGGAGCCTGCGCCGCGAAATCTTCGGGCTGGGCAGCGCGCAGATCTGCGCCTGCGTGCTGGTGCTCACCGGCATCGGCCTGCTGCTGGGCTTCGCGCCGCCGGTGGCCTTCGTGGCCGCGTGCGGTTTCGTGCTGACCTCCACTGCCGTGGTGATGCAACTGCTTACCGAGCGTGGCGATGTCGCATTGCCCTCGGGCCAGAAGATCGTGGCGATCCTGCTGTTCGAGGATCTGCTGATCGTTCCGTTGCTGGCGATCGTCGCCTGGATGGGCGCCAGCGGCGATCCCCAGGCCGCCTCGCACCGTTGGCAGGAGATCGGCATCGGGCTGGCCTGTATCGTCGGCCTGTTGGTCGCTGGCCGCTGGCTGCTCAATCCGCTGTTCCGGATCCTGGCCGCGTCCAGAGCGCGCGAGGTGATGACTGCCGCCGCGTTGCTGGTGGTGCTGGGTGCCGCCCTGTTGATGCAACTGGGCGGGCTCTCGATGGCAATGGGTGCGTTCCTGGCCGGTGTGCTGTTGTCCGAATCCACCTTCCGGCACCAGATCGAGGCGGATATCGAACCGTTCCGCGGCATTTTGCTGGGCCTGTTCTTTCTGGGTGTCGGCATGAGCCTGGATGTGCGCGTGGTTGCCGCCGACTGGCGCCTGATCGTGACCGGCGTGCTGGCACTGATGCTCGGCAAGGCCGTGTGCATCTACGCGGTGGCGCGATTGATGCGCAGCGATCATCGCCAGGCGCTGGATCGCGGTGTGTTGATGGCGCAGGGCGGCGAGTTCGCCTTCGTGTTGTTCGCCGCGGCCGCAGCGTCGGGCGTGATCGATGCGCAGGTCAATGCCAGCCTCACCGCGATCGTGGTGCTGTCGATGGCGTTGACGCCGCTGTGCGTGCTGCTGCAGCGGCGCCTGACACCGGCGGCCGAGGTCTCGCTGGACGGGGTGGAAGCGGCCAGCGGGCAGACCGGCAGCGTCTTGATGATCGGCTTCGGCCGCTTCGGCCAGGTGGCCAGCCAGTCGTTGCTGGCGCGCGACGTGGACGTGACCATCATCGACAACGACATCGAGATGATCCGGAGCGCGGAAACATTCGGCTTCAAGATCTACTACGGCGATGGCACCCGGCTGGACGTACTGCATGCGTCCGGCGCACACAGCGCGCGGGCCATCGCGGTCTGCGTGGACGATCGCGAGGCGGCCAACCGGATCGTCGAGCTGGTCACGCGCGAGTTTCCGCATGCGCGCCTGCTGGTGCGCTCGTTCGATCGCAGGCATTCGCTGCAGTTGATCGCTGCCGGCGTGGACTGCCAGATCCGCGAGACCTTCGAGGCGGCGGTATTGCTTGGCCAGATGGCGCTTGTCGAACTGGGCGTGGACGAGGACGAAGCCAGCACGATCACCCGTGCGATCCGCCGCCGCGACGCCGAGCGCCTGGAGTTGGAAATCGCCGCCGGCACTGTCCGCGCGGGCACCGGATTGATGTACGGCAACATCAACCCGACGGTGCCCAAGCCCACGCCATTCACCCCGCCGCGGCGGGAGAGCCGCTCGCTCAATCGCGACGCGCCAGCGCCGGCGGGCGAGGAGCCCGCATTGCGTGAGTGAGCAGGGAGGGACGCTTGCCGGCGTCCGTTCGCCACCGCCGATCAGTGGCACGGCCGCCACGCCGAACCTGCCGGCCGTGCAATGAACGGTCAGCCGTGGCGGCGTTGCGCCGCGGCGAAGGCCTCGAGCTGCTCCGGGGTGGCTTCCTTCTGATGGTGCTGCTTCCACTGTGCGAACGGCATGCCGTAGACGGCCTCGCGCGCCTGTTCCTTGCTGATCGGCTGCCCCTGCGCCTCGGCAGCCTCGCGGTACCAGTCGCCCAGGCAATTGCGGCAGAAGCCGGCCAGGATCATCAGGTCGATGTTCTGCACATCGGTGCGTTGCTGGTTGAGATGCTGCAACAGCCGGCGGAATGCCGCTGCTTCGATGGCGGTGGTCGCGTCGTTGCTTGAAGTGCTGACGGGAGTGGTGTCGGTCATGACGGAATCGGGGACAATGGACGGCCTTCGACTCTACACCTGACGCCCCATGACCGCTTCTGCGCCAGTTGCCGCCGCTCCGGCCCGCCTTCTCGATGGTCGCCGCATTGCCGAAGACCTGCTCGACGGATTGAAGCGGCGCGTGGATGCGCGCATCGCGGCGGGCAAGAGCCGGCCGGGCCTGGCGGTGGTGCTGGTGGGAGGCGACCCGGCCTCGTCGGTCTACGTGCGCAACAAGCGCCGTGCGGCTGAAAAAGTCGGTATCGAGGCCTTCGACTACGACATGCCGCAAGGCATCAGCGAGGCGGAGCTGGCCGCGCTAATCGACGAACTCAATGCCGACCCAAAGATCCACGGCATCCTGATCCAACTGCCGCTGCCGGGCATTCCCGATGCCAACCGGCTGATCCAGCGCATCGACCCGCGCAAGGACGTGGATGGTTTCCACCCACAGAACGTGGGCCATCTGGCGCTGCGCGAATTCGGCCTGCGTCCGTGCACGCCGCGCGGCATCGTGACCCTGCTCGGCCATACCGACCAGCCGGTGCGCGGCCGCAATGCCACCATCGTGGGCGTGAGCAACCATGTGGGCCGGCCGATGGGGCTGGAGTTGTTGATCGCCGGATGCACGGTGACCAGCTGCCACAAGTTCACCCCGGTCGATGTGCTGGAGGCCAGCGTGCGCAATGCCGACATCCTGGTGGTGGCGGTCGGCCGGCCCGGCCTGATTCCAGGCGAATGGGTCAAGCCGGGCGCGGTGGTGATCGATGTCGGCATCAATCGCCTGGAAGACGGGCGCCTGGTCGGCGACGTCGGCTTCGATGCCGCCATGCAGCGCGCGGCCTGGATCACGCCCGTGCCGGGCGGGGTAGGGCCAATGACCGTGGCCACGTTGATGCAGAACACCATCGAGGCCGCTGATGCGGCCGGGATTGGGGAGTCGGGATTGGGGATTCGTTAAAAGCAACGGCCAAGCGCATGCGTCGGCCGATCCGGAGTGGGGCCGGGATCGGCGGGCCATCGGCATCTAGACAAACAGGCAAACGGCGGGGCGGTGCAAGGCTGCGCTGTTGCGAATCCCTGATTCCGACTCCCCAATCCCGGCCCCAATACGTTAAAATATCGCGCTTCCCCACACTCGGGTCCGCCGATGCTACGCATCCAGGCTGAAGCTCTTACCTACGACGACGTCTCGCTTGTCCCCGCCCATTCGATCGTCCTGCCCAAGGATGTCAGCCTGGCAACCCGGCTGACCCGCGACCTTCGGCTGAAATTGCCGATCCTGTCGGCGGCCATGGATACGGTGACCGAACACCGCCTGGCCGTGGCCATGGCCCAGCTGGGTGGCATCGGCATCATCCACAAGAACCTGACCCCTGCGCAGCAGGCGGCCGAAGTGGCCAAGGTCAAGAAGTTCGAATCCGGTGTCATCACCGAGCCGTTCACGGTACGCCCGGACACCACCATCGGCGAGGTGCTGGCACTGACGCGTGCGCGCAACATCTCCGGCGTGCCGGTGGTGGATGGCAGCGGGCTGGTTGGCATCGTGACCAGCCGCGACATGCGCTTCGAGAAGAAGCTCGACGATCCGGTCCGCCACATCATGACCAAGAAGGATCGCCTCATCACCGTGCGCGAAGGCGCCAGCGATGAGGAAGTGCTGGAGCTGCTGCACCGCAACCGCATCGAAAAGATCCTGGTGGTCAACGACGGCTTCGAGCTGCGCGGGCTCATCACCGTCAAGGACATCCAGAAGAAGACCGACAACCCCAACGCCGCGAAGGACGCGGCAACGCGGTTGCTGGTGGGCGCAGCGGTAGGCGTCGGTGGCGATACCGAGCAGCGCATCGAACTGCTGGCCGCTGCCGGCGTGGACGTGGTCATCGTCGATACCGCGCACGGCCATTCGCAGGGCGTGATCGACCGCGTGGCCTGGGTCAAGAAGACCTACCCGCAGCTGCAGGTGATCGGTGGCAACATCGTCACCGGCGACGCCGCGTTGGCCTTGATGGACGCTGGTGCCGACGCGGTCAAGGTCGGCGTGGGCCCGGGCTCGATCTGCACCACGCGCGTGGTGGCAGGTGTGGGCGTGCCGCAGATCACTGCGGTGGACATGGTGGCCGAAGCATTGCAGGACCGCATCCCGTTGATCGCCGATGGCGGTATCCGCTACTCCGGCGACATCGGTAAGGCGCTTGTCGCTGGCGCCTCCACGGTGATGGTCGGTGGCCTGCTGGCCGGTACCGAAGAAGCACCCGGCGAAGTGGAACTGTTCCAGGGCCGCAGCTACAAGAGCTACCGCGGCATGGGCAGCCTGGGTGCGATGGAGAAGGGGTCCAAGGACCGTTATTTCCAGGACGCCTCCGATGCCGACAAGCTGGTGCCCGAAGGCATCGAAGGGCGCGTGCCGTATCGCGGCCCGGTCGGCGGCATCATCCACCAGCTCATCGGTGGCCTGCGCGCGACCATGGGCTACGTGGGCTGCGCCACCATCGAAGACATGCGCACCAAGCCCAAGTTCGTCAAGATCACCGGCGCTGGCCAGCGCGAAAGCCACGTGCACGACGTGCAGATCACCAAAGAGCCGCCGAACTATCGCGCTGGATGATCGGGAATGGGGAATCGCGAATCGGGAATCGTAAGAGCCCGCCGCTTCCTCGTCCGATAGCAGCTGGCGCCGCGTTTGCTGTTGCGATTCCCCAATCCCGATTCTCGATTCCCGGCTCTCAATGACCAACATCCATACCGACAAGATCCTCATCCTCGATTTCGGCGCGCAGTACACGCAGCTGATTGCGCGGCGCATTCGCGAGCTGGGCGTGTATTGCGAGATCTGGGCCTGGGATCATGATCCGTCCGAGATCGCCGGCTTCGGTGCCAAGGGCATCATCCTGTCTGGTGGGCCGGAATCGACCACCTTGCCGGGCGCACCCGCCGCGCCGCAGGAAGTGTTCGGCAGCGGCTTGCCGGTGTTCGGCATCTGCTACGGCATGCAGACCCTGGCCGCGCAGCTGGGCGGGGCGACCGAAGCGGCCGACCAGCGCGAATTCGGTCATGCCGAAGTGGACGTGGTGGCCGCCGATGCCTTGTTTTCCGGCCTGACCGATCATGCCGGCACCTCGCGATTGAACGTGTGGATGAGCCATGGCGATCATGTTTCGCAGGTGCCGCCGGGCTTCACCATCACTGCGGTCACCGATCGCATTCCGGTGGCGGCGATGTCCAACGAGGACAAGCGCTGGTACGGCGTACAGTTCCACCCGGAGGTCACGCACACGCTGCAGGGCCAGACCTTGCTGCGCCGCTTCGTGGTGGATGTCTGCGGATGCCAGACCTTGTGGACCGCCGCCAACATCATCGACGACCAGATCGCGCGCGTGCGTGCGCAGGTGGGCGACGACGAGGTGATTCTGGGGCTGTCCGGTGGCGTGGATTCGTCGGTGGTCGCCGCATTGCTGCACAAGGCGATCGGCGACAAGCTGACCTGCGTGTTCGTCGACACCGGCCTGCTGCGTTGGCAGGAAGGCGACCAGGTGATGGCGATGTTCGCCGAGCACATGGGCGTCAAGGTCATTCGCGTCAATGCGGCCGACCGCTATTTCAGCGCCTTGCAGGGCGTCAGCGACCCCGAAGCCAAGCGCAAGATCATCGGCAACCTGTTCGTGGAGATCTTCGATGAAGAATCCAACAAGCTGGCCAATGCCAAGTGGTTGGCGCAGGGCACGATCTACCCGGACGTGATCGAGTCGGCCGGCAGCAAGACCGGCAAGGCGCATGTCATCAAGAGCCACCACAACGTCGGTGGCCTGCCCGAACACATGAAGCTGGGCCTGGTCGAGCCGCTGCGCGAACTGTTCAAGGACGAAGTGCGTCGCCTTGGCGTCGAACTCGGCCTGCCGCGCAGCATGGTCTACCGCCATCCGTTCCCGGGCCCGGGCCTGGGCGTGCGTATCCTGGGCGAAGTGAAGCGTGAGTACGCCGAACTGCTGGCCAAGGCCGATGCGATCTTCATCGACGAACTGCGCAAGGCCGACCTGTACGACACCACCAGCCAGGCGTTTGCGGTGTTCCTGCCAGTGAAGTCGGTCGGCGTGGTCGGCGATGCACGCGCCTACGAATGGGTGATCGCGCTGCGCGCGGTGGAAACCATCGACTTCATGACCGCGCACTGGGCGCACCTGCCGTACGACTTTCTCGGCACGGTCAGCAACCGCATCATCAACGAACTGCGCGGCGTCTCGCGCGTGGTCTACGACATCTCCGGCAAGCCGCCTGCGACGATCGAGTGGGAATGATCCCGCGTCCGGCATAGACTGGCACCAAAGAGCATTAAAGCACCCCTAAGCCCGCGTAATTGCGGGCTTTTTTCGTTCTTGGCGTAGCACTGTCTGGCAAATTTATGCATCGCCAAGCACCCCGTTTCTATGGCATGGTAGATGGTACGATTTGAACCTGATGCCATGTTCGGCACTCGATACCATGCCGCCTATGATGGGATGTTCATGGTATCGAATTTATGTAACCCATTGTCCTGGAAGAAGTTTTTTGGGGATATGTGGGGCTTTTTGAGCATGGTATTTTTGAGAGGAAACCCAACCCGACCATGCTGACTGATACCAAGCTGCGCAACCTCAAGCCAAAGGACAAGCTCTATAAAGTGAATGACCGTGACGGCCTCTACGTGGCCATCACGCCTGCGGGTTCGATTTCATTCCGCTACAACTACTCGATCCACGGCAGGCAGGAGACCATCACCTTCGGCCGTTACGGTGTCGGAGGGATCACGCTAGCGGAAGCCCGCGAACGGCTGGGCGAAGCCAAGAAGATGATCGCCGCAGGGAAATCTCCAGCCAAGGAGAAGGCGCGGGACAAAGCCCGCGTCAAGGATGCAGAGACATTCGGCGCGTGGGCCGAGAAATGGTTGCGCGGCTATCAGATGGCGCCCAATACCCGAGACATGCGCCGCTCGGTCTACGAACGCGAGTTAAAGCCGAAATTTGGCAACCAAAAACTGGTAGAGATTACCCATGAGGACTTGCGAGCGCTGACAGACGCCATCGTAGAACGAGGCGCACCGGCAACAGCGGTGCATTCGCGAGAGATCGTCTTGCAGGTCTACCGCTGGGCCATCGAGCGCGGCCAGAAGGTCGAGAACCCGGCCGATCTGGTGCGCCCCTCGACCATCGCCAAGTTCGAGCCGCGAGATCGAGCACTGACGCCCGATGAAATCGGCTTGATGTACCAGTACATGGAGCGCATTGGCACCACGCCTTCCATTCGGGCGGCCGCCAAGCTGCTGTTGCTGACGATGGTACGCAAAAGCGAACTGACTAACGCAACGTGGAGCGAGATCAATTTCACCGAAGCGCTTTGGACAATCCCCAAGGAGCGGATGAAGCGCCGCAACCCCCATTTGGTGTTCCTTTCTAGGCAGGCGCTCGACATTTTCATAGCTCTGAAAACCTTCGCGGGCGGCTCGGAGTACGTGCTGCCATCGCGCTATGACTCGGACTTGCCGATGAGCAGCGCCACGCTCAATCAGGTGCTCACGCTGACCTATCGTCTGGCCCAGAAGGAAGGGCAGTCGCTTGGCAAGTTCGGACCGCACGACCTGCGGCGCACAGCCAGCACGCTTCTACATGAGGCGGGCTATAACACTGACTGGATCGAGAAGTGCCTTGCGCACGAACAGAAGGGGGTTCGCGCCGTCTACAACAAGGCCGAGTACCGCGATCAGCGCCGGGCAATGCTTCAGGATTGGGCGGACATGATCGATGAGTGGACAATCAGGAAGCCCCGCCTCAAGGACTGATTCGGAGCCTTGAGACCTGCATTTTGTCGCGAAATGCCCACTTTGGTGGGCATTTTTTTGTCCCGAAATAGACGTTTGTTGGACAGTCTTTCTCTCCTAAATTTCCTTAAGAAAACTTCCTGAAAAACAAGAGATTGGGCGAATATCTCTGTCCCGAAACTATACGTTTGTCGGACGGTTAACCCATTGATTTTGAACGAAAAAATAGCCCATTAATGCTGGAAAACACCGGCATTGTGTAGCAATAATTAAACCTCGGACGATGACAAAACGAGGTATTCGGTGTGGAAAACGAATTAAGGAGAGCGAGTAAAGTTCTCATTAGCAAAAAGCAGCTGCTGGAGATGATTCCACTGTGCGAGCGCACGATCTACAACTTTGAAAAGCAGGGAAAATTCCCTCAGCGCATCGCACTTAGCAGTCGCAAGGTCGTGTGGGATTTAGCCGAGGTCGAGGCATGGATTGATGCGTGCAAACATTCCGGCTCGGCCCCTCGTCCCGGAATGGGGGCCTGAATTGTGGCGATTGACTTACGGGCAGCGTTCGAGAACGAACCGCCCACACTAGACTTTATTTGGCCGGGCTTCCTCGCAAAGACAGTAGGAGCGTTAGTGGCTCCCGGAGCCACAGGCAAGAGCTTCTGGGCGCTGGAAGCCGCAATGGCCATCGCGTGCAGCGTTGCCGGTGGCGATCTTGTAGGGCTTGCCCCCGCGTGCGCTGGCCGTGTGGTCTATTTCGCTGGGGAAGACCCAGAAGTCGCACTGGAGCGCCGTATCCATGCCATCGGTCAGCACCTGAATCAGCAGGCACGTGAAGCCATCGCGCAGAACCTCACCCTTGAGCCGATCATGGGTAAGCGCTTGAACGTGATGGATGAGCGGCACCTTGTCCGCGTCATTGAATTTTGCGCCGGTGCCCGGTTGATCGTACTGGATACCCTGAGCCGGATTCACGATCGGGACGAGAATAGCAACGGCGACATGGCACGACTTGTCGCCACGCTGGAGTACGTCGCGGTAAGCACTGGGGCGTCCGTCCTGTACCTGCATCATGTCAGCAAGGGCAGCGCCCGCGATGGGCAGACGGATCAACAGCAGGCAGCACGAGGAGCATCCGCCTTAATCGACAATGCCCGCTGGTGCGGCTTCGTCGCTAAGATGACCGCGGACGAGGCCAAGAGCCTCAGCGACCGCGCCTATGACCGTCAGCCCATCGGCAACGAACGAAGAGGCTTTTTTGTTCGCTTTGGTGTTAGCAAACAGAACTACGACGCCACCCCGCTCGATCAATGGTACAAGCGCCACGACGGCGGCGTCCTTGTGCCAGTGGAACTCTTAGCGACGACGAAGAAGGAGAGCACTCTGCACATCGTCAATGGAGGCGACGATGAGCGGTGGTAATGCCGTGACCCCCACCAGTACTAGCGCACAGGCGCGGGTAATGCTCTATCAGCCTAGCCAGCGCCCGCGATTGCGCGAAGGTGATTGGACAGATACATCATTTGGCCGCTGCCGCGTGGCAGGCAGGCTAGGCCAGAGGCACGCCGATATTGTGGAAGCGGTCCTGTACTGCGCAGAACGTCGGCGCCCTGTCTCTGATGGTGGCGTAGAGCTTCTGGTAGACCCCGCTCGGGTGAGAAAAACACTTTCCGACAGCCGCTACAGCTTTGCGCAGATCGAAAAGCTGTTGGCCGAGCTGCGAGCGGCGACGATCACAATTGAGACGCCACAATTCGATTTCCCAATAATCGGGGGATTGATTGATCACGTTATCCCATCGCCCATGACACGGCCTGATCCCCTAACGGGGGGAGAACGGAATCTATGGCGGGTGCGCCTTGGCGTAGCGCTGGTGATGCTGCTTGAGCATGACTTGAGTCTGTACTACGACCCAGCCCCCATTGCCCGCCTGCAGCATGGCATTAGCCAAGCGGTAGCGCGGCACGTTTTGAGCCACAAAGTAGAACCGACAGGCGGTTGGTATCTTGATACTGTTATCGTGGCCGTTGCTGGGATCGTGCCGAGCAAAGCAATGCGAGATGCTCGATTCAGGCTGAGAGAAGATGCCGACGAATTGAAGGCGCTCGGCCTGATTCTAGATGGCGACCGGGTGAGGAAAAAAGGTACTGGCGACGCCTAAAGCGTCGCACACCCGCCCGATAGCGTCGCACAACCGCCCGGTAGCGTCGCACACCCGCCCGAAACGTCGCACACCCGCCCGGAGTTAGCAGGATATTCAGGATATTCAGATCCTGCGCGGCACAGCCCGCGCTTGAGGCGCGGTCCGGCCTTGCCAGTCGGCCTACGGCCGTAGGGCACCAAAAAGGGAAGGGCGAGGATCTAGGCTCCTGCGGCCGGTGCGGGGCCGCCGTGGGTTGGTTTGAAAGTGAGCCGCAGGCCAAGCGCCTGAGCGACTTTCACAACGGTTGCGAGGCTCGGATTGCCATCGCCTGAAAGGGCCTTGTCCAGCCCTTGGCGGCTCATTCCTACGTCGCGGGCAAGCTGGCTAAGGTTGCGGGCACGGGCCACGTCTCCGAGCGCCGCCGCGATCAGTGCGGGGTCACCGTCCTCCATCACGGCATCGAGATAGGCCGCAATATCGTCCTCGGTCTTGAGATAGTCCGCCGTATCGTAGCGGCTGAATTTGACTTCCATCTTGGTCACTCCTTCCACTGCGCTGCAATGGTCTTGGCTAGGGCAATGTCCCGCTCCTGACTGCTCTTGTCGCCTCCACAAAGCAGCAGCACCACCAAGGGGCCGCGCCGCATGAAATAGACGCGATAGCCGGGGCCGTGGTCGATCCGCATTTCCGACAAGCCTTCGCCTACCGGCTTCACGTCGCCGGGGTTGCCAAGGCTCAAGCGCCGAATGCGCGCCTCGATCCTCGCACGGGCCTGACGATCACGAAGGCCGACAAGCCAGCGGTCGAATAGGTCGGTTTTTATTAGCTCGATCATGTGTCAACTATAGTTGCTAATTGGGCGAGTGTCAACTGTAGTTGCTAACACTAAGTCGGCTGCCGCAGGGAGCCTTCCTTTGGTGCCAGATTTTACGCGCCCGACGCTTTCGTCCGGCACAGCCGGGAGTAGCCCGTGGATTACCCACCGCGCCATTTGCACCTGGTCAGACCCAGGAAGGGCAAAGAACGATCAGGCACCAAAAAAAGGGCGAGGCAGCGCCAAGACTGGCTAATGAGCTGTAAATGCGTCGCAAAATGGCCATGTATGGCCCACAGGCGTGTTTTTTCACCACCTCCTATGGGGTTGTAGCGCCCGGCACGAAAAATTCAGTAGAGCGAGATACAGGCCGTTTTCGCGGTGTGTAATAGACGGAGCTGCTGCGGCAGGAAAACAAAACCCCGCGTTCAGGCGGGGTTGTGGGTGATGGAACTGGCTGTGCTCGTCAGCGATTGATGACCCTGCCTCGCTGCCGTTCTTCCTCTTCCATCTGAAGGATGGCCATTCTCACACGCTCTACCAGTACCACCTGATTCTTGTTGCCGAAAAGTGGCATGCGATTAAGCATACCCATGCCGCCGTAGAAATGCGCAGCGGCAGGCAGAGCCAATCGGTTCACACGATGCTGTAGTGCCGTGTACTGCTTATCCAGTGCATCGAGCTGCGGGCCGAAGCCTTTGCGTCGCAGCCATTGACCAAGCGCCCACATACCAATACCGAGAACAAAAAAGCCGCCGAGCATCATCAGGCCAAAAAATATATCGTTCATCATGATTACGTCTCCGATTGAGAGTTAACGCTAGAAGCCATGCCGGGCACATTGAGCGCGCCGACGTCTCCGGTGCTAGTGGTGTCCGATGCCGGACGAATAATGTTGGATTCCGCTTGTGCAGTCGGCTCCGCGCCGTCATCAGGCGTTGGACTGTTACCGCCGGGGACTGGAGGGGGAGAACCGGTGCCCCCAAGCGAAAGCCCGTGGGAGCTTTCCATGCCGGGTACGCTGATAGCGCCCAGCACGCCAAGCGCCCGTGTGGCCACCTCGGCGCCCTGCGCAACAGCCTTGCCGTTGCCGCCAGTCCCTTCTTTTGGTGTCATCTGCCGTTGCTGCGCGACGGCTTGCTGATCCATATCGTCGTCACCACCCTTCGCAGCTTTTCCGGCCTGTTTTGCGGCTTGCTTCAAGCTGCTGCCTGATTCTTGGCTAGCAGGCGAAGCGGCCGCCGACACTGGATTTTCCGATCCTGACGCGGCACCACCCCCGACGCGAGAACCTGCGGCCTTTGCGGTCGCACCGCCGCCCCCTCCTGTGCTTGCGCCAATTCCAGCGCTGCCGACGCCCGTCGCACCACCGATGCCCCCTGCGGTACTGCCGCCTGCCATGCTGGCGTTCAATGCGGAGGCCAGTCCACCACCCGCGGCACTCCCCCCATGTCACGATAGTTGTCCGCTCCCCTGAATCCTCAGATGGAGACCGCGATGGCCCGCTACAGCCCCGAACTCAAAGACCAGATCGT
>NZ_MDED01000033.1 GCF_002939885.1 Xanthomonas cucurbitae
ACTCCGCGTCGCCAAAGCTCAGTTGCATCGAAATCGTCCGCTTGGGTCGTCGGTTAATTGTCGCAGATCAGGCTGCTTTGTTCAGAGCGTCCTTAAAGCCGCATTTCGAATCCCGATCCGCCTTCCGGCCGGCGCAGCTCGCCATGCTGTCGCATCCGCGTACAGCACTTGACGTTCTGTCACTTTCGCAATGGATTCAACCATGCAGCAATGGCGAATAACGATCTGTGCTTCATCTTGCGCAACAGAAATAATGCAGCAGCCGTATTGGCACCCGACAAATCGTCTCGCTTGTACTGAACTGTGATCGACTACGGCCTTCGGGTTGTATGCGAAGGTGCTGAGTGACCGCATCGGCGACGCCCTTGACCGCGTTGGTTATATCCCCGCGCTTCGCATTGTCGGAATTCTCCCGACATTCACTGGCGCCGGGACTTGTTACGCTTCGCAGCCAGCTGGCAATCGGCTGGTTCGAATGGATTCCACAGGGGACGACATGAAGAA
Source organism: Xanthomonas cucurbitae (assembly GCF_002939885.1). Lineage (GTDB taxonomy): Bacteria > Pseudomonadota > Gammaproteobacteria > Xanthomonadales > Xanthomonadaceae > Xanthomonas > Xanthomonas cucurbitae. Next base: position 505 of record NZ_MDED01000033.1, read on the forward strand.
GATGGCCTGCGCACTCACGCTGATGGGCGCCTCCTTGCTGTGCGCTTGCTCTACCAACAGCGTGGTACGTCAGTCATACAAGGCCGACGCTGCCACCACATACTGGTATCAGATCACTGGTAACGACGATACCGATGCAGCCAGCCTGGCCATGTTTCGGCGACAGCTCGATGCCAAGTTGGTCGAAGCCAAACTCCGTGGCACGCAGGGAGCGCCGGGGGCACGCCAACTGGACATCCGCGTGACCCATTACTACATGCGCAGCAATGGCGCACGGTTCTGGGCTGGCATCATGGCCGGACGCGACAAGGTCAAGACCTCGATCGAGGTCAAGGATGCTGGCAAGACCGTGGCTGCCTTCGATGTGGAGTCGACCAATAGCACCGCCTGGGGCACGTCGGAAGGCCTGATCGAAACCCATGCAGAAGAGATCGTCGAACGCCTGGCGCATATGCGATAGCACCCACGGGTGAGAACGGCAGGGCTGCGTGCAAGCCGTCACCGCATGCACTGACGCGCGGTGCTGTCGCTGCATCCCGCTGGTGTTTGCAGCACTCGTGCGACGGACACGTGCCGTCACCATTCCACCAACAGAAGGCCGTCATGTCACCCATCGGGATGGAGCAGTACTGGTACGCCCAGGAAAATGGCGGCGCGGTGGGCGGAACACGGTTGGAGATACAGGCATGGTTTGCAGAAGGGCGCCTGCGCCCGGACACATTGATGTGGACAGCAGGCATGGCCGACTGGAAAGCGTACGCAACCTGCTCCCTGTTCCACTCCGCGCCGCCTGAACTTCCAGTCACCGGCCCAGAACCGCAGCCCTTGCCGGAAAGGCTGGTCACCAAGGATCGCCGGGCGAACCCCCATTTCGGTTCCGGCGACTTCCTCGCCCCGATGAGCCGTGTGCCACAGGTGTTACCCGCCGATGCACCGCCGCTGCATGTGTATGCCGATGGCTGGCAGGACGTGCGGCCGCACCCGTGGCGCCGATATTTTGCGCGTAGTTTCGATTCGCTCGCGCTGGGGATGCTGCTGTGGTTTGCCATCGGCATGGTGGTGGGTACCGTGAGCCCGCCGCTGTATTCGTCACTGGTCTATCCGTTGATAAGCAGGCCACTGGTGTCAGGCATGCTGACGACACTCTTGTTGGTGGCGATGCTCGCAATCTGGATCGGGCTTTGCGGCAGTAGTCCCGGCAAGTGGTTGTTCGGGATCAGGGTCCTGCGTCCTGACGGCTATGCGCTGGGCGTGGCGGATGCCTTTTGCCGCGAGGGGCGGATATTCGTCTTCGGCATGGGGCTGGGGTTACCGCCGATCAACATGGTTGTACAGCTATTTGCACTGGTACATCTCATCAATGCGGGAAGCACCTCCTGGGACAGCAAGCCAGGCTGGGTCGTCACGCATCGGCCTACCGGCCGGTGGCAAACAGGCCTGTACGTTGTGGCAGGGATCACTGCACTGGCGCTGGTAGCCCTATTACGCTGGCTGAAATAGACATGCAATCACTCCATTTACGCGACCGGCGCGGCTATCTGGGCGCAAGGGAAATCAGCCGGGTCAAGGCGGAATTCGAGCATGGCCAGTATCGGCCGGACACGATGTCCTGGTGCCCTGGCGAGCCGAGTTGGACATCGCTCGGCCGTCGTTGGAGTCCGCGCCGCACACCGTGGCTGCGTGTATGCGGCATCGCCGCGTTGATCGGCTGCCTGGCACTGGGCGTTGCATTGCCGCTGTGGGGGATGCACGCGCCCGGGCCACCCCCACTGCCGCTTGCGTGGCACCTGGGCCTGTTTGCCGTCTCGCTGCTGCTGACAGCGGCCGTGCTCGGCGTTGCGGTCAAGCGCGACCCCGGCTACGGCACCTCCCCTGCCTGGACGTCGGTCTGGTTGCTGATATCGGCACTGCCATTGATCGCCACACTGCTGTTTCAGCAGATCGAAAATGATCGTATCCGCCACGAGGAGACCGATGCCCGCATGCGACTCAGCGCAGACAAGCGCGTGCTACGTATCGATGGGTTCATCTCGGCGAATTTCGTCCCGGACTTCAAGGCAGCCATTGCGCAGGCGCCACACCTGCAGCGGATCGACATTCTTAGCGGTGGTGGCCTGGTCGAAGATGCGCTGGAAGTGGCGAAGATCGTGCGTGCCCGTGAACTGGTGGTGCGCGTCGATGACCGTTGCGCCAGCGCCTGCACCCTGCTATGGGCTGCGTCACCGGCACCGGAGTTGGGCCTGCATGGGTCCATCGGCCTGCATCAGACCTCGACACCGAGCAGATCGCCCAAAGAGTGGCGGGAGTCTGCGCTGCAACACGTAGAGACGCAGTCGCGCGAGATTTTGCTGCGGGCCGGATTTGGGCCGGATCTGCTCTCCAAGCGCAGTCATACCCCTCCGACGTCGGTCGCGTGGGTCGATGCCATCGAACTCATCGACAGCGGCGTAAGTCTGCGGGTGGTGGATGCCCAGGGCAGACAAGCGACACCAGCGGCCCTTGCCATGGCTGGCGCGCTTCATCAGATGAACGCAAGCGATGCAACCTGGCGTGCCTACCTGGCCTACGCGGACAAGCAGCCGGACCCGGTTCTGCAGCGTGCGCCCGCGATCCGGCAGGCCTTGCTCGCTAAAGACAAGGAGATTGCAATTGCCTGGCTGCGCAGGCTCTACATCGAACTGAATGCCTTTGCATTTGGGCGATCGTCCGACGCCGACCTGGTGCGTTGGGGGCAAGGCACCGCCGCACTCTGGGAGCACGCCGCACGCACGCGCAACAAGGCGCAATGTAACGCATTGCTCAATAACGACGCCCGCTTACAAGACCAGAGAACCCACGCACGCGTGCGCGAACTACTTGCCGATCTGGTCGAAGCAGCATCGCTCAAGCAGCCGCAGCAGGATGTGCCAGAAACAGCCAGAAATGCCGTCCAGGTCCGCTACAACGCGCTGTTCTGGGAACGGGTGGCCTCGCAGAAGGCAACGTTCAACTGGGCAGCGTCGTCGCCGCTATGGCGCTGTGGAGCGACAGCGCAGCTTTATCAGGAAACGTTGTCCCGGCCAGCTCCACAAGCGGCCGCATCGCTGCGCGCACTGCGCTCACTGTATTTCGAATGAGCGCTGGCGCGCGGACTACTGCGTTTCGAACGCGCCCAGGTCTGGTGCGCGCCCGTTGAAGGCTTCGCCGGCATCGGCGCCGGCATCGATCAGCGCGCTACCCGGGGCCAGTGTTGCGAAACTGACGACCGGCAGATTGCCGTTGGCTTGGCGCGGGCGGGTGAGCTGGCGCTCGTCCAGGCTGACGAAGTCGCGCGCAGTGGCGTTGAGCGGTAGGGTGAAGGAGTTGCGCCCGATGGTGTTGGCGCTGGCCGCACCCAGGTTGGCGATTTCGACCTTTGCGCCATAGCCGAGATTGTTGGCCAGGGTGTGCGCGTAACCAGGCACGTCGGTGCGGTTGTCCGCCAGCGTGGAAAGCATGTCGAAGTTGGCGCGGCCGTTGTTGATGGCGGTGTTGCTGATCCAGGTCTGCCCGCCGATCTGATGGTTGGCATAGAACCCGTTGCTGCGGTTGTCCACCGCCAGGTTGAAGGCAATGCGGTGCTGCGGCACCGGTTGCGGATAGGCGCTGCCGTTGCGGCCGTAGCCGCCTGCCTTGAAGCCATTGCCATCGCCCAGCAGCGTGCCGTCCACGTCGAACCCGTTGCGGAACGACCAGTTGTGCTGCAGCGTCACCGCTTCCCAGGCATTGATGAGGTCGAACCCGTCATCGCTGTTATTCCAGGCTCGGCTGCCTTCGATGCTGTTGCCGGTGCTGCCGGCCGCTGCGGGGTGCACGCCGAAGCCATCGATATTGCCGTAGGAAAAGCTGTTCAACCCCTTGTTGTTGTATGCATCGACATTGCGCACGCGGTTATTGCTGCCGGCCACCAGATACCAGCCGATCGCCTGGCCGTCGTGGATGGCCAGACGTTCGAACAGATTGCCGTTGCCGCCTTCCACCCGGAACGCCTCCGACTGGGTCAGGCGGTCGGCGATGGTGATACGCACGCCAGTCACCTCGAAGCCGCGGAAGGTGCAGTGGCTGGCCTTGATCCGGAATGCTGCCACGCGCTGGTCCGCCGGAGTCACCGCAGTGAAGTCGAACACCGGCCGCTCGGCATCGGCGCTGACGTAGGCGATGCCGTCCTTGGTGATGTCGTTGACGATCGCGTAGGGCTGCCGAACCGCAGTGATGTTGGCCGTGGTCAGGCGATAGGTGCCGCCACGCAGGTAGACGGTATCGCCGCTGGCCGCTGCGGCCTGCGCGGCCATCACGGTGGCGAACGGCCGCGCACGCGTGCCGGTGTTGCTGTCCGAGCCGGTCGGCGATACATACCAGTCGGCAGCGGCGCTCACCAGCGGCAACATGCCGGAAAGGACAATAAGCGCCGCCACGACGCAGCGAGCGGTGGTTTTCATCACGTTTCCCCCAAAGTGATATGGACGGCGCACGCGCTGCAACGGCGGCACCAAACGCAGCGCAGCAAGGCGGCTATGGACGGCAAAACTAACGGCGCACGCGTGCGGCCACAAGCGCTCGGGTTCGCTTACTGCAACGGCAATTCCCCTCTGCATGGGGGGCTGTACGCTGGGCCGGTCGGGCGGCGGCACTTGACCAAACCGGCATGGGCGGTAAGGCTCGGCTGCTAGCGTGCATCTGCTGCATTGCGCGCACTGATTGGAGAGACCGCACGTGGACCGTCGTACCTTCCTCACCCTGTCCAGCATCGGGGCCGCCGGCATGCTGCTGCCGAACACGCGGCTGATCGCGGCCGACCACCTGCTCGCGCCGGTGGATGCGGCGCGCAACCGACGCCTGTCCGATACCGCGCTCACCACCGCCAAGGCCGCTGGCGCCAGCTATTGCGATGTGCGCGTTGGCCGCTACCTGCGCCAATTCGTGATGACCCGCGAGGCGCAGGTGGACAACGTGGTCAACGCGGAATCCAGCGGCGTGGGCGTGCGCGTGCTGGCCGATGGCGCCTGGGGCTTCGCTGCCACCCACACGCTGACCAGCGATGGGGTGGCCGCAGCCACGCGGCAGGCGGTGGCGATTGCCAAGGCCAATGCGCGGCTGGGCGGTACGCCGGTGCAGCTGGCACCGGTGACGCCGGCAGGCGAGGTGCGCTGGCGCACGCCGATCAAGAAGAACGCGATGGAGGTGCCATTGCAGGAGAAGGTGGCGCTGTTGATGGACGTCAATGCGGCCGCGCTCAATGCCGGCGCCACCTTCGTGGCGTCGCGCCTGTTCGCCATCAACGAGCAGAAGTATTTCGCCAGTAGCGATGGGTCCTACATCGACCAGGACGTGCACCGGCTATGGCTACCGTTCACCGTGACCGCCGTGGACAAGGCCAGCGGCACGTTCCGCACCCGCGACGGGCTGTCTTCGCCGATGGGCATGGGCTACGAATACCTGGATGGCGATCCGCGCGAAAAGCATGCGCTGCCGGGCGGGCTTGTCGGTTATGGGAACAGCTACGACGCCCGCGAAGATGCCATCGCCGCCGCCAAGCAGGCACGCGCCAAACTCACCGCACCGTCGGTGAAAGCGGGCAAGTACGATCTGGTGATCGACCCGAGCAACCTGTTCCTCACCATCCATGAGTCGGTGGGCCATCCGCTCGAACTCGATCGCGTGCTGGGCTACGAAGCCAACTACGCCGGCACCAGTTTCGCTACGCTGGACAAGCGCGATGCGAAGTTCCGGTGGGGCAGCGACGCGGTGACCTTTGTCGCCGACAAGACCCGGCCGGGTAGCCTGGGCGCGGTGGGCTACGACGACGAGGGCGTGCAGACCAAACAATGGGAGTTGGTGAAGGACGGCATCCTGGTCGATTACCAATGCACCCGCGACCAGGCGCACCTGCTGGGCAAGACCGCTTCGGATGGCTGCAGCTACGCCGATTCCTGGTCGAACGTGCAATTCCAGCGCATGCCCAACGTCTCGCTGGCGCCGGGCAAGACGCCGCTGGCAGTGGCCGAGATGATCCGCAACGTCGAGCGCGGGCTGTATATCCACGGGCGCGGCTCGTATTCGATCGACCAGCAGCGCTACAACGCACAGTTCGGCGGGCAACTGTTCTACGCGATCAAGAACGGCCAGGTCACGCGGCTGGTGGAAGACGGCGCCTACCAGATCCGCACGCCGGAATTCTGGAACGCCTGCAGCGCGGTATGCGACGAAGGCGACTTCCGCCTGGGTGGCTCGTTCTTCGATGGCAAGGGTCAGCCCAGCCAGGTGTCGGCGGTGTCGCACGGTGCCTCCACCACGCGCTTTCACGGCATCAACGTCATCAACACCGCGCGCGCGCTGGGGTGAGCGCACGCCACACGCGGGCGCCGGTCGCGCCGCCACGGGTGTCCACACCGACCAGCCCGTGCCGGCCTGCCGACACGGGCCGTGTGCAGTGAGCGGCACGACTGCCGCCCGGCACGCCCTGGTACCGTGCCGTGGCACCGGGCAGGGGCACTCGCCCACACCCCTGCCGAAAGTCATTTGACGCGGCATTCATCGCCCGGCAAGAATCGGGGATACCGTGCGGGTGCCATCCGCGCGTCACTACACCACCCGCGCAGCGTGCGCGACGATTGGGAGTTGCCCGTGCAGCGACGTGATTTCCTGGCCCTGAGTGGGCTGACCATGGGCGGGCTCGTCCTGCCCGCCTACTTCGGCAACGCGATTGCCGCCGAGCAGTTGTTGACACCCTTCGATGTGAGCCGCAAGAAGCGCCTGGCCGACGCCGGCCTCAACGCCGCGCGGCAGGCCGGCGCCAGTTACTGCGATGTGCGCATCGGGCGCTATCTGCGGCAGTTCGTGATTACCCGCGAAGACAAGGTGCAGAACGTGGTCAACGCCGAGTCCATCGGCACGGGCATCCGCGTGATCGTGGGCGGCGCGTGGGGCTTTGCCGCCACCAACGAGCTCACCGAACAGGGCGTGGCCAAGGCAGCGGCGCAGGCAGTGGCCATCGCCAAGGCCAACGCCAGGGTGCAGGGCACGCCGGTGCAGCTGGCGCCCGCACCCGGCGTGGGCGAGGTCAGCTGGAAGACGCCGATCAAGAAGAACGCGATGGAAGTGCCGATCAAGGACAAGGTGGACCTGCTGCTGGGCGTCAATGCCGCTGCGGCCGCCGCCGGCGCCAACTTCGTCAACTCGATGCTGTTCGTGGTCAACGAGCAGAAGTATTTCGCCAGCACCGACGGCTCCTACATCGACCAGGATGTGCACCGCATCTGGGCCCCGATGAGCGTGACCGCCATCGACAAGGCCAGCGGCAAGTTCCGTACCCGCGAGGGGCTGTCCGCACCGATGGGCATGGGCTACGAGTATCTGGACGGCGCTGCCGCCGGCAAGTTCGTCTCGCCCAATGGCGTGGTGAACTACGGCCTGTCCTACGATATGAAGGAAGACGCCATCGCCGCAGCCAAGCAGGCGCAGGAAAAGCTCAAGGCGCCTTCAGTGAAGCCCGGCAAGTACGACCTGGTGTTGGACCCTTCGCATACCTGGCTGACCATCCACGAGTCGATCGGCCATCCGCTGGAACTGGACCGCGTGCTCGGCTACGAGGCCAATTACGCCGGCACCAGCTTCGCCACGCTGGACAAGCTCAAGTCCGGCTTCCAGTACGGCAGCGACAAGGTGCACATCCTCGCCGACAAGACGCAGGCAGGCAGCCTGGGCGCGGTGGGTTACGACGATGAAGGCGTGAAGACCAAGCAATGGGACCTGATCCGCGACGGCAAGCTGGTGGATTACCAGGCCATCCGCGATCAGGCGCATATCCTGGGCAAGACGGCCTCCGATGGCTGCTGCTACGCCGACTCCTGGTCCAGCGTGCAGTTCCAGCGCATGCCCAACGTCTCACTGGCCGCCGGCAAGACGCAGCTCAGCGTGAGCGATGTCATCAAGGACGTGGAGAACGGCATCTACATCATCGGCGATGGCTCGTTCTCCATCGACCAGCAGCGCTACAACGCGCAGTTCGGTGGTCAGCTGTTCTATGAGATCAAGAACGGCGCCATCACCCGCATGCTCGAAGACGTGGCCTACCAGATCCGTACCCCGGAATTCTGGAATGCCTGCAGCGCCGTGGCCGATCAACGCGATTACCGCCTGGGCGGTTCGTTCTTCGATGGCAAGGGCCAGCCGAGCCAGGTCTCGGCGGTCTCGCATGGTTCGTCCACCGCCCGCTTCGATGGCATCAACGTCATCAGCACCGCCCGCTCGCTCGGCTGACAGGAGAAACCCATATGAGCATCCTTACCGAAGCGCAGGCCAAAGCCATCCTGGACAAGGTCATCAAGCTGTCCAAGGCCGACGAATGCACCGCCACGCTCAGCGGCGCGATCGACGGCAATATCCGTTTTGCGCTCAACAATGTCTCCACCAGCGGCATCGTGGACAACACCGACCTGCAGGTGCAGGTGGCGTTCGGCAAGCGCGTGGGCGTGGCCACCATCAATGCGTTCGACGACGCCTCGCTGGAGCGCGTGGTGCGCCGCGCCGAAGACCTGGCCAGGCTGGCACCGGAGAATCCGGAGTTCATGCCGGCGGTCGACAAGCAGACCTATGCACCCAGCCCCACCTTCAGCGAGTCCACCGCTGCAGTGGCCCCGGCGTTCCGCGCGCAGGTGGCCGCCGATTCGATTGCCCCGTGCAAGGGCAAGGGCCTGATCGCGGCCGGTTTTCTGGAAGATGGGCAGAGCTTCACCGCGTTTGCCAACAGCAAGGGCAACTTCGGCTATCAGCGCGGCGCACGCTTCGACTACACCTGCACCGTGCGCACCGAAGATGGCCGCGGCTCGGGCTGGGTGGGGCGCAATCTCAAAGATGCAGCCGACTTCAAGGCCGAGCAGGACATCCGCGTCGCCATGCGCAAGGCCAGCGATTCGGCCGAGGCCAAGGCATTGGAGCCGGGCAAGTACACGGTGATCCTGGAGCCGGCGGCAGCGGCGGGATTGATCTCTTTCATGATGCGCTACTTCGATGCGCGCATGGCCGACGAAGGCCGCAGCTTCCTGTCCAAGAAGGGAGGCGGCAACAAGCTGGGCGAACAGGTCTACGATCCGCGCGTGAACATCACCGCCGATCCGTGGGATGCGCGCGCAGCGGTGCTGCCGTGGGACGAGGAAGGCCTGCCGCGCGAGAAGATGTCCATCGTGGAGAACGGCAAGATCGCCAACCTGCAGTATTCGCGCTACTGGGCGCAGAAGAACGGCAAGCGTGCGTTGGGCGAGCCGGGCAACCTGCTGATGGCCGGCGGCGAGAAGAACATCGCCGAACTGGTGCGCGGCACCGACAAGGGCATCCTGGTCACGCGCACCTGGTACATCCGCATGGTCGACCCGCAGACCGTGCTGCTCACCGGGCTGACCCGCGATGGCACGTTCTACATCGAGAACGGGCAGATCAAGCACCCGGTGAAGAATTTCCGCTTCAACGAATCGCCCATCATCATGCTCAACAACATCGACGAGCTGGGCAAGCCGGTGCGCGTGGCCGACGATGAATCCAGCTACGTGATGATGATTCCGCCGATGCGGCTGCGCGATTTCACGTTTACCTCGTTGTCGGACGCGGTGTGACCGAGAACCGGGAATCGGGAGTGGGGAATCGGGAATGGGGGAGCAAGAGCCGCTCCGCTCAACCTGACTGTTCGCCAGCGCTGCCGGTTCCCGATTCCCTCCCGGCTGCCACATCGCGTCGTCACGTCCTCGGCCTGCTGCTCGGCAGCGCCGGGGCACTGGCGCTGCCGCGGCATGCGCATGCGGCCGGCAACTACGATTTCTGGTTCACGCGGCTGCGCTATGACTCGGGGGATTGGGATGTGGATGCGCGCATGCCGTCCAACCTGCTGACCTCGTTGATCGACTACACGCAGCTGCGGGTGGACCCGCAGGAGCATGTCATCGACCTGGCCGATCCGCGCATGTTGCAGGCGCCGTTCTGCTATCTGTCCGGGCACAAACTGGTGGAGTTCAACCCGGCCGAGCGAGGCAACTTCGAACAATACGTGCGCAACGGCGGCTTCGTCTTCGTGGACGATTGCAACCACGATATCGACGGCCTGTTCGCCACCTCGTTCGAGGCGCAGATGCGCGCCATCTTCGGCAAGAGCGCGTTGCAGAAGCTGCCGAACGATCACCGCCTGTACAGCGCGTTCTTCAAGTTTCCCGATGGCCCGCCAGCCACCAGCTTCGAACTCAATGGCTGGGGCGACGACCTGGTGCACGATTATCTCAAGGGCATCCACATCGGCGGCCGGCTGGGGGTGCTCTACAGCAACAAGGACTACGGCTGCGAATGGGATTACGACTGGCGCAACAAGCGCTTTCTGGCCGAAGACAACACCCGGTTCGGCGTGAACATCGTGATGTATGCCTTGACCAACTGACTCCAGCACGCAGGAGCGCGCTGGCGCGCGATGCCGCTTTATCGGTCACACCGCATCGCCCGCCAGCGCGCGCCTACGCCAGCAGCCACAGAACGAGACTTCCCCCATGACGTCCCCCAGCAACGACATCCTCACTGCCCAGCTCTCGCAACTGGGCGCGCTGCGTGCTGCCTTGGCGCAGGCCGTGGTCGGCCAAGAGGCAGTGGTGGAGCAGCTGCTGATCGGCTTGCTGGCCGGTGGCCACTGCCTGCTGGAAGGCGCGCCCGGACTGGGAAAGACGCTACTGGTGCGCTCGCTTGGCCAGGCGTTGGAGCTGCAGTTCCGCCGCGTGCAATTCACCCCGGACCTGATGCCCAGCGACATCCTGGGTACCGAGTTGCTGGAAGAAGACCACGGCACCGGCCACCGGCATTTCCGCTTCCAGCAAGGGCCGATCTTCACCAACCTGCTGCTGGCCGACGAACTCAATCGCACCCCGCCCAAGACCCAGGCCGCGCTGCTGGAAGCGATGAGCGAGCGCACCGTCAGCTACGCCGGCACCACGTATGCGCTGCCGGCGCCGTTCTTCGTGCTGGCCACGCAGAACCCGATCGAGCAGGCCGGCACCTACCCGCTGCCGGAGGCGCAGCTGGATCGCTTTCTGTTGCATGTGCGCGTGGACTACCCCAGCGAGCAGGAAGAGCGCGACATCCTCAGCCAGACCACCGGCACGGCCAGCGCGCAGGTGCCCAAGGTGATGGATGCGGCCAGCGTGCAGGCACTGCAGCAGCATGTGCGGCACGTGCATGTGGGCGCAGAGTTGCTGACCTGGATCAACCGCCTGGTGCGCGCCAGCCGGCCTGGCCCACAGGCCAGTGACGCAGTGCGCCAGTGGATCAAATGGGGCGCCGGCCCGCGCGCGGGCCAGTCGCTGGTGCTCGCTTCCAAGGCACGAGCGCTGTTGCATGGCCGGCTCGCCGCCACCCGCGAGGATGTGCTGGCGCTGGCCGCGCCGGTGATGCGGCATCGCCTGCTGCTGTCCTTCGCCGCCGAAGCCGAACAACGCAGCGCCGACGAGGTGGTCGCCGCGCTGCTGCACGCCGTGCCGTTCCCGTCCTGATCGGGCCGTGGCGCAGATGCCGTTGCCGTCGCTGATTCCCGCCGATGTGCGCACCCGCCTGCGCGGCCTGCAGCTGCGTGCACGCCAGGCGCAGGGCGCGCACGGCATTGGCCAGCACGCCAGCCGCAGCCGCGGTGCCGGGCTGGAATTTGCGCAATACCGCGCCTACGAACCGGGCGATGCGCTGCGCCAGATCGACTGGAAACTCTACGCACGCTCGGACCGCTTCTTCGTCCGCGAAGCCGAGCGCGAAAGCCCGCTGACGCTATGGCTATTGCTCGACGCCACCGCATCGGCCGGCCAGGCCGACAGCGCACGGCCGCAGCACACCCGCCTGCACACGATGGCCACGCTGGCCGCCTGCGCAGCAGAGGTGGCGCTTCAGCAGGGCGACCGTGTCGGGCTCTACGCCTTGCATGGCGGCGGCCTGGTCGCGGTGCCGGCCGGTGTCGGCAGCCGCCAACGCGACCGGCTGTGGCTGGCCTTGCAGAACTTGCGCGCCGGTGGCCGCTGGCCCGGACTGGACGCACTGCGGCCGTTGTGGGAACGCATCGCCGCGCATGATTTGCTGCTGTCCATCGGCGACGGATTCGACGAGGAACTGGCCGCCGCGCTGGAAAAATTCGCCGCCGCGCGCCGCGAAGTGCTGCAGCTGCAGGTGCTGACCTGCGACGAGCGCGATTTCCCGTTCGCCGGCGGCCATCGCTTTCGCGATCCGGAAACCGGGCAGGAACTGCTTGGCGACGGTGCGGCCATGCGTGCCGACTACCTGCAGCGCTTTGCCGATGCCCAGCGCGCGCGCCAGGCACGCTGGCAGGCGGCTGGCATCCGCCACGCCGTGCATTACCTGGATGCGCCGGCCGATGCCGCGTTGCGCCAACTGTTTGGTCAGGGCACGGCCCGGTGAGCAGTCGTGCAGGCCCGATCTTGCTGCCACCGCGGCGCGCGCGCAGAGGCGCAGGCGATGCGGCAACCGGGAAACCCACGACGGTCGTTGCCGTGGGCAGGCAGCCGCTGCACAGCCGCTGCCCCGCATCGGGATCGGCATCGGCACAGGCATGCATCACGCGCGCATCGCGATTGCCTGGCGGCGCCGGTGTCTGCGCGATGACGGCTTGCCACTGCTCGCTGGCTGCGCAACATCGCGGCACGCCGCGGCCGTTACCTGCGCCGCGCGGTTGCATGCGCGTGGCCGTTGCCGTCTCCGCCCACGCAGGCAGCGTGCGGTGAATCTGCTGCTGCTCCTGCCCGCCGGCCTGGCTGCGCTGGCCGCGCTGCTGATGCCCTTGCTGATCCACCTGGCACGGCGCAGCGAGCACCGCCCCACCGACTTCGCCGCATTGCGCTGGCTGCGGGCGATGCCGCGCCCGCGCCACCGGGTGCGCTTGGACGAATGGCCGCTGCTGTTGCTGCGTTTGCTGCTGCTGGCCGCCCTGGCCCTGCTGCTGGCCGAACCGGCATTGCGCGAGCGGCAGGACAGCCGCCCACGCATCGCCGTCAGCCCGGGCGTGGATCTGGCCGCCGCGCGTGCGCTGCCCCACGCCGATGACGCGCAATGGCTCTGGCTGGCGCCGGGCTTTGCGCCGATCAATACCGATACCGCTGACCGCAGCCCCGCGACCTTGGGCACCGCGCAGCCGGTCGGCAGCCTGTTGCGCGAACTCGACGCCCGTCTGCCGGCCGGGGCGGCGCTCCGCGTGATCGTGCCCGCGCAATGGGGCGCATTGGATGCGCAGCGCATCCAGCTCGCGCGTGCCGTGCAATGGCAGGTGCTGCCCGGCCACTCGCCGCTGGCAGCACCCACACCGCCCGCCCCACTGCACCTGCAGGTGGTGACCGACGACACCGCGATGCCGGCGCTGCGCTATCTGCGCGCCGTGCAGGCGGCCTGGGCGCTGCCGGACCGCCTGCCGGTGGTCACGCCGGCGGCCGCGCAGCCGCCGCGCTGGGCGCCCGGCACGGTCGTGGTCTGGCTCTCGCCCAGCGCCCCGCCAGACTCGGTCATCGCCTGGGCCGCGGCGGGTGGGCAACTGGTGTTGCAGGCGCAGGCGCCGGTTCCGGCCGCACTCGCCGCCCTACTGCAAGCGGCACCCGAGACCGATGGCGAACCGCTGCTGGAAGCCGCAGCGCTGGGCCGTGGCCGGGTGCTGCGCTGGACCGCCCCGCTGCAACCGCAGCAATTGCCCGCGCTGCTGGATGCCGACTTCCCCGCCCGCCTGCGCACCGCAGTGCAGCCACCGCCCACCCCGCACGCCGCACCGGCGCAGACCCAGCAACCGCAGCGTGGCGCCGCGATCCGGCTCAACCTGCCGCCGCAGTCGCTGGCGCCCTGGCTGGTCGGCCTGGTGCTGCTGCTGTTCGCCCTGGAGCGCTGGCTGGCCACCGCCCCACGCCGGAACGCGGCGGCATGAGCACCCCGCAGCTGCAGCGCGCGTGGCAGGCCGCACGCCGGCGAGCGGCGGCCGGCGTGCTGCTGTTCGGGCTGCCGCTGGCGCTGTTGCCGGCGGTGCTGGCCTGGCGCCTGCAGGCGGCGCTCGCACCGTGGTGGCTTGCAGGCGCCCTGCTTGCGGGCCTGCTGGTGCTGGCAGCGGTGGCGCTGCGGGCAGCACGCCGACTGGACCAGGCCTGGCTGATCCGCCGGCTGGACCGTGCGCCGGAGCTGGAAGACAGCAGCGACCTGCTGTTGCTCCCGCGCGAACGCCTCGGCCCGCTGCAGGCGCTGCAACGGCAGCGGCTGGAACAACGCCTGCGCAGCAGCCCGCGCGATCTACGTCCGGCCTGGCCGTGGCGGCGCACCGGGCCCTGGAGCCTGCTGGGCGTATTCGCCTGCGCGGCATTGCTGCTGTGGCCGCCGCGCGCACTGCCACCATCGGCCGCCAACGGCGATCGCCTCGCCACAGCGCGTGCCGAGCGCGGCGCCCCCATGCTGCGGCAGGCGCGGCTGCACAGTGCACCACCGGCCTACACCGGCCTGCCGGCCGCACGCCTGCCCGGCCTGGACGCCCGGGTGCCGGCCGGCACCCGGCTGGACTGGCAGCTGCAGGTCAGCCCCGCCCCGCGCACGGTGGCGCTGCGGCTTGGCGACGGCCGCCTGGTCGCGCTGACCCGGCAAGGCAGCAGCGACCAGTGGCAAGGCCACTGGCTGGCCGAACTGCCGGCGCTGTATCGCATCCTGATCGACGGCGCCCCCGCCGACGGCCGGCTGCACCGGCTGGACGTGCAGCCGGACCGCCCGCCGCAGGTCCGCGTGCTGGCGCCCGAGCAGAGCCTGGTGCTGTGGACGCCGGCCCAGACCGGCAATCGCGGCTGGGCGCTGCAGTTCGAAGCCAGCGACGACTACGCGGTGGCCGCCAGCGCCGAACTGCGGCTGACCCTGGCCCAGGGCAGCGGCGAGAACATCACCTTCACGACCGAGCGTCGCAGCCTCACCGGCAGCGGCCCGGTCAACCGCCGCCGCTTCGCCACCACCCTGCAGCCGCAGGCGCTGGGCATGGAAGCCGGTGAGGACCTGATCGCCCAGCTCATCGTCCACGACACCCGCCAGCCCGGCCCGCAGGAAGGCCGCAGCGCCAGCGTGATCCTGCGCTGGCCGCCGCCCGAAGCGAGCACCTCGACCGGCCTGGAGGCCAGCGTCAAACGCACCCTGCCGGCCTACTTCCGCAGCCAGCGCCAGATCATCATCGACGCGCAGGCGCTGCTGAAGGAACAACCGCGCCTGGATGCAGCCAGTTACCTCAAGCGCTCCGACGCCATCGGCGTGGACCAGCGCCTGCTGCGGCTGCGCTACGGCCAGTTCCTGGGCGAAGAGAGCGAGGGCGCGCCCCAGGGCCCAACCACGGCCGACACCATGCCCACCAGCGATGCCCCGGCCGACGATCTGCCAACCGCCGATGCTCCCGCACCGCCGGCCCACCCACCTGCCAGTGCCGATCACGACCACGATCACGACGCACATCCGGCCGGCGCCGCCGCGCTCGACGATCACGATCACCATGGCCACGACCACGGCGGCGCGCCCACCACGCGCAGCGGCTTTGGCCAGGCGCAGGACGTGCTGTCCGAATTCGGCCACACCCATGACCACGCCGAGGCCGCCACCTTGCTCGACCCCAAGACCCGCGCCCTGCTGCGCGCCGCGCTGGACCAGATGTGGCAGTCCGAAGGCGAACTGCGCCAGGGCCACCCCGAGCGCGCGCTGCCCTATGCCAACAAGGCGCTGGGCTTCATCAAACAGGTGCAACAAGCCGAACGCATCTACCTGCCGCGGGTGGGGACACAATTGCCGCCGATCGACCCCGGCCGGCGCATGCGCGGCAAGCGCGACGGGCTGGTGCGCGGCGCCGATGCGCTGGTCGAGCGCAGCATTGCCGACCCACAGCCGGTGGCGTTGTGGCAGGCGCTGGACGACCCCACGGCGGCCGGCGATCGCGCCGCGCTGGACGCCTTTGCGCGCTGGCTCCCCGCACACCAGGCCGCCCTCGACGGCCCGCTGGATCTGGCCGCTGCGGTCGAGACCCTGCGTGCCACCCCCGCCTGCGCCGCGTGCCGGCAACGCCTGCGCGCGCTGCTCTGGCCGCTGCTGGTCCGCCCGCCGGCCGCCGTGCAACCGCGCCAGGCCGCCGATGCCGGCGGCCAGCGCTATCTCGATGCGCTGCATGCACAGGAGCGCCCGTGATGCCGGCCTGGGGTGTGCTGGTAGCCCTGCTCGCGATCACCTTGCTGGCCTGGTGGCGGCTGCGCCGCGCGCGCCTGCCGGTCTGGCGCAAGGCCACGCTGCTGGCGCTGCAACCGGTGTGCGCGGCGCTGCTGTATTGCGCCCTGCTGCCGCCGGCGCAACCTGGCACCGCCGGCACCCTGGTGGTGGCCACCGCCGGCGCCGGCGCCCCGGCCTTGCAGGCGGCAGCTGGCGACACCGTCATCGCCCTGCCCGAGGCCCCCACAGCGCTGCGTGCGGCCGAGCGCATGCCCGATCTGGCCACCGCCCTGCGGCGCCACCCCGGCACTACCGGGCTGCGCATCGTCGGTGCCGGCCTGCCCGCGCGCGACCGCGACGCCGCGCGTGGCTGGCCGCTGCGCTACGCCGCACCGCCGCCCGTCCCCGGGTTGAGCGCACTGGACACGCCCGCGCTCGCCGCGCCCGGCAGCGACGTGGCGATCCAGGGCCGCATCAGCGGGCTGCGCGCTGCCAGGCTGGAGCTGCTGGATCCGGCCGGTCGCCGCGTCGACCTGGTCGCACCCGACACCGATGGCCGCTTCCGGCTCACCGGCAACGTACGTGCCGCTGGCGACAGCGTGTTCGTGGTGCGCGTGCTTGGCCCCGAGGAGCATGTGCGCGACCAGGCCACGCTGCCGGTGTCGGTGGTGGAAAGCCCACCGGCCAGCCTCTGGATCCTGGCCGGCGCGCCACAGCCCGAACTCAAGTACCTGCGCCGCTGGGCGCATGACGCCGGGCTGCAACTGCACACCCAGATCGCCACCGGCGGCGGCATGCAACTGGGCGATGCCCCCCGCCCGCTCGACCCCACCACGCTGGACCGCAGCGACCTGCTGATCGTCGACGAACGCGCGCTGGCCGCGCTATCGCGCACGCAACGCGGTGCCCTGCGCGCAGCAGTGGAACGCGGGCTTGGCCTGCTGCTGCGCCTGGGCGGCCCGCCCGACGCCGCGCAGCGCAACGCAATGGCCGAACTCGGCCTGCCCGTGCGTGGCGATGGCGCCGCCGCACCGATGCGGGTCGGTGCTGCATCTGTGCCAACCCAGCCGCCTACCGCTGCGGATGCGGGCCGGCCGCCAGCCACGCCCGCCGATACCACCGCACCGGCCGTGCCCGCACTGGAACGCCGCGCCCTGGCACCTGCCGATGCCGATGCCGTCGCCCTGCAGCGCGCCGCCGATGGCACGCCCTACGCCTGGTGGCGCGCGCTGGGGCGCGGGCGCATCGGCCTGATCGCGGTTACCGACAGTTATCGGCTGGTGCTGGGCGCTCGCCCCGCCCTGCACGCCGCGCTCTGGAGCCAGACGCTGGCCACGCTGGCCCGCGCCAAGCCACGCGCGCACGCTCCGCTGCGCACAGGGTGGCGCGACCAACGCATCGCCATCTGCGCACTGGGCACGGCAGCGCGGCTGCAGGCACCGGACGGCCACACCCAGCCGCTGCTGCCAGCGCCCGACACCGGTGCCGCCGCCTGCGCCGGCCTGTGGCCCGCGCAGGCCGGCTGGTATCGCTGGCAGGACGGCCAGCGCCGCGGCGCGCTGTACATCCGCACGCCCACCGATGCACCCGCCCTGTTCGCCAACACGCAACGCCACGCCACGCTGGCGCTGGTCAACACCGGCGCAGCGCCACACGCAGCACACGCCACACCGCAGCCTGGTCCGCGCTGGCCATGGTGGCTGGGGTTCGTGCTCGCTGCCACGTTGCTGTGGTGGTTGGAGCGGTGGCGCAGCGCAACAGCGCAGCAGGCCGGCTAGGCGCTGGACATGCACGGCCAACGCGCCGCACGGCGGGGCGTGCGGGTGCAGCAACTGCGAAAAAGCAAGGCATCTGCGTCAGCCCCTTGTGGAGCGGCTACGCGGTTTCTCGCCGCGCAGTGCAGCCTACCCGCGCCGCCACACCCGGCACTGATTGTTGGCCGGCAACGCGACATCTTCGATCAGGCTTAATCCAACCGATGCCGCCAGCGCATCCACCGCTTCGGCATCACGGATGCCCGATGCGGGATCGCGCGCGCGCAGCATCGCATCGAAAGCGCGGTTGCTGTCGCTGGTGAACTGGCCGTCGCGATTGAAGGGTCCATAGATCGCCAGCACCGCCGCTGGCGCCATCACCGCTGGCAACCCGGCAAACAGCGCCTGCACCTGCGGCCAGCCCATGATGTGCAGGGTGTTGGCGCTGTAGACCGCGTCGTAACCCGGCCGCCGGTCGGCCAGCGCCGGCACTGGCGGTGGCGGCGCCAAGCCGGGCGCAGGCGTCAGCACGGCCTGCAGTGGCACTGGCGTTGGCGTATTCGGCAACGCCGCCTCGTCCAGCCATTGCTGCATGCCCGGCAGATGATCGGCGTGGTCGCTGGCCTGCCACTGCAGCCACGGCATGGCCTGGGCGAAGTGCACCGCGTGCTGCCCGGTGCCTGCACCGATTTCCAGCACATGCTGCCGGTTGGCGAAGTGCCGCTGCAGCACCGCAAGAATCGGGTCGCGGTTGCGCGCGCAGGCAGGGGAGAAAGGCTTGGTCATGACGACAGCGCGTGTCCTGAAGATGTGGGTTGCGGTCAACGGGTTGCAGGCAAGGCGTCGTACGCCCGCCGCACCGCCTCCTCGCCAAAACGCCGCTCCAGCCGGCGCACGATGAAATGCCCGCGCGCCATCGCCTGGAAGTGCCGCATGAATACGGTGTTGAGCGTTGCACCACTGACCGCGCCCACCAGCGGCACCGCCTGCACGGCGAGCTTTTCGCCCACGTTGACCGAAAACTTGGCGGCGATGCGTGACACCAGCGACACCAATGCCGGCGCGCCCTTGCTGGCGAAACCGTGCGCCGCGACATGCCGGACAGCGGCGCTGAGTTGCTGCGCCATGGCCGCACGCACTGCGAAATAGCCCGATTCGGCGCCATCGTCCACTGCACTGCGGCCGCCATGCGCCAGCACTTCCAGACACGCCAGCGCGGTGTCGGGATCGTGCAGCGATTCGCCCTCGGCGCGGGCGATGTCGGCGATCGAGCGCAGCATCACCGTGGTGGTCAGCGGCAATTCCACCAGCAATCCGGGCAGCCCGAAGAAGCCGCCCGCGCCCCCGGCCAACGCCACCGCCAAGGTGTGGCGCGTGGTGGCGGCCGGCTGCGCTGCCGGGGCAGTGCCACGCAGGCTCAACAGCGCCGATTTCATCGCCACCTGCAACGCGCGGCGGGTCAGGCCGTCGATGCCACGGGTCACCCGCTTGGGCAAGCGCTTGCTGATGAGGCCCTCCAGCGGTGCGCCCAG
Organism: Xanthomonas cucurbitae; assembly: GCF_002939885.1. Lineage (GTDB taxonomy): Bacteria > Pseudomonadota > Gammaproteobacteria > Xanthomonadales > Xanthomonadaceae > Xanthomonas > Xanthomonas cucurbitae. The sequence goes on from NZ_MDED01000033.1 coordinate 20,018, forward strand.
CGCATTGGCCAGCTGTGCGGCCACGCCGGGGTTTTCCAGCAACGCGTGGGCTGTGGCCAGATCGCGTTGCGCTGCAACATCCATCACCGGGATCGGAAGCGTCGTCATGCCTGCTCTCGTCATCGAAGGACCTCTCTAGATGGTACCCAGCCCGATGTGAGTATCGGACAAGCGGTCCCGATGACGCAGGGCGTGCTGCAATCATCTGGTAAAATGCGCGATCACCGGCATCCACGCCGCCAATACCCACAGATGACCCATGAGATCCGCCACCGCATCGTGATCGCCGCCGCGCCGGAAGTGGTGTCGGCCGCGTTGTCCGAGCCTGCGAAGCTGGGCTGCTGGTGGACGCGCGAGGTACATCAGGTGGATGGCGGCGTGTGCCTGGGCTGGAGCGGGCACGGCTGGCAGGTGGCATTGCGCATCGATGCAGGCGCCGACCATCGGCAGGTGTGCTGGCGCTGCGAGCGCTCCAACATGCTCGATACCGATGCCTGGGAGGGCACGGTGCTGCGCTTTGATCTGCTGTCCGTCAGCGAGGGCACGCAGCTGGACTTCGTGCAGTCCGGCTACCGCGATTCGCCCTGCCTGGCGACCTGCACGCAGCGCTGGCGATTCGTGCTGGGCAGCAGCCTCAAGCGCTACGTGGAGACCGGACAGGGCATGCCCTATCCGGACACGCCGCAAAGTGGTGACCCGGCGCTGCGCTGAGCGCGGGCGCCGTGCTTACGCGGTGCGTGGCTGCCCGAGCGCGGCCGCAGGGCCCACCGGCAACTGCGTATCCACCGTCACCGGGCTGTCGGTCTGCAGCAGGGCGCGCGCTTCGGCGTCGCTGGCGACCGCCGGCGGCGAGCCGCGCAACGGCAAACCCGCCGTTTCCCGTACGAACAGCATCGTCACCAGGCCGATCACCGCCGCGCCCATCAGGTAATAAGCAGGCACCAACGCATCGCCGGTGCGCTCCACCAGCCAGGCGGTGACCAGCGGCGTGGTGCCGCCGAACAACGACACCGAGACGTTGAAGGCGATCGACAACGCGCTGTAGCGCACCGGGGTGTAGAACAGCGCCGGCAGCGTGGACGGCATCGAGCTGGTGAAGCACACCAGCGCCAGACCCAGCAGCATCAGCCCGGCGAAGATCAAGCCGTCGTGACCACTGCCAATCAGCAGCAGGCACGGAATCGCCAGCACAAACAGCGCAACACAGGCGCCGATAATCATCGGGCGGCGGCCCAGCCTGTCGCTGAACAGGCCACCGACGATATTGAGCGGCATCATCACCAACATGACCAGAATAATCAGCAGCAAGCCCTTGCTCTGCGCATAGCCCATGGTGACGCTGAGATAGCTGGGCATGTAGGTCAGCAACATGTAGTCGGTGACATTGAACACCAGCACCAGGCCCACGCACTTGAGCAGCTGCGGCCAGTGCAGGCGCAGCAGCGTCATCAGGCCCAGGCCGGCGGTCTGCCGCTCGCGCTGCTCCGACTGCTTGGTATAGGCGCGAAAGGCCGGGGTTTCTTCCAGTTTCATGCGCATGTACAGGCCCAGCAGACCGAGCGGGCCGGCGATCAGGAACGGCACGCGCCAGCCCCAGTCCAGCATCTGCGCCGGGGTGAGGCGCATGTGCAATGCCGTCACGGTGGCGGCGCCGGCGATGTAGCCACCCAGCGTGCCGAACTCCAGCCAGCTGCCCATCAGGCCGCGATGGCGGTCGGTGGCGTATTCGGCAATGAAGGTGGCCGCGCCGCCGTATTCGCCACCGGTGGAGAAGCCCTGCAGCAGCCGCGCGATCAGCAGCAGCGCCGGTGCCCACAGGCCGATGCTGGCGTAGGACGGAATCAGCCCGATGCTGAAGGTGCCCAGCGCCATCAGGATCATCGTGGCCGCCAGCACCTTCTGCCGCCCATAGCGATCACCCAGCGGGCCGAACACCATGCCGCCGATAGGCCGCACCAGGAATGCCACGGTGAAGGTGGCGAAGGTGGCGATCAACTGCGCGGTAGGGTTGCTCGCGGGGAAGAATACCTGGCCCAGCGTCACCGCCAGATAGCCATACACCCCGAAATCGAACCATTCCATTGCATTGCCCAGCGCTGCGGCGCCAACGGCCTTGCGCAGCATGCCGCGGTCCACCACGGTGACCTCGTCCAGCTGCAGATGACGGCGGCGTTTGAACCAACCAAAGTGCGAACGGATCGCGCGGGTATCGTGCATGGGTGCAGTCTCCAGACTGTGTCCTTCCGGGAGCGGCCACCGCTGCCCGCTCGTCCTGGCCAACGCACAGGACACGACACATCCACACACGGCAATTGCACGTGCATTGGGGAGCCGGAGACATTCCCGGACGGCCGCGTCAACTCAGCAGCGCTGCGGGACAGATGACCAGAGAAATGGGCGTACGCCCAAGGGCTTGATCGGCGGCCATGTTACTACAGCCCACACACCGCTGCAGACGCGAGCGCACACAACGCGCCACATTGCGCGTTTTCCCGCGAAAAACTGCATGTCGGCGGCCTGTCGCGGCGTCGCACGTGCACACGCGGCATCCAATCAGCACGCCGCCAAAAGATGCATCTGCCCGCTGCCTGTTTGCGCATCCGCACAGATGCGGCAAAAGCGCATCGACGATGCGCCGTCAACGCGCATGCAGGCATCCGCAAACTGGTCGAAAACGCGCGCGTCGCTCACGCATGCACGATCAGCGTGCGTCGATAGTGGCGTCCAGCACCGCCAGCATCGCGTGCAAGTCTTCGCGGGCCTGCGGCCGCACCGCGCGTGCGAGCTCTTGTCCATCGCGCAGCAGGATCACCGTGGGCCACAACGTGACCTTGAAGGAGCGGCCCAGCGGCCGCCCCTTGCCATCTTCGATCTTGTAGTAGTCCAGCGCCGGGTAACCTCCCAGCACCTGCTGCAACAAGGGCTGCGCCGCACGGCAATGACCGCACCAACCGGTGCCGAATTCCAGCAACTGCAACCCCGGCTGCGCATCGATGGCGCTACGCTCGGGCGCGTGTACGGCATAGTCGCGAACGAACCCCATCGCCGGTCTCCTCGCTCTCAGGACAATGCGCGCTGGATGTCTTCCAGCGGCAGATTGGTCAGGTCCTTGGCCAGATCGCCCACCAGCCGCTGCTGCGTCTGCTTGTGCAGTAATGGCCGCACGCGGCCCAGCGTGGTCGGATCGGCCACCAGCACCAGGTGGGCATATTCCTGCTTGAGCGCCCCATCGTTCAACGCCTGCGACAATTGTTTGGCGAAGGTCATTTCGTCCAGATCCGCTTCGGTGAGGTCGTGCGGCGCCTTGCCGGCCGGGCCGTCGTCGTCAACGTTCTGCACATCGGTGCGTGCATGCTGGCGCAGCATCACCCGGGTTTCGTTGCCGGTATTGGTAAACCAGCGCGCTTCGCCACCATCGGCCACCACGACCAGGGCACCCTGAGGAATTCGCAGACTCATTCGATTTCTCCTGTTGCTGTCGGCGGCCTGGCAACTGCCACGCCGCATCGATTGCAGGCTAGGCCAGCAAACGTAAGCGTGGCGGCTAGCCGGCGTCAGCGGGGCGTTAGCGTGCAATGGCCGAGGTGCGCGCGCGGGCCGGTCATGCAGCGGCGGCGCACTCGGCCTGCAGCTGTTGCACTGCCTGCCGCGCAGAGCGGGTCAACGGCGTGGGCAAGGCATCCAGCGCGAACCAGCCGATGTCGTGCAGCACCTGCGGCTCGCACAACACCGCCTGCTCGCTGCCTTCGATACCGGCCAGATACACCGGCGCCACCCAATGCTGCGGCGGATCCATCTCCGGCTCGAAGTGACTGACCACGCACAGTACCCGCTGCGGATGCACCTGCAGGCCGGTTTCCTCCAGCACCTCGCGCACCACCGTGGCTTCCACGGTTTCCATCCAGTCCACCTTGCCGCCGGGCAGCCCCCAATGCCCCTGCTCGGGCGCCCGCCCGCGCAGCACCAGCAGCAATCGGCCATCGGTGCGCTGGATGAAGGCGCCGCAGCCAACGCGGGGACGCAGATCGGAAGTGGACATGGCATGTCTGGCGAGCGGGTTGGTGCAAGTGTCCCAGATGTTGCCGACGCGGTCAGCGTGCGCCTGCGCCGATTCCACGTCGGCGATGACGCGCAGTTAGCGCCGCATTGGCGAGGATGGTGATCTTGTGCGCGCAAGCGCACCTTCTGCAGGAGTTGGGTATGTCTCGTATTTTGGTGATCGGCGGCCATGGCAAGGTCGCGCGCCTGCTCACGCCGTTGCTGGTGCGCGACGGGCACCAGGTCACGGCACTGTTGCGCAATCCCGACCACCAGGCCGAGGTCGTCGCCGACGGCGCCACCGCACTGGTGTTCGACATCGAACAGGCCGACACCGCCACCATCGCCGCGCAGCTGGCCGACCACGATGCGGTGGTGTGGTCGGCCGGTGCCGGCGGCGGCGATGCCGCGCGCACCTATGCGGTGGACCGCGACGCAGCGATCCGCTCGATGCAGGCGGCCGAACAGGCACGCGTGCGCCGCTATGTCATGGTGTCGTATCTCGGCGCCGGGCTGGAACACGGGCTCGGGCCGGACGATGCCTTTTTCGCCTATGCCCAGGCCAAGGGTGCCGCCGATGCCTACCTGCGCGGTACCGCGCTGGACTGGACCGTGCTTGGCCCCGGTCGGCTGACCCTGGACCCGCCTACCGGCCGCATCACCCGCGACCCCGGCAGCGATGCCGACGGCGGCGTCTCGCGCGCCAACGTGGCCCAGGTGATCGCCACCGCGCTGGCGACGCCGGCCACCATCGGCAAGACGGTGGGCTTCATCGACGGCCAGACCCCGATCCCGCAGGCACTGTCGCAACTGGGCTGAGCACCCTGCCTGGCGGCCTGTGCCGGCCAGGCACTGGCTGCACGGCCTGACGATATCCAGCCGCCGGCGAGCAGGACCGCTAAGCGTTGGCGCTGCCGGAGGTGGGCACAGGGCATGCCCATACAAAAACAGGCACCGCGTGCGAACGCGGTGCCTGTGGAAGGTGGTCCAACTGCGGATGCCTGCACCCTTTAAGCTGCCTAGATGCTCTAGAACTGCACAGCTGGTAATACAAGTTACCGCCTGGTGCGTTAGTGTGATGTGCACTTCGGCCTGCGCATGAAGACAGCCTGCTCATGCTGCGTCGCAACTTGCCACGCCCTTCCAGTGTCCAGCCTGGTCGGCGGTGGACAACGCCACGCGCAACGCACGCTGCCGCGCCGTCGGCCGGATGCGCGGCATCCGCCACCGTCACGCGGGACGTGGGCGGGTGATGACCGCGCGCAGGCAGCCGCACGGGTGGGTTCCACATTGCCGCCATGCCCGCCATCGCCGATAGTCGCGACATCGACCGAACGATTGCCCACATGCTCGCCAACGTGTTGTTGCTCGCTACCGGCCTGGCCTTGGTCGCCACCGTCGTCGGTGTCCTGGTGTGGAGGCGTCTGCGGGGTCCCGCATCGCAGCCCGCGGCGGCGGCGATCAGCGTCGACGCGGTCTCCAACACCCCCGCCGATCCGACAGCGCCCGCGCCGCAATCGGTGGCCACGCCGCCGGATACCCTGCCCGCTCGACCGCCAGCGGCGAACGTCGCGCGCCCCCTGCCGTATGCACCGCCGCCGATGCGTCCGCTGTTGCGGCGCATGTATGCGGTGGTGATGGCCACTCCGTCGCTGGCCGACGGCGATCTGCCCATCGCCCCCGCGCAGGCCGCCGTGCTGGACGCGGTCGGCGACGCGCTCGCCCACGCCGACCTGCGCCCACACCTGCTGCCACGCCGCCCGCACCTGTTGCCGCAGCTGATGCGCGCGGTCAACGACCCGGATGCCTCCGGGCGCGCGATCGCCGCGATCATCGCGCAGGACCCGACACTGGCGGCCAACCTGTTGCGCATCGCCAACAGCGTGCTGTACCGCCCGCAAGGCGCGCCGCTGGAAAACCTGGAGCGCGCGGTGGTGCATATCGGCACCGAGGGTGTGCGCCAGATCCTGGCCGCGGCGGTGATGCAGCCGGTGCTGAGCCTGGATGGCGGCCTCCACGCGCGGCTGCCGGCCGCGGTCTGGGACTACGCCCTGCGCACTGCCACCGCCGCGGCCGCCTACATGCGCGAACACGGGGGCGACAGCTTGTCGGCGCAACTGGCCGGCCTGCTGCAGGGCCTGGGCGCAGTGGTGATCCTGCGCGCGCTGCGCGACGCCTATGCCGAACGCCCCGGCGTGCCCTATCAACTGGACGTGGCCGCCATCCTGGTCGAACGCCATACCGCCGCCGTGGCCAAGACCATCGCCACCACCTGGGAGCTGCCGCCCGCCGTGAGCACCGCCCTGGACGAGCAACGCCCCGAGCACGACGCGACCCTGCTGGCCAGCCCCCTGGGCCGTGCGCTGCGCTACGGCCGCCTGGCCGCCGCCCTGGCCTTGCTCGCCCGCCACGGCGCCGAGCAGGAAGATCACGCCCTCAGCGTGCTCGCCACGCTGCAGCCAGACGATGCCGCCAATGCCGCCCTGTGGCAGCGGCTGGTGGCGGCCAGCGTGGAGTGAGCCTGCAGGTGACGGCGGCTGACCGGTGCCGCCGACCGCCCATCGTGAGCACCGGTGCAGCGCGCTCGGCGCAGCGGCCGGACCGGTGTTCGGCTGTCGGGGGACACGCTGTGCCGTACCCGGTGTTGCCCCCAGGGATCAACGCTCGACTGCGGCGATCAGTTCCTTCACCCGCGCCGTCAGCACGCTCACGCTGAAGGGCTTGGTCAGCACCGCCATGCGTGGCTCGAGATGGTGGTCGTCCAGCAGCGCGTTCTCGGCGAAGCCGGTGATGAACAGCACCTTGAGATCGGGGCGCTGGGCGCGGCTGGCGTCGGCCATCTGGCGACCGTTCATGCCGCCGGGCAGGCCGACATCGCTGATGAGCAGATCGATGCGCACCTGCGACTGCAGGATCTCCAGCCCGGCCGCGCTGTCGGCGGCTTCCATCACGGTATAGCCAAGCTCCTCCAGCACCTCGCCCAGCAGCAGGCGAATGGCCGGCTCGTCATCGACGATCAGCACCGTCTCGCCGTCGTCGGTGGGGGTGAGTTGCAGCGGCGCGGCATGCACATCGGGAGCTCCCGCATCGCCCAGGTGGCGTGGCAGGTAAAGGCTCACCCGCGACCCCTTGCCCACTTCGGAATGGATGCGGACCTGCCCACCGGACTGCTTGGCAAATCCGTAGATCATCGACAACCCCAGCCCGGTGCCCTCGCCCAACGGTTTGGTGGTGAAGAATGGATCGAAGGCGCGCGCCACCACATCCGGCGGCATGCCGGTGCCGGTGTCGCTGACACACAGCGACAGGTACGGCCCTTCGCGCATGCCCAGTTGCTGCGCCAGATCGTGATCGATCCAGTGATTGCCGGTGTCGATTCGCAGCGTCCCGCCATCGGGCATCGCATCGCGCGCGTTGATGCACAGGTTGAGCAGTGCATTTTCCAGCTGCGAGGCATCCACCAGCGCCGGCCACAATAGCGCGCTGGGCACGCTCTCCACGCGGATGCCCGGGCCCACCGTGCGCTGCACCAGCTCCAGGATATCGGCGACCAGTTGGGTGACGTTGGTGGGCTTGGGCAACAGGGTCTGCCGGCGCGCGAAGGCCAGCAGCCGATGGGTCAACGCCGCCGCGCGCGTGGCGGCGCTCTGGGCAATGCCCAGATAACGCGGCAGCTCCTGGAAACGCTGCTGCTCCAGCCGCAAGGTCATCAATTCCAGTGCACCGGAGATGCCCGCCAGCAGATTGTTGAAATCATGCGCCAGGCCGCCGGTCAGCTGGCCCACCGCTTCCATCTTCTGCGATTGCCGCAGCGCCTCTTCCACCACCATCAGTTCGGCGGTGCGCGCGGTGACGCGCTGTTCCAGCGTCTCGCTCAGTTCGCGCAGGGCGGTCAGTGCGCGGTCGCGTTCTTCGGACAGCGCATGCCGCGCATCGATGTCCAGCAGCACGCCGGGAAACCGCAGCGGCGTGCCGTCCGGCGCATGTTCCACGCGCCCATTGGCTTCCAGCCAGTAATAGTTGCCGTCACGACGCATGACCCGGTACTGGTGCGCGTACGCACCGCCGCGTGCCACCGCTTCGCCGATCGCCGCACGCAGGCCGGCGCGGTCGTCCGGATGCACATTGGCGATCACCACCTCCAGCGGCAGGCCGGTGCGTGGGCCGGAGGGATCGAAGCCGAAATTCTCCGCAAACGCCTCGTCCACCGAAAACACATCGTTGCGCAGGTCCCAGACCCAGGTGCCGATGATCGCCCCGGCCGCCAGCGCCAGCTGCACCCGCTCGGCATTGCCACGCGCGGCGATTTCCGCTTCCAGCGCGCGATCGCGCTCGGTGGTGCGGTTGACCACCTCGTGCACCAGATGCGTGTTCTCGTTGCTCAGCATCGCGTTCTGGATATCGCGATGCCGCTCGGCCGCCACCTGCGCGGTGGTCTCGATAGCGATATTGAGCAGCCCCACGATGCTGCCGTCCTCGCCACGAATCGGGGACGCGGTGGCATTCCAGTAGGTGGTCTCGGATACCCCATTGCGCAGCATCGGCAAGGCGATCACCCCCTGGCCGTAGCCCTCGCCGGTGCGCATCACCCGCGCAAAGTCTTCGGCGATCGGCGCATAGGTTTCGCCCCAGACCTCGGCCACCGGCTGCCCCAAGGCCTGCGGGTGACGGTCGCCCAGCGACTGCAGATACACATCGTTGTAGAGCATGCGCAGCTGCGGCCCCCACAACACCGCGCCCAGCAGCCTGGCATTGAGCACCATCGACAACGCCGAGCGCAGCGACTGCGGCCAGGCTTGCGGGTCGCCCAAGGGGGTCGCGGCCCAATCGTGGGCGCGAATCGTCGCGCCCATGGCACCGCCGCCGGACAGGAACTCCAGGCCGTTCGGCGCGATGACGGGGTGGGCTGTACTCACGTGGCGGTCGCGCCTGTTGGAAGTGGCCGCATTGTGGCATGCAGGCGCTAGCAGAATGCAGGCGCTACGGCGGCAGGCCACCGCTGAAACCAACCGATTTAGCGTAGCCGGCGATAGGTGGCGAGCGGGCCATCCGGCCAGGGAAGCGATGGCGGGCCTGCCGCGTACGCGTGGACCGGCCAGGCCACGCCTGGCGGATCGGCAGCCAGGGAAGGACGCCTCGGGGGCTGCCACGCGCCGGCTTGTCGGCTACGCGCAGTGAGCGGCGAGCCGATGGACTGCCATCACCCCGACATCCCCTTCCCTGCTCGGCGCAGCGGAGATCCTGCGGTGTCGGGTCCAGGCTCGAATGCAGGCGACCAGGCGTACTACTGATCTTTGGACCAATTACCATTTTCGTACCAAAATCCAATGTCTTGACACGCAACAAGGCGCCCTAATACGAAGATAAATAAACCATTACGCCCCACCCCGGACAAGACCCAGACACTGACCACTCCAGTACCAATTCCGTTAAAGTTTCGCCAGCGCCAATGGATGAATTTATGCAACCGCACACAAAAGTCCTGATGTCATTATTTCCCTTGGCTTTGGCCGCATGTCATCCCGACGCACCCGACAAGCCAGCCGCTCCCCCTGTCGCCAACAATGGCAATGCCGCTGAAGCACCGAAGCCAACTGCCAAACTGAGCGCCAAATTCGATATCAGTGATCTGAATCAGAACGTCAGCGCGTGCGAGGATCTTTTCGAACACGTCAACAGGAAGTGGTTCGACGCAAATCCCATGCCGCAGGATGTGGGCCGGTGGGGAATGTCGACGGTTCATGCGAATTTTACCAGCAAGGTCTTGCTCGACATACTGAAAAACGCTGCAAGCAATCCACAGTCATCGCCAATCAAAAAGATGCTGGGAACGCTGTACGCGTCCGGCATGGACGAACAAGCCATCGAAAAAGCCGGCCTGGACCCCATTTCGACACAGCTTGCGCTGATCGATGGCATCGAGAATCGGGACGGCGTGGTGGACTATCTCATCCAGCAGTCTTCCAAAGGAGACAGCCAGGTCTTTACCTTCGGCCCCACCACCGACGACCGGGATTCGACAAAGGTGATTGCCTCGGCGACGGAAGATGTCGTCAGCCTCCCGAGCAAGGAATACTACTTCGACAAGCAACACCAACCAATACGCGATGCGTACCTGGGCTACATCAAGAACGTTTTTGCACTGAGCGGCGCCAACGCTGGCGACGCCACGGATCTGGCGCAAAAGGCGTTGGACCTGGAAACGAAGTTGGCAGCATCCAGCATGTCGCCATTGGAAAGTCGCAAGGTTGAGATCTACTACAACCCTGTCAACCTCCAGCAGGCGCAGCAGATCACCCCTCATTTCCCATGGAAGACATTCATTGCAGCGCAAGGCCTGCAAGCCGCTCCAACGTTGTCGCTGACCAATGAAAGATTCTTCCGTTCTTTCGACGCGCTCCTGGTGGATGCCTCCGTCGATCAATGGAAGGCCTATCTGAAATTCAGATTGATCGACAAGGCCTCGCCATGGTTGAGCAGGAATTTCGCCGATAACCATTTCGCGTTCTACAAGAAGACACTGGGTGGACAGCCGTCGCAGGAGCCTCGCGAGCGGCGAGTATTGAAGGATGTGGAGACGGCGATGGGCGAAGGGCTCGGCCAGATCTACGTGCAGGAGAACTTCAGCCCAGCGGACAAAGCCAAGTCCATCGAATTGATCGACAAGCTCAAGGCCGCCATGAAGGACCGCATCCAACAGTCCAGCTGGATGAGCCCACAGACGCAACAACGCGCATTGGTGAAGTTGCAGAGCATTCTCGTTCGTGCAGGCTACCCCGATCACTGGCGTGATTGGAGCGGCTTGCAGCTGAGCCAGGACGGCTACTACCACAACCTGGCCGCTGCCCGTGCGTTCAACTACAGGCATGCGCTCAGCAAGATCGGACAGCCCAAGGACCTGAGCCAATGGTTCGTGACGCCACAGACGCTGGACGCCTTCTACAACCCCAACGACAACAGCATCAATATCCCCGCAGCCATGCTGCAGCCTCCGCTGTTCGACAGCGGCAATGACCTGGCCATCAACCTGGGAGGCATTGGCGCCTTCATCGGGCATGAAATCACCCACGCATTCGATGACCAGGGCAGCAAGTTCGACGGCAAGGGCAACAGGGTTGACTGGTGGACGCCTGGCGACCGCAAAAAATTCGATGCCCTGGCGCAGCGACTGGTCACCCAGTTCGACACCTACAAACCCATCAAATCCAGACCCGACATTCACGTCAACGGCCGATTCACCCTGGGCGAAAACATCGCTGATTTCGGCGGCATCCACCTGGCCTACACCGCACTGCAAACGTCCATCCGGCAGGATCCGAGCCTATCGGCGCCGATTGACGGCTACACGCCGAACCAGCGGCTGTTCTTTGCCTGGGCACGTCTGTGGCGCAGTGAAATGCGTGAACCGCAGCAGATCATGAGCTTGTCGAGCAATCCACACTCTCCCACAAGTGTGCGCACCAACGCCGCACCGTCGAACATGCCAGCGTTTGCCGAGGCATTCGCGTGCAAGCCCACAGACCCGATGACGCGGGCGAAGGATGCGCAGACCATGATTTGGTAACGATGGTCATGCCGCGTGGAAGCAGCAGTCACGCGCCTTGTCGCGATCTTCGTGGTTGCCATCCCATGAAGATCGCAGGCCATGCACGCCAGCGCAGCACGGCGGCATACCTGCCAGCATCGCGCGGGCAGGTACGCCTCGCGATGCGGGAGGAGACCTCGATCAGGCCGGGCTGCTCTTTCTTGACAGCTGCGTTGCCTGGCGTCTCTACGCACCACGCTTCGATGTCCAACCCCCATTTCAGGCTAGGTTGGTGCGTCGCACCGCCTTCGCATCTCAGCTCAAGGTCAGCGTAGTGCCTTCGGCAACGGCACGGAAGCTCTGCGCGCCACCGCCGACGGCGGTATAGACGATGGCAAAATTCTTCACCACGCCAGGGCTTGGGTCGCCACCGAACGTCGCGTTGCTGACGGCGATCGTTGTGCCACCGTTGTCGACCAACCACTGACAGATGGAGGTCACGTCAAACCCGTTGCTGGCCGTGCCATAGAGCGCATGCACGATCTTGAAGCTCGGCGTGCCTGGGCCAGCAACCGGCGTGGTCGCCGTCGGCGGATTGGGGACTAGATCGATCGTCGCGTTCTCGCTGCAGCCCAACGCGATCGGATTTCCGCCGTTCAATGCCGGGTTGGTGTAGAGGATGGCAAATTTCTTCACGGTGCCGGGATCCGGATCGCCGAATGTCGCGTTGTTCGCGGTGATATCGTCGTTTCCCGTATCGACGATTTGCTGACATACCTGCGTCACGTCGATGCCTGTGGTGCCAGTGCCATAGACAGCAGAAATGATGGTGTTAGCCATGATGACGTCTCCTTGCTGCAGGACTGGGAAGGCCGCCCCGCTTCGCCTCTTGCCCAGCACCAGCCAACCTGCCGGCATCCGGGCACAACATCGCGATTTGAACGACGCATCGCCTTCGCCAGCGCGCGCCGACGCACGGGATGCAGCTCCGTCCAACCGATCAAGTCCTTGCCGGGTGCGGGACGCCAGCAGGTTCCACATACGAGCGTCTGCGTGGAACACGTGAGCTAAACGCAATGCGCCAGTTATTGGCGGTCGTCCTGGAACACGCCCACCTTCTTCGCCCCACCAGCCGTCAACGCGATTGACTTTAGAAATCCCGAAGTGGACATACCCGACGTAACGTCTCAATCTTGTGGGAAATGCTGGAAGGACCAGATACACCAAGACGCCCGGACGCATCAATCTATCCGTACGAGTGCGTGCAGCAGCAACAGCCTCTCGATGCGCTTGCGCTTGCGGGTCCCATCGACACCACAGAGCGCGTGCAAGAGATGTCTGACGAAATCATCGTTCACCTACTGACCAGAAGCAGGCATCGTCCCCGACAGACGTCATCCCGTCTTCAAACCATCGTCGGATATTCCTCTCCGGACTCTCCGACATGGCACGCCCTCCTCGCCTGGACATCCCAAACGTTGCCCAGCATGTCGTGCAACGTGGCAACGACCGTATGCCGTGCTTCTTTGAAGACGTCGACTACCGCCATTACCTGACCATGCTGCAGGAAGCCGCGACTGCGCAAAGCTGCCGGATTCATGCCTACGTGCTGATGACCAATCATGTACATCTCATGGCGACGCCGTCCTCGAAGGGGTGCGTCTCGCGCATGATGCAGACGCTCGGCCGGCGCTATGTCAGCTACATCAACAGCAAGTACCGACGCACTGGCACACTCTGGGAAGGCCGCTACAAAGCCTGTCTGGTCGACGCCGAACGGTATATCCTGGCCTGCTACCGATACATCGAGCTCAACCCAGTACGAGTCGCGATGGTGGCGGACCCTGGCGCCTACCGCTGGTCAAGCCATCGCCACAACGCCCAGGGCATCCACGACGCATTGACCACTCCGCACGAAACCTATCTGGCGCTGGACATACAGCCGATGAAGCGTCTGGCTGCGTATCGTGCGTTGTTCGCTGAGGCCCTTGACCAACAGCGCCTTGCAGAAATTCGCAGCTACCTCGAACAACAACGTGCACTTGGAACACCGCGCTTCCAGACACAGATCGAAGCGATGCTGGGCCGCTGCGTCACGACTCGGCCGCGTGGACGGCCGAGCAGTTCATCCAAGTGATGTTGGTGAATCACTCTGACCCCTTTTTTCTGGGAAACGGGGTCAGATTCACTTCTACAAGTGATGTTGGTAAATCACTCTGACCCCTTTGTTTGACCCCTTTGTTTTGTTGACGTTTCTATTCCCTGCACGCTGCCCATTGCACGACAAGCGGATCCGCTGCGTTGGCCCGATGGAGATGGCGATGCACCGCGTACTGCAAGTGACTGCGCGCCGCGCCAGTCCTGACAGAGCTTGTTCCAACCCCGATTCCCGGACTCAAGCATTCTCCCAACCGTGAACGGCACACATCTTCGACACTACGCTCTTGCCGTTTCGACATCGGTAGGTCGACCATGGATTCGAGGGTGTAGTTCTTGACAATTTGAGGGTATCGAATGACCTCAAGGAAAAGATCCTCGGCTCCGTCAAGGTCCATTTCCTTGGCGTCATCCAGCATATTCTGCGTAATTCTACTTCCCGGACCACCATCAACCATCTTTTTGGCAAGGAAAATAGCAGGACTATTGGTCAGACCTACGCCATCACGCACAAAAAAGTGAATCTCGACGTGGGGTGGTACCTGAAAATAGCCCCATTCGCTCTCATGCAAACCATGCCCCCACAGTACGATCAATGGCATCTAGCACCTCCTGCCCATAAGATAAAATAAAAATCATCGCCAAGCACATATAGCTCGGAATTCATATGCTCTGCGCTCCTTTTAGCTCTGATTTGGCATTATCGAAATCTTGTTCACCGCGCACCCGATAATTCCGAAAATTCATTTCTTTCTCGCCTCAATGACAGACTTGTAATAGATGTTTTCGCGCAGCTGGGTATAGGCCCGGATTTCTTCCCCGTCGTTTGTCCAGATCGTCCTGTTGATATGGGGTGGCTTCATGTTGATGGTCCGCCCATTCGTGTAGTGTCCGTCTGCATAGGGTTCCTCCCCATTTTTCAAGCCCTTCTGCCGGCGAGCGTAGAGGAATTCTCCCAACCACGATTGAGTCGGGAGCAGCGTCTGCAGGCGTTCGGTAGCGATCTGCGGGCACCTGAATGTCTCAGCGTAGATGTTCTGTCGATAGTCCTCCGCACCGTCGAAGCAGTCCACCAGGAAATTCCACATATAGGCTCGCTGTGGCCCGCCTTGTGCGAGAAACGTCCGGGTGGAACGGTACTGGACTGACTTGGCGTAATAATTGGCCGCCACCTCGCCGAATCGCTGGACCAGCAGAAGCCACTGTATCGCGTGCGTGAACTCGCCATGGGCGCGGGTGAAAAGGTCGCGGAACATGATCTTCTCCCCCACTACATCGTTGAAATCAGCAGGGCTGATCTGGCCATTGAGAATGACCACATGCCTACTGAACCCGTAATAGGATGCATATTTTCCAAGCGCACAGGAGAAGGCGCCGAGACGGCGATAATTGACGCCATCGCGCTGTACCTCACGGAACTTTACGTATTCCGTGCCCAGCTCAAAAGATAGGTCCTTGACCGCCGACGCAAGCGCTTCGTTGTCCGACAGGAAACTGGCCATGCGCGCGAAGACGAGCATGTCCCTCATCCGCTGCGTCGCTTCGATCTTGACACCATCGACAACCTGGAAATTCTCATCCAGGAACAACACCATTTCCAATTCCGATGCATCACTGATCTTCATCGAAGTCCTCTCTTCGGTTTTGTCCGTGCGCGCCTGCGCCTGTCAGTGGAACAGGTACGAGAAGCCGTCTGGATTCGTGCTCATTCCTACGCCTCCGATGGATGCATGGTGTGCAAGCCGCCCCAGGAACTCCCTCGACATTTTCGGCAACATCGAATTCGTCAAAATCGCATCAATCATCCGCCCACCCGACTCGCTCCCGGTGCACCGGCTCACCACCAGCTCCACCACCGAATCGTCGTAGTCGAACGGAATCTTGTAGCGCTCTTCGATTCGTTTCTTGATGCGATTCAACTGCAGCCGCACGATCTGTCCGAGCATGGCGTTACTCAGCGGGTAATACGGAATCGCCACCAACCGCCCGAGCAACGCCGGCGGAAACACCTTCAGCAACGGCTCGCGCAAGGCCTTGGCCATGCCCTCCGCATCCGGCAGCAATTCCGGGTCTTTGCACAGGCTGGCGATCAGATCGGTGCCGGCGTTGCTGGTGAGAATGATTAAAGTGTTGCGGAAGTCGATGCGGCGGCCTTCGCCGTCTTCCATCCAGCCTTTATCGAAGACCTGGAAGAACAGTTCGTGGACGTCGGGGTGGGCTTTCTCCACTTCGTCCAGCAGCACCACCGAGTACGGCTTGCGTCGCACTGCTTCGGTGAGCACGCCGCCCTCTCCATAGCCGACATAGCCCGGCGGTGCGCCCTTGAGCGAGGAGACGGTGTGTGCCTCCTGATACTCGCTCATGTTGATGGTAATCAGGTGTTGTTCGCCGCCGTACAAGGTTTCGGCCAGGGCGAGTGCGGTTTCGGTCTTACCGACGCCGGAGGTGCCGGCGAGCAGGAACACGCCGATCGGTTTGTCCGGGTTGTCCAGGCCGGCACGGCTGGTCTGGATGCGCTTGGCGATCATCTCCATGGCGTGGTCCTGGCCGATCACGCGCTTGGCCAGTAGTTCGGGCAGGCGCAGCACGGTGTCGATCTCGTTGCGCGCCATGCGTCCAACCGGGATGCCGGTCCAGTCGGCGACCACGGCAGCCACCGCCTGGTAGTCGACCGTGGGCAGGATCAACGGCGATTCGCCTTGCAGTGCGGCCAGTTCCGCCTGTACCAGTTCCAGGCGCGCGAGCAGCGTGTCGCGATTAACCTGCACCGGTGCTTCGAGCACGGCAGTGTCGCCAAACGCCGCCTGTGTGGCATCGGCATCGGCCTCCGCTTCCAATGCACTGCCAGTGCCTTCCACCGGTGCATTGCCGCTACGCAGTTGCGCACGCAACGACAGCAGCTCGTCCACCAATGCTTTCTCGCCAACCCAGCGCTGCTCAAGATCACGCAGGCGGCCATGCTCGCGTTCCAGCAGGCCAGCACACGCAGCAGCACGCTCCTCCACCACGATGCCAATCGCACGCTCGCGCTCGATGATGGCGTGCTCGGTGTCCAGCGCTTCGATGCGGCGGCGGCTGTCGTCCACTTCCGCAGGCGTGGCATGCAGGCTGACCGCGACGCGGGCACAGGCGGTGTCGAGCAGGCTCACCGATTTGTCCGGCAGCTGGCGGGCGGGGATATAGCGGTGGCTGAGCTTGACCGCCGCTTCCAGCGCTTCGTCGAGGATCTGCACACTGTGGTGCTGTTCCATCATCGAGGCGACACCGCGCATCATGCGTACCGCCTTGGCCTCGTCCGGCTCGTCCACCTGCACGGCCTGGAAGCGCCGGCTCAGTGCGGGGTCTTTCTCGATGTACTTCTTGTATTCGGCAAAGGTGGTCGCGCCCACGGTGCGCAGCGTGCCGCGTGCCAGTGCCGGCTTGAGCAGGTTGGCGGCATCGCCGGTACCGGCCGCGCCGCCGGCGCCGACCAGGGTGTGGGTTTCATCCACAAACAGGATGATGGGCTTGGGGCTGGCCTGCACCTCGTCGATGACCGCGCGCAGGCGCTGTTCGAACTCGCCCTTCATGCTGGCGCCGGCCTGCAGCAGGCCCACATCCAGCGTGCGCAGTTGTACGTCCTTCAATGCGGGTGGCACATCGCCACGTGCGATGCGTTGCGCGAAGCCTTCCACCACCGCGGTCTTGCCGACGCCGGCCTCGCCGACCAGGATCGGGTTGTTCTGGCGGCGGCGCATCAGGATGTCGACCACCTGGCGGATCTCGTCGTCACGGCCGATGATCGGGTCGAGCTTGCCCTCGCGCGCTTGTGCGGTGAGGTCGGTGGTGAATTTCTTCAGTGCCTCCTGTTTGCCCATTGCGGCCGGCGCAATGGCACCACTGGCCTCCCCGGGTGCAGCGGTCTGGCCGAGTGAGAAACCATCGCTGGGCAACAGGCCATCTTCCGGCGAACCGGCCACGATCTGCGCAAAGTGTTCGTTGAGTGCCGCAGGTTTTAGCTTTTCGAATTCCTTGGAGATCGCCAACAATGCATTACGCAGGCCGCGCACGCTCAGGATGCCGACCAGCAGATAACCGGTGCGCACCTGCGCCTGCCCAAAGCTGAGCGAGGCATACACCCAGCCGCGCTCCACCGCTTCTTCGACATTGGCCGACAGGTCGGTGACGGCGGTGGAGCCACGCGGCAGGCCATCCAGCGCGGTGGTGACATCGCGCGCCAGCGTGGACGGATTGAGTTGGAAGTGCTTGACGATGCGGTGCAGGTCCGAGTCCTGCAGCTGCAGCAATTGATGCAGCCAGTGCACCAGCTCCACGTACGGGTTTCCGCGCAGCTTGCAGAACACGGTGGCGCTTTCGATACCGCGATACGCCAGCGGGTTGAGCTTGCCGAACAGGGCACTGCGGGAGATCTCGGCCATGATGCGTCCTTCGAAGTCGGTACGTTGCGTGTGAGCGAAAGGCAGAGCGGTGCGCGTCAGCCCGATGGGCGCAGCAGTACCTCGTCGGCGTCGGCGATGCTCCAGGCGCGGCGGCCGATCCAGGTATCCAGGCCCAGTCGGCTGTTGCGTGCCAGCTGCGGGGTGGGCACCTCGTCGGCCTTGAGCACCAGCTGCAGTTCCCAGCCGAACTCGTCGCCCAGATAGCTACGCACCGCGGCGGTCAGCTGGCGCAGCGCCTGGCCGCCCGGCAGGAAGCGTTGAAACGCGATGCGTGGCAATGGCCCCAGCCGGATACGCACGCGTTGCTGCGCACCACGCACCTGTACACCGACCACGCTGTCCACGCCGAGCTGCGCATTGCGCGGGCCCAGGCCCAGCCGCAACTGGGCGTCGGCAGGTAGCCGCATCCATTCGGCAACCTGATTAGCCCCATCCCTCAGCCAAGAAAGTTGCTTGCCATGCGCAAAACTCGCTCTGGGCAAGGCTTGCAGCGCATCAGCGCCGTCGC
>NZ_MDED01000034.1 GCF_002939885.1 Xanthomonas cucurbitae
CTAGTCCACTGAATCATTGAAATCGGATGCAATGTCCCCAGATATCGATGCATGCAAAGACCCCCACTAACGATCGAACAGCGCGCTGAACTGGATGCAGTGATGCGCAAGCGCCACGGTAGTGCCGCCTTGGCGCGTCGCGCCCGGTGCGTGGTGCTTTGGAGCGATGGAGAACGTCGGATCGATATTCGCAGCAAGCTGGCCTGTAACGATGCTTTCGTCTCCAAATGGACTGCCGCGTTCCAGGCGCAGGGGTTGGCCGGCCTGGTGTCCTTGCATCCCGGGCGTGCACCCAAGATGCCAACGGCCAAGCTGGAAGCACGGGTGCTCAATCGCACGCTCAAGCACAGCCCCAAGGACGGCTCAACGCACTGGAGCAGTCGCAAGCTGTCGGCCGAACTGGGCGATGTGTCGTTCTCTGCGGTGCAGCGCATCTGGCGCAAGCATGGTGTGCGCCCTCACCGGCTGGAGACTCACATGGTCTCCAACGATCCGGACTTCGAGACCAAAGCGGCGGACGTGATCGGTCTGTATCTGCAGCCGCCTGCGCACGCCGCTGTGTTCTGCGTGGACGAGAAAACCGCGATCCAGGCGCTGGACCGCAAGGACCGGATGCTGCCGCTGGCGCCCGGGCGCGCCCAAAGCCATGGCTTCGAGTACAAGCGTAACGGCACGTTGAGCCTGTTTGCTGCGCTGAATACCCGCACAGGCCAAGTACTGGGCAAGACCGCTGCTCGCCATACCAGCGAGCAGTTCGTGAACTTTCTGGAAGAGATCGTCGCCAGCCAGTCCAGCCGCCGCCAGATCCATGTCATCTGCGACAACGTCAGCAGCCACAAAACGCCGCTCGTGCAAGCATTCTTAGACAAGCATCGTCGTCGTGTCCACATGCATTACACCCCGACTTACTCGTCGTGGCTCAACCAAGTTGAAAACTGGTTCTCCCGAATCCAGCGAGACGTCATCACGCGCGGTGTCTTCACCTCTATCAAAGACCTGGACAAGAAGCTCATGTGCTACATCCGCCAGTACAACAAGGACCCCAAGCCGTTGAAGTGGACGTTCGCCGATCCCACTCGGCGCATTACAGCCGATTTCTCGGATTCAGTGGACTAGGTAATCCCCCGCGTCAATGCTTCGTCGTCCCAGCCAGGATTTCGGTGAGGCGAAGCGAATCGGAAAGCCCCCCCCCAGAATTGCTCCTACACTCACTGCAGGAGATCAAGATGGGGCTATGCACTTCAAAGCTGAGCGTGGCGGGTTCACCTGAGCATTATTTAACCAACGCCACAGAGCAGACCACGCCCTCTACGCCTTCATCCCCCGAGGCGCCCATGTCACCCAGCCTGCATGGCTTGGTGGCACTCGGCACTTCGGGAGCGAGGCGGGGGCGCTTCCGGCAGCCAACCCTACAACCGCACGAAGTTCAGCAGGCGGCCTACCAGCTTGGTATGCGACTCAACGGCAGACCCATCGAAGACGCGAGCGACCGTCAACGCCTTGCCGATGCTACAGAGACGGTGCACGAGACACGACTCGCCTTGCACCGTGGGCGAGGCAATGTCGATAGCGATCTGCGGCTCAGCAACGGACGGAGCGCCACTTATAGCTCCCTGTCTTACTGTCTCGGTGAAAATGACGAAAGTTTACTGGCAGGCAGTGCGCTGGCTGCGGGGGCAGGCAACTGTGATCACAATGCAGCGATTAACGCACGTCGGCATGCAGTCCGCATGGAGAATGGCGGGCAGATGATGACCGTACGCGACTACGACCAGACCCACCTCTACGCGCTCTACCGGCCCCCAGGCTCGGCAGAGGCGGAAGAATCCACTGTAGTCCTCGACTCGTGGGCCGACGGTCCGGCCGTTCTACTAAGGGATTCGCACTGGGCCGAAACGTACGGAACATCCACCAATGTAGTTGAACGCTTCGACAAGCCTGATGCAATCGACGCGCTGGCCAGGACAAACGCATTCAGAGCCGAGATCGAGGACCCGCAAACTGAACTCCATGCAAATGCGCGCGACCTAGAGAGAGCCTTTCTAGCCAACCCCGCACCTGGCGATATCTGTTCCTCGATGCCGGTCATCGCCCCCGATCTGGCCCGAAACACGCGTCAAAGGTTGCAAGAGCACTCACCGCGGACGCGTGAGGCTCTAGCCGCCGATGCTGCGCGGCAGGCCTATGGACTGGATAACGCACAGCCCATCTCGCCGCGCACAACTGCTGCGATCCTTGAAGATGCAGAGCGCCTGGATGCCTTGGGTCGCCCACCCTTGAGTTGGTGACGATGGATGAAGCCGGATGAGCGTCGACACGTCCATGACGCCACCGGAGCGCGCTTGGGCGCGCTACGCGCCCAAGCGGCCAGGCCATGCGCGGTTGCTATAGGCCGGTCCTTCCACGTCGCCAACGTGTGGCGCGAGGTGGACGTCGAATTGCGGCTCTCCGTGTTGGACCTGGTGGTGCACGTGCAGCAGTAGCCCGGCATGAGGGTCGGCAGGGCTCGTTAGAAATCCTTTACTGACAGTGATTTAGCTCACTTTTGGCTGTGTTTTACACAAATCCCTGCCGACCCTCAGATTGGCCCGATGACGGCGGTGCTGGCAAGCATCGCTGCGATGACGGCGATCGCGCTGCTATCGCTCAGGCACTGGCGAGGCGAAGCACTGCATCAAGACGGGCCATTGCTCGCATGGCCCAAGGGAATTCGGAAAATTATCTCGACGATCATGGCTACCAACGCGCCATGCTGAGCCAGCTGGCCGCCGCGGTTCCCATCGTCATGCATGGCGTGAGCCTGTCGATCGGCTCGCAGACACCGCTCGACCACGATTACCTGCGCAAGCTCGCACGCCTGGCCGAAGACATCGGCGCGGCCTGGATATCGGATCACCTGTGCTGGACCGGGCTTGGCTCGCACAACACGCACGATCTGCTGCCACTGCCCTTCACTGCACAATCGCTGGCGCATGTGCGTGATCGCGTGCTGCGCGTGCAGGACCTGCTGGGCCGGGCGTTGGTGCTGGAAAATCCGTCCAGCTATGTGCAGTTCCAGACCTCGACCATGCCCGAGTGGGAGTTCCTGGCGCGTCTGGCCGAGGGCACCGGTTGTGGTCTCTTGCTCGACGTCAACAATGTCTACGTGAGCGCGCACAACCATCGCTTCGATCCCGAACAGTATCTGCGCGCCCTACCGCACCGCCAGGTGGTGCAGATCCATCTGGCGGGACCAACGCAGTTCGGCGATTGCCTGGTCGATACGCACGACCAGCCGGTGCCCGGGCGCGTCTGGGAGTTGTACGCACTTGCGCAACAGCTGACCGGCGGCGTGTCCACGCTGCTGGAATGGGATGCCAACCTGCCCGATTACACCGGGCTTCTGGACGAATTGAACAAGGCACGTCAGCTGCTGGAGGGCCGCACCCCGGCCATGATCGCTCCGGTGATGGCCGAGCACGCAGTGTCGACGCCACTGCACTACCGTCCGACGGAGCCGCTGGATGCCTGATCTGCGAACACAGGCCAGCAACGCAACGCCGCTCGAACAGCTGCAGCGCTGGATGCTGACGGCTACCACGCATCCAGCGGGATTGGGCGAGGGCCTCAGGACGGCATCTGCGCTATTCGCCGATCAGGGCGTGGAACTGAGGACACTGATTGCCGTCCCTGCCGGTGTCGACCCGCACCAGCGGCTGGCGATCTACGCCAATGGCTACTGGCTCAGGCTGATCGATTGCCTGCACGCCGACCACCCGGCACTGGCGCGCTTGTTCGGCGCGGAACTGTTTGCATTCTTCGCCCGGGCGTACTTGAGCAGCTCCCCCTCCGGGTCACCTTCCCTGCATGCGCTGGGGGCGCGGTTTCCGCTGTTCTTGCGGGCCTCGCAAAGAGCGCGCGCCGCGCAACGGCAACGCCTTCCGCTGGAGTTGGCGTGGATCGAGCGGGCGCTGGCCGATGCCAGCCGCGCGCATGGACTGGAACAGACGAAAGTGGACGCGGGCATCGACGCCAGCGCGCTGGCGCACGGCTGGCCTTGTGTCGTGCATGTGCCGGCAACAACACGCGTGACCATGGTCTCGCACACGGTGGAAAGTCTTCGCGGCTGGTTGTCGGGGGGCGATGTGGTCCCCGCCCCGGCCGCCAGCCGGGAGTTCGTGGTCGTTCGTCGCCATCGATTCCGTGTCGGGATCGAGCCGCTGACCGATTGGCAATTCTTCGCGTTGCGCCATGCCATGCGTCGGCCACGCCCGCTCATCGATTGCGCACGCGCAGCGGCGCGCCGCACCGGACGTGCCGCCGGGGAACTGTGCGCCCTGCTCGCGCTGTGGCTTCCCACCGCTCAGGCTTCGAGCATGGTGTTGTTGCAGGCGCCCGTCGAACCGCCTGGCCGCTAGTTCCGACGCGCCGTCCTCGGCACGTCACCCGGCGTGACACGCCGCCCCCGAACGCGCGTGTCGGCGCCAGCTCTGCGCTGAAGGTGCGCAAACCAGCACGGATGCACGGATGCACGAATGTTCGCCCTCCTTGCATTGCCGGATTGTCGCGCGGCGATATTTGTCATAAGATAACAAACATTGGTTATATTGTAACAATTCCAGGCGCGTCGCATCACTGCAACGCCGCGATTCTTACGCTCACCACACCGCCGGCCAGTGATGAAAACTCGTTCCGTTGTCCTGCCGCCAGCACTGCTGGCGGCGAGTATCCTCGTTGTATTGGCGGGCGCCGCGCCAGCGCTGGCGCAGCAGCCAGGTGCCGCCGTGCGTGGCGACGCGCAGGATGTGCAGCCAGGCGACGGCGCGCGCACGCTCGCGCCGGTTCTTGTCACCGGCAGTCATATCCGTGAGATCACCACGGGCGGGGCGTCTCCAGTCATCGTCTTCGAGAAACAGGATATCGAACGTGTCGGCGTGGCGACGCTGCAGCAGTTCTTCGAAAAACTTCCGCAGAATTTCGGCGGCGGCGCCAATGGCGCCAATGTCGCCAACCTCGGGCTGGACCGCGATACCGGGAGCAATTTTGGCCAGGGGACCTCGATCAACCTGCGTGGCCTGGGTACCGGCACCACGCTGACCTTGGTCAACGGCCATCGGGTGGCCTCGTCCAACCGCTATCAGTACGTCGATGTGTCGTTGATTCCATTGAGCGCGGTGGAGCGGGTGGAGATCCTGACCGACGGAGCATCGGCGATCTACGGCGCCGACGCGGTGGGAGGCGTGGTCAACATCATCCTGCGCCGCGACTTCACCGGCTACGAAACTGCGGTTCGCGCGGGGACCACCACACGTGGCGGCATGCAGGAGTACCAGGCATCGCAGGCTGGTGGTTGGGCATGGGATGGTGGGCATCTGCTGGCCAGCTACGAATTTCTGAAACAGGACAATCTGGCCGCCAGCGAGCGTGATTTCTCGAAGAACGTCACCGCCACGCCGTACGACCTGTATCCCGGTTCCAGGCGACACAGTCTGTATATCGATGGCAGCCAGCAACTGAGCGAGGTGCTGACGCTTACCGTCACCGGCTCGTGGGCCAAGCGCGACATGGACACCACCATCTCCGGAACCGCCGATGAAACCCGCCTGTTCCCGCAGACGCGGCAGTTCGATCTGTTTGCCGGGCTGACCCTGGAGCTGCCGCGGCAGTGGCAGGCACGCTTGAATGGCGGCTACGGCAGGAATGCCGTGCGCTACGAGCGCACCACGATCTCGGCGACGTCGGCCACTACCGCGCGTCCTACCGACATGCGTTCGGACACGCGCTATCTGGAACTCATCGCCGATGGCGAACTGGCCACCCTGCCCGCCGGTGCCGCGCGGGTGGCGTTCGGCAGCAGCATCCGGCGCGATGGTTACGACTTTTTCGACTACCGCGGGCTGGAGCGGCCGTTCGACGTGCATCGCGACATCACCTCGGTGTTCGCCGAATTGAACGTGCCGCTGCTCAAGGACCTTCCCGGCCTGCGCAGGTTGTCGTTGACGGCCGCCGCGCGCCATGATGACTACAGCGACTTCGGTTCCACCCTCAATCCCAAGTTCGGCCTGCTGTGGGAAGCCACCGAGGGGCTGACCCTGCGCAGCACCTATGGGCGGTCGTACCGCGCGCCGGTGTACCAGGACATGCAGCCGAACAACACGGCCATTGTGGCGCGCATCCCCAATCCGAATGCACCCAGCGGACGCACCGTATTGATGATGCTGGCCAACGGCAATCCCGAGCTGGGCCCGGAGCGCGCCAGAACCTGGACCGGCGGGGTGTCGTTCGCGCCGCGCGCCGTGCCCGGATTGAAGATCGATGCAAGCTACTACCGCATCCGCTACGAAGACCGCATCGACAGCGGGTTTGCCGGCAGCTTTCCGTCGCTGTTCCTGGGCCCGACCGCAGCCTATGCCGATATCCTCACCTTCGCACCGACGCCCGAGCAGATCCGCGAGGCGCGCCAGATCGGTCAGGCCGGGCTGGGGGTGTTCGTGTCGCGGGTGGGTCCGTTCGCACTGCCGCCCGGAACCGACGAAACCAGCACCGAGGTGATTCTCGACAACCGCTTCCGCAACAACGCGTCCACCGCCCAGCGCGGCGTCGATCTGGATGCAGCCTACGAACTGGAGATGGGGCAGACCAGCATCGCGCTGAACCTTGCGGGGCAGTACATCATCGATTCCACGCGCCGGATCAGCCCAGTCGCACCGGAGGTCGAGGCGTTCAATGCGGTGTACCTGCCGATCGACCTCAAGCTGCGTGGCGGGCTGGCGGCCACCCGGCACCAAGTGTCGGGCGGCGTGTTCGTCAACTATGCCGATCGCTATCGCGATCCGGCCAACCTGGCCGACCCGCACGTGGCGTCCTGGACCACGGTGGACCTGACGATCGGCTACCGTTTTGGCGGCGCGTCATCCGCGCAGGAAGGCACGCGCCTGGCCGTCAATGTGCAGAACCTGTTCGATCGGGATCCGCCCTTCGTCGTGAACGGCATCAACAGCGGCTTCGATCCCACCAATGCCACTGCACTGGGGCGGTTTGCGTCCGTCACCCTGACCTATCAGTGGTAGCTCAACAAGGAAGCATGCCGTGGCCGGGCCTCTTGCAGACGACACCGTGAACACCTCCGCGCTGTCGCAGCTGCGTGGCGTGGCAACCACCCAGCTCGTGCTGATGTGGCGTGAGCGGCGCGTGGTGTGGCTGGCGGGGGTGGTGCTGTTGCTGGCGGTCACTTCGATCGTCACCAGTGCGGTGCGCCTGTCACAACAGGCGCAGGAGCGGCAGGCGGTCGCCCAGGAGGAAGCACGCCTGTGGGACGGCCAGGGCCTGATCGATCCACACGCAGCCGCGCATGTCGGCCGTGCCGTTCCGGCGCCGGTCACACCGCTGGCAAGCTTCGATGCCGGGCTGTCCGACGTGGTCGGCTCTTCGGTGTTCATTGAGGGCCATGCGCAGAATCCAGCGCGCCACCGGCCAATCGAGGAAGGCGCGGCGCTGAGCCGCTTCGGCGGTTTTTCGGCCGCCTGGGCGCTGCAGGTGGTGGCGCCACTGCTCATCATTGTCGCCGGATTTTCAAGCATGTCCGGCGAGGTGGCGCGCGAACGGCTGCGCCAGGAGCTGGCCGCCGGCGGCGGCGCGAAGGCGTTGGTCGGCGGGCGCCTGCTGGCCCTGGCCATTGCCGCCGGTACGCTCGCCGCTGCCCTGTTCGTGGCCAGCTTTCCAGCGCTGCTGCTGCAGGGTGCAAGTGGTCCCGAACTCGCCGCGCTGCTGGCCATCGGTGCCGGTTACCTGCTCTACCTGCTGACCTTCAGTGCCCTCACCGTGGCCCTCTCCGCGCTGTGTCGATCAGCGCGCACTGCGTTGGCGCTGCTGCTGGGCATCTGGGTGGTGTCCACCCTGCTCGCGCCACGGGTGGCCCCGGCGGTTGCCGAAAGCCTGGTTCCCACGCCGTCGGCTCCAGCGTTTCGTGCGGCGGTGACCGAAGAGGCCGAACGTGGCGTCGACGGCCACGACCCGGCCGACCAGCGGCTGGAGGCCCTCAAGCGCCCGTTGCTGGCGCGCTACCAAGTCGAGGACGTGGCGGATCTGCCAGTCAACTTCCGGGGAGTGGCGCTGGAGTTCGGCGAGCACAATTCCACCCAGACCTACGCACGGCACTTCGAACGCCTGCATGTCGCCTACCAGCGGCAGGAGCGCGTGCAGCGCGCGTTCGCAGCGCTCTCGCCGACGCTGGCCTTGCAGCCGTGGTCGCGCGCCTTCGCCGGCACCGACTACGCCGCCCACCTGGCCTACCTGCGTGGCGTGGAGGACTACCGCTATCGGCTGATACAGGCACTGAACCACGAGGTGAAGCTGCACAAGCCTGCGCCGGGTGAGCGCTATCACCTGGCCGACATCGCCACGCTGTCGCGTTCGGTGGTGTATGTCCCGCACGCGCAATCGCTGTCTGCCACGGCCGCCGCGCAGGCACCGAATCTGGCGATTCTGCTGGGCTGGCTACTACTGGCACTTGGCCTGACGCGCCTGAGTGCCGCCCGCCTGGAGCGGGTGGCATGAGCAGCAGTGCGGTAGCGGGCTATGAAATGCGTCGGTTGTTTCGCGATCGCGCCGTCATCGGCCTGCTGTTGCTGCTGGCCGCACTGGGAACCTATGCCGCGTGGAACGGCCACCAGTGGGTCGGCCAGCGCATGACGGCCATCGGCCTGCTCGCCGCCGAAGAGCAGCAGATGCAGACGCGTGCGCGCGACTTCGTCGGGAAGACGCCTTCGGTGTTGCCGCGCGTACAACCCGTGCTGCGCCCGGCAGCGATGGCAGCGGTGTCGATCGGGCAGGCCGATGCCTATCCCTTCACCGCCGACGTGGTGGCGCTGGGGGATGCCACGACGTTGTTCACGCGTGTGTGGGCGGATATCGGCAGCCCGACCGCGCGCGCAGCCGGGCGCTTCGACCTGGCCTTCGTCATCGTCTTCCTGCTGCCGCTGATCCTGCTGGCGGTCAGCTACGACCTGTGGTCGCGCGAGCGCGAGCGCGGCGTCGCCGCCATGCTGATGGCGCAACCGGTCAGCGTGGGCAGGTTGCTCCTGGTCAAGGCACTGGCACGGGCAGCGGTGGTGCTGCTGCCGGCCACCACACTTCTGGTGGCCGCGGCGGCGTGGGCCGGCGCGCACGATCCGGCCGGGCTGGCCTGCCTGGCCTTGATCGTCCTGGGCTATGGCAGTTTCTGGCTGGCGGTGGCCGTGGTGATTGCTTTGCGTGCGCGGCGCTCCACCGATGCGGCGATCGCCGCCGGTGCGATCTGGCTGTTGCTGGTGGTCATGGCCCCCTCGCTGGCGCTGGCCGGGGTCGACCTGCTGGCGCCGCCGCCCTCGCAGATGCGTTTTGCCACCGAGGTGAAGGCACGCATGGCGCACATTGCCGAACAACAACGCCAGCAGCGCGTGGCCAGCCCCGCGCCGGTACACACCCCGGCCCCCACCATTCCCGATCAACTGCGCGAGCGTTATGCCGACCTGGTTGCTGCCGACCGGCAACTGGCGCCCATGCTGGCCGATCACCGGCG
The DNA here is from genome assembly GCF_002939885.1 of Xanthomonas cucurbitae. Lineage (GTDB taxonomy): Bacteria > Pseudomonadota > Gammaproteobacteria > Xanthomonadales > Xanthomonadaceae > Xanthomonas > Xanthomonas cucurbitae. Next base: position 9,539 of record NZ_MDED01000034.1, read on the forward strand.
CGCGCGCGATGCGCGCCGGCGCGTCATGGACCAATTGCGCTTGCTGCTGCCGGCCGTGGCCGCCCAGGATGCGCTGGATCGCCTTGCCGGCAGCGATGCCGACCGCGCCCTCGCCTTCCAGGATCAGGTGACCACGTTCTGGCACCAGCGCCGACGGCTGCACCAGTCCTACCTGGAACGCGATGCCGTCCAGACCCTGGCCGAGTACGACAGTCTGCCGCGCTTTGCCTTCCGCGAGGCTGGCAACGCCCTGTCGCCGGGCGTGCTGGCCGATCTGGCGGCGCTGCTCGCCGCCACGGGCCTGGCCCTGATCGCCGCGCGGGCCATGCGTGGCCAGGCGACATCACCATGAGGAGCTCTGCATGCTTTGCGCAAACGCCTTGACCAAACACCACGGCATGCAGCGTGCGCTGCAGGATGTGAGCTTCACGGTGGCCCCTGGCGAGATCTATTGCCTGCTCGGTGCCAATGGCGCCGGAAAGTCGACCACGATCAAGCTGTTCCTGGGCTTCATGGAACCGACCTCCGGTTCGGCCCAGGTGGATGGACTCGACGCACGACACGAACCACAGGCGGTACGGCGCCGTTTGCTGTACATCCCCGAGACGGTGGCCTTGTATGAAGAGCTGACCGGCTACGAGAACCTGGACTACTTCGCACGGCTGGCGAACGTGCAGGAACGCTCGCCGGCGCGCCTGCGCGAGGCGTTGAAGGCAGCAGGACTGGCCGCCAACGTGCTCGACCGCCGGGTGGGCCACTACTCGAAGGGAATGCGCCAGAAGGTGGGTATTGCGCTGGCCATCGTCAAGCAGGCCAAGGCGCTGCTGCTGGACGAGCCGACCTCGGGGCTGGATCCGGAGGCCTCAGCCGAGTTCCATGCCTTGCTGGTGCGCCAGCGCGACAGTGGAACCGCGATCCTGATGGCGACCCACGACCTGTTCCGCGCGCGCGAGGTCGCCACCACGATCGGTCTGATGCAGGCGGGCCGCCTACGCCGCACGCTGCAGGCCGCCTCCATCACCGCCAACGATCTGGAAGACCTGTACCTGGAAGAAATGAGCCGGCACCGGTAGGCCACCGCTCAAGCCGCAGCTGCGGCGGCACCAGGAGCGCTTGCCGACCAACGCCGCAGCCAGGCCTCGATATTGAGCTGGGGACCAAAGATGCCCAGTGCCTGGAGCGAATGATCCGGGCTGACGCGGCCGATCCCGGCGTCAGCCAGCTGGCTGTCGATCAATCCGCGCTCGGCCAGCCGCCCACCGACCAGCAGGCCACGGATGAAGTCGCGATGGTGCCGGGTGACGGCCACGGAGTGGTCGTCCAGGTAGCACTTCACCTTGCGCGACAGCAACGCCTGTGGCAGCAGGCCCTCGAACGCACGTCGCGCGATGGTGCGGTCTTCGGCGTCGGCCATGAGCAGGTGCAGTGGAATCCGCGCGAACAGCTCCACCACCGGCTGCGCACTGATCGGCGACACCCCGTGCCAGTGCCCCGCCCCCTCGAACGGGTCCAGCACGCTGACCGGGAACACCATCCTGCCGATATGCGCCAGCTTGTAGGGCGACACGCGATGCCCCTGGGCGATGGCGTGCCGCAGCCACGCCGGCTGCGACGCACGCTGCGCAGCGGCGTCCACCCGTACCCATTCGCAAGGGTTGCCCCAGTTATCGTTGATGCGCGCCGGTTTCTTCAAGATGCCATGCCGCAGCGCATCCTTGACCACGCCATAGAGGGAATCACCGGCCTGCGCGGTCTCCAGCGCCACGCGCAGGAAGTGCCGGTCGATGCCATGCTGCCAGGCGTAGTCGATGGCTGGCGCATTGCCCTTGAAACGCAGGAAGACCGCATCGCCACCGACCCCGGTGAACTGCACCAGTTCCTGCTCCGGGGTGCTGCCCAGGCCGGTACGCCGATGCAGCAGGTAGCCCGAACAATGCGCCGGCCGCGCCGTCACCGGAAAGTGCATGAGCTGTTCCAGTGCGCAGTGCGGCGCCCGTGCGTATTCGATGTACTCGCAGCTGCGTCCGGATGAGGCGCAGGCGCCCTCCACCGCCATCCGCGCGAATGCGCGCTCGTCGGCGCCGATGCCGGAATCGTAATGATGGACGCACTGCACCTGTGGCCGGGAGGGCGCGTGCAGCAGGCCGGCCAGGATGATCGATGAATCCAGGCCGCCGGAGAGCTGCAATTGCACCCATGCATGCTGGCTGGCCAGCGCTCCGATGCAGCCCAGCAGGGTAGTACGTGCCAGCCGGACGGCGTGGTCCAAGTCCGTGATCGGATGCTCTACCGCGTGCTTCACCACGTCCCAGTGACACTGCCGCCCGGCCGGCTGTCCATCGCGGATCGCGATACCCTCGCCGCCTTCCAGGGCATCGACCTCTTCGAACCCGGTCTGGTACGTCTCGCGAAACGGAAACAACAGCGAATATTCCAGGTAGGACCAGCGCAGCGAGAAATGTCCAACCCGCAGTTTCAGGCAGTCTTCCATGCTGGAAAAGACGATCGTCACCGAGCCGACCACCGTGATGAAGCACGCAAGCTCTGCGGTGGGGTCGCGCACCACGCACCAGCTGCGCGCGGCTGGATCATGGCAAAACGCGACGTAGCGCCCCCAGTAGTGCTGCACCAGGCGGCCGCCTTGGGTGCTGCACACCGCTTGCGCTTCCTGCGCGTCGAAGCTGGCCTTCGCTGGCACCGCGCCGTCGGCAAAGGTCTTGGGGAAGATTTTCCCCAGTATCACCATCTGGCCGGTGCGCACGCACTCGAAAAAGCCCGGGTCGTCGGTCTGGCAATAGATCGCCGCACCGTCCTCGCGCAGCACGCAGGCAGCGTCAGGCAGCGCCGAGGCGATCGTCTCGTTGATCCGTGCGGCCTGCTCCACCGATGTGTCGGACAGGCCATTCCAGAAAACGGCAAGATAGCGATACATGGTCAGCCCGTGTCACAACACCAGGATGGGAACCATCCGGCGTAGATTGAATGGAATGTCGGTCAGCACGTAATCGTCGTACTGGAGCCAGCAGTGGGCCCTAAACGGGGCCGTTCGTACGGCAAATACCCATGAGGGGAAAAACCCGTAGCAGGCCAGAAACTCGCTCAAGGCAAGGCAATACAGAAAACACTCGTCGGTCTTCTTGAACGCGAGCGGGCGCAACCAATCGAAGATGCGTACCAGCGACGCCAGTCGCTGCACCGATTCCGGCGCCGATGGCTGACGCCGCGCCCTGCCCTGCGCCCTGGCCACGATGGCCTTGAGTGGCAGGACTTTCTTGCTGAAGGCTGCAAAGCTCACCGCAACGACGAATCGGCGCAGATCCCGCGCCGCGATCGGCGGACGCCCCCGCAGCTCGCCCTCGCGCATCCAGCGGGTTGGCAGCGCAATCGTGGAAGGCGTGGCGGGCTTGCCCAGCCGGGCATCCTGCGTAATCAGGCGGCGATCGAGCAGCGTCTGGAGAATCGGCGGGATGCCTGGCGCATGGGCCGCTACCGGCCAACCCTGCACATGATGCCCCAACCTGGCCGCCTGCTGCTCGCCGATGGATAGATAGGCACCGGTCGCCACGTCCAGCATCACCACCACCCCATTGGCAATGCACACATGCGCTTGCCTGGACAGCAGATATGGCGGTGATGGCTCCATCTCACGCATGGCCGTTTCCATTCGCAAAAGAAGCGGTGCATGCCGCGCACGCACCGCTGGTGACGTCAGTGCCGCCGGTTACGGCGACGTGGTCGGGAAAATGCCGTCCCACAATGTCCCATGGCTATGGGCGCGGGTTTCGGACACGACGGAACCCAGTTCGATCAGACCGCCGCCATCGTGGTCCTGCTGGGTGGAATCTTCTGCCAGCCCAAGTTCGATCAACTCGTTCATGCACATTTCCTTTTGGTCGGTAGGTTGGCGCGCCCAACGTTGTCGGACGCGTTCGAAACAGCCGCGGCAACCCTGGTGAAAAATTGCATACGCGGCTGCTCGATGTTACAAGATAACAATTGCCAGGATGTGGCATTTATTTTCAATCACTGGAATTTCGACGTGACAATAATCACAGAACGCGTATGTCGCCGGAGAAACTCCTGCACGACCGACGCGACCGACACGACCACGATGCAGGCAACCCGATGAGTGCGCAGAACAACGACGAAGCGTTCGACCAAACGCTGTTGTTGCGTGGTTTGTTTCCGTTATCGCGGTTGATTCGTTTTGTTCGCGAACGATGCCCTGCCGGGCAGGTGGACGAGTCGGTCCAACTGGAACAGTGGCGCCAGGCCAAGGCCGTCGCGCTTGCGCTCGCCAGCGACGAGGCCGGCCATGCAGACGATATCGGTGTGCAGGCGTTGCCAGACGACCTGCAGGCATTGGGTGCAGCGGCATTGCGACAGCCATCGATGCATCGGATCACCAGCCTGGTGCCGCGCTCCTGGTGCATGGTGGAAGTGGACCGCCTGGTGGTCTTCCAGGAATCCATCAACCTGCGCTATCTACACACGCTCAAGGAGCGCGTAGCGTCCGCGCCGGACGAACGGCAGATCATGGAATTGGCTACCTGCCTGGGCGAACAGGCGCACCCAGAGGTGCGCCACTCGCAGGCAGACGGCGACCATGCCTTCGCCTCGACCTCCAATGACCTGCGCTTTCTCGATGTGGCCGTACTCGATCCATCCGCCATTGCGCAGTACACCCCCTTCGGGACGGCCAGCCATGCCGTGGTGATCTACCTGCGCAGTACACCCCCTTCGGGACGGCCAGCCATGCCGTGGTGATCTACCTGGGTTTCAGCGACAACGTCATCAGCGCCACCCGCGTCGGCAGACGGCTGATCCTGACCAATGGCTCGCATCGCGCCTATCTGCTGCGCTCGCTGGGGTTTCGCTACATCCCTTGCCTGGTGACCGATGCCAGCGACAGCGATACCTCGGAAATCCTGTTGCCTGCGGCGGTGAAACAGGAGCGTGATTTCTACCTGCGCGCCGCCAGGCCGCCCTTGTTCAAGGACTACAGCGATCCTCGCCTGACCCAGATCGTTCCAACGTTGCGGAGAAACTATGTGCTTCGGGCCAAGCTGGATTTGAAGAGAACCACCGTGCCGGCCGTGTAGCAGGTACGGCGTCAGGCCAGCTCGGCCGGCGCGTGCGACGTGCCCACATCGGCTTGCAGTTCGATCACACGGTCGGTCGGTGCAATGCTCGCGTGCCGGTGCGTGATGGCAAGCACTGTCACCTCGTTTGCCAGCGCACGCACATGCGCCATCACCTGTTGCTGGGTGACGTCGTCCAGCGCGGAGCTGGCCTCGTCCAGCAGCAGGATCGCAGGATTTCCGTAGAGCGCGCGCGCGATCGCGATGCGCTGCCGTTCGCCACCGGACAGCTTCAGACCACGTTCGCCGACGACTGTTTCCAGGCCGTGGGGCAAGGCATCGACAAGCGGCAGGATGGCCGCCCTGGCCGCAATCTGGCGCAGGCGGGCCTCATCGCGCGCGCGGCCAAGCAGGATGTTGTCTGCCAGCGTTTCGTTGAGCAGCACGACATCCTGCGGAACCAGGGCCGCGACCGCGTGCCAATCGGCGCGATCGATGCCCGCAAGGTCGACCCCGTCGACAAGGATGCGGCCGGCGTCCGGCTCGATGGCCTTCAACGCCAGTTTGAAGAGGGTGGACTTTCCGGCGCCGGTTTCACCCGTCAGAAAGGTGATGCCGCCCCGCTCTACGGTAAAGCTCACCGCAGCGACGCCACGGCCGTTGTCGTAACGGTGGCTGACGTGATCGAACACCAGCCGCCCCTTGCCTGGCACGAACTTGGGCCCACCCTGCACCCGCGGCTCTTCCGGTGCACCCCAGAGCGTCACCAACGGGAGCAGCATCGCGCGCGCGCGCGCAACATCGTCGATGGCGCGTGCAATCGCTTCGAACGGTGTGTTGAGCTGCAGCAGCAGCAGATTGAACAGCACCAGATCCCCGATGCTGACGACGCCCGCCTGGTAGCGCGGTAGCAGCAGCAAAAAGGTGACGGAGAACTGGACCGCCAGCCCCGCACCCAACAAGGCGATGTAGCCAAGGCGCTGCACCACATAGGCACGCCAGTTGTCACGGACCGCGTGCGCCCTGTGCTCGAAACGCTGGGTCATCCAGGCGTGGCTGCCGAACTGGCGCAGCGTCTCCATCGCGTTTATGGCATTGCCGACGAAGCGGGCATTCTCCTGTCCCGCTGCGGTAGCCGCCTCCAGGTAGATGCGCGCGCGCCGGGTGGCGATGGCCGACAGACCGATGGCCACCGCACCATAGACCACCACCACGAGAACGAGTTGAAGGTCGATCAGCGCGCCCAGCGTGAGCAGGCTCAGCAGGATCTGCAGCAGGCCGGGAACGAAGGCGACCAGTGCCAGCTGGACCAGCACTTTCAGTCCACTGCGGCCCTTTTCGCCAGCAGCCTGGATTTCCGCCGGATTGTGTTCGATGAAGAACGCGCTGGTCTTTCTGAGGATCGCCGCAAAGTAGCGCGTGCTGGCGATGAATCCGAGATTCTCCGAGCGCAGGAAGGACAGGTACTGCACCATCTGTTGCAGTGCCGATCCCAGCCCAAGCACGACGGCATAGGCCACGAATGCCCAGGCCAGGGCTGATGCGCCGTCCTGCGGTAGCCGGTCGATCAGGCGTGAAAACAGGTAGGGCGCGGCGACTGTCGTGACGCTGGCCAATCCGACCACGGCAACAACGCCCAGCAGCGGCCAGCGGTCGGACTTCCAGTAGGCAACCAGGATGTCAGCGACAGGAGATGGCATGGCGATGACGACAGACGAACCGGTGATGGGGCATGACGCTCGCTCCCTGGTTGGGTGTTGTGTAGTTCTGGCCATGCATCCAGCATTGCTGCAGGAGCGCACCCATTTGCCACGCCATGGCATGCAATTACAGGTATATGTTATGTTATGACATCGTCGCAAGGGTCGTCGATGACTTTCAAGTCCGTTACCACTACACGTCTGTCCTCCATCGATGCCCTGCGTGGCACGGTGATCCTGATCATGCTGCTGGACCACGTCCGCGACACTTTTTATCTGCATCGCCAACTGGCCGATCCGGTAGATCTGGACCAGGTCGAACCTGCGCTGTTCCTGTCGCGCGTGTTGGCCCATTTGTGCGCTCCGGTGTTCGTGTTGCTCACCGGCTTGTCGGCCTGGCTGTACGGCAGCCGCCAGGCTGATTCGCGCAAGGCCACCAGCCTGTTCCTGTTCAAGCGTGGCCTGTTCCTGATCGTGCTGGAACTGACCGTGGTCAATCTCGGCTGGAATTTCCAGCTACCGCCCAGCGTGTTCTACCTGCAGGTGATCTGGGCGATCGGCGTGAGCATGCTGGCCCTGTCGCTGCTGCTGTGGCTGCCGCGCGCAGCCTTGGCGGCAATCGCGGCCATCGTCATCGCCGGCCACAACCTGCTCGACGGCGTCGTCGCCAGCGATGGCACCGCCTGGCATGTGGTGTGGGCAATCCTGCATGAGCGCGGCTGGTTCGAGGTGGGCGGCATCCCGGTCCGGACCTCGTATCCGGTACTGCCCTGGATCGGCATCATCGTCCTGGGCTATGTGCTTGGCCCCTGGTTCGGCCGCGACACCTCACCCGTGCAGCGGCGCCGGCTGCTGCTGCGCAGTGGCTGGGGCATGCTCGCGGCGTTCGCGGCGTTGCGCCTGATCAATGTGTACGGCGATGCGCCGTGGCAACTTGATGCCGATGCGCTCACTGCGTTGATGAGCTTCTTCAACCTCACCAAGTACCCGCCTTCGCTATTGTTCGTGCTGTTTACCGTGGGCATCGGCCTGCTGCTGCTGCGCGCCTATGAAACACCTTGGATAGCGCGCCTGCTGGCGCCGCTCACCGACTTCGGCGCCGCGCCGATGTTCTTCTACGTGCTGCACCTGTATGTGCTGAAACTGCTGTATCTCGCTGCGGTGGCCGCGTTTGGAACCAATCACGGCCGCTACTACGGCATGGACTGTGTGGGCATGCTCTGGCTGACTGCGGCGGTTCTGATCCTGGCGCTGTACTACCCCACCCGCGCCTTTGCCCGGCTGAAGGCGCGCCGGCGCGATCTGGCGTGGCTGCGCTACTTCTGAGTACCGCTGGGTCTGAGTACCGCTGGAGCCGGAGCCGTGTAGCGCCGCCACCCAGGCATGACAACCGCTGACGCGCACTTGCGCTTAACGCGCCGTCCCTATGCTGGGCGCGCGTTGCAGCCCGTGCGCTGCGCGTGAGCCGTACTGCATTCAAGGACATTGCAAAGGAGATCGTATGAAGAAACTGCACAGAGCCATCCTTGCCGGAGCCCTGCTCGGGCTGAGCCCGGTGGCGTTCGCGGAAGTGGCCAACCTGACCAACAGCGCCGACGGTGCCAATCGCGATGCGGGCATTGCAGCGGTCAAGAAGAAGCTGCAGGACGCCTGCCAGGGCCGTCAGGGCAAGGTCGACATGGCCTCGTTCGAGGTGGTGTTCGAAAAAACCAGCGCCAACCCGGAGGTACCCAAGCCCTATTACGTGGATGCCAAGATCAAGTGCGATCTGCCTTGAGCTAGCGCTGTTCGCACTACCTCGCGCTGGCGTGTGAATCGCCTGCGCCAGGAGCCCCGCAGTGCGGGGCTTTTGCGTTGCACACGCGCATCCGCGATGAAAGGCGGGATGCAGCGAGGTCAGCGCGCAGTGGCTGCCGGCGAAGCGGCCGTTGCAGGCGCCATGTCGGGGGTGATGCGCCAGATCACGTTGGCCAGGTCGTCGGCCACGATCAATGCGCCGCGCGGGTCCACGGTCACCCCCACCGGGCGTCCGCGGGTCTTGCCATCTTCGCCGAGAAAGCCGGAGACCACGTCCACCGGCGCGCCGGCCGGCCGTCCATCGCGGAACGGCACAAACACCACTTTGTAGCCAACCTGCGGATTGCGGTTCCAGCTGCCGTGTTCGCCCACGAACGCCCCGTCGGCGAATTTGGCGCCCATGGCCGCCGACGAGAACGCAACGCCCAACGCGGCGACGTGCGAGCCCAGCGCGTAGTCCGGGGTGATGGCGGCAGCCACCTTGGCCGGGTCCTGCGGCATGACCCGGGTGTCTACGTTCTTGCCCCAGTAGCTATAGGGCCAGCCATAGAACCCGCCGTCGCGCACCGAGGTCAGGTAATCGGGCACCAGGTTCGGCCCGATCTCGTCGCGTTCGTTGACCACTGCCCACAGCGCGCCGGTGCCTGGCTGGATGGCCAGCGCCGTAGGATTGCGCAGGCCGGTGGCGTAGGACCTGTGCGCACCGGTGGCCGCATCCACCTGCCAGACCTGTGCGCGATCCACTTCGGCCACCATGCCGCGTTCGGTGATGTTGCTGTTGGACCCGATCCCGACATACAGGTAGCGGCCGTCGGCACTGGCGGTCAGCGCCTTGGTCCAGTGGTGATTGATGGCCGACGGCAGGTCGGTCACCTTGATGGGCGTACCCTCGGCCTTGGTCTGGCCGTCCCGATACGCGAAGCGCAACAGGGCATCCTGGTTGGCGACATACAACGCGTCGCCGATCAGTGCGAGGCCGTAGGGCGCGTTGAGCTTGTCGGCGAAGACGGTTTTCAGCTCGTAGACGCCGTCGCCATTGGTGTCGCGCAACAGCGTCAGGCGATTGCCGCTCTTGACCTGGGTGGTGCCCTTTGCCTTGATGGGACCGGCGATGATGTCCTTGGGCTTGAGCTTGGGAGCCGACCCGCCGCGTCCTTCGGCCACCAAAATGTCGCCATTGGGCAACACCAGGGTCTGGCGGGGAATGCCCAGGCCGGTCGCGATGGCGGCAATGCGGTAGCCGGCGGGCACGGTCGGGGTGCGGTCGTTCCATGCCGCGGGTTCGGCGATGGTCATGTCCGGCAAGATGCCGCGTTCGGGCGCCGGCAGCTCCGGGGCGGCACCGAGCTGGTTGAGATCGGGAGCCTTGCTGCATGCGGCCAGGGCGGCGGCAAGCGCGGAAACGGTTGCCAGCTGCAGGTAGCGATTCATCGTGCACCTCCGACGCGCAGGCCGGACAATCCGGCCCAGGTGGCGACCAGGGCAAACAGTGTTGCGATCGCCGATAGCGTCAGGGCCGCCGGCATGATTGCCCAGGCATCGCGTGCGTGATGCAGGGCGTCGAGAAAGCCCGCGACCCAGGTGGCGACCAGGGCAACGGGGTAGATCACATGGCGGCTGCCACGCAGCAGCCCGACAAGCGCGAACACCAGGGCCAGCGTGGTCAGCAGCATCGCCCCGACCAGCAGCCATGACGCGAAATTGCTCCATTGAATCTGGTAACTGCTCCAGTAGGCATAGTCGCTTGCCAGCGCACCGAGGAACAACGGCCACATGCCGCAGAGCACGGCAGCATGCAATGGATGAATGACCCATGGGCGGGCGTGGACAGCGGTAGCGTTCATGGCGGACTCGTTGGGGCAATGACGAACCGTTCCGATGCTGCCAGTGTGCGTGTGACGAGCAGGCCACGCTCGGGGACCTTGCGCAGGTGGGCTGGCGGCCTGCCGGGGGGCGTGTTGTGTGTCTGGATCGGCTTGTCCAGTGTGGCAAACGCATCCTGCGCGCTATCGGCAATCTTGAATAATCATTGGTCGATATACTTCCCGGCGCGGGCCTCGCACCTGCGAACCACTGGTTTATCGCGAATATATCAATCCTCTTCGAATCTTCGCCGATCCAGGCGACAGATATGCCAGAAATACTCCTCCGTGCGGATTTGCGTTAATTTCACACAATCCTGAACGCAGCGCGATGCAGCTGCTCACGGCGATTATCGCTACTAAAATTTCGCGCACTGATGCATCCGTTATACCGATCGCCCCAGACCACCATTCGATAGGTAGAGTCCGTTACTGAAGCTAACCGTTGCTTTGGAATGGTGTAGGAAATGTACCGACATCCTTGACTGAAATCCCTGATGCCATGCGGCCCAAGTCGCATTTAGGATTGTCGCCCCATGAAAAATGCGATGCAAACCACTTGAGTTCGCTGATGCAAATAGTGTGTGGTCGAGGCCGCGCAATGCCTTGCGACGATGATTTGTAGCAATCAGCCCAGTGGCAGGCGGGATTTCTCTGAATAACAACTGTCCATTCAGATTTTAGACCGGAACGACAGCGCCGTTAAACATTCTCGTAAGCACTCGACAACCAGATTGCGGCTTGAGCGCATGAGCAAGTGATGCATCCCGAGGGGACGGCGATGCTGCTGTCGAGGTGATTAACACGTGAACTCAATGCCGTACCGGTGCGTTGCCGGTGACGGGACCTTGCGCTAACCAGGCCGTCAGCCGTGGCGGCGCGTCTGACCAACGGAATCATCTGCCCATGAATCGTTCGCTGCTCGCCACCACTATCGCCTCGTGCCTCGTCCTGACCGCCTGTGGTGGAGGTGGCGGTGGCGGCAATGTACGTAACGATCCGCCGCAGAGCACCGTGATCGGGCCGGCTCCGACCGCTCCGACTACGCCTACTACTCCGATTCCCCCCACCACCCCTCCCCCGGTCACTACGTCCGACCCGCTGCCCAGGACCGCTCCAGCTCCGGCTCCCGCACCTGCCCGTTATCAGGGCGTCGGCAGCAACCTGCTGGTTGCCACCAACGCCGATCTGGCGCAGCAAGCCGGCGCGAGGGGCCAGGGAGTGAAGGTGGCAGTACTCGACGACAACCTCTACGCAAGCTACGTTCCGATCAATGGCAGGATCGACAGCTTCGCCGACTACACCGACACTCCTGGGGCACCGGAGTCGACGTCCAATGCACTGCGTGGCCACGGCACGGTGATTTCCGCGCTGGTGGTGGGTTCGGCGCAGGAGGGATTCGGCGGCGGCATCGCGCCGGATGCCGACCTGCTGTATGCGCGCATCTGCGCCGAGAACTCCTGTGGCACCCAGCAGGCCCGCCGCGCGGCAGTGGCGCTGGCGGCTGCAGGCACGCGCATCGCCAACCTGTCGATCGGTGCCTCGTACGCCGATGCCGCCAGTAGCGCCAATGCTGCCCTGGCCTGGCGTTTCGCGCTGACGCCGCTGGTTCAGGCCGATGCACTGATCGTGGCGGCCACCGGTAACGCCGGTGAGGCCGAGGCGGCCTACCCGGCGGCCACGCCGGTGCAGGAGGCCAGCGTCCGCAACAACTGGCTGGCGGTGGGCGCGATCACCGTGGACAGCGTGGGCAACCCGGCCGGGCTGACCAGCTACTCCAACCATTGCGGCGCCGCCGCGCCGTGGTGCCTGGTGGCACCGGGCAGCGTCACCGCCCCGGCGCTGGCCACGACCGAACTGCAAGGCCAGGTCGCCGGCACCTCGTTCTCCACCGCGGCCGTCAGTGGCGTTGCCGCACAGGTGCTGGGCGTGTATCCGTGGATGAGCGCCGTGAACCTGCAACAGACCCTGCTCACCACCGCCACCGACCTGGGGGATCCTGGCGTGGATGCGCTGTACGGCTGGGGCCTGGTCAACGCGGCCAAGGCAATCAAGGGTCCGGGGCAGTTCGCCAGCAACTGGGCGGCCAACGTGGGCGCCGGCTACGACAGCACCTTCAGCAACGCCATCTCCGGATCTGGCAGCCTGACCAAGAACGGCGCCGGGCGGCTCACCCTGAGCGGCGACAACAGCTACACCGGCGGCACCAGCGTCAGCGATGGCGTGCTGGCGCTGACCGGCCGCCTGCGCTCGGACGTCATCGTGCTCAACTCCGCCACCTTCGAATCGCGCGGTGGCGTCATCAACGGTGGCTACAGCCTGGTCAACAGCACCGGCACCACCGCCATCCAACTCGGCACGGGGCTGACCGTCACCGGCCAGGCCAGCCTGAAAGGCAATCTGCTGTTGCTGCCCGAAGCAGCCGGCTACAACGTCGGTAGCACCGAGCGGATCGTCACTGCCGGAACGCTGCTGGGTAGTTTCGACCGCGTGCAGTACGCCAACAACTTCTTCTGGACCGCGGCGCTGAGCTATGCGCCAACATCGGTCACTGCCACGCTGACCCGCAACGCCTCGGCCGCCAGTGCGCAGGCGGCGGGCGCACCGCAGGCGGTGGTCGATGGTGCCAAGCAGGCCGATACGCTGGTCAAGGCGTTGGACACGCGCGTGGCTGCCGGCGATACCGCCAACCTGGGCGGCTTGCTCACCGCCACCGGCGCGCTGATCGGCGCGTCCGATGCGCAGGTGTCTGCCTCGTTGCCGACCCTGGCTGGCCAGGTGCATGGCGTCGAGCGTACGCTCGGGGTGCAGTCTGCGCTCAACGACGCGCGGATTGCCGCTGATCGGTTGCCCTACCTGGCCGACACCACCACGCTGACCACCTGGATGCAGGGCAGCTACCTGGATGGCGATCTGACCCGCAGTGGGTTTGCCGCGGCCGACTACACCCAGCAGGCCACCACCCTCGGCGTGGATCTGCCGGTGGGGGGCGCCGGCACCATCGTCGGTGCGGCGGTGACCTCTGGCCAGGATCGTGCACACGTGGACGCCTCGGCCAGCCGTCTGCGCGCGGACCGCTATGCGCTGACCGCGTATCTGTATCAGCCGATCGGTCAGGCCTATGTCTCGGGCATTGGCGCTTACGGCATGAGCAATGTGGACACCGAACGCAACGTGCAGGCCGGCGGCATCGGCGAGCGGCTGCATGATCGCCGCCACGACACCCACTGGTCGCTGCGTGCCGAACTCGGTCTGCTGCCGCATGCGGGGCTGTCGCCGTTCGTTGCCGCCGGTGTGGTCAACCAGACCCAGGATGCGTTCGGTGAAGCCTCGCTCACCGGTCTTGGGCTGAGCGCGGGCAGCGACACCGTGCGTGTCGGTTACGCCGAGGCCGGCGTGCGCGGGCACCTGACGCGCGGGAATTGGGGCCTGGACGGCCTGCTGGCGTATCGCTCGGTGCTGGGCAACCCGTCCACCGACTTCACCGCCTGGTTCACCGGATTGCCGGAAGCGCGCTTCACCGTGGCGGGCGAGCCGGTTTCCAGACAGGCGCTGCGCGCCTCGCTCGGGGTCCGCTACCAGGTCAACGCGGCGTTTTCGGTGTACGGCAACATCGGCGCCGAGCGCGCTCGCTCCGATGCCGACAGCGTCAACGCCAACGTCGGCGTGCGCTGGCAGTTCTGACCGCACCGCGGTTGCGCGGCGAAGCAGACAATGCCCACGCCCCGGCAGAACCGGGGCGTGGGTGTTTCGATGCCGCGCTACTGCGGCCGGTCAGAAACTCCAACCCCAGCTCAGCTGTCCTCCATAGGCGGTCTGGCCGTCACCGTTGAGTCCTTGCAAGGACACCGACATGCGGCTGTTGGGCGAGGTGACCAGGCTGAGTCCCACCTCGCCAATCGCTGCGTTCTTGGCCAGGCTGACGCTGTGCACCGTAAATGGCGCCTGCGTGCCGACGAAGCCGGCCGACCGCCGTACCGCACGATCCCCGAAGGCATGTCGCCAGCCCAGCGATGCGTACAGGGCCGCCGGTTCGGCAAGCGCCCAGCGACCGCGCAGGCCCAGGGTGCTGGTGACGAACTCGTCGGTGGCGCCCTGCACCGCCAATCCGGAAATGCCTCCGCGTTCGCTGAAACCATCGGTCTTCAGGCGGGTGTAGTCGGCGGCAAGGAACGGGCTGTAGACCGCATCGCCGCTACGCCACTGCCAGGATGCTTCCAGCGAGGCGGTGATGGCGGTGGCATCGTAGTCGCTGGTGAGGCGTTCTTCGAGCACGCCCGGCAGCAGCACACGACGCGTGGAATCTACCCTGTAGTCGGCGTAGTCCACCGCGGCGTGCAGGGAGAACGCGGACCCGGCGAACTGGCCGTAGATACCCGCATGCGTGCCATCGATCCGGGCACGGTCGCCCCACTCCCGCGACCAGCTTTCGATGTCCTGGTTGCCCAACGCGACGCCGATCGCGCTGCGCTCGCCAATGCGACGTTCGGCGCCGGCCATGAGGCCGTTGTCTTCGCGGCGCACCGAATGCGTTTGCGCATCGCCGTCGATCCGGTTGGGCAGGCTGCGTCCAGTGATCCAGACCGTGGTCTGGCCGACCTGGGTGTCCTGGCTGTCGCCGCGCAGATGGTTGCCGATACCGCTGGCGAGGAAGCGGCTATCCAGCAGGGCGGTGGCGGTGCTGGCATGGCTTTCGCCCGACAGCGAGGTAAAGGCGATGGCGATCGCCGCAGGATCGTTGGGCAGACGCACAACCGACTGATACACCGGGTTGGTGATGGGCAGGCTGTCCACGCCGGCGGCAGCGGCTTGCTGGTTGGGGGGGGTGACCGTTTCGACCATCGCCACGGTATTGCGACCCAACTGAACCGACAAACCGGTGGCGCTGCTGCTCACGCTGGGCTCAAGGAAGGCGTGGTCGGAAACAACGTTGCTGAATTGCCCGCTCACCCCGCCGGCGGCGTTGAGGACAGGAATCTGGGTGAACGGCAACAGTTCGGTACCGCGCACCAACTGCAAGGTGTTGCCTGGCGCGACCACCGCTGCACCGCCGACCGCTACCGGCGTCACCGTTCCGTCTGCGCCCGGTGTGACCTGCAGGGTGGACCCGCTGCCGAACGTGGCAGTGCCGTCCACGCTGAGGGTGCCGTTGCTGCCACCGATCAACAGGCTGCCGCCAGCGAGATTCAGGCTGCCGATGGTGCCACCACCAGTGAGCGTGCCGCCCGGCCCCACCGTGACCGGCCCGCCAAGCGCGGCCCCCGGATTGGCGACGTTGCCAACGCTCAGGGTGCCGGCATTGACGGCGGTCGGCCCGGTGAAACCGCTGCTGTTGGCGGTGAGCAACAAGGTGCCCAGCCCATCCTTCACCAGCGTTCCCACGCCCGACAGCGTGCCGGCATACGTCCCGTTGATGTTCTGCAGGAAGGTCAGCGTGGCACTGTTGACGATATTGCCCGGCAGGCTGCTGGTGTTGCCGATCAGGTTGCCGGCGGTGATGGTGGTGCCGCCCAGATAGGTGTTGACGCCCGTCAGCGTGAGTGCACCGGCACCGGTCTTGATGAACGCACCGCTGCCGGTGATGTTGCCGGCATATGTGCCATCGCCGGCCTGGTCGAACGCCAGCACGGCATTGTTGAGGATGTTGCCTTGCAGGCTGGTGGCGTTGCCTTGCAAGGTGCCGCCGATGATGCTGGTACCGCCGCCGTAGGTGTTGGCACCATTCAGCGTCAGCACGCCGCCGCCCTGCTTCACCACGCTGCCCAAGCCGTTGATCGCCCCGGCAAAACTGCCGGCGCCAGCCTGGTCGAAGACCAACGTGGCATTGTTCACCACATTGCCCTGCAGGCTGGTGGTGTTGCCGATCAGACTGCCTGCACTGAGCAGCGTGCCGCCGGTATAGCTATTGGCCCCGGTCAGCTGCAGCGCGCCGGTGCCGGCTTTCTCCAGTGCGCCGGTGCCGCTGATCGCGCCCGCGTACACGCCACCGGTAGTCTGGTCGAAGACCAGTGTGGCGGCATTGGCGATATCGCCCTGTAGGCTGCTGGTGTCGCCGATCAGGCTGCCGGCCACGATGCGGGTACCGCCGGTGTAGCCGTTGGCACCGTCGAGCAACAAGGTGCCGGCGCTGTCCTTCACGACGCTGCCGGTCCCGGTGATCGAACCAGTGAACACGCCATCGCTGGCCTGATCGAACACCAGCGTGGCGTTGTCGACGATGGCGCCCTGCAGACTGGCGCTATCGCCCACCAGCGTGCCGGCATCGACCGTGGTGCCACCGGCGTAGCTGTTGTTGCCCGCCAGCGTCAAGGTGCCGGCATTGGTCTTGACCAGCGCACCGTTGCCGCCGATGTCGCCGGCCAGCGTCATCGCAGCGGGCGTGTCCACGGTGAGCGTGGCACCCAGCGTGACCGTATTGCCCAATGCCGTGGCGACCGCATTGGCGAGTACCGAATCGCCGGTCACCGACAACGCGCCGCCCCCCAGTGCGGTGTCACTGCCGACCAGCAGGGTGCCGTCGCCCAGCACGGTGCCGCCGACATAGCTGTTGGCACCGCTGAGCGCCAGCGTGGCCGAACCGCTCTTGACCAGGCCACCAGCGCCGCTGATGAGGCCGGACAGGCTCAGGTCGTTGCCGCCGAGCACGCCCACTGCGCCATCCAGCACCAGCGCATTGCCCACTGCCAGTGCCTGCGTGGCATCGAGCGCGGTGCCGGCGGCGGCGGTCAGCACGCCGCTGCCAAGCGCCTGCGCATTGCCCAGCAGCAAGCTGCCGCCATTCAATGCCGTGCCGCCGGCATAGGTATTGGCCGCATCCAGCACCAGGGTGCCGGTATCGAGCTTCTGCAGCGTGCCAGTGCCGCCGATGGACGCCGCGATGGTACCGGTGACGCCGGGATCCACCCGAATGATGGTGTTGGCGGCATTGGCGCTCAGCGTGCCGCTGCCGCTCAGGACATATCCGTCGGTGATGAATTGCAGGCCGGTGATGCCCTGGTTGCCCTGCACGTCCACCACACCGGCGCTACCGCCGAAGACGGCGAAGCCATTCTGCCAATCGCTGTTGGTCAGGCCATCGAGCGCGGTCCAGTTGGTGGCGCCCGCCACCCAGGTGCCGGTGCCGCCGTCGATGCCCCCATTGGCGATGAGCTGCGCGCCGTCCCAGAATTGCACCGTGCTGCCGGGCGCATTCACCACCACGTTGACCTGCTGGGCGAGCGCGGTCTGCACGGTCAGCTGGGCAGGGTCCACGCTGACAGGCAGCGTGCCCAGGCCCAGGCCGTTGTCGGTCAGTGCACCGGTGTAGTCGATCAGGCGGTAGACGCCACTGCCGAAACCGCCGATATCGGTGATGTTGAGCGTCCCGTCCAGCGTGAGGTTGCCGTTGACCGCCAGGACCCCTGTCTGGCTGGGCACTCCCAGGAACGCGTCGAGCGTGGCGTTGGGCGCCATGCTCAGGCTGCCGGTGCTCAGCAATGCACCGCTGTTGACCACCAGCCTGCCGCCATCGTTGACGGTGACGGCCGCATCGACCACGCCGCTGCCGCCCAGCGTGGCGCCGGCGGCTACGCTCAGGCCGCCAACGCTGGCCAGCGTGCCATCCACCGCCAGCGTGCCGCCGGTGACCTGGATGGTGCCGCCCAGGGCGCTGGTGCCGGTGAGCTGCAAGGTGCCGCTGCCGCGCTTGTCCAGGTTGCCGGTATCACTGAAGCTGCCGGCAAAAGTCCGGTCGCTGTTGTCGGCGCCCAGCTGCAGCGTGCTGCCGCCGGCGATCGCGACCTCGCCCTGCCCGCTCACCGCATTCAACGCCGTCGTGCTGCCCAGAGCCAGTCCGGCACCGGCGGCGACATCCACCGTGCCGGCGCTGCCCAGCGAGCCGGTGGCCGAGGTGGCAAGCACGCCGGCCTGCACCGCCACCGGGCCGCTGACGCTATTGGCGCCGGACAGGGTCAGGCGTCCGTTGCCGCTCTTGGTCAGCGCCCCGGTGCCACTCAGTACGCCGGTCAAGGTCAGATCCGCTGCGCTGGCAATGCCCAGATTGGCGCTCAGGTCGATGTTGTTGCCCAGCGTCAGTGCGACCGCATTGCTCAGGATGCCATCGCCCAGCACCGACAGGCTGCCGGCGCCCAGCGCGGTATTGCTGCCCAGTGCCAGGCTGCCGGCATTCAAAACGCTACCGCCGAGGTAGCTGTTGTTGCCGTCCAGCGTGAGCGTGGCGGCACCGTTCTTGACAAGGCTTCCGGTACCGCCGATGGCTCCGGACAGGCCCAGGTCGTTGCTGCCAAGCATCGTCACCGCGCCATCGAGCGCCACCGCATTGCCGATGGTCAAGGCCTGGGTGGCATCCAGGCTGGTCCCCGTGGCCGCGGTCAGGGTGCCGCTGCCCAGCGCCTGCGTATTGCCCAGTACCAGGGTGCCGCCGCTGAGCGAGGTGCCGCCGGCATAGGTATTGGCCGCAACGAGCACCAGGGTGCCGGTGTCGAGCTTCTGCACGCCCCCGACTCCGGTGATGGCGACATTGATCGTGGCACTGACGCCGGGATCGACACGCACCGCCGTCAGCGGGGCACTCACCTCCAGCGCGCCGCCTCCGGCATCGCTGAGCTGATAGCCATCGCTGACGAATTGCAGGCCGCCGACGCCTTGTATCCCCTGCATGCCCACGCTGCCGGCGGTGCCGGAAAACACCGCGAAACCGCCTTGCCAGGTGCTGTTGATCGACCCGTTCTGGTTGGTCCAGTTGGTTGCCGCGCCCCAGACACCGGCGCCGCCTTCCACGCTGCCGTTGGCCGTGGTCTGCACGCCATCCCAGAATTGCACGATGCTGCCCGGCACGCTGACCACCAGATTGATCTGCTGGCCGATCGCGGTCTGCAGCGCCAGCTGGCTGATGTCGATGCTGCCGGGAATGCTGCCGAACAGCACGCCGTTGTCGGTCAGTGCCCCGGTGTAGTCGATCAGCCGATAGACGCCGGTTCCAAAGCCGCCCAGATCGGTGATGTTGAGCGTCCCATCCAGGGTCAGATCGCCGTTGACCGCGAGCAGCCGGGTGACGCTGGGCGCGGCCAGCGCCACGTCCAGCGACGCGCCCGGGGCCAGGGTCAGCCCTGCGACACTGAGCGAGCTGCCACTGGTCAACGCCAGCCGGCCGCCATCGCCGATGGTGACGCCGCTGGCAATGGCCCCGTTGCCGCCGCTACCGGTCAGGGTGCCGCCCAGCCCGACGTCCAGCGCGCTCGTGCCCAGGTTGCCCACGACATCCAGGGTGCCGCCACTGACCTGGGTGGCGCCACCGATCGCGCTGGTGCCGAGCAGGCGTAGCGTGCCGGTGCCGATCTTGTCGAGCGCACCGCCGCCTGCCAGCGCACCGGCGAAGTCGCCACTGCCCAGTTGCAGGGTGCTGCCGGCAGCGATGTCCACGCTGCCGGCGCCGCTGAGTGCGCCGATCAGCCCCCCGCCGACCAGGTTCAACGCGGCGCCTGCCGCGATATCAATGGTGCCCGGGGCGCCCAGTGCCGCCGCCGTGCTGGCCACCACGGTACCGTTCTGGATCGCCAGCGGGCCGGTGTAGGTGTTGCTGCCGCTCAGCGTCAAGGTGCCCAGGCCGGTCTTGGTCAGCGCGCCGGCACCGCCGAGGCTGCCGCTGGCCAGCATGTCTGCCGCGTTGTCCACGGTGAGCGCAGCGCCCAGATCGATACCATTGCTCAAGGCCACGGCAATGGCATTGCTCAGGGTCGACGCGCCAGTCACCGAGAGGCTGCCGCTCCCCAGCGCAGTATCGGCCCCGACCGCGAGCGTGCCGGCGACAAGCGTGGTGCCGCCGGTGTAACTGTTGCCCGCATTGAGCGACACGGTGCTGCCGCCGGTCTTGACCAGGCTGCCGCTGCCGGCGATTGCGCCGTTCAATGCCAGCTCGTTGCTGCCGACCAGGGTGAGCTGGTTGTTCAATTGCAACGCGTTGTCGATGCCAAGCGCGGCGGTGGTATCAAGCTCGGCCACCCCATCGACCGACAGACCACCCGTGCCCATCGCCGTGGCGGTGCCGAGCAGCAGGCGCCCGCCCCCCAGCGCGACGCCACCGTCGAAGGTATTGGCGTTGCCCAGCGTCAAGCTGGCGCCGCCTTGCTTGACGAGGCTGCCGACGCCACCGATGACGCCGCCAAGCACCATGTCCTGCGTGCCGGGCAGCGTCAGCGCACCGTTCAACGTGAGCGCATTGGCCAAGCTCACCGCGCTGCTGGCATCCAGCGTGGTGCCCGCCGCAGCGCTGAGCGTGCCCGTGCCCAGCGCGGTGTTGCTCCCCACCACCACGGTACCGGCCTGCAGTTGCAGCCCGCCCGACCAACTATTGGTGCCATTGAGGACGAGTGTTTGTGTGCCGTTCTTGAGCAGACTTCCCGCGCCAGCGATGTCGCCATCGAGCGTGAGGTTCTGGCCATCGATGCCCAATGCCCCATCGACCGTCAGCGCGTTCTGCAGCGCCAACGCGGTGCCGGCGGTGAGCTGCGTGCCGCCTGCGGCGCTGAGCGCACCGGTGCCGAGCGCGGTGTTGCTGCCCACCACCAACGTGCCCGCGTCCAACCGCGTGCCACCGCTGTAGAGATTGTTGCCGGCAAGGCTCAACGCACCGCCGCCTTGCTTGATGAGGCTACCCGCTCCACTGATGCTGCCGGTCAGGCCAAGGCTATTGTTTCCGACCACAGACAGGGCGCCATTCACGACCACATCATTGACCAGCGTGGTGGCCACCGTGGCCTGCAACTGAGTGCCATTGGCGGCGGTCAGGATGCCGCTGCCCAGCGCCGTGGCGCTGCCAACCAGCAAGGCGCCGCCATTGAGATCCACGCCGCCGACGAAGGTATTGGCACCGGTCAGTGCCAGGGTCGCGGCGCCGTTCTTGACCAGGCCGGCACTTCCGCCGACCAGGCCATTGAGCGCGATGTCCTGGCTGCCCGCCAGCTGCAGGTCGGCATCCAGCACGACAGCGTTGGTCAGGCTGCGCGCCGCAGTGCTATCGAGCACGCCGCCGGCAACGGTCAGAGTGCCGCTTCCCAGCGCGGCGTCGCTGCCCAGCACCAGGCTGCCCGCGCTCAGGCGCGTGCCGCCGTTGTAGCTGTTGTTTCCGCTCAAGGTCAGGCTGGCGGCACCGAGCTTGTCCAGGCCACCGGGACCGCTGAGGTCTCCGGTAAGGCTCAATGCGGTACTGCCGCCGATATTGACCAGACCCGTCAACGCAATGGCATTGGCGAGTGTGCTGATCGCCAGGGTGTCCAGCGTGGTGCCGGCGGCGGCAGTGAGCGTCCCCAGGCCAAGTGCGGTGTCACTGGCGATGGTGAGCCTGCCCGCGCTCAGCGTGGTGCCGCCACTGAACAAATTATTGCCGCCAAGCGTGAGATCGCCGGCGCCGGATTTGACCAGGCTCCCCGCACCGCCGATGGCGCCGTTCAGCGTCAGCGCCTGCGCGCCGTCCAGGGTCAGCGCACCGCTGTTCAACGCGATGGCGGTATTCAAGGTGGTGGCTGCGGTGTTCTGCAACGTGGCGTTGCCAGCCACTGTCAATGCGCCGCCGCCGAGTGCGGCGGCATTGCCAAGCTGCAAGGTGCCCGCGCTGAGCGTGGTCCCCCCGCTGTAGGTATTGAGACCAGTCAAGGCGAGCGTGCCGGCTCCCAGTTTGTTCAACCCGCCGGTGCCGGCGATGGTGCCGGCCAGCGTCAGCGCGGTGCCATTGCTGCCAACGCCCAAGGTGCCGGTGAGCGCCAGCGTATTGCCGACGACGGTCGCCGCGCTTGCATCGAGCACGCCACCGCTGGCGTTCAGGCCGCCGGTTCCCAGCGCGGCGCCGGCACCGACCAGCAGCCGCCCCGCGCTCAGGGTGGTGCCGCCGGTATAGCTGTTGCCGCTGGCCAGGGTCAGATCGCCGAGGCCGCTTTTGATGAGGCTGCCGCTGCCGTCGATGGTGCCCGCCAGCGTCAACGCCTGCGTGCCGGTCCAGCTCAAGGGCCCGGCCAGGTTGACGGCGTTGGTCACCGTCAATGGCGCACTGCCGCTGAGGTTGGCTGCGCCGGTGACATTCAGCGCGCCGCTGCCCAGGGCGGAATTGCTGCCCAACTGCAAGGTGCCTGCCGCCAGCGTGGTGCCGCCGAGATAGGTATTGTTTCCGCTCAACGCCAGCGTACCGGCCCCGGTCTTGTCGAGGCCGCCGGCCCCGGACAGCGTACCGGTCAGACTGAGCGCGTTGCCGCTTGCGCCCACGCCCAGGGGATTGACCAGCGAGAACGCATTGCTGAGCGTCACGGGAGCGGTGGTGTCCAGCAGGCCGCCGGCCGCAGTCACCGTGCCGGTGCCTAGTGCATCGTTGCTGCCCACCGTCAGCGTCCCGCCGCCCAGGGTGACGCCCCCGTTGAAGCTGTTGGAGCCGGTCAGGGTCAGCCCACCGATCCCGTTTTTGACCAGGCCGCCCGCGCCGGTGATGCTGCTGCCGATGGTGTAGCCAGTGTTGCCCTGCACGGTCAAACCGCCGGCACCCAGCGTGATGCCGGCGCTGGGGGCCAGGGTCAGCCCGGCCGCCGTGGCCTCCAGTGCACCGCCATTTGCGGTGATCGCCGACCCCAGTTGCGCGGGTGTGGCCATTTGCAGCACGCCACCGTTGAGCGCACTGCTTCCGAAATTGCTTGCGCCGGTCAGCGACCAGGTGCCGCTATTGACGCGCAAGGTGCTGAAATTGATGTACTGGTCGGTGCTCAACGTGCCCGAGCCCGTATTTCCGCTCCCGGTGCCGGTCACCGCGTTCTGCAGCAACAGGGTATTGCTGCCGCCGGCACCGCCATCCACCACGCCGGTCCGCGCAAAGCTCAGCAGTCCGCCGGGGCCCAGCACTTCCAGCGCCAGCCCGCCGCCACTGCTGATGCTGCTGCCGGTGACCGCGGTGAAGGTATTGGTACTGCCCGCTCCCATCGACACGCTGCCAGTGATGCTGCCGCCGTTGATGAAGGTGTTGCCCGCGGCCGAACTCTGGAACGCGACCCGGCCTTCGATAGTGTTGGTGTTGACGGCATTGACGGTGCCGCCCCCGCTGACCGCGATCACCGGGGTGTCCGCACCCAGCAGCGAAAGATTCAACAGCGCTCTGCTGCTGATGAGCCCGGCATTGTTGATCTGCACGGTGCCGTTGCTGGCCGAGGTTATGCCCAATGCCATGCCGTCGAGGTTGAGCAGATTGGCCCCGATCAGGCCGCCGGTGCCGTAGATCGCGCCGCCGGCCAGATTGTTGGCGGTCACTGCTGTCGAGCTGGCATTGCCCATCGTGACACCAGTGCCCAACACCGACAGCAGGCCGAGGATGGATGGATCGATCGTGCCAGCGTTGTTGAGCGTGGCATTGGTGCCACCAAGTGCCACCGCGGTTCCTCCCAGCAGCCCCGCCGTCATCTGCGTGCCCGCTGCCACGTTGATGGTGAGATTGTTCGCGCTGCTGGCAAAACTATTGCCAATGCCTGCCAACCCAGTGCAGGTGACCGTCGCACCCGCCACCGGCACTGCCGGTGTACACGCCGACCAGGCCAGGGCGGGAGCGGCCGCCCCCGCGGCCAGGATCACCAGCTGCGGCAGTGCCCTGCGCGTCGCCCCGGGCTTGCGACGCCGACGCACCAGTTCATGCGTGACGACCCAGTTTCCGATGGTGGCGTTCCAGACGAGCGCAAATGCACGATTCATTTTTATTTCCCCCTGGTGACTGACGGGCGCAGCAGTACCGCCGCGCCGATGCATGGCTGTGCTTGCCGCTGGCGGCAATGCATTCAAAATTCATTCTTGATGACGCGCACGGGACGCCGCTCCTCACGTGGAGCAACCAAACTTGTTAATACCAATCGCTTGAAAACGGTGAAGGATTAATAGTCGAATCAAGGCCGGTGAAACTGTGATTAATATCACAAACCCCTGTATTCGAAATGGGCTCTCACGTAAATTGTCGAATAGTTTGCTCGCGTTCGCTCATCCATCGAAAATCGGCGCTCGCTTACTTTAATCGCCGAAAATGCGCAATATTTATCGATTTTTTTGCCGAAAAAGCAGCCTCTAGAGTGGAGTGGTTGCGGATGGTCGTCACGCAGTCACTAGCTCCAGGATTCGCAGAAATATAAGAGTGACACCCAGCTCCTCGCTCGCCGATTATCCGTTGAAAAGTATTGTCCCGTGCGCTCACGCATCGGCTCGGTTAATAAGACCAATTACATGAAGCAACGGGTTGAAAGCCTGATTGAAATTGAACCTATTTTTTCAGGAAGAGGTCGATTACCCATGGCAAAGACCGTTCAGTTGTACGGAAGAAGGCCGGTGTGGCGATTATCCTGCGGGGGCCACCCCAGTAACGGCTTGTCACCTCACGACGACCTGCGTATGTTTCTAGTAGGCGTGCAGCGCGTGATCTGCGACACGGAACCTGACGACATGACGTCCTCTCCAGGAAACAACATGCAGGAACGCCAGTCCGACTGGTCGGGTGTGCCGATCGACCTGGGTGGCATGGAGCCACTGGAGCAGATTGCGCGCCTGCTGTGTCACGCCCTGGTGGCGCCGGCCGCCGCGCTCACCATTACCGAGGGGGGGCGCATGCGCGTGCTGGCCGCGCGCGGCGTGGATCCGGATCACGTCGAACAGGCCATTGCGCTATGTCCGCCGGCAGCAAGCTCGGCCAGCGGCGTTGTCGAACGGGTGGAGCACGATGCCCTGGCATCGATTCAACTCGGCGACGCGGCATTTCCCGGATTGCCTGCCCGGTTCATCGCCTGTGTGCCGGTTGGCGCACCGCAAACCGGTATCTGCGGCACGCTGTGCGTCATCGACGCGCGCGAGCGCCGCCTGGCCAGCCAGGAACATCAGCAGCTGCGCATGTTCGCCAACGTCGCCGCCGCACAGCTCGAACTGCAGTTCGGCGCGGGCCGCCGCGAACCGCATAGCGGGCTGTTCAATGCGCGCCAGTTGCAATCGGACCTGGATGCGCTGGCCATGGGCAACCAGCACGTAGCGACCATCGCCGCCTTCATCGAGGTTTACGACGCGCAGGCCGCCAATGAAGCGCGCCAGGTGCTGGGCATGCAACCGCTGGAAGAATTGATCCGGCATGCCAGCTACGTACTGACCCGCGCATTGCGTGGCAAGGCGACGGTGTATCACGTTGCCTCGATGCGGTTTGCGTTCTTCCTGCTCAATTCCGCACCCGACGAGATGGAAGACCTGCTACTGGATCTGCGCGACATGCTGCAAAAGCCGGTGGATGCCGCCGGGGTACCGATGTCGCTGACCTTCCATGCTGGCGTGGTGCGGTTCGCTCCGCAGCAGCCAGACACCAACGATGTGATGCGCAAGGGCCTGGTTGCACTTGGCGATGCCATCGGCAATCACGCCATCGTCTGCTGGTACAACGCCTCGCACGACGATGCCATCCAGCGCTCCTACCGGCTGGCGCTGGATGCCGAGGATGCCTTGAAAGCTGGCGAGTTCCGCCTGGTGTTCCAGCCACGCATCAACCTGCTGGATCTGTCGGTGACCGGCTTCGAGGCGCTGCTGCGCTGGCAGCATGCCAGCCTGGGGCCCATCGGACCGGATGAATTCATCCCGCTGTTCGAAAAGACCGCGCTGATGTGCACGGTCACCAACTGGGTCATCGAGAACGCACTACTGCAACTGGCGCAGTGGCGCGCCCAGGGGCTGGAATTCTCGATTTCGATCAATTTGTCTTCGCGCGACTTCGGCAACACCAACCTGGCGGCGGATGTCATCGACCGCTGTCGCGCGCTGGCGATTCCCACCACGCGGATCGAGTTGGAAATCACCGAAGGCCGTTGGCTACGCAGCAATGTGGAGGCGGTTCCCCGTCTACGCGCCCTGCGCGACGCCGGGGTGAGCGTGGCCATCGACGACTTCGGCACCGGCTATAGCAACTTCGGCTACCTCACCGAGCTGCCGGTCAACGTGCTCAAACTGGACCGGTCACTGGTGACCGGCATCGCCGAAAAATCCGGCATGCAGACGCGCGCCGAAGCGGTGGTGCGGCTGGCCAGTGCACTGGGGTATCGCACCGTGGCCGAGGGCGTGGAGCACGCCGACGAAATCGCGCTGTTGCGCAGCTGGGGCTGTGACGAGGCGCAGGGCTATCTGTTGTCCAGGCCGATGGAGGCGCACCTGGTGGCTGCTTATGTGCGCCAGGCCACCGAGCAACAGCGGCTACCCTGACGCCGATCTAGCGGCGGCGAGTCCGCCTGCGACAGAGACGCACTGCCGCAGCACGGCCACGGCACGCACCCATCCCTGCAAGTGCACTCGGTGCGCAGGTCAATTGCCCGGATGCGCCAACGCATGATCCAGCGCAGCGCAGATGGCCGTCACCTGCGCTGTATTGCATTGGGCGGGCGTCGCGCCGGGACTGTCCGGATAGACCTCGGTGGTGGTGCGGTAGCGTGCATCGGTCATCCCCGCGCACAAGCCCAGGCGCCGCACCGGGTAGTGGATGACACCATGATCGACCACCGGAGCACCGATGATCCGACCGTGCGCATCGGGCGGGGCAATATGCGTGACCTTCGCCACCGCCGCGATGATCGCCTGCTGGAAGCCCGGCTGCGGATCCTCGCTATCGCCCACCAGATAGAACCCATCAGGGATGCTGCCCGGCACGAACGCCACACCGTCGCGCGCGGCCAGTGCAGGACGGAATTCGTGTTCGTCGCTATCGGTGGTTTCGTGCAGGTCGATGTGCACCAGCATCCGGCCCGGCACGGTGATTGTCAACATAGTTGTCCGCTATTTCATGCTGCGAACTTCATTTCATCGGGTGCTTTTCTATCGTCGTTATCCGGGTTCAGCCACA
>NZ_MDED01000035.1 GCF_002939885.1 Xanthomonas cucurbitae
CTCCAGCCCAGACGCACATAGCCACTGCTGCGTTCGACATGCGTCACCAGCACGCCAGTGCCGCGCGATGGGCGGACCGTATCCAATTCCCATGCGCGTGGCTACTGCCTTGACTGCGACGCTGGCGGGCGGTGCGGTGCGCCTGCTGGGCACGGTACGTTCCACTACTGGCATTACGATTGCGCGCGCGCTCGCGGCCAATCGTACTGGCATGACGGCCGAGCTGGCGGGCGATGTCCGCATTGGAGACAGAGAGATCACACCCCCAGGCAATCTGGTACCGTTCGTCCTGGGTCAGGTGTCGATAGCGCATGTGCAACTCCACTTGGTCGTGTAGGGGCTCAGGCTACGACACCTGGCCCGCTACGTTATAGGACTGTTGCACTTCGCGGGCGAATCCCCCCACCCACTGCCGTAAACGCGGCACTGGTACGCCAACCATCATCGACGCCCTGACGCTGCCGGGCTTACGCCGTCGGGTGAAGCAGCCCAGATGCGTATTGCAAGGGTGCCCGCTGGCAGGAGCGCATTGAAGCGAGCAAGGCGCATCCCTGTTCATTGCTTATCGCCCAAGGTGAGCTCGCCTTCGGCAATCGTCCCGGGCACGCCATCGTCGCGAGCAGTGACCGTCACTGTCGCCATCACGGCAACCCGCGCCTCGTCACCCATAGAGCGCGCCCGCATCATGGTCTGCTCTGCGGCACTGGTGTGTGCATCGATCTCGCGCAACGCATCGGCTTCTTCAACCAGCCAGGCGCGCAGGCCTTGCGCCAACGAGGCCAGAGCACCGATGCGATCGCGCGTTTCGGCCCATTGCTGCCGCATTCTGTCCAGCTTGGTTTGAGCATCTTCAAGGGCCCTGACCGCCTCAACCTTGCGGGTTGTATCGTTCGCTGAAGCATCGGCGCTCGGCGGCTGCATTTGCAGTGCCTGCAGCCTCTGGCGTCGGGCCTCGACAACGCGCTCGGCGTCTTCGATCAACTCGCGCTCACGATCAGACACGCTCTGCAGATCATTTAGGCGACGCATTAGATCGTCCAACCTTTCGCCCACGTCGCGCAGTTGCGCCTCTTGCGCGTCATATGCTTCTTGGGTCCGACGCAGGAGGGAATCGACCGCTTCAACCAGGCTGAACTCGCCTTGTGCAGCCTGCAGCAGGAATTCAAACGCATGCTGAGCGGCCGCAATGTCTTGCACCCTGCCAGGCTTGTCCATATGGTCGCGCAAGCGATGGTAAGCCTGGGCGAGCGCGTCATCGGCCTGTGTCACCGCGGCGCGATCAGCCTGCAGCGACGCAAGCACCTGGCGCAAGCTCCACGGCGGCGCAATCGCCGCGACGGAGATGCCCTCGCCTGTTGGCGCAAGTCTGGCCAGTAGCCGGTCGATGCGTTCGCGTGCCTTAGCCTGTGTCGGGCCCAGCTTCTCCAGCAGGGCAGCGCAGGTGCGGCGCTGCTCATCAACGCGCTGGGTCTGTTGGTCCAAGCGGGTAAGTTCGCGGGTCAGTGCGCGCAGGTGCGGGCGATCCGGCAGCGTGCCCGCCTGCAGATACCGCTCGAAGGAAGCATCGCGCGCCTCCTGTAATCCTGGGCGGTCACCACGCGGAGAGACCGGGTCCGGTGGCGGAACCTGCGCCCGCTGAGCTTGACCAAGTGCCTGCACGCCGGCCTGCTGCAGGCGGTCCAGTGGACGGCGCAGCGCACGCGCACCGGCTTCGAGGACTTCCGCCCCTTCGATGCGGTCGTACAGCCCGTAACGGAACTGAATCTCCGCCTCGAACAGCTGATGCGACGCCACTGAAGTTGACGCCACATTCAACAGCGGCAAGCCGACACGGCTGGTGACCGGATTCTCGTCGGTGTTGTGCACGGCGATGGCCGCAAGCCGGTACAGATCCGGCGATTGCTGAGCAGCGATAAGAACGTCCTGCCAAGACATCTTGTCGCTGGACGCAGGCAACCCCAGTGCCGCTGCTGCTTGTGCATGCTGCCTGGCGACCAGCGCGTCGTTGATCGCCACCATGGCCTGCGGCCGCATCTCAAACACGAAGCGGACCTGATTGACATGCGGGATGTCCTTGAACCTGCGCAACACCTCGTCCAGGCCGGGAATCTTGCGTCGCATCTCGGCAACGTCGCGCATCTTCTCGCCCAGCGCGTAGTGGCCGATGGCGTGACTGACCACCGCATCCAGCGATTCGCGTCCGAACATGTTGATCTCCACACGGGCGCCGGGAATGACGCACGCCCGTTGCTGGATGGCTGCGGCGTCCTCCTGCCGCAGCTGATGCAGCAGGTCGACGACCGACGCGCGCTCGGACGGCGTGCCGCCTGTCCATAACGATGCCGCCGCGGCATCGGTCGCATCCGCAGCCTGCGCCCGCTGTTGTGACAGGGCCTCCCCGGCCAGCGCCGCGCCGGCTTCGATGGCCAGTGCGTCGGGCCCCTGGATTCGTTGAAGCACGTTGCACAGCACGACGCTGCGCTCTTCCGGCGTGGCCGGATACTCCATCGCGCCCAGTTCGGTGCTGCCTTCCGGAAAGATGGCCTTGAGCCGTGCACGCAACGTGTCCCATCCCTGCCGCGTCACCGGCTGCGCTGCACGCGCATCAAGGGTGCGCTTGTAGCTGGCAGTGCCCAATAGCGCGCCTGTGCGCGCATTGTCCCGGAGCGCGTCGGTTGGCAACTGCACGTCGCTGGATGCCACGCGTACGCCTGCCAGCTGCAGCGAGCCGGCGCCAGTGATGGCATTGACCAGCCGCTTGAAATTGCGACCCAGTACCGATGTCAATGCGCCGCCAAGATTGATGCCGGCATTGACCTCGGCGTTGATGCCGACACGACCCTGGAATTCCAGGCCGATGATGTCTTGCCAGGCGTGATCCAGATGCAATTCCATCTGGCTCCATTGCATACCTATCTGCGCCGTCACGCCGAACGGGAAAGACCCCACAACCGCGCTGCGCGGATTACCGGTGGCTGCACCAGGTGCGACAGGCTGTTTCACACCGAAGGGATGCCGCACTGCCAGTGGCTGCACGGTCAGGTTGACGTTGAGCGACGCGTTGATATTGGTTTCGAACAGATCCAGGCCGATCGCCCCACCATCCACGCCAGCGCGTAACAGGCTGGTGGTATCGTCGGCGTGCCGGTCGAACAACAGTCTGGCGAATTCGGGGATGGTGTCCGGTGACAGGATGACGGCGGCACCCATGCCGTGTTGATAGCTCCCGCCCACCCCGAGATTTGCTGCGCCGCCCCAGGTTGCAGACACCGTTGGTGTCGAGTTGACATATACATGCCCGCCGGTTCCCGGTCCGGGACGAAGATCGATGCGCAGGCCTGCGCTTCCGGACGCGGTGGCTTTTGCGTGGCGCACGAAGAAGGCAACCAGGCCCGCATCGCCGTCCTTCGAATCGCCGATGCGCTCGACGCCCAACGCGTGGATGGCCTCCCCGCCCATACCGACATTGATCGGATTGACAAGCATCCATTGCGCCGACCCCAGCGAGCCGCGCAGTTCGGCCGAGCGCACCCGACTTGAGAAAAAGGTGCTGCGATTGAACAGGTCCTGCAGCACATCGATCATGCGCGAGGCCATTTCATCCGGGGCGCTCCCCAACGGCAGGCCAAGACTCTTGAGCAGCTGTAGCTGGCGGGCGCTGCCGGGCGTGGTGACCTCCTGCCGAAATGTCGACACCACATCATCGAATGCTTCCAATTCGCACCAGGACGACAACCCCAACTTGGCCAGCGTATGCAGCCCTGACTGCCGCCTGGCATCGGCTGCCTCCAGCGCCTGCGCGTCGGCAACGCCCAGCAGCGCGTTGTACTCGACCAGACCTGCGAGCAGGCAGGCACCGCGCAGCGCATTGGGCGCATCGGACGCGTTGGCGGCTTGATCCTTCTGGGCCGGCAAAGCGACCTGGAGGATTTTGAGTCGATGGCTAACCTCGCGCAACTCGGCAAGCAGCGCATGCTCGGTGTCGCTCAACGCCTGCGGATGCAGCGCCGCGCCACCGGCCAGGGCAGCGATGCAACGGTCAAACGACGGCAGCAAGTCATCGTCTTTCTGGGCCACAACGCGTGTGACCGCAGAACGCGCCCGCCGCCAGAGTTCAGCGGCTCGATAACTGGCAGTCGAACTTGTGCGCTGGATGGCAGCCCCGTCCGCCATGGAAAAATCGGCGGCCAACGCACCTTCGCGGAATCCGATCTTGCGCAGATCGCGCAACAGCCCGGCTAAGGCCGTTCTGCGCAACGTCACCAGGTGAGCATGCTGGTCAGGCGAAAGTCCCTCAACCGGTTGGCGCGGAGACGCCGCATCGGCAATGCGCACCTCCGCCAGCACCGGCAACGTGTCGAACAGTTCCAGCGCAAGCGACTGCGCCTGCATCGCCTCTTGGCGGAAGCCGGCAAGCCGCTGTTGCTGCGGAGTGGGTGGCTGGGCCATGCCGGTCCATCCGGCCAAGGTGCGCACCGCACCGCCGACGATGTCTGCCACCACTTGTGCGAGCGCGGTGGCCTGTGAGCGACCGCTCTCGACCAGGACCTGCGCATTTGAGTTCAAGCGCAACTGATCGGTGGACGTCGTGCCCAGCAAGGTCGTACTGATCGCTGCGTCGTGGTCGGGCGTACTGATCCGACTTGCCTGCTGCTGGTTTATATGGGCATTGGTACCGGATTGAGTACCGGCAGCAGCGACTTCCTCAGGTGACGGAGACGCTGCAATGCGTGCCGCCAGGCGGGTGCCATCTGTATCCGTCATCGCTGGCAACACGGTGTGCCAGCCCGCGCCGAGCTGCACCTGGAGTTGCCCGGTACGCGTACTCCGCAGCCCACGCGGTGGCGGTAGCGTCTGTGGAAAGCTGATCTGTATCGCATCCCGCTGCCCGTTCTCGGCAAGCCGGCATAGCTGCACAGGCCCTTCGCGGGGATGGTCCAACGCATACAGCACATCGTCCAACCCGACCGCGATGGCCAGCGGGCGCTGCAGCGAGGGTATCGGACTGCAGTTGCCTTCCGCCTCCACCTTGAGCAATGTTCCCGAAGCCGTCATCACCACCGCGCTGCGGTCTGCATGCACTGCCACCTGGACGAGCTCTTCGTTGAAATGGGCGATTGGCTTGCAGCGTACCTCCACCACGTCCGGCACCACGACGAGCGGCCCACCGGAAGGCGTGGTGGGCACCGCATCGGCCGCAAGCCAGGTGGTCCGCCCGGGAAGCATGATTTCGACCAGTTGCGGCGGCGCAGCCAGTAGCGCAAATACCGGCCGACGATCAACGAATCCACGCGGTCCGCTGTGCAACGAGACAACCCCGGTGAGTGGCGCGCCATCGGCAAGCGTCAACCGCTCCCATGGCTGGTCCGGCGCGGGCGAGTAGTGCAGCACCCCGTCCAGATGTCCCAACCGGGCATGCCCATCCAGCACCACCTGCGACTGTATCGCCTCATCGGTGGGCAGCTGCAGTCCTTCGCTGCGCATCAGCAGAAGCGGACGGTCGAGCATCAACGCCGGCTGGAATCTCGCCTGCCCTGCCGGCCGTTGCAACGCGATGCGGTGCCCGGAGCTGTCTTCCAGCACAAGATGCACACTGTTGTCGGTGGCCAGCCCCATGGACGTGACCGCCCATCCCTGGGCGCGCTCCACCCGATCCGGCAGGGTCAGGCGCCGTGCAACAATCGGCCCGGTGCCGCGCAGATCCGCCTCATACACACGCCCCTTGTCATCGAGCACCAACGCCGCCTCAACGTCAGGATGAGCCAGCGGCAGCAGATCGACCGGCAACGCAGGCGTCGATTCGAACGCTGGGCCGCCAGGCACCGGACGCAACAACTCCAGCACCCGACCGGGGCTGTCCTCATCGCAGCGGCGCAGCACGCCATCATGGAGCATGCACGGCCTGCCAGCTGCATCGAAGCGCAACACGGCATGCTCGGGCAGGTTGTCGACACTGATGGAGATCTGCTCGCTGCCGGCACGCCAGCAATGTGGACCCGCCTGCATATACACCGCCCCATCGGCCTGCCGCCCGAGCATTCGGATATCTACGTGCGCACGGCATCTGGCGGGTAGCGGAACCGGTGCCCAACCCTGGCTCGCATCGGCACGATGCAGCTTGCTGGCACGATAGGTGAAGCATTGACCATCGGTCGCCTGCCAGATACCAGTCAGCAGGCCAATCGGTGGGTCGGTAAGCTGGCTGGCGACCTGATCGGCTGTTGGCGCCGTGCCGGTGCGATGTTCGACGTCCGGATGCACGGTCAATCCTGCGATCAGCAAACCCGGCGTTGTGGTGAAGAACGCTTCGTTGCGTGGCATCCGCGGGTCCTTGGGATCGGCCACATAGCGCAGCAGCCGTCCGCCGCCGCCTAGCGCCGATTCGCTCTGGATCGCCGGCCGACGCGCAAGCCACGCGTCGATCATGCGTGCGATATCGCGATCCGACGCCGAGGAGCCGTCCAACTGCACACCGGTACGTCGGCCATGCTGCGACAGGGAACTGTGCACGCGGACCTTAGCAACCGAGGTTCTGGACGCGCCTCGCCTTGCCGGCAAGGCGGCAAACGCAGGAGAAGTAGGCTCGGCGGAAGGCCCCTGCGGTGAGGGTGTGGTCGGCGCCGGTGCCTCGACCGACGCTGGCGTCGGCAGCGGCCGGGGCGCGCCCGTTGAAGCGATGAAGTCTGGCGTGGTCATCGAACTATCCAAAAAGTAGGATGTTTGGTGAGGCATCGGTACGGTGACGCCTCAAATTGTGAAGTCCCAAGGACGTACGTCGCGATCAGACAGGCCTGTGGGTCCCTGACATTGCGCAAAGCGTGCGTCAGGCAAAGCATTCGGCTCGATCGGCGGTACTCAACCGGACGCGGGCAAACCCGAAGCACTTAGTGGCGCACTGATGCACGACCAACTCATACCAACCGTCGGATCCCGCAAAGATGCGCGCTCACGCGAGCGTCGCTACCCCGATGGCGGGCATGCGATTGAACACAATCTCGCTACCGCGCGTAACGCTGTTGTCCTGACGCCATTAAGCGCATGTCGCACTCCCTCCCAGAAGAAATGACACCTTGTCAGCATGTATGGTTGCCGGCGCGTCAGGCATCCAACGTACCGCCGTCTCGCCAGCAAGAATTTAGTGCGTGGAGGGTAGCGCGGCATTTCGAATGCGAAACGCTGCGCGAGATGGCGAAGCATGACGTGGCTTGAGTTCCGACCTTGTTGGTAAGATCCGACCTGCGTCGCCCAATCCTACCGTGTCATTAAATTGGACAGATGCCTCTACACCTTCGTGTTTAATGACACAGTAGGACTAACCGATCCACTCTGCTAGAGATGCAGCGGTACGGCTGTGGGCCTGTTGCGCCACCTGCGCCGGCGTACCGGCAACCACCACCGTGCCACCGGCATCGCCCGCACCCGGGCCCATGTCCAGCACCCAGTCGCTGCTGGCAGCCACGCGCATATCGTGTTCGACCACGATCACCGTATTGCCCGCCTCCACCAGACCCTGCAACTGCGTCATCAAGGTGTCCACGTCGGCCGGATGCAGGCCGGTGGTGGGCTCGTCCAGTACGTAGACCGTGTCGCGCCGTTGGGCGCGTTGCAGCTCAGTGGCCAGCTTGATGCGCTGCGCCTCGCCGCCGGAGAGTTCGGTGGCCGGCTGGCCCAGCCGCAGATAGCCCAGCCCTACTTCGCGCAGCGCCTGCAACGGTCGCAGCACGCTGGCATCGTCGGCAAAGAACGTTGCGGCCTGGTCCACGGTCAGCTCCAGCACCTGGGCAATGGTGTGACCGCGTAGTTCGATCTCCAGCGTCTTGGCGTTATAGCGCGCGCCGTGGCAGGTGGGGCATGGCGCGTAGACGCTGGGCATGAACAGCAACTCCACCGACACCGAGCCCTCGCCTTCGCAGGTGGCGCAGCGGCCCTTGACGACGTTGAAGGAGAACTGCCCCGGGTCGTAGCGGCGGCGACGCGCGGCGGGCGTGGCCGCAAACAATTTGCGGACCGGGTCGAACAAGCCGGTGTAGGTCGCCAGATTGGAGCGCGGCGTACGCCCGATCGGTTTTTGGTCCACGCGTACCAGCCGGCGCACCCGATCCAGCCCGCCAACGATCGCACCCTCCACCGGCACCTGAGTGCCGCGCTCCAGCGGATCCAGCGCCTGCTCGTCTTCTGACTGTGATTGGCCCAGATGCGTGGCGAGCAGTTCCACCAGTGCCTGGCTAATCAACGACGACTTGCCCGAGCCGGACACGCCGGTGACGGTGGTGAACACCCCCAGCGGCAGATCCACATCCAGGCCACGCACGTTGTTGCGCGTGATGCCGCGCAACTGCAGCCAGTCACGGGCCTGCCGCGCATGGCGAGGCACCTGCGGCGGCGCACCGAACAGATAGCGCCGCGTGGACGATGCTTCCACCGTCTCCAGCCCGGCGGGCGGACCGCTGTACAGCACCTGCCCGCCATGCGCACCGGCGGCCGGGCCCACGTCCACGATCCAGTCGGCGTGGCGGATCACGTCCACTTCGTGCTCGACCACGAAGACCGAATTGCCCGCCGCCTTGAGCTGGTCCAGCGCGCCCAGCAGCGCCTGCGCATCGGCCGGGTGCAGGCCGGCCGATGGCTCGTCCATCACATACACCACGCCAAACAACTGCGAGCGGATCTGCGTGGCCAGCCGCAGCCGTTGCAGTTCGCCCGGCGACAGGGTGGGCGTGCTGCGCTCCAGGCTGAGATATCCCAGGCCAAGCGCCTGCACCACCGCGATGCGCGCGCGCAGATCCGCCGCGATGCGTTGCGCGGCGATGCGCTGTCCCGGATGATCGGCAATGCCCTTCTTCCTGCCCTGCATGCGTAGGTCGGCCTCTGCCGCCGGGCGCAGCAACTCGGCCACCTCGTCCAGCGGACGCCGCGACAATTCACCGATATCCAGCCCGGCAAAGGTGACCGACAGCGCTTCGCGCCGTAGCCGCTTGCCGTCGCATTGCGGGCATTGCGTGCTCACCAGGTACTGCGCCACGCGCTTTTTCATCTGCGCGCTTTGGGTGGTGGCAAAGGTGTGCAACACATAACGCCGCGCACTGGTGAAGGTGCCCATGTAGCTTGGCGCTTCCTTGCGTTTGAGCGCGCGCTTGACCTCGTCCAGGTCGTAGCCGGCATACACCGGCACCACCGGCTGCTCGTCGGCGAACAGAATCCAGTCGCGGGTCTTCTTCGGCAGCTTGTGCCACGGCAGGTCCACGTCATGGCCCAGCGTGGTGAGGATGTCGCGCTGGTTCTGGCCGTGCCAGGCACCGGGCCAGGCCGCCACCGCGCGCTCGCGGATGCTCAGGCTGCGGTCCGGCACCATGGTCGCCTCGGTCGCGTCGTAGATGCGGCCCAGGCCGTGGCAGGTAGGGCAGGCACCGGCCGGCGTGTTCGGCGAGAACCCGTCCGCATAGATGATCTGCTGCCCCGGCGGATAGTGGCCGGCACGCGAGTACAGCATGCGCAGCGAATTGGAGAGGGTGGTGACGCTGCCCACCGACGATCGCGTGCTTGGCGCACCGCGCGCCTGCTGCAGGGCCACCGCTGGCGGCAGCCCGTCGATGGCATCCACTTCCGGCACGCCCACCTGGTCGATCAGGCGCCGCGCATAGGGCGAAATCGAATCCAGATAGCGCCGCTGCGCTTCGGCAAAGAGGGTACCGAACGCCAGCGACGACTTGCCCGAGCCGGACACCCCGGTGAACACCACCAGCGCATCGCGTGGAATATCCACATCCACATTCTTGAGGTTGTGCACGCGCGCGCCGCGCACGTGCACCTGGCCGGAGGAAGCGGATGTTGCGTTGGACATGACCATCAAACCGGAATCGACAAGGCCCCAGCCTAGCGCGGCAGGCATGCAGCCAACGTCAGTGCGCGCGGTCGGTTATTGCAGATGCGTTGCGGGGTTAGCTCACGCCGGCGCGTGCGTCGGTACCGGCTGCTCGGCGATCTCGGCCAGGGCCTGCATGCGCACCACCACCGCACTGAACAGGCGCGCAGTCGCCGCATCGCGGATGCGGAAGATCTCTTCCAGCGCGGCGTAGTACCACAAGGTGCCATCGCGGCCGGCAGTGAAGACGTTGAAGATGTCCTGACCCACCGCAGGATTTTCCAGATCCTGCACGATGCTGCGTGCGTTATAGAGCTTGTCGCAACCGGACACCAGCAAGGCGCGCTCCGGCGTCTTGCGCAGATGCTCCAGGTACGCCAGCTTGCGTTCGCGCCAATCGCGCTTGCGCGCGCGCTCGCTATCGTCCACCTCGGCCTTGTCTTCGGCAGTGGCATCGGTACAGGCCATGACGATATCGGCCACGCTGTCGCCGAACTGCGCGCGGATCGATGCCTCATGCCCACCGCCACAGTCTTCCACCACATCGTGCAGCAGCCCGGCAATGGCCTGCTCCTCGTCGCCACCGCATTCCAGCACCAGTGTGGAGACGCCCAGCAGGTGGCTCAGATACGGCACCTGGGTGCCCTTGCGCAGCTGCCCGGCATGGGCGATGCGCGCGTAATCCACGGCCTGGGCATAGCGTTCGGTAAGAGCGGTCATGGGGCATCCGATGCGAGCAATGCACCCAGTATCGCCGGGCCCGACCACGCGCCGGGTGACGACGCTACGACACCTGCAGCGAGCTCGGCCGGTCGTATCCTACAAATGCCCTGGCAGGTAACACGGGAGCCTGAACGCTTTGCCGCTTCCGTGCACCGGCTGTACCTGACTTGCCTGCCGGGCATCGGATCGGCCAGCGTGCTCAATGACGCACCGTTGCGGCCGATAGCGTAGGCTCGTTCCAGGTCGCACGACTTCCCACACCATGTCCAGCCTTCCCGTTTGCACCGCCTGCCGCGATGGTCATGAGTTCCCCACCGCCATCACCATGGCCTTCCAGCCCATCGTGGACGTCATGGCACGACAGATCTATGCCGGTGAAGCGCTGGTGCGGGGCATCAACGGCGAATCGGCCGGCAGCATCCTGGCCTCGGTGGACACGCACAACCGCTACGCCTTCGACCAGGCCTGCCGCATCAAGGCGATCGAATGCGCCGCGCAGATCGCCCTGCCCACGCTGCTGTCGATCAACTTCATGCCCAACGCGGTCTACAACCCCGAACACTGCCTGCGTGCCACGCTCGCGGCCACCGCGCAATACGGCTGGCCGCTGCAGGCCATCATCTTCGAAGTCAGCGAGCAGGAACACCTGGCCGACCCGGCACACCTGCTCGACATCCTGCGCACCTACCGCGCGCGCGGCATGAAGACCGCCATCGACGACTTCGGCGCCGGCTATGCCGGCCTCGGCCTGCTGGCCGATTTCCAGCCCGACCTGCTCAAGCTGGACATTGCGCTGGTCCGCGGCATCGACACCGACCGCAGCCGCCAGGCCATCGTGCGCCACGTCACCCGCATGTGTGAAGAGCTGCACGTCGCCGTCATCGCCGAAGGCATCGAACAAGCCGACGAATACCGCACCCTGCGCGACCTGGGCATTCACCTGCAACAAGGCTACCTGTTCGCCCGCCCGCAGATCGGAGCGCTACCGCAGGTGCAATGGCCGGATTGACAGTGGCCAACGCAACGACTGCGCAGCCACGCCGAAACCGCCAGCAGCGAATACCAGTTTCAGGCCCGCATCTCCGTCATCGCCGCCCTGTGCGGTGGTTTGCACAGCGTGATGCCCAGCAGCATGAATTCAACCGCATACGCCTGCATCCCCATGCTCCGCATAGCATCATCGTCTACAGCGAAGCAGGATTACCGTGCCTTGTGATCGTTTATCGTAAAAGCAAAGAACTGGCCTACCGCGCCTGCTCGCAGGCACGCCGCAGGCGTGCGTCGCCAGTTCCCGCACAGCGGGCCAATGCGAGCTTAGCCAGGTCGTCCTTGCCCATGCGTCGTTGGAAGCGGATGTCGTAGGGGAGCAGTTCCGGCGGGTCGCCGAGGCTTTTCCGGCTGATAGAAAGCAGCTGCAACGCATGCTCGCGCTGGCGATAACGATCAGCATCCTCCAGCACGAACTGGTGGGCAATGAACAGTGAATCACCGCGCGCTAGTTCGCGCTGCCGTTCCAGTAGCGCAGCGCCGTCGTCGGTGAAATTCACATTAAGGCGCAACTGCAGATAGCGGCCCAGCGGCGTCTGCCCAGCTGGCCGCGCGAGCAGTGACGCCAGCGCGGTGGGCTCGGCATCGCGACGCCGCAGCTGCCTGGCTTTGTCCTGCATCAATGCCTGAATTTGCTCCAGATCGGCGAACAGTTCGGCCACGCTTGGCTGTTGTTCCCAGGGCAGAGCGCGTATATCAGCACGCTCGGCATCGCTGTAGTGCGCCTCGATATGCCCGCGCGCTTGCTCTGCACGCTTTTCCGCCACGCGATGACTACGGCCGGCGCGGTCCACGGATCGGTTCACTCCCTGAACCAGGGTCGTGATGACGCCATCGACCAAGCCGCGGTCGCCCACCTTGTGCGCGGCCGATTGCGCCTGATCGCTCGCCTTGAGATACCGTTCCACCGTTCCGGACAGCCCAGCCTGTGCGATCGCCTCTGCGCTGGCCCGCTTGTTCTGCTGCTCCCACAGCTCCATCAGTGTCAACAGTTCCATCATTCCAAGCGGGTTGTAGCCGGCGGCGATCATCAGATCGACACCCTTGCGATCAGCATCTTCTTCCTGCAGACGCATCCGCCTGGGCACGATTCCCGCCTGCACCGACTGCATCAATGCCTCGCGCATCACTGCTTGGCGTACATATCCGGTCTCTGCGTTGCCCCGGCGCTGCGCGTCCACGTAGGCCTGATCCAGATAGAGCGACGTCAGACCACCCCCTACATTACTCAGGCGTTCGAGCATGCTGGCGCCGGCATGGCGCATCAGCACGTGTGCATACTCATGTGCAATCAATGCCGCCAACGCATCCCGGCTGGGCAGGTTCGACAGCATGCCGGCGGCAATGAAGATGGAGCCGTCGTCGTTCGCATAGGCTTCCAGCAGTGGCGCAGGCGTGACATGGATTCTGGCCGCCGGCGCCGACGCGCCGGCCACCGCGCGAATCTCCTGCAACACCTGATCGAGGTCGGCATCGAGCTGCGCGTGTTGCACCGTGCCATATGTCCAACGCTGCCGCTGCAGTGCCGTCATCACCTGCCCCTGCCGCAGCGATTGGTTGGCCCCGGTGAAGATCTGCAGACCGCGGCCGATCGCGTCGATATGCTTCTGTTCGATTCGTTTATCGCCGGCGCTAGCAGGCGCAGCAACCAGCAGCGCCAGTACCATTGCCAACATGCAGCGCACCGACGTCACCGACATCCCTCGCCGACGCCGCGCACGCCTGCGGTAACTGCATCGCTGGCCTCACTGACCATGCTGGTGCAACGAACATTGCCAGAGAGTTTGAGGTCGCCGGCGACCTTCACCTTCAACTTATCCAGCCAGACCGGCCCGTTGGCCGTCTCGACAAGCACGTAGCCCTTGGGAGAAACACGGGTGACCCTGGCTTGGCGCACATCGATGCCTGCCGGCAAAGGCTCCGAGCGTCGGAATCTACCGTCGACTTCTTCATAGGTCATCAACTGCCCATACACCTCGGCCACATGCGGCTGCCGCAACTCTTGAGCCAAGACTGGCTGTACCTGCAGAGCTACCAGCAACAGCAACGGCTGGAATCGCTTTATCGCATCACTCATGTATGGTCTCCGGTATCTCGGCAGGCCTGGCCGACGGTTGTTCGCGAACATTCCACCAGCTCACCTCCCAGATCGCGACGCAGGCAAGCACCAGGGCGGAAAGCCAGTGGCCGGGCGGTTGCCGCAGGTAGAGCTGCGAAACCAGCACGATCAACAGGCTGCTACCAATGCAGGCCACCACGACGACGGCGCTGCGCAGCCAGCGCGGCGATATGCGTGGGGTGAGCAGCAAGGCGGCACCGGCAGTGAAGCAAATCAGCAACATGCCGAGCAGTTCGGACAGGCGGTCGCGCAGGCTGTCGGTGTACATCCGCTCGCTTCCCCACTGCATCAGGTTATCCAGCGCCATGGCATGCAGGTAGACGCCCGGCAGCTGTTGGTGCACGGGCGAGATCACCTGGTCGCCAAGACCGTTCAAGCGCGTGCCGATCAGCACCACACGGTCCTTCAACACGGCGGCCAGCGTCGGGTCGTCCAGCTGTTCTTCGAACACGGTCAGGGTGTAGGCGCAGCGTTCACGTCGGTGGTTCTCCACCTGCTCGTCGAGACCGCTTAGGAAGCCATCGACAGTCAGCCCAGCCGCACTTGCCAGACGACTCCACCATCCCACAGGCGCAGTACGAACGCAGCCCAGCCCATGCGGCTGCACAGGCAATCGCGGCAAGGTCGACCCCCACTGTACCGACATCGGCGTGCCCAGCGCCTGGGCGTTCAGCGCCCGCGCGCTCTCGCGGCAGCCCGCATCCGAACGTGTACGGCAGGCCTGCTGATACAACGCCAGGGCCACCGAGCGATAGTCCGCCCCGAACCCTGGCCCGGTCGACAGTGACGGCACCCAGCCCTCGTCACGTACGTTCTTGGCCGCCAGCAACAGCGGGTAGTCGCTTCCAACGCCTTTCCAGCTGGTCACCACATCCTGGGCAACAGGCACAATGTCGCTATTGCTCGCAGGCAAGGCGGTGCTGCACCCAGATGCCGCAGAGCCCACCCCGGAAAAGATGGAACGCCGCCCCGGAGCCGACACTCCGAACAACACCGGCACCTTCGCGCAGCCGATCTCGGCCGCA
Source organism: Xanthomonas cucurbitae (assembly GCF_002939885.1). Classification (GTDB taxonomy): domain Bacteria; phylum Pseudomonadota; class Gammaproteobacteria; order Xanthomonadales; family Xanthomonadaceae; genus Xanthomonas; species Xanthomonas cucurbitae. The sequence continues at coordinate 14,777 of NZ_MDED01000035.1, forward strand.
ATGCCGTCGCGCGCGTCCGTATAGCTGTCGTCGTAGTCGCGCCGCTGCTCCATCAGGATGTCGACATAGACCGCCCGCGGCTGCTGCGCCAACACCCGCCGCAGCACCTCGTCGTAATAGCTGTAGCGCGGCGGCCACGCCGACTCGCGCGCCTGCAAGGTGTGATCGTCGATCAACACCACCGCGATATGGTCTTGCGCACTCGCCGCTGGCGAACCGGCGGATGTCGGCGGCATCCCATAGAACGGCGCAAACATCCGCCCCGCGATCCGTTGCGACTGCACTTCACCGGCACGCTTCAGCCCGAACGGGTCAATCACCCCGATCACCACTGCGAACAGGAACGCGATCACGAAAATCCGTAAGCTGACGTCCACCCAGCGCAACGCCCACGCAGCAGGTCGCCGCAGCCAGGCTCGGCGCCCGATCATGTTACTGAGACCAACCAATCCATCGGCCCGCTGTCGCAGGCCATCCGGCGCCGCCGCGCCCTGCTGATCCGTCGAATTGTCCTGTAAGACCAAACCTGGCTCCTGCCACAAGGCCGGCGCAATAAGCGGCCAGCTCATGGATTGCTAGCGGCAGCGCTGCGGCTGGCTTGAGCGTCTGATGTGCAGAGTGTGATGTGCTTGGCAGCGGAGTCTTCGTAGTGGCGGAGCTGCCCAGCCAGGTGAATGACACCCGCTAACGAATGCTGCTTCATCAGGGATGGCATGCGCCCCCCGCCTCCAGTGTGGCAGTGCTGGATCCATATGCACCAAGCACGCCACACGCAATAGGTCCAGTCCCACGATGGATCAGATCAACGGAGACAGCACAGTGTCTTTGGTGACTGTGTACTCTTCAGCACGTAACTCAGGCAGTCATTGGCCACGGCATCGTGGCTCCTCAGTGCTAGCACACTCGTTGGTGGGCACGTCTTGTTGCAGATGTGCGGGCTACTGCAACTGCACAAGCAACACGTTCAATTGCTCTGACAACAGCTCCAGGCAGAACCCCAACGCGTCCACGCAGACGGACGGCTGCCGCAACTGCTCTTCGGCCTGCGCGCGTGGCTGCGCCAGGCGCGCCAGAAACCGCATATGGTCGCGCAGTTGCTGCAAGCGGTATTGCGCGTGTTCTGGCAGGTAGTAGCCAGTGTTCGCATACAAGTGATGATGCGCCTCGGCCATTGGATCTCTCGCAGTGACCAATCAAGCAAGGCCACCGTTGTCGTATGCTGCCCCCGAGTTTGATTGCGGCAACGACTTGAGTTGTCGACAAAAGACTGGGAACTCATGGGAACAACTTGCGTAGCGGCCAACAAAGTTGCTGCGGACGGCCCAAGCCATCACATCTCGGTCCATCGCATCCGGCGCTAGAATGACGACGGCAGCATCGGTGACCTATGATGGCTACCGCGAGATGCCGTCCCGCCGGGCGCCACTGTACGGATACGCGTGTGACTGTCGATAGCAACTTTTCCTTCCTGCAGGAACACGATCCGGTCTTCTTCAAGCTGGCCTCGATGGCCGAGCAGGTCTTTGCCAGTGATCCCAACACCACGCTGATCAAGCTCCGGCAGTTCGCCGAAGCACTTGCCCAGGATCTCGCCGGGCGCGCCGGCATTCTCCACGATCAACGAACGACCCAGGCGGATCTGATCTACCAGCTCGCACGCGAGCTGCGCCTGGACCGGCGGATCCTGGAGCTGTTCCACGTATTGCGGGTCGAGGACAACAAGGCGACCCACAGCTTCACCACGCAACACCGCGAAGCGATGGATGGCCTGAAGGTCGCCCGCGACCTGGCGGTCTGGTACCACCGGGCCTTCGGCAGGAACACCGCCGAATTCAAGGCTGGTGCTTTCGTGCCCCCGAAGGATCCAGCCGCGCCGTTGCGCGACGTGCAGGCCGAGGTCCATCGCCTGAAAGCGGAGCTGGATACCGCCCGCCAGCAACACGACCAGAGCCAGGCGCTCGCCGAACTCAAGAACAGCGAAGCCAAGCTCAACGCCGAGCTTGCCGAAGCGATGGACGTCGAAGCGCGTGAGCAGTCGGCGCTGGCAGTCCAACGCGAACAGGAACTGCAACGGCTCCGCCAGGACTTCGAACAACGCATCGCCAGCCTGCAACAGCCGGACACCGCCCGCCCGGCCGCCACCCAACAGGTCGCCGGCGCCACCCAGCAGGCCAGCAACAACTTCGACCTCAGCGAAGACCTCACCCGCATCCTGATCGACCAACAGCTGCGCGAGGCCGGCTGGGAAGCAGACTCCCTCGACCTCACCCACGCCAAGGGCATCCGCCCGGAAAAAGGGCGCAATCTCGCCATCGCCGAGTGGCCCACCAAGGTGCCGCGCGCCAACGCCGACTATGTGCTGTTCGCCGGCCTCACGCCGGTCGCCGTCGTCGAGGCCAAGCGCAAGCAGATCAACATTGCCGACCGGATTCCCCAGGCCGAGCGCTACGCACGCGACTTCGTGATGAGCCGCGACCTGACACCCGCTTATTCGGCCACCATCCAGATCGCAGGCTGGGCCGATGGCCAGGGCGGCCATTTCCAGGTGCCGCTGGCATTCGCCTGCAACGGCCGTCCTTATGTCAAGCAGCTGGCCGAGCAATCGGGCATCTGGTTCCGCGACCTGCGCTCACCGGCCAATCTGCGGCGCCCGCTGCAGAAGTTCCACACGCCCGAGGACATCGCCGATCTGCTCACCCGCGATCGCGACCAGGCCGAGCGCGATCTGGCCCAGGAAGGCTTCGCCTACCTCAACCTGCGCGACTACCAGCAGCGCGCGATCCAGGCAGTGGAAGACGCGCTGGCATCGGGCTCACGCAACTGCCTGCTGGCGATGGCGACCGGCACCGGCAAGACGCGCACAATGATTGGCTTGATCTACCGTCTGCTCAAGGCCGAGCGCTTCCACCGGATTCTGTTCCTGGTCGACCGCTCCGCGCTCGGCACCCAGGCCACCGAGGCGATGCAGGACATGCAGCTGGAGCAGAACCAGACGCTGACGCAGATCTACAACCTCGATGGCCTGGACGACACCCGCACCGCCGATGAGACCCGTGTGCAGGTCGCCACTGTGCAGGCCATGGTCCGGCGCATTTTCCAGTCCGATGACCCGCCACCGATCGGAACCTTCGACTGCATCGTCGTCGACGAAGCCCACCGCGGTTACACGCTCGACCAGGAAATGACCGAAGGCGAGCTGGCCGTGCGCGACCACGCGCAATACCTGTCGCAATACCGCCGCGTGCTCGACTACTTCGATGCCTGCCGTATCGGCCTGACCGCCACGCCGGCCAAGCACACCACCGAGATCTTCGGCAAGCCGATCTACACCTATAGCTACCGCGAAGCAGTGGCAGATGACTGGCTGATCGACCACGAGCCGCCCATCCGCTATACCACCGCGCTCGGCAAGAACGGCATCCATTTCGATCGCGGCGAGCGCGTCAGCGTCATCAACACGCAGACCGGCGAAGTCGATACCGCAGACCTGGAAGACGAACTCGACTTCAATATCGAGTCGTTCAACCGGCGTGTGATAACCGCGGACTTCGACCGGGTCGTCTGCGAGCAGCTCGCCATCGAACTGGACCCGGACGGCGAGGAAAAGGCCCTGATCTTCTGCGTCAGCCAGCCCCACGCCGAGCGCGTCAAGAACCAGCTGGACGAGGCCTTCAAACAGGTCCATGGCAAGTACTACAACCAAGCCAGCGTCGCGGTGATCACCGGCAAAAGCGACAAGGTCGACCAGCTGATCCGCAACTACAAGAACGAGCGCCACCCCACTATCGCCATCACCGTCGACCTGCTGACCACCGGCATCGATGTGCCGCGTATCGCCAACCTGGTGTTCATGCGCCGGGTCCGCTCGCGCATTCTCTACGAACAGATGAAGGGCCGCGCCACCCGCCGCTGCGACGACATCGGCAAGACTGTATTCCGCATCTTCGATCCGGTCGATCTGTACACCGCGCTCGAAGACGTCGACACCATGCGCCCGCTGGTCAAGGACCCCAACATCAGCATCGAGCAACTGGTCCACGAGCTCAGCCAACAGCGCAGCTTCGATGCCCCAGGCAGCAACGGCGGCAGCCACGCCGACGACGCGCTCGACCAACTGAGCCAGCGCATCATGCGCGTGCTACGCAAGGCCCAGCATCGCGCCGAGCAGCGCCCGGATTTGCGCGACAAGCTCAGCGAGCTGGAAACCTCCTGGGGCGTGGCGCCCGCCGTGCTGCACACTCATCTGCACAAGCTCGGCGCGCGCAATGCCGCCAGCTTCCTCCGCGAGCACTCGCGCCTGGTGGAGCAACTGGCCGAAGTGGGCGTGCTGCTGGGCACGGACCGCTATCCGGTCATTTCCGAACACACTGACACCCTGCTCGAACGCGCACAGAACTATGGCGTCAACGAGGCCCCCACCGATTACCTGGACAGCTTCAACGCCTTCATCCGCGAGCAGATCAACCAGTCCGCCGCGCTCAGCGTCATCGTCAACCGCCCCCGCGACCTCACCCGCGCCCAGCTGCGTGAGGTACGCCTGCTGCTCGACCAGCACGGCTACAGCGAGGCCCACCTGCGCGGCGCGTGGCGCGACAGCACCCAGCAGGAGGTCGCCGCCAGCATCATCGGCTACATCCGCCGTGCCGCGCTGGGCGAGGCATTGGTGCCGTTCGAGCAGCGTGTCGACAAGGCCATGCAGAGCATCTATGCCCAGCGCAGCTGGACGCCGGTGCAGCGGCGCTGGCTCAAGCGGCTGGCCCAGCAGCTGATACACGAGGTGGTCATGGACCGCGACACCGTGCAACGCAACTTCAGCGGCGATGGCGGCGCCCTGCAGCTGGACCGCCTGCTCGATGGCCGGCTGGACCAGATCTTGGGCGATCTGGGCGAGCATCTGTGGGATCAGACTGGCTGAGTCAGTAATTGACACTGGCGTATGAGCCGATTAGTCGGGATAATCGGCTCATTCAAAGAGCCAATTAAATCGACCAATCGGCTCACCGATGCCCAACCGAACAACCGCCCCCTGCACTCGCTGGATCTGGCAACAGCCCGACTGGCCTCGCGTCCACTGGCAGGCCGATGCCCTGGCGGCACTGCTGCGCGACTGCCAGCACGCGCACGGCCAGCTGCTCGGCATGGCTGGCGCGGTCGCCGGCGACCAGCAGGCCGCCGAAGCGCTGGACACCCTGCTCTCCAACATCGTCACCTCCTCGGCCATCGAGGGCGAGCGGCTGGATGTCGGCTCGGTACGCTCCTCGCTGGCCCGCCATCTGGGCCTGGCCGAAGACAGCCCTCGCCGCACCACTGGCCGCAGCGAGGGGCTGGCCGCGCTGATGCTAGACGCCACCGGCCACCCCGACACCCCGCTGGACCTGCCCCGCCTGCTGCAATGGCACCGCTGGCTGTTTGCCGAACAGGACAGTCTGCTGCCCACGCGCATCCGCATTGGCGCGCTGCGTGGCGATGAGCCGATGCAGGTCGTCTCCGGCCGGCTCGACCGCCCCACCGTCCACTTCGAAGCCCCGCCGCGAGAGGGGCTCGACACCCAGCTCGCCGCCTTCCTCGACTGGTTCGCCAGCTCGCGCACCGACGCCACGCTGGACCCGCTGCTGCGTGCCGGCATCGCCCATCTGTGGTTCGTCACTCTGCACCCGTTCGACGACGGCAATGGCCGCCTCACCCGCGCACTCACCGATCTCGCCCTGGCCCAGGCGCAACCGCAGGCGATCCACTTCCATGCACTGTCGGCCAGCATCCTCGCCGACCGCAGCGGCTACTACCGCAGCCTGGAAACTACCCAGAAAGGCCTGCTCGACATCACCCACTGGTTACACTGGTTCCTCACTACCCTGCACGACAGCCTCATACAGGCACTGCACCGCATCGATCGAGTATTGGCCAAAGCACGCTTCTGGCAGCAGCATCACGCACAGCCGCTGTCGGCCGAACAGGTCAAGGTGCTCAATCGCCTGCTCGACGGCGGCGAACGCGGCTTCGAACACGGCATCAGCGCCTCGCAATACCAGGCCGTGGCCAAGGTCTCCAAGGCCACCGCCACCCGCCACCTGGCCGACCTGCTGGAAAAAGGCTGCCTGCGCCGCCTGCCCGGCAGTGGCCGCAGCACCCGTTACGCCATCAACACGCCGGCCTCCAGCATCGCGCTGCCGGCCCGCACCACTTCAGAACAAGGCAGCACCCCATGACCCATAACGATATCGTCCAGAAACTCTGGAACCTCTGCGACGTCCTGCGCGACGACGGCATCAACTACAGCGACTACGTCACCGAGCTGGTGCTGCTGCTGTTCGTCAAGATGGAATACGAGCAGGTACGCAACAACGACGCCTTCGAGCACAAGCTGCCCGCCGGCAGCCGCTGGCCTGATCTCAACGGCAAGTCCGGCCTCAACCTGCTCAATCACTACCGGCAAATGCTGCTGGACTTAGGGAAGAGCAGCGATCCAATGATCGCCGCCATCTACGCCGACGCGCAGACCCGCCTCAAGGAGCCGCGTCATCTGGAAACCCTGGTGACCGCGCTCGACGGGCTGGACTGGTTCAGCGCGCGCGAGGACGGCCTGGGCGACCTTTACGAAGGCCTGCTGCAGAAGAACGCCAACGAGACCAAGTCCGGCGCCGGCCAGTACTTCACCCCGCGCCCGCTGATCGACGCCATCATCCGCTGCCTGCAGCCGCAGCCCGGCGAAACCCTGCAGGATCCGGCCGCCGGTACCGCCGGCTTTCTGATCGCCGCCGATGCCTACATCAAGGCCAACACCGACGATCTGTACACGCTCGACGACAAAGCCCGCCGCTTCCAGCAGCACAAGGCCTATACCGGCATGGAGCTGGTGCCCGGCACCCGCCGCCTGGCGCTGATGAACTGCCTGCTGCACGGCCTGTCCGGCGAAGGCGCCGGCGTGGTCCAGCTCGGCAACAGCCTGGGTGATCCCGGCAAGAAACTGCCTCCCGTGAACATCATCCTGTCCAACCCGCCATTCGGCACCGCCAAGGGCGGCGGCGGACCCACCCGTGACGACCTCACCTACAAGACCAGCAACAAGCAGCTTGCCTTTTTGCAGCACATCTACCGAGGCCTGAAGCCCGGTGGCCGCGCCGCCGTGGTGCTGCCGGACAACGTGCTGTTCGAGGCCGGCGTCGGTACCGAGATCCGCCGCGACCTGATGGACAAGTGCAACCTGCACACCCTGCTGCGCCTGCCCACCGGCATCTTCTACGCGCAGGGCGTCAAGACCAATGTGCTGTTCTTCCAGAAAGGCACCGCCGCCAACCCGCGCCAGGACACCCACTGCACCCAGGCGACGTGGGTCTACGACCTGCGCAGCAACATGCCTAACTTCGGCAAGCGCACCCCGTTCGGGCCGGCGCATCTGAAACCGTTCGAGGAGGCCTACGGCACCGATCCCAACGGCGCCAACCCGCGCACCGATGAAGGGGAACAAGGGCGCTTCCGTTGCTTCACTCGCGCCCAGATCGCCGAGCGCGGCGACTCGCTGGACATCAGCTGGCTCAAGGACGCCGACAGCGTAGATGCCAGCAGCCTGCCCGCACCCGAAGTGCTGGCCGCCGAAGCGATGGCCGAACTCAGCGAAGCGCTGCGCGAACTCGACGCGCTGATGCAGGCGCTGGGCGCCGGTGATGAGGCGCTCGAACAGAAGCGGCTGCTGGCCGAGGTGATGGGGCTGGAAGTGACCAGCGGCGAGGTGGACGGTGAGTGAGTTGCCGGCTGGGTGGTGCACTAGCGCTCTTTCGGGTTTAGCGGACACAGTCAGAGGCGTTACCTACAACAAATCACAAGCTCAAAGCACCGCCGAAGAAGGCCTACTCCCCATTCTTCGCGCAAATAACATCAATTCCGGGAAGCTCGTCGTTGATGACCTGGTTTTCGTTCCAGAAGATTGCGTATCGAGGACGCAAGCCCTTTTGGCAGGCGACATCGTCGTCGCCATGTCCAGCGGAAGCCGAAGCATTGTGGGTAAAAGCGCACAGGTCGAGGCTCCATGGTCAGGTAGCTTTGGAGCCTTTTGCGGCGTGCTCCGTGCCTCGCAAGAAATTGATGCTCGCTATCTCTATCACTTCACTCAAAGTCGCGCGTACCGTGATCGTGTCTCGGAACTTGCGGCTGGCGTAAACATTAACAATCTAAAGCCCGGGCACTTCGAGGAAATTTCAGTCCCGCTCGCTCCGCTCGCAGAGCAAAAGCGCATCGCGCAGAAGCTGGATGCGCTGCTGGCCCAGGTCGACACCCTCAAGACCCGCATCGACGCCATCCCTGCCCTGCTCAAGCGCTTCCGTCAGTCCACACTCGCTGCGGCTTTTTCAGCGCGCCTAACCGGGAACGGCGACATCCCCGCTGAAGCTGTTCATTGGCAGGAGGTGAAATTTTCATCGGTGATCGAGGACCTGAGGTATGGCACCGCGCAGAAGTGCGACTATAACGGCGGTACTACTGGCGTACTTAGAATCCCCAACATTGGCAATAAGGGGATTGTTCTTGATGACATGAAGTCTTCCGACTTTTCAAAAACCGAGATCAAGAAGCTCGAACTCATGAAGGGGGATATCGTCCTGATTCGCTCGAACGGAAGCGTGGAGCTAGTTGGAAAGTCCGCTGTTGTATCCGAAAAAGAACAGGGTCTTCTATTTGCCGGATACTTAATTCGCGTTCGCCTTGATAAAGCGAAATCCATCCCGAGATTTGTCAATTATTGGCTCAAATCTCCTGCGATTCGCCAAGTGATCGAGCAGATCGCTAGATCCACGAGCGGCGTCAACAACATCAATAGCGACGAAATAAAGTCGCTAACATTCACTTTTCCCGCGCTTTCCGCCCAAGCCGAAATCGTCCGCCGCGTCGAGCAGCTCTTCGCCTACGCCGATCAGCTGGAAGCCAAGGTCGCAGCTGCGCGAAAGCGCATCGACGCCCTGACCCAGAGCCTGCTCGCCAAGGCCTTCTGCGGCGAACTGGTGCCGCAGGACCCCAGCGACGAACCGGCCAGCGTGCTGCTGGAACGCATCCGCGCCCAGCGCGCCGCCGCACCCAAACCAAAACGTGGCCGCAAGGCGGCAACAAGCTGACCCTGTGGCCCCCCATGTCACGATAGTTGTCCGCTCCCTTGAATCCTCAGATGGAGACCCAGATGGCCCGCTACAGCCTCGAACTCAACGACCAAATCGTCCGGCGGATGCAGCGAGGCCTGTACAGCGCGCGTCATTCACCCCTTGCGCGCCTGCAACCACGCCCGGATCTGCGGCACACGCTGGTCGCGCAGCTTGACCCGGGTCTGGATGGTGCTGATGGCGGTGTCCGCTTCGCGGCGTGAGGTGGGGGCGATGTACTTGTCGGCATAGGTCTTGATCTTGTCGACGGTCTTCAGGTCGAAAGAGCCATCGGCCAGGCCGGGGTAGTAGCGCGCACGCGAGGTGGTGTCGACCAATGCGTCGACCTGGCGGCGATGGGCAACGGCAAAATCGAACGCCAGCTCCGGGTGCTCTTTCGCCACCGTGCGGATCATGCTGGCGGCATTGGTTGCCCCGGGTTCGCTGGTGAGGGCCAGCGCCAGGGCGCGAGCAGCCAGTGCGGGGTCCTTGGCCTGGGCCAGATAGAGGTAGTCTTCGTCGCGCACCATTGCGGAGGGTTCCTTCTTCGCCATTGCCTGCAGCGTCTGCCAGGTGGCGGCATCGGCATGCCGGGCGACGATGCCGAGCACGGTGCTGCGCAGCTCCGGCGACAATGCGGCGGGCTTGGCCGGGAAGGCGGCGAAGCGGCGTTGCGCCTCGGCGATCACGGCGGGGTCGTCCAGCGAACTCAGCGAGATCATCAATTGCGCGCGCAATTGCTTGACCTGCGCGGTGTCGCCATCGCGCTCATCCCAGCCATAGCGGGCGAACACGGGTGCCAACCGCGCCAGCGCGTAGCGGCGCCAGGCGGCGCGGTCGGTTGCAGCGTTCTGGAACAGAACATCCAGGTCCACGAACGTGGCGGAGACGATTTTCCAAAGATCCGGCGCCGCATCGGCCGGCAAGCTGGCGGTGAGGTCGAGCAGGTCCGCATCCGGCTGCAGCCCGACCGTTGCCAGCGCAGCGGTGTCGAGCAGGATGCCCAGTTGGTCCACCACCGGCAGCGTCGGCAAGCGCGCGGTCAGCGCGGTGAACTGCGCAGGCGCATACAACGTGCGGTAGTAGCCCTTCTGGCCGGCGTTGACCAGCACCGGGGCATCGCAGCCGGGCACTTTGAGCTGCGCGGTGTGGTCCACCAGCACGCGCTGCGTGTTGCCAGCGCCGTCGCGCACGGTAACAGGCACGCGCCAGAGCAATGGCTTCTTGTTCGGCCGGTCCAGGGTGTATTCGCCCTGCTCCAGGGTGAGTGTGGTGGTACCGGCATCACAGCGGGTGCTGGTCGTTATCAGCGGTACGCCCGGTTGCTGGGTGAAGTCGTGGGCGATGTCGATGAAGTGCTTGCCGGGCGCCACCTTGTCGATCTGCTGCCACAACTGGCCGGTGACCGCATTGCCGTATTGATGCTGACGCAGATACTGCCGCACGCCGGTGCGCCAGTTGTCCGAACCGACATAGTCTTCCAGCATGCCGACCACCGCCTCGCCCTTGTCGTAGGTGATGGCGTCGAACGCCTGGCTGGCCTGCTCCACGGTGGCCACATGCTGCACCACCGGGTGGGTGGTGGCGTAGGCATCGAGCGCCATCGCGTTGCGGCTCTTGTAGGCCGGGCCGGTCTTGTCGATATCCCACTCCGGATGCAGCTTGGCGGTGGTGCGCGCCTCCATCCAGTTGGCGAAGCCTTCGTTGAGCCACAGGTCGTCCCACCACGCCATGGTCACCAGATTACCGAACCATTGATGGGCGATTTCGTGCGCGGCGATGGTGAACACGTCCTGTTTGTCGCTGACGGTGGAGACCGCCGGATCCAGCAGTAGGAAACGTTCGAAGGTGAAGATCGCGCCCCAGTTTTCCATCGCACCGAAGAACTGGCTGCTACCGGGCGCGGCATCGTTGTCCAGCTTGGGCAAGGGATAGGGAATGCCGAAGTAGGCGTTGTATTCGTGCAGCACATCGCGCGCGGACTGCAGTGCGAACCGCGCCTGATCCACCTTGCCCTTTTGCGCGATCACGCCGATCTCGGTGCCGTTGTCGGCGGTGACGGTGGCGCGCTCGAACTCGCCCATGCTGAGGAACAGCAGGTAGGTGGACATCTTCGGCGAGGTCTGGAAGGCGATGCGCGTGCGCCCGTTGGCACCCGGCATGGCGGAGGCCACCGGCATGTTGCTCACTGCCATCTGCCCGGACGGTGCGTTGACGACCAGATCGAAGGTGGCCTTGAAATTGGGTTCGTCCCAGGAAGGCACGAAGCGGCGCGCATCAGAATTCTCGAACTGGGTGAACAGCGCGCGGCGGGTGCCCTGCGCGGTGGGGTAATCCAGTGCGAACAGGCCCGTGGCCTGCGTGCCGATCGTGCCGCTGTAGTCCAGCGTGAGCAAATACTTGCCCGGCGCCAGCGCGGCGCCAGTGGCGATGCTGGCGGTTTGCGCGTCGGCATCGGTGGTGACCTTGGCCGCCACCGGGGCGCAGCCTGCCGGGGCCAGCGTGGCCTTGCCCAAGCGCAGATCCGCCGCCTGCAGCACGATGGCATCGGTAGGCGCCAGTACCTGGAGATCGATACTGACCTTGCCATCGAAGCGCATCGCCTCGGCATGCGGGGTGATCTCGATGGCGTAATGGCTGGGCCTGGCGGTGCGTGGCAGCTGGGTGGTGATGGCCGCTGGCGTCTTCGTGGCCGGCGCAGGTGCTGCAGCGTCGACATAGCCGGTCAGGGAGGTACCGGCCAGGGCCAACACGATGGCGGTCGCCAGGAAAAGACGCATGGGTAATCCTCGTAATGGAACGTCTGGACCTCAGCCGACCATGATCCCCTGCGCCTTCATCGGCGCGTACCGCCGGAAGTCATGCCAATGCTCACCAATCCTCAAACGGCAACGGCCCGGACTAGCCGGGCCGTTGTGTCTGCGATGCAACGTCAGCCGATCAGGCAAACGGGTCCTGCAACACCATGGTGTGGTCGCGGTCCGGGCCGGTGGACACGATGCTGATCGGGCAGCCGGCCAGCTCTTCCAGCGCGCGCAGGTAGGCGCGTGCGGCGGCCGGTAGCTTGTCCCATTCGGTGATGCCGTGGGTGTTCTCGGTCCAGCCCGGGAACTCCAGGTACACCGGGGTGCACTCTTCCCAGCCCTGCGCGTCCAGCGGCGCGTATTCGGTGCGCTTGCTGCGGTATTCGTAGGCGATGCAGACCTTGAGCTTTTCCATGCCATCGAGCACGTCGAGCTTGGTGATGCACAGGCCGGAGATGCCGTTGATGGCCACCGCACGCTTGAGCGCAACGATGTCCATCCAGCCGCAACGACGCGGGCGGCCGGTAGAGGCGCCGTACTCGGCCCCGCGGTCGCGGATGCCCTGGCCCACTTCGTCGTCCAGCTCGGTAGGGAACGGGCCGCCGCCCACGCGGGTGGCGTAGGCCTTGGCGATGCCCAGCACGTAGTCGATGGCGTCCGCGCCCACGCCGGTACCGGCCAATGCGCCGCCCACGGTGGTGTTGGAGCTGGTGACGTACGGGTAGGTGCCGTGGTCGATGTCCAGCAACGCGCCCTGCGCGCCTTCGAACAGCACCCGCTTGCCCTGCTTGCGCAGCTCGTGCAGGATGCCGGCCACATCCGACTTCATCGGCTGCACGTAATCGCCGAAGGCCAGTGCTTCGTCGAAGGTCTTCTGGAAGTCCACCGCGTCCACGCCCAGGTACTTGGTCAGCACGAAGTTGTGGTAATCCAGCGCGGTGCGCAGCAGTTCTTCCAGCTGCGCGGGGTAATGCAGGTCGGCGATGCGGATGCCGCGACGCGCCACCTTGTCTTCGTAGGCCGGCCCGATCCCGCGACCGGTGGTGCCGATGGCCTTGCCGCCGGCAGCCTTCTCGCGGGCCTGATCCAGGGCAATGTGGTAGGGCATGATCAGCGGCGCGGCCGGGCTGATCTTCAGGCGCGAACGCACTTCCACCCCAGCCGATTCCAGCTCGCCGATCTCCTTGATGAGTGCGGCCGGGGAGATCACCACGCCGTTGCCGATCAGGCACAGCGCATCGTCGCGCAGGATGCCGGAGGGAATCAGGTGCAAGACGGTCTTCTTGCCGTTGATGACCAAGGTGTGGCCGGCGTTGTGGCCGCCCTGGAAGCGGACGACCGCACCGATCTCCTCGGTGAGCAGATCAACGATCTTGCCTTTGCCTTCATCGCCCCACTGGGCACCGAGCACGACAACTGACTGACCCATGACGGGTGGACTCCTCAAGTTTTGCTGCGGCCATCGGGGCCGCGGGATGGGACCGGTTCGGGGCCGACGGCGCCACCGTAGGCACGCTCCATCGGGGAGCGTGGCAGCGACCAGACGCACCGACACGGAAAAAGCCGAACGGAGTGCTCTGGTTGGAGCGTGCCCGGCCGGCTTTTGTGCATTATCCGGGTTTCTGGCGACATGCACTACCCCCGGCGCGCGGGAACGCGGCCGCCTGGTCGAGCAGGGGCTTGGCACAGGCCGCATGGCGGCACCCATGCCTCTTCACGTTTCTCCCGATACCGCTCACCGCAGGCGGATCAATGACGCACGATCCACAGCCCGATGACGGCCAGCACCAGGGTCGCCGCGCCGATGGCCCGCACCTGCGCGATCGGCAGGCTGAAGAGCTGATCGATCATGCGCTTCCAGGCGATCGGCACGGCGAACAGCAGCAGCCCTTCGATGATGAAGATCAGGCATAGGGCGGTCAGCAAGTCATGCATGGGCGATGCCGGTGTCCGGGGGACCGGTAGTGTGCCCCGGATCCGCCGCCCGACACGCATCCCGCGTAGGAGCGCACCCGGGCGCGATGGGCATTCCCGGTAAGGCGCTCAAAGCCAGCCGGTAAGGCGCTCGCGCCCAGGTGCGCTCCTACACGCTCAGAACCCGTTGGTCTGGCATGGGCTTCCAGGCGATCGGCATGGTGTGTGGCAGCACGCTTTCGATGACGAAGATCAGGCACAGGGCGGTCAGCAAGTCATGCATGGGCGATGCCGGTGTCCGAGGGACCGGTAGTGTGCCCCGGATCCGCCGCACGACACGCGACCTGCGTAGGAGCGCACCCGGGCGCGATGGGCATTCCCGGTAAAGCGCTCGCGCCCAGGTGCGCTCCTACACGCTTGGAGCCAGCTTGCCTGGCAAGGGCTTCCAGGCGATCGGCATGGTGTGTGGCAGCACGCTTTCGATGATGAAAATCAGGCACAGGGCGGTCAGCAAGTCATGCATGGGCGATGCCGGTGTCCGGGGGACCGGTAGTGTGCCCCGGATCCGCCGCACGACACGCGACCTGCGTAGGAGCGCACCCGGGCGCGATGGGCATTTCCGGTAAGGCGCTCAAAGCCAGATGGCGTTCCAGAACGGATAGTCCCCGACCCGAGTGACCAGTCCGGCCCTCAGCGGGTTGGCAACGACGTAACGCGCTGCGGCGGGCAGGTCGTCGTCCTTGCGCACTGCATGGTCATGGTAGCTACGGCTCCACACCGGTGCACCGGACCGACGCTGCGCGTTCACCGCACGCGCCGAGCACGCTTTCATGCGCGAGACGACGTCGGCCAGTCCGGCGACGTGTCCAAGTTGCAACAACCAATGCGCGTGATCCGGCATCAGCACCCAGGCCAGCAGCCTGGCATCGGGAGGTATTGCTGCAGTGAATGCCCGGCAGGCGGTTGCTGCAAGCTGAAAATCTGCAAATACAGTGCGACGCTGCCATGTCGTGGTGGTCAGCAGGTAGCAGGCGTTGGGTGTACCGTGCCTGCCGCGGCGCAGCGCGCGATGGCCTGGGGAGCGAGCATTCACCATGAGGCAATGCTGATGGTGATCGTCGGTGTGCGGTATCGGCGTTTGGTGGGGGTTGCTGTCGGAGATGTTCGCGACGGCAGGTGTTTTGTGGAGCGCTCCTATCAGGAGCCAGCGTAGGAGCGCACCTGGGCGCGAGGGCTTTGCCGGTAACGCTCCGTCGCGCCCGGGTGCGCTCCTACGGAAAGTCGCGGATCGTCGGGTACGGCGGCACGGCCAATCCATGCGTGGCCAGCCAAGCACCCGGGCGCGAGGGGCATTCCCGGTAAGGCGGTCGCGCCCAGGTGCGCTCCTACGGCTGGGGGGTGCGCCTGCCTGCTGGGCGGGAGAGCCTCATACGACAACGCCCGCATTACGCGGGCGTTGTCTGTTCAACGCAAAGCGACTCAGCGATCGCTCTTGAGGTATTGCAGGAACGGGTCGTTCTTGTCCAGCACCACCACGCCATTGCCGTCGGCCATCGACTCGCGATAGGCCTCCAGGCTACGATAGAAGGCGTAGAACGAAGGGTCCTTGGAACCGGCCTGCCCGTAGATACGCGCAGCTTGCGCATCGCCTTCGCCGCGTAGCTTCTGTGCATCGCGCTCGGCGTCGGCCTTGATGACGGTGCTTTCGCGGTCGGCCTGGGCACGGATGGTCAGAGCCTGCTCTTCGCCTTCGGCGCGCAGCTTGCTGGCCTCCTGCTTGCGCTGGGCACGCATCCGCTCGTAGACGTCGGTAATCACCTGGCTGTCGGTGGGCAGGTCGATCTGCTTGATACGCAGGTCGGTGATCTGCATGCCTAAGCCCTTGATGGCACCGTTGATGCCCTTGAGCTGGCTGGCGATCAGCTCGCTGCGGTCGCCGGAAACCAGCTGCTGCAGGGTGCGCGAGTTGATCTGGTTGCGCAGCGAGTCGGTGATGATCGGCGCCAGGCGCGAGTTGGCCACCGACTCCTCACCGCCGGTAGCACGGTAGAACGCCCGCACATCGGAGATGTAGCCGATCGCGAAGAAGTCCACGCTCACGTCCTTCTGCTCGGCGGTGAAGTAACGCGCCGGGGCGGTATCCAGCACCTGGAAGCGGCGATCGAACACGCGCACCGATTCCACCATCGGAATCTTGAAATGCAGGCCAGGCTTGAGGTCGGCACGCACCACGCGGCCCAGGTTGAGCACCATGGCGGTCTGGTCTTCGCGCACCACGAAGACCGAGCCCAGCAGGCCCAGCAACACGGCGACGATCAGGCCGATGACTAGCGAATTCTTCATTATTCGGTTCCTTCACGGCCGGTAGGACGCGGGCCACGTTCCGGATTGCGGATGGCTTCGCTGCTGGCGCCCTGCGGCGGATTGAGCAACACGTCCTGCGGCACCATCGACGGCACGCCACCAGCGTTGCCAGCGCTGCCGGAGGACTTGCCGGCATCGGCGGGCAACGGCACGTAGATGACCTGACGACCATCGCTGCCGATCACCTTGCGGTTCTCGGACAACACCTTCTGCACGGTTTCCAGCCACAGCCGCTTGCGGGTGACCTCCGGGGCGCCGGCGTACTGTTCCTGCAGCAGCGCGAAGCGGTCCGCGTCACCCTCGGCCTTGGAGATCACCGCCTGCTTGTAGCCTTCGGCGCCGGTACGGGTGCGTGCACCCTGGCCGCGCGCCTCCGGCACCACCTTGGCGGCGTAGGCCTGGGCTTCGTTGATCAGGCGCTCGCGCACCTGTTGGGCACCGTTGACCTCGTCGAAAGCCGGCTTCACTTCTTCCGGCGGGCGGGCGTCGGGCAAGGTCACGCCGGTGACCGCCAGGCCGGTGTTGTAGGCATCCAGCGCCGCCTGCAGGCGGTCCTTGGACGCGATCGCCAACGGGCCGCGATTGTTGAGCACGGTATTGAGATCGGAACGACCGACCTGCTCGCGCACCGCACTCTGCGCAGCCTGCTCCAGCACCAGCTCGGCATTGCGCGAGCCGAACAGGTACTTGCGCGGGTCGCTGATCTGGTACTGCACGTTGAGCGAGACGTTGACGATGTTCTCATCGCGCGTCAGCACCGGCACCTGATTGCTGAAGGTCTTGATCTCGGTGGCATTGACCTTGCGCACCGACTCGATCGGCCAGGGCAGCTTGAAATTCGGGCCGGGCTGCAGGATGCGCGAGAACTGGCCGAAGCGCAGCACCACGCCACGCTGCTGTTCGCCGATGAGCTGGAAGCTGGAGAACAGCACCATCAGCGCCACTGCGACCAGGATCCAGCGACCCACGCCGCCGTCGAACAGCTCTTTCAATGGCGCGGGCAGATTGCCCCAGCCACCACCATTGCCGCCGCCACGCGGCCCCCAGGACCTGCGACGGTTGGGGTCCGGGCCATCTCCGCCCTTGTTGCCGGGTGTGTTCCAGGCCATGCACGCTCCGTGATCGAGGGGCGATGCGGGCCAGTCCCGCAGTGCCGCCGTGTTGTGTGTTTCGCCGATTCTACTAGATGGGGCAGATGGACCGTTTTGAAAGGCCCGGATCGGTGCATCGGCGGTTTAGCCGCCGGGGCGGATCGGGAGGCGACCAGAACCGAGCAACCCGCAGTGGCTCTGCGAGGGCGGCAATCCGGTGACCGCGCGAAGTTGCGCTGCCGGGCAACGGCCTGCAGCGGATATTCGAGTGTTGCCCGCCCGATCGCACGGGTCCAGCAGGGCCGATGCTGAGGCGCCGGCCACCGGCCTGATGCACGCTGACGAGCTGACGCGGCGGATGCACGGCGACACGCGCCCTCGCTTGCGCAGTCCACCACCACGAAGGTGCGCCAGTCCTATCCAGGCGGGATGGGCAAGCATGATGGGGCGGCGAGCAATGGCCACTCCCTCATCTTCCACGCCCTTCTTTCATGCGGTGCTCTGCCTGCTCGCCCGACGCGGCCTGACCCAGGCGATCAAGCGGTCGGCGGTTCGTCCTTCTGGTTGAACACACGCTCCATCACTTCCAGCAGCTCGTCTTCAGAGAACGGCTTGGTGATGTAGGCGCGCGCACCCTGGCGCATGCCCCACATGCGGTCGGTGTCCTGGTCCTTGGTGGTCACCAGGATCACCGGGATGTGCTGGGTGGTGGGCTCGCGCTTGAGCGTGCGGGTAGCCTGGAAGCCGTTGAGGTTGGGCATGACCACATCCATCAGCACCAGATCCGGAAGCGACGCCTTGGCCGCTTCCACGCCGGCGGCGCCGTCGGTGGCGGTGATGGTTTCGTGTCCCAGCTTTTCGACGATGCGCTGAATCCCCAGCAGCTGCGATGGCGAGTCGTCGACGATCAGAATGCGTGCCATGTGTTCCCCCTAGTGTGCGGCGAGTGTAGTGCGCCGGCTGCGCTTTCGGTAGGTTGACCGGGCCAGCTGTCTGGCGCCTGGCGAATGTTGTGGCATGCGCAGGAGCGGGGCTTGTTTCCTTCTCCCGTCGGGAGAAGGTGGCGCGCAGCGCCGGATGAGGGTACGGCTGCAATTGAATGGCGCAGATCGACGTTGACTGCTGCATTGCCGGCTCGGCGTACCCTCATCCCCCCTCGCTCCGTGCCCCAGCCCGCGCCAGCGGCGCGGGCGCTCCGAGGCACGCGCGCCAATGGCGCGCAAGCCATGCCTCATCGCCCCGCAGGGAGGGGGGCTCCGACTCAAGACTCACACCGTCTCGCCAAACGCCTTGGCGAGGTTGCGGTACGCCTTCTTCTGCGCGTCGTCAGCAGGAGCCGGAGCCAGGATTTCCAGCTCCACGATCTGATCGCCCGGGGTCGTACCCGGCAAGCCGCGACCGCGCAGGCGCAGCTTGCGCCCAGCATCCGAGTCGGCAGGCACCTTCAACTCCACGGAGCCGCCCAGGGTGGGCACGCTGATGGTGGTGCCCAGCGCGGCCTGCCAGGGCATCACCTGCAGGGTGTAGAGAATGTTGCGCCCGTCCACCTCGAAGTGCGGGTGTGCGGCGTACTCGATCTCCAGCAACAGGTTGCCTCCCCCATTGCCCTGCCCGCTCAGGCGAATCACCTGGCCGGGCTGCACGCCCTTGGGCACGCGCACGTCCAGCTGCCTGCCGTTGATGGTGATGCGCACGCTATCGCCCGAATGCACCGCTTCCAGCGGCACCGCCAGCTTGGCGCGGGTGTCGCCACGCGCCTGCGGGCCGGCCCCGGCCCCGGCGCCGGGGCCAGCACCCGGCCCGCGTGCACGGCCACCGCGCTGGCCGGCGAACAGGCTTTCGAAGAAGTCGCTGAAGCCGCCGCCGGCGCCGCCGTTGCCGAACACTTCCTCGAAATCGAAGCCCTGGCCGCCGCCATGACCCGGCGGCGCCTGGAATTCGTCGCCCGGACGGTAGCCCTGCGCCTTCAATTGGTCGTAAGCCTTGCGCTTTTGCGGGTCGCGCAGCGCCTCGTAGGCTTCGTTGATGGCCTTGAACTTGTCTTCGGCGCCGGCTTCCTTGCTGACGTCGGGGTGGTACTTGCGCGCAAGCCGGCGATACGCGGTCTTGATCTCCGCATCGCCTGCGCTGGGCTCCACGCCCAGCGTTGCGTAGTAATCCTTGAATTCCATCTAATCACCTCTGGAAAAAAAACGGCCCGCAGCCGGGGCCACGAGCCTGTTCGATCAGTCGGCACCTGGTTGACACGGCAGCGGTGACGCGGTGGATGGCCGTCGCCTGGACACGCCGTGCCCTCCGATCCGGATACCCACCGCGCCGCCTGGCGCTGACGCAACTGAAGGTGCCAACCGCTCCATTCGCAGCCTGGCAGGCGACCGCGCCTATTCTACGGCGCGGCCGTCACCGGAGAGCGAAGCCGATGACTTCGCCCAAGGCCGGTTGCTTCGCAACGACACCCGCGTACCGACCCTGGCCATGCCGGCCGGCCCGTCCCGCGGCTTGCGCCTATCGCGCCTGCCGGGGCCGGATCGGCCAGCGAGCTGAGCCGATACGGCGGTTCCGCACTTACTGTGCCCGGCCGCTGGCCTCCTGCCCGTTGCCGACCTGAATGCGACGCGGGGTGGCCGCAGGGCGCTTGGGAATGCGGATTTCCAGCACCCCGTTGTGGCCAGCGGCGGTGATGCCATCGGCATCGGCACTGTCGGGCAGCGCAAAGCGGCGATGGAAACTGCCGTAGCGGCGCTCGATGCGCGAGAAGCGCTCGGTGTCGGTGCTGGATTCGCCCTTGCGCTCGCCCTTGATCGACAGGATGCCCTTGTCCATCTGCACTTCGATCTGGCCCGGGTCGATGCCCGGCAGATCGGCGTACAGCACGAAGTGATTGGGTTCTTCCTTGATGTCCACGCGTGGCACCCACTGCGCAGTGACCACGGCCGATTCGTCGGTCTCGCCGTTTTGCTCGAAGAAGCGGTCGAATACGTGCTTGATCTCGTTTTGTAGGGCGTGCGTGGGCCACTGGGGATAACGAACGATGTTCATGGCAAGCCTCCAACAGGTTGGGTGAAGGGCCAGCGGCGATGGCGTGCACCGCTGCGCCGGCCATGTGCGTCAGATAGGCATCGGGTTGCGGATTTCAAGCGTGTTGACGCGCTTTTTCCCTGCCCTTTTCTAGACTGCGTTCAGCCACAGGAGCCCCGCCCCATGACCATCGCCGTTGGTGACAGCATTCCCGAAGTCGTGCTCAAGCGCCTGCGCGAGGGCATTGAAGCGGTCGACACGCAGACGCTGTTCGCAGGCCGCAAGGTGTTGCTGTTTGCGGTGCCGGGGGCGTTTACTCCCACGTGTTCGGCCAAGCACCTGCCAGGCTATGTGGAGCACTTCGAGGCCTTCCGCAAACGCGGCATCGAGGTGCTGTGCACCGCCGTCAACGACCCCTTCGTCATGCAGGCATGGGGGCGCAGCCAGCTGGTGCCCGACGGCCTGCACCTGCTACCCGACGGCAACGCCGAACTGGCCCGCGCGCTCGGTTTGGAAATCGACGCCAGCGGCTCGGGCATGGGCCTGCGTTCGCGCCGTTATGCGCTGTATGCCGACGACGGCGTAGTCAAGGCCTTGTTCGTCGAAGCGCCTGGCGAGTTCAAGGTCTCTGCCGCCGATTACGTGTTGCAGCACCTGCCCGACTGACGTCTCGCCCACCGCCCACGTAGGCGGGTACGCCGACCAAGTGCTCGCATGCCGAGCACAACCTGCGCGACGAAGAACACGCCGATGCATCGGCCGACATGTTGGAAGGCGGGATCGGCAAGTGCCTCCAAGCCTGATGTGCTTCGATCCCCCGTAGGAGCGCACCCGGGCGCGATGAGGCTTTCCCGGTAACGCTCCGTCGCGCCCGGGTGCGCTCCTACAGATCGAGCACAATCAAGGCAGCGACTTGCGCAGCGAAGAACATGCCGACGCATTGGCCGACATGTTGGAAGGCGGGATCGGCAAGTGCCTCCAAGCCTGATGTGCTTCGCCCCCCCGTAGGAGCGCACCCGGGCGCGACGAAGCTTTCACGGTAACGCTCCATCGCGCCCGGGTGCGCTCCTACAGATCGAGCACAATCAAGGCAGCGACTTGCGCAGCGAAGAACATGCCGACGCATTGGCCGACATGTTGGA
>NZ_MDED01000036.1 GCF_002939885.1 Xanthomonas cucurbitae
CTGATCGAGCCCAAGCCAATGGAGCCGATGAAGCACCAGTACGACTTCGACAGCGCCACGGTCATCGGCTTCCTGCGCCAGCACGGCCTGGACCAGGACTTCAAGCTCAATATCGAAGCCAACCACGCCACGCTGTCCGGCCACAGCTTCGAGCACGATCTGCAGGTTGCCAGCGATGCCGGCCTGATGGGCAGCATCGATGCCAACCGCGGCAACCCGCAGAACGGCTGGGACACCGACCAGTTCCCGACCGACCTGTATGACACTGTCGGCGCGATGCTGGTGGTGCTGCGCCAGGGCGGGCTGGCACCGGGCGGCTTGAATTTCGATGCCAAGGTGCGCCGCGAATCGTCCGACCCGCAGGACCTGTTCCTGGCGCATATCGGTGGCATGGACGCGTTCGCGCGCGGGCTGGAAGTGGCCAATGCACTGCTGACGGCTTCGCCGCTGGAAACCTGGCGCAAAGAGCGCTACGCCAGCTTCGACAGCGGCGCCGGTGCGGCGTTTGCCAACGGCAGCAGCACGCTGGCCGACCTGGCCAAGCACGCTGCCGGCAATGCGCCCACGCAGATCAGCGGCCGCCAGGAAGCCTACGAGAACCTCATCAATCAGTATCTGACGCGTTGATGTCCCGTGGTCGGCGGCGCACTGCGTCGCCGGCCGATGGCGTCCACCCCCGTGGTCGCTCCCTTGCATGTTCCCAGGTGAACCCATGTCCAGTGTTTCCATTGACGGCGCGCCCGATGCCGGCGAGAACACCCGTTTCATCATCCTGATCAGCTGCGTTGCCACGATCGGCGGCTTCCTGTTTGGCTTCGACAGCGGCGTGATCAATGGCACCGTCGATGGCTTGAAACAGACCTTCCAATCCACCGCCGCCGAAACCGGTTTCGAGGTCGCCTCGATGCTGCTGGGCTGCGCCATCGGCGCCTTCTTTGCTGGTCGCCTGGCCGACCGCTGGGGCCGCCGCGCGGTGCTGATTATTTCCGCTGCGCTGTTCCTGCTCTCGGCCATCGGTGCCGGTGCCGCACACAGCTCCGGCTTCTTCATCTTTGCACGCGTGATGGGCGGCTTCGCCGTTGGTGCGGCGAGTGTCATTTCACCGGCCTATATCGCCGAGGTCGCCTCTGCGCGTTACCGCGGCCGGTTGGCCACGATGCAGCAGATCGCCATCATCAGCGGGCTGTTCTGCGCCTTCCTGAGCAACTACCTGCTGGCCAACGCTGCCGGTGCCTCTACCGAACCGTTGTGGGCAGGGCAGGCTGCCTGGCGCTGGATGTTCTGGATGCAGGCCATCCCGTCGCTGTTGTTCCTGGTGCTACTGCTGGTCATCCCCGAGAGCCCGCGCTACCTGGTGGTCAAAGGTCGTCGCGAGCAGGCGCTGGTGGTGCTCAAGCGCCTGTACGGCAACGCCGCCGCGCAGACCAAGCTGGCGGAAATCTCTGCCTCGATGTCGGCCGACCAGCATAAGCCCAAGTTCTCGGACCTCATCAACAAGGCCACCGGCAAGGTGCGCCCCATCGTCTGGATCGGCGTGGGCCTGGCGGTATTCCAGCAGTTGGTCGGCATCAACGTGGTGTTCTACTACGGCGCGGTGCTGTGGCAGGCGGTCGGCTTTTCCGAGCAGGACGCATTGCTCATCAACGTACTTTCCGGCGGACTGAGCATCGGCGCCTGCCTGGTCACGGTGATGCTGGTGGACAAGATCGGCCGCAAGCCGCTGCTGTGGATCGGCTCGGCCGGCATGGCGGTGTCGTTGGCATTGGTCACCTATGCGTTCGCCACCGCCTCGCTGGACCCCAACGGCAAGCTCGCCATGTCCGACGCCATGGGCATGCTGGCGCTGGTGGCGGCCAACGTCTACGTGGTGTTCTTCAATGCTTCCTGGGGCCCGGTGATGTGGGTCATGCTGGGCGAGATGTTCCCCAACCAGATCCGTGGCTCGGGCCTGGCCATTGCCGGCGCCGCGCAGTGGACCTCCAACTTCGCCATCACCGTCAGTTTCCCGATCCTGCTGGGCAGCATTGGACTGGCAGGCGCTTACGGCATCTACACCGTCGCCGCCTTCATCTCGGTGTTCTTCGTGCTCAAGTACGTCTATGAGACCAAGGGCAAGGAGCTGGAGCAGATGGAGGGCTGATTCCAGCTGTTATTTCGATGTCTGGATTGAGAACGCACAAGGCCGCGCATCGCGCGGCCTTGTGCGTTCTTGCAGTTGATATCAACCGCTTTGTAAAAGGTGACTCATAGGGGCCTGCGGCCGCAGCCATCGACAGCTGCGCAAGACGCGGCAGCTCAAATACAAGGCGCTATCACGCATCAAGCGCAACATCGCTACGAGGCGCCAAGCCATTGCGACCGCCTACCTGGAATGCCACGCTGCGCAGCGGGCATCGTCCGGGGTGGAAACTTGCCGCTCCAGCGTAGCGGCCTTTCCCTTGCCATTTTCAATGCCCATCACGATGGTCGTGTCGTTCTTTTAGTGCAAGCCATCCCGAAGGTCGAGCAGACGTTGGGCGAGGAAGCCGCCAGACTTTTGCGGCTTCCTCGCGGCCAGCGCGGTGTCGCCTCCGTGGACGTGCTGCTCGGTAGTGCTTCGGCCGGCACCCTGCTGCGTTCTTGCGGCTTGTGGGCGACGGGTGCAGGTGCGGTGCTGACCGCGCGCCGCTCGGCCGAGTTGCTGGAACAAGGTAATGCCACCGCCGCGCAATCGGAGGTCACTCATGCGCTGGCCCGCAATGTCGGCGGCTGGGCTGGTGGTGCGTCCACCGCTGCAGCGCTGGGCGGCAGCGGTTTCGTGCCCGCCGCCTTGGTGGTGGGCGATGCGCTATTGATGAGCAAGGCCTTCGACAAGGGCGCCGATCTGCTGGACAACCGCGCCATCTATCACCAGACCGACAAGCAGGGCGTGGAGTGGCAGTTCAATGGCCGCAACTGGCGGCGCGAAGCAGCGATCGACACCACACAGCACGGTCGTCGCGCGACGGACGATCAGCCGGTGGTATCCAGCTACGAAAAGTCCCAGGAACTCGGCGCCCTGGCTAATGCTAAGGCAGTGGAACTGGCATTGGGCAAGGTACCGCCGCCGCAGGACCCGTTCAACCTCCCTGCGCGACCAAGTGACCAAGTGGGCCTGGATAACCAACACTGGCAGCGCAATTCCGCGCGTCAGACCTGGGAACGCCAGGTGAGAATGTGCAAAACAGCGAGCAAAGCACCGCCGTTGCACCGTCTGCGCGAAAATGTCACAGCGGCGCTAGACTGTGGCGCAACGATCCTGACGACATAAATCAATGAGCGGGACACAACGCATGGAAACGACGACGGCCAATCAGCCTAAAGCTGGGGAGTTCTTTATCCTTGAAGCGGGTACGATCAACGGACCGGTGAACGGGGTTGTCTTTGAGAATGTCAACCGCTTGCTGTCTCCTCCACGCTTGATCTTGAAGCCGGTAGGTGGCGGTTTCCCTCCGCTGCGCGAAACGCCGCGTCTGGTCTACCAGCCCAGCAAAGGCCCGCCGCCCAAGGACTTGGAGCCTGGCTTCAGTGGCTACTGGCTAGTATCCGAGCGGCTTTACCAAGTCATGGTCTCAGTCGACCCTAACGCCTTCGCTTTCGCCGAGGTGGACTACCGTTTGGCTGATGGCTCGCAAGGACCACGCCACTTGCTCTGCGACGTAATCCAGGAGATTGACGCACTGGATGAAGACGCATCCACACTTTTCATCGATACAACCGAAGACTTCGTCAACGGTAAGTTCTACGATCTCACCGGTGGTGCCAGCGTCACCTTCAACCGCGAGCGGTTGGGGCTTGCGCATGTTTTCAAGACGCCTTATGCAATCGAAGTGTTCTGCGACCGGGTCTTCAAGGACGCAGTCGCTTTGGTGGGCATCAGGACCGATACAGACGACGACGGCCTTTGGTTCATCGACGCGGCGGACGCCTAATGGCTTAGGAAACGTTGCGCAAACGGAGTCTGATCCATGCCTCGCAGCAGACCTATCTTTCAAGATCATCACGCCATCGAGCAACAGACGCTTGAGAGAAGCCAGTTGCTTAGATCGCTTTCTGATTCAGGATATTTCGATATTCATGCTCCCGAGAACCGGATCTTTCTACCAGCCAATCGAACGTTTGCGCAGATCTTAGGTGTCACGCCTCATAGCGGCGGCCCTATCGCTGACTATCAAGTCGGGTTGCAAAGGCGGTTGAGGCGTTTGGAGCTATCTCCTGACGGAGTTGCTGCGATAGCTGGCGACGCTGATGCTCTGGCTCGCGTCAGCGGGCGCATAGAGACCCTCCGCGATACGGTACGCATCGGCCTTATCAACGGAGACTTGTACACCAATTCGCCGTTTGGCCTTCGGCCCGACGATATCCGTCCTGGTGTTCAGAGCTTCTTCCGTAATGAAGCGACGTATCGCCAGATCCATGCGGCGCAACTGCGGGGCCTGAAGGGCTACGCGGCCGTGGACAACGGCTGGGCGGCAGTGACGCATACCGAAGGGCGTGTGGTCAGCACGCTCCAGTATATTCAGAACGCCCCCAATCCTTTGACGCGTGGCGGTGTGGATGAGCTTCAGCGAAATGGTCTGGCCCAAGCCATTTCCAACGCCCACAGCAACGGCCGTTTGACCGTATCACCGAACGGTATCGCCGTAGTCGAGAACACCCTGGGCGAGGAGGCTGCCAGACAGCTAAAAGTTCCCCTGGGTCAACGCGGTGCTGTGTCCCTGCAACTACTGCTGGGCGAAGCCTCCGCCAGCACCCTGGTGCGCTCGGGTGGTTTGCTGGCGACGGGCGCAGATGCGGTGCTGACCGCGCGCCGCTCGGCCGAGTTGCTGGAACAAGGTAATGCCACCGCCGCGCAATCGGAGGTCACTCATGCGCTGGCCCGCAATGTCGGCGGCTGGGCTGGTGGTGCGTCCACCGCTGCAGCGCTGGGCGGCAGCGGTTTCGTGCCCGCCGCCTTGGTGGTGGGCGATGCGCTATTGATGAGCAAGGCCTTCGACAAGGGCGCCGATCTGCTGGACAACCGCGCCATCTATCACCAGACCGACAAGCAGGGCGTGGAGTGGCAGTTCAATGGCCGCAACTGGGAGCGCGAAGCGTCTATCGATACCGCACAGCACGGTCGTCGCGCGACGGACGATCACCCGGTGGTATCCAGCTACGAAAAGTCCCAGGAACTCGGCGCCCTGGCTAATGCCAAGGCAGTGGAACTGGCATTGGGCAAGACATCGCCGCCACAGGACCCGTTCAACCTCCCTGCGCGACCAGATGACCAAGTGGGCCTGGATAACCAACACTGGCAGCGCAATTCCGCGCGTCAGACCTGGGAGCGCCAGGTCAGGACAGCGGCCTCCGGCACCGATGAGTTGTGCAGTTATGCGGTTCAACTGGCTTCACCGGAGCGTGCGCAGCAGCTCAATC
The DNA here is from genome assembly GCF_002939885.1 of Xanthomonas cucurbitae. Classification (GTDB taxonomy): domain Bacteria; phylum Pseudomonadota; class Gammaproteobacteria; order Xanthomonadales; family Xanthomonadaceae; genus Xanthomonas; species Xanthomonas cucurbitae. Next base: position 5,437 of record NZ_MDED01000036.1, read on the forward strand.
AGGAAGCCCTGGGGCGCATCGAACACAATATCGCCACCGGCCGCGAGGCGATCGCTGCTGTCTATCTGGAACACCACGCCGCGCAGCGCGCACAGGCCTACGGGGTCGAAGTGCCGGCGGCAGTCCGGGCGGTCCAGGCCAAGCCCGGCGTGGTGCTGGGGTCGGATGCCCAGCTTTACCAGCGCACCGAGACGGGACAGTGGGCCGGAAAATACGGCGTGGCCAGCGGCAATCTGGCGGTGGAGCTGGAACTGACCAATCAGTTGCGGCAATCCTCGCTGGAGCGTGCCCAGCAAGCCTTGGCGGCGATCCAGGCGCTTCCCGCGCCCACAGCGGCCCAGCGGGACCACAACGAGTTGCTGCACCGCTACCGGGCTGCAGGCGTCGATTTGAACGTCAACCCGCAGACTCAGCAGGCCGTGGAGCTTGCGACACAGCGCACCAGGCAGGCGCACGGCATCACCGGTCCGACCATGCAGCAGCTGCAGCGCAATGCGGCCGGGCACTACGGCTATGACAGCCCCATCGCCCACCTGCAACAGGGGTCCGATGGCATTACGCGCGTAGTGGCCATCACCGGCAGCGACGAGATTCGGCAGGCACTGCACGAGGTGCAGGGCCATCGGCAGGAGCCGGCAAGCCTTGGGCATGCGCAGGAGCGCAGCGCAGACACGGACACAGATATAGATACCTCGACCTCCGAGTCTTCGACTCCACAGCGGGTGCTCGATATCCAGGCGCGCATGCAGGCCGCCAGCGCGGCGCAGGAGCGCCAGGAAGACGCCGAGCAGGCTCGCAGGGCGCAGCAGCAACACGCCGCAAAGGTACGTGAGCGCCTTGGGCAGGTACCAACGGCGTCTCAGGACCCAGATCGTGACGAGCAGGCGCTCCAGGCACACGCGGTGTTGGACGCTCAGCGCGACGCGGAGCAGCAGCGTGAACAGGAACAGCGCCAGGTACAGGAGCGCCAGGCACAGACCAGCCAGCAACGTGAGCATCAGGAGCGCGAGGAAACACGCCTCCAGCAACAGCGGGCCCAGGATGATGCGCAGCATGGGCAGCAGGAACGCCAAGCTCAAGAAGCCCGCCAAGATGAAGTCCAACAGGTCGAGGTCGAGAATCGTCAGGCCCACCAGGCCCATTACCAACAGCAACAAACCCAGGGGCTTCAACAGCAGCAGGACCGGCTGCAGGAGTCCTCGCAACAACCGGCCGCTCAGCCGCGCCCGCAAGATGTGCCGCTTGCGCAACGAGGGACGACTTCGCAGGTGCAGCAGGAGGAGCGCCCACAACCGCAGGCGCGCAACCCGCATGCACGCGAACACCTTGCCCCCGACGCACAGCAACGATTGCATCAAGAACCGGTTCTCGGTGACCCGCAGTGGCGCCAGAGCGCCGAGCGCGCATCCGGGTCACACGTCGTGGAGAGCGGCGACTGCGCACGCCTGCAAGTGGCACCCCCCGAGCATCTGGAGTCGCGCAACGAGAGTTCGCAACGTGCCGAGTCCAACGCAGTGCTACCAGCGCTATACCCCAACGTGCAAATGCGGCCGGCGGAGATAGAGCAAGCATCGGTGTGGCAACAGGAGGCGACCGATCGGCAGGAATGGCTTGCCGTCATGCCCCAAGCACTGCCTGCGACAACAGAATCGTTGATGGCCTCGCCGCACGCGGTCTTTGCCATTGCTTCCCGGGACGCTGAGGCAGAGCAGCCCAGTCCTTCGGACGCTTTTCCTGTCGAACATCGCGAGCCGGTCCCGCCCGCAGCAGGCCTGGCGCAAGCACACCAACAATCGCTCGAAACCAGTGCCGAGCGTCGCCTGGCTGAAGGGCTGACAGCAGCGCCAGCGTCGCGGGCCCAAGCGACGCCGCCACAGGATCGTGGTGCCGCCGACCCAGGCAGTGCACTGTTCCTGGAGGAGAGCATGCGCTCGCTGCGCCAGCTGCAACAGGAGATCGCGCTGGCGGATCGAGAAGACGAACGTTTCCACCAGCAATGGCAGCAGCACCGCGCGCGCGGAGAATCGTATCCCTTCGGTCACGACCGCGCCTGGGACCAGGGCAACAGCCGCGTGGAGGCATTCCAAGCAACGGCGCAAATCCCTGGCGTGCCCAGCGAATCCATGGCGCAAGCCGGCGCTTGGGTGCCAGGCGCCAGTGCGTCGCAGACAGGCGATGTGTCCAGCCATTCACCGCAGTCCGCGCGCAACTCCATCACCGATGACCCGGACGTGGACGAGGTGATCCACGCGCTCGACAGCAAGAACGAGCTGGCGATCCAGCAGGCAATGCATCGGGTGGCCAATAGCGCAGCGACGCAGGCGTTGTTGAAGAAGGGCGATGATTTCCTGGAGGCGCAGGCCCAGCAGGAGGCGCAGGAGCAGGTTGCCACGCGCCAGGCGCTGGGAATGGATGTGTCGGCGCAAATCAACACCAGCCGTGGGCCGGTGATGGTGCTGACGCTGCCCGAGTTCGCCAAGGGGCCGATGCAGGGCGGCCCGCAGATGGGGGATGGTGGCGGAGACGGCGGCGGCGGAGCGGGTGGTTAGTCACAATCGCTTTATGACAAGACGACTGTAGGAGACTGTATGGACAGGCAAGATACTGCTGCGATGGCAGACATGATGATGGCGTTGAATACATCGAACGCCTCGCTACAAGAGACCGCCAAGGTCATGACGATGCTGATGTCATCCATGCAGCAGCGCGAACGCCGCATGCGCGATCTGGTCGCCGAACAGCTGCAAGCGATACAGAACACCGCCAGCAGCGCCGATGCCAAGATCAACCGGGTGCTGGAGAGTGCGCTGCCACGGCTGACCCAGCTGACCAATCAGGCATTGGCGCAGGCGCTGGAACCGGCGGCCGAACGCTTCAACAACCAGCTGGCCAATGCAGGCCAGACGTTGCAGCAGGCCACCCAGCGCTACAATCAGGCGCAACAGTCTTTCGAAACGCGGGGCGCGCGGCGGGCGCGAATCGCCTCGCTGGCGATGCTTGCGGCAGGTGTTCTCGGCCTGGGCGCGGTGGTGTACTCGATTGAGGACATCAATGAAAAACGGACCGAACTCGCACAGCTTCGAAGTACGATCGACTACTGGGAGCAGGTCTCGCATGCGGACCTGGTGCCCTGCGGGGAAGGGCGACTGTGTGCCACCTTCGAGAAGAATGGTCGTCGTTATGGCAAGCAGGGGCAATACCGCGCGATAAAGATGCGGCCATCATCCGCCGGGCAATGAGGGGGCGGGGCGGCATCCAGTCTGACGCTTGTCATTGGTGTGGTCGCTGCGGGCGCGGCCAACCCGCCGGCAGACACGCAGGGTTTGCCTGCGCGTCAATACTGGACCTCTCGCGGCGTCGGAGCGTCGATCAGGGCGAATGTGCCGTAGCGATGATGAGCCAATCCGTCATTGGCCACGTTGATCGGTTGAGCTGCGGTTGATCGACCGCTGCGGCTGCCGGCGACCTACACCGTGCGTTGGTAGAGATGACGGCCGATGCACCACCAGGGTGCAATGCGCTGCGTGGGCGAAGGCGGTGCGCCAAACCAACCAACCGATCTTTGCAATGTGTGCGCCACCGCTATACTCCAAAATCCAGTTCAATCCAGACTAGAGCAAATCGTGGAACCAGGGAGTGGTGGCATGGGGGTGGCTAGAGAAGTCCTGAGAGGCATGCTAATTAGCATGTGTTACGGACTTACGTTTGTGATGCTATGGTTTTGTTCGATCGATCAGTGGTATTTACCAGTCGGTTTGCGCGTAGTCACCTTGTTGTTTCGACCCTATCGTGAGTGGCCATTTTTACTGGTAGGTGATGCTGCTGCAATGCTTTGGCTCCGTGTGCCTTTGGCGCAACTTCAGGGCTACGATTTGATTTGGGCCTATATCAGCCCATTTTTGCATGCTCCGATGATTGCATATTTCACTTGGGTTGCCCGGCGTTATTCTCGGGGCCTGGTTCTTCAGAGTCGCTTCTTAATTCAATTTGCCATTGCTATTGCGCTATGTAATTCATTGTGCAGTATTGCACTAAATACGATCTTGAATGGGCCTGAAACACCGAATTTTTTGGGAATTTTATCCCGCTATTGGCTTGGTAGTTATCTTGGTATATTGATGTTCCTTCTCCCTGTGATTCTCTGGTCGCTGAGCCGAGTACAGCCAGTTGGGACTGATTTTCCGCGTGATCTCACTGCCTCTGTGGTTACCATTTCCTTGGTGTTTTACTCGCTTAATTATGCGCACGCCGCGCTGTTTCGCAATGTCCTGATGATCGCGTTAATAGTGCCTGCAATTTTTCTGACTCGACGTCATGGTTTGATAGGGACCGCGTTGGGTGCGCTGTTGGCTAATGTGGCAGTTGCCATAAGCATATCGCACGTCCATCAAATTGGCTTTTACGATCAAAACCTTTTTATTGTGCAGCTTGTCCATGCCATAGTGGGGGCTGGCCTCTTTATATTTGGTGCTCGCTTGACTGTTCCAATGAAACGTGTAGACGTCATTAGTCGTATTAAGAAGGAAGCGCAGGAGGCAGTAAAAGATAATTGCATGGCGGCGGAGCGTATCTTGCGCAGCAAGGTTGTGGAATATTCCGATATTAATGTGCAGATCAATCGGATGCGCAAAGATATAGTTGCAGACCTCCGTGCGCGTGGACATCACGCAGCTGCAATGGAAATAACGCGAGTCGCGGTGATTGAGCTTCAACTTCTTCAGGAGTATATTGCAAGTCTGTACCCATTGGAGATAGAGACGCACGGGTTATATCGGGCGTTACGCTCGCCAGCGCTTGCATGTTTAAAGTCCACGCAGTTTGAATATTATTTGCGAGGGGACTGTCGCCATCTTTCACTTGGTCTTCAATTGGCCGCATATCGTTGCGCACTCAGTGCGATCGAGCTTTTGCCGCAGGCAAATAAACATTTTATTCAAGCTCGTGTATGGCGGGGCCGAGGTGGGCAAGGCATTGCGATACGTGTGCTCGCGGATACAGCCTTGGTGGACTCCATGCGACGCGACTCGCCCGAGGTGGAGGCTGAATTCACTGCTAGGCTGAAATCGTATGGCGGCACGTTCCGTCGCCGCCATGCTTTAGTGCTTACTTTCCTTGTTGCAGAGGCAATGGTCGCTAATGTGAAGGAGAGACACGCCAATGTTCCCCGGTGGATTGCGACTCGACGTACACAGTGAAATTTGCAGTCCGGTAGACCATACGGGATATGTCATTTGTTGGGTTATTCTCCATGGCATTGATGCTGTCGGTGCCAATCGAATTGAATGCGGGTATCGACACGCGGTCTACATCCTTGCCCATTGGTACCACCCAAAGCGCGTTGTCCACACGCGCTACCACCGCTCTCAATGTCCCTGAAGCATCATTTATCTGGACATAGGTCACGCCATCACGTTGAAATTCGTAAATCGACCACGCATTATCCAGTGCTAAGTTCATCGCGTTCGGATGGTTGTCGCCGAGTCCTGTCGCTCTCACTCCCGAACCACCGCTGGGGCAGCATCTCTGGGCCGATGCTTCCCCTAAAATCAAGAAACTGACCAATACGCAAATGGCTTTGAGTGCATTCGATCGATTATCCATGATTATTGTTGCCCCCTGATCGGGGTGATCTAGCCTGCAATTCAGGCTTGTCTACGGTACGCCGATGCTTAGGGTCCGTGTTGGTGTTGATCGCATGAGTGTCAGGTCAACGAACTGCTGTTTTGCTGTGCTTTCACGCCTAATTCTGCAGATTCTTTAGCCCTCGAAGTTAAAGGTCTTAGGCGAATTCATGTGCTCGATTTTTGGGGCTACCTTGTCATTGGTTTAGCCATCCCCTACGTCAGAACAGTTATCCACCACACAGGATTCTCATTCTGGTGCCACCGATGCCGACGTAGCGGGGGCGCGCCTCACCGATGCCGCAGCACCCGCACCGCCACCGGCCTTGCGAACTTGTCCATCGATACCGTGGAGATGCGGCTGTGGCGCAGTAGGGCGCCAAGCTGTTCGGTGGCGCCCAGGCGTTGATCTACTTCCGGCTCGGGTACGGTGCGGGGGCGCTTGCGCTTGTCGGCGTTGGCAAAGCGCAGGCGGTTGTATTCGGCCCAGCCGACGGTGGTGATGGCGCTCATCAGGGCGATCACCGGTAATGCGCCGAGTGCGAAGGGGTCCAGGGCATTGTGCTGCAGATACAGCTCTGTGTAGGCGCTGCGCAAGCCCAGGAACCAGGCGATCAGCGTGGCCAGCGGTGCCCACAGGTAGAAATAGACCATCCAGGCGCCGGCGGTGGCGGCGCCGTAGGCGAGGCGGCGCGAGCGGCCCAGGCGTTGCGGCAGGTTGATGACGGGCGGTGTCATTGGATTCCTCGGTCGGGGCTTTTCCAGCGGGCGCGCGTGTTGCGTCGGGCAATGAGCGCGCGGGGGAAGGCGATGACGGCGGTGAACATGCCGATCATCCAGAAGGCGACCGGGTACCAGATCACCCAGAAGAACTGGCGTGCCAGGCCTTTTTCGTAGCGGCGCTCGATCAGCAGGCTGGTGCCGAACTGCAGCAGGCAGACCACCGCCAGCACCAGACCGTGCCAGCGCGGCAGGATGGTGTCCACGTACAGGGCTGGCGGCAAAGAAATGAACTTGCCCAGTGCCCACAGCACGATGATGAGCAGCATCACATAGGCCCAGATCAGGCTGAGTGCGTACTCCAGCAGCACGCCCCACATACGGCGGCTGCGCCAGGCCAGTGCGCGCCGGCCATGGCTCAGCAGTACTTCCACGCCGCCGCGTGCCCAGCGCAGGCGCTGCATCCACAGGCCGCGAAAGGTCTCCGGCATCAGGATCCAGCACAAAGCGTTGGGTTCGTAACGGATGTCCCAGCCGTCGAGCTGCAGCCGCCAGGAAATGTCGATGTCTTCGGTGACCATGTTGTCGGACCAGAAGCCAACGTCGTGCAAGGCCGAGCGACGGAATGCGCAGATCACGCCGGAGACAGTGAACAACCGGCCATACACGCGTTGCGCGCGTTTGATCAGCCCGACGATGGCGGAAAATTCGCCCACCTGCATGCGGCCCATCAAGGTGGTGCGGTTGCGTACACGCGCGTTGCCGGTGACTCCGCCCACGCGTGGGCCGGCGATCAGGTGGCCCACCATCCAGCGGGTTGCGTTGGGGTCTAGAATTGCATCGGCATCCACGCACACCAGGTAGTCGGAGCGCGCTGCCAGTGTGCCGATGCGCAAGGCGTTGGCCTTGCCGTGATTTTGCTCAAGATGCACCACGCGCAGGCGTGGATGCTGGTGGGTGAGATCGTCCAGTACTTCGGCGGTGCGGTCGGTGCTGCCATCGTTGATGGCAATGATCTCGTAGTCCGCATAATGCTGTGCGCTCATCGCCGCAATGGTTTCGGCAACGTGCTTGGCCTCGTTGTAGCAGGGCATCAGCAGCGTGACGAACGGTTCGCTGGCCATCGGCGGCGGCTTGGACGGTCCGGGCGTGCCGCGCTCGCGCCGCAGGTAGTAATAGATGCCGCCGATCATCCAGAAGAACGCCATGATGATCGGGTAGAAGAACGCAAAGTTGAACAGGGCGGCCAGTAAGAGGCTGGTCGTCATCGGTCATCGCTCGAGATAGGGGAATTGGCGAGCCGACATGGCCTCGCGCGCTTCGGGCAGGGACGGATGGCCGCCAATGAAATCGTCGGGGTAATACGCCAGGTGGCGCACGCCCGCGGCCAGCAGCAACTGGCTGTGTGCGAGCAACACCCCGTCGGCCAGTGGCTTGCCGGTCCGCCAATCGACGGTCTGCAGTTCAAAGATGGTCTTGTCGAAGCCCTGCGGCTTTTCGCCGACGCGCCTGGCCAACTGGCTCAACCACTGCTGCGGGTCGCCGGCCTTTTCCATGTACGGCATCGCCATCAATGCGGTGTAGTCGTACGCAGCAGTGAACGCCTCCAGCCGCTGTGCGAACCAGGCTTCGCTGTGCGGTTCCAGCACCGGTTGCGCGAACAGGTTGCGCACGGTCACCAGCTTGGGGCGCCAGCGTTCGGCGGCGGTCTTCAACTGTTGAGTGAAGCCGATCAGCGCCTGGGTGCGCCGGGCCGGATCGCCATTGCCATAGGCGGGCACTTCATCGTCGCGCAGGTAGGCATCGTCGTGGAAGAGCAGCCCTTCGAAGTAGGCATTGGCGGCAAGGTCTTCATAGACATCAGCAACGAATGCGCGCGTGCGCGGGTTGCCCGGATCCAGCCGTGGCACGTCCTTGGGATCGTTGCCGCGGATCTGCAACGCCGCCTGTTGCTGCGCATCGGGCAGGTGGAAGCCGAGCACCGGCAACCACGCAAACACGCGCACGCCGGCACGGGTACGTAGCTGCCAGGCCACGCGCCCGAACAGGTCCGCGCGCATCGGCAGATGCCGGTTGGGAAAATACAGCGCATCGGCTGCGCCATCGCCATCGGGATCGGCAAAGGCCTGCAGGAACACATGGCTGGGGCCGATGTCCTTGATGCGCTGGACCAGCGTATCGAGGTTGCGCGCCAGCTGTGCGGGGTCTGGGTCGTAGACGTAATCCAGGTCCACCTGGATGGCGCGCAGTCCATCGCGCGTCAGATCGCGGCGCAGTTCGCCGGCCAGATCGCGTACGTCGGGGTTGTTGAACAGCAGCAGGCGCCCCAGGCTGGCCAGCGATTGCCCGTCCACGCGGTCGCGCCCCTGCTGGCCGATATCGGCTTCGTGCGAGCGGCCTTCCAGGTCGAAACTGAGCGTCATGCCCAGCTGCGCGGCAATGGCATTGCTGGCGCGGTTGTAGGCAGCGTAGGGCCACACCATCGCGCGCGGTGGTTTACCCAGATGCGCCACGATTGCATCGCGGCTATGACGCAGATCGGTTTCGATGCGCTGGCGATAGTCGGCTTCGTTTTCGTAGCCGCTGCTCGCATCCCACAACCGGGTGACCGCAGCAGGGGTCTGATTACCGAACGGATTGCCGGCAATGCCCTTGTGCAGGTCGTCGCTATGCGAGCCGATTTCCACCAGGCCGCTGTCCTGCATCTCGCGCAGTTGTGCCCAGGTGACGAAGTCGTCGCGAGTAAAATCGCGCGGGCCATAGGGCACGACCCTGCCTGCAGGCAGTTCGACCCAACTGGTCACCGGCGCAACCAGCGCGGGGTAGCCATAGGCCTGCAGCAACGGAAATACCCGCGTATAGACGCTGCGCAGGCCATCGTCGAAGGTGAGCAGCACCGGTCGCGAGGGCAGGGGGCGCCGGCCGGCGCGTGCATCCAGCACCTGCTGCACGCTTACCGGGTGGTACGCATGCGAGCGCAGCCAGTCCAGATGCGCAGCGAAGTTGCTGGTGGACACTGCGTAACGATCCGGGTCGCCCTTGGCCGCGACGTCGTCGCGGATATCGTGGTAGCTAAGCACCAGCAGGCCCGCCTGTGCCGACGATGCAAACGTCGTCAGCAGCAGCGCGAGCAGCAATAGCGGCAGGCGGATCACGGCGTACCTCCCCATCGGAAATCCAGGTCCAGTCCAAGTTGTTGTTCGCGCCGGCCGTCATACACCGGGTGCGCCCAGCTCACGCCATAGGTCAAGGCGCTGCCATCGCCGAGCGACCACAGATGCCGGTAGGCAACCGCAGGCACCCATTGGCTGCCGAAGCCAGACTGGTACGTCGGGCCGGCGGTGACTTCCAATCGCTGCCGAAACGCGTGGTCGTAACGGCGCCAGCCGATCTGCTCGATACGCACACCCGCGGCCACGCCTGCGCTGCGGCGCGGATTGAAATAGTCGACAACGCGGTCGTCTTGCGCACGCCCGGCGGATGCGGCGAACAGCCCATCGACCAGCACATGTGGGCGGGCCCACAGGCGCTGGCTGCCGGAGAGATCGAGTTGATCGCGACGGTTGCCATCGCTGTAGCGCAACTGGCGCACCTGCAGTTCCCAGCGGCTTTCGTCGCTGGGCGTCCAACGCGCGGTGGCGCCGACGCTGTCGGCGGTGATGCCCAGGCGGCGCGCTTGCAGTGATGCGTCCGGGTCGCGGGTGCGCCAGGCGATGCTGCCGTACCACGCATCGGAGAAGCGCCAGCCGGCATCCAGCGCCCAAGCGGTACCGTCGCGGTCGAAGTCATCGAGGGCGCGGCCGGCATACGCGCTGACATCCAGGCGATCGTAGCGGTAATGCGTGCCCAGCCAGAAGCTGCGGTAGCGCACGCGCGTGTCCTGAAAGTCGGCCCAGTCGTCGCGGGCACGCAGGCCTACACGCCAGCGCTCGCTGAGTAATGGCGACTCTGCCTCCAGCAAGGTACCGCCGAAATGATTGCCGAGCGGTGAGATCGATGTAGCGCGGTTGTCGTTCTCGCTGCGGCCCCAGGCCTGGCTCAGATGCACCTGCCAGCCACGCTGGCGCTCCAGCGATGTGCCCAGGCGTTGCAGGCCCACGTCATCGGGATACTCGTTGCGCAGGGCCTTGAACTGCGCTGCGGCCAGATCCGGGCGGTCCAGATCGCGCTGTGTTTCGACCACGCCGCTACGCGCCTGTTTCTGGTGCGGGTCCAGCGTCAGTGCAACCCGATTGCGCTGCAGGGCCTGGGTGGTGTGCCCACGCCGCGCCTGGATCGAGGCCAACGCCGCCTGCAATTCGGCATTGTCCGGGCCGATGGCTGCACGTTCGCGCAGCAGGCGTTCGGCATTGCGGTTGTCGTTGGCCGCAGAACGCGCGGTGGCCAGTGCAATGTCGGCGCTGAAGCGGTCCCAGTTTTCGTAGCCACTGGTGGCGCCCGCCCGCCGCGGCCAGGGTGCCTGCGTGGCAGCCAGCCGTTCGAACAGCGGCAGCGCTGCATCGAAGCGCTCCTGTTCAAGCAAGGCGTAACCAAGCAGGACCTGCGTGTTGAAATCGTCCGGGCTGTGCTGCAGCGCCTGCCGCAGCACGATTTCCGCCTCGGCGGGACGGCGCAGGCCCATCAGCGAATCGCCCACCGTCGCAAGCACATACGTGGGTACGTCGATGCCCTGCGCGCGCAGCGCCTGATACCCGGCCACCACATCGCGGTGGCGCTGGCGCTGATTGAGTGCGATCAGGCGATCGACGCACAACCGCGTCGCTTCGCTGGCGACCTGCGGTGGTGCGCTGCGTTCGATACGCGCCACATTGGCCAATGCCTGATCGGTCTCCGCGTAGCGGTGCGCCGCATCGATCGGTTCGGCTCCGGCCCATCCGATCATGCGTGCGACACGATCATTTTCCAGGCGGTCGCGCTCCTGCTGCGAAAACCAGTCGGGGTGATGCCATACCGCTTCGGCAGCCAGCTGCGCGCTTCCCAGGTCGCTAAGCGTAAGTGCACGCATCGTGTAGGCACCCTTGTCGCTCGAGTCGGCACGCAGCACGCGTTCATAGATGGCCAGCGCGTCCGCATAGCGCTGCTGGCCGCGAAATTGCTCGGCCTGCTGCATGGGCGTGAGGGCGATGGAGGCGTCAGCCACATCCGCAGGCCGCACTTCACCGCTGTGTGCCTGAGGCGCACATGCAGCAAACAACGCGAGGCCGAGCAGGGGAGTGAGTGCGCCTGTAAGGTCAGGGCGACCGCGCTGCACGTGGTGCGAGCGAAGGGGAGGAAGAAGGCACCAGCGATCCTTGGCTATAAAGATCGGCGATACTGCGTATGCCCTTGTAAAAATAACGTCATCACAGTGTTGCTGCGATGTTCATCGGTTGATTCCGCTTGCGGACACGGTAAGGCATGGGGCAAGGGGCGACGTGTGGAAGCACGCGACGAGACGTGCACAATTTTTATGTGAAATCCATCACATAAGCTCGATTGTCAGATTTTTCTTACAGGGTAGGCCCTACACGCAACGTTGACGCCTCGTTAACGCTGCAGCAAAGTACCGCCGCACTCGCCGTGTCCCTGATTCGTGCCGCTGTCTTGGCGGCCAGGCGTGGCGGTGCGAGCAATCGCGTGCAGATGCACGACGGTTGCACAGGGGGCAGGACAGATGTGGATGCGATCGGCGCCATGGGTGCTGGCAGCTTGCCTGTGGGCGGTCGCCAGGCCGGCGGCTGCTCAACAAACGGCGCCGACCAGCCTGGACCGGCAGGAACAGTTGCGTCAGGCCGAAGAGATCCAGCGCCGTCAGGAGCAGGAGCGCCAGGCGCCGTTCGCCGGCCCGCGCGAGGACGCCGGGCGCGTGGATGCCCGCAGCACCGTCTTGCCGGCGGAAGCTCTGTGCTTTCCCATCACGCGCGTGCGTCTGTCTGGTGCAGGCGAACACGGAGCTGATTTTGCGTGGTTGTGGACCTCGCTGCGCCGGTACCAGGGCCGTTGCATCGGACGTGCCGGCATCGACCTCATCCGCCGTCGCGCCTTGGACCAGCTGGTGGCACGCGGCCTGGTCACCACCCGCATCGGTGTGCCCGAGCAGGATCTGTCGCGTGGCGAACTGCGCTTCGAATTGATGCCCGGGCGGTTGCGGTCGGTCCGTGTCGTCGTCGATACCGATGGCGCCCACTGGAAGACGGCGCTGCCCTTGCGCGCCGGAGATCTGCTGGATCTGCGCGCGATCGAGCAGGCGGTAGAGCAGTTCAAGCGCCTGCCGTCGCAGGACGCCAAGATCGATATCGCGCCCGGGGATGCGCCAGGCGAATCGGATCTGGTCATCACCCTGCAGCATGGGCGGCGTTGGCGTGGTGTCATCAACGCCGAGGACTCGGGCGTGGAGGCGACTGGCCGCGTGCAGGGCGGCTTGGATCTTTCACTGGATAACCTGCTGGGCATCAACGACCTGCTCAGCGTCGGCTACAGCCACGACCTGGCCACCCGCGACGACGAGCGCGGCACCCGTGGCAACAGTCTTGGCTATAGCCTGCCATGGGGCTGGTGGACGTTCGCGCTGTCGGCGTCGGCGTATCGTTATCACCAGCGCGTGGACGGGTTTCTGCAGACCTTCCGCTCCAGCGGTGAGTCCAGCAACGTGCAACTGGATCTGCAGCGCGTGCTGCATCGCGATGGCACCAGCAAGACCTCCGCCGGCGTGGTCATCGGCCGGCGGCGTGCGCGCAGCTATCTGGATGGCGTGGAAATCGGCATCCAGCGACGCGATACCAGCAGCGCGGAGTTTTATCTTGCGCATCGGCGCTATCTGGGCGCCTTGCAGCTGGATGCGCGGATCGCGCATCGACGTGGCACGCCCTGGTTCAACAGCCAATGGACCGACTACGACCCGCAGATCGGTTTTCCGACCTTCCGCTATGGCGTGACCACGCTGGACGTGAGCGCGGCGCTGCCATTCAAGCTGGGCCCGGTGCCGATGGCATGGGAAAGCAGCCTGCGGGCACAGACCGCCGGCGAACTGTTGCTTGGCTCTGAATTCGTCACCATCGGTGGCCGCTACAGCGTGCGTGGCTTCGATGGCGAAGCCAACCTGGGCGCCGAGAAGGGCGCGTACTGGCGCAACACACTGAGTTTTCCGATCCAGCGGCTCGGGCTGACGCCCTATCTGGGCCTGGATGCCGGCCGTGTCGATGGAACCAGTGCCAGCGGGCTGCGCGGTCGCAGCCTGGTCGGCGGCGCGGTGGGCCTGCGTGGCGGGTGGTTTGGCGCCAGCGTGGATGCGTTCGCGGGTTGGGCCATTCACCGGCCCGAGGGGTTTGCAAGCGCGCAGCCGGCTTATGGCGCGCGCCTGATCTACCAGTTCTGACCTGTATCGCGCGGCCAACCGGCCGCGCGCTTGCCGATTGATGCCGCCGATAGGCGGCCAGAGAGAAACGATGGACATCCAAGCGTTGAGCGTGCGTGGTGACGTGGCCGAACAGAGCAAGCGCGCCTTGGCGCTGCTGCTATGCGTCACCATCACCTGGACATCGTTCCCGGCATGGGCGCAGGTCGCGCCAACGCCCAACCCCGGCGGGCAGACGCCCGGGCAACAGGTCGCCGCCAACGGCGTGCCGGTGGTGGATATCGTGGCGCCCAATGCGCGCGGCATCTCGCACAACCGCTACACCACGTTCAATGTCGGCCCCAATGGGTTGATCCTCAACAACAGCGCGCAGATCTCCAGGACCGAGCTGGGCGGCTATGTGGCCGGCAACAACAATTTGCAACGCAGTGGCGCGGCCTCGCTGATCCTCAACGAGGTCACCTCGACCGCCAGCCGCCTGCAGGGCTACACCGAGATCGCCGGCGCCAGGGCGCAGCTGGTGATCGCCAATCCCAACGGCATTTCCTGCGACGGCTGCGGGTTTCTCAACACCTCGCGCGTCACCCTGACCACCGGCACGCCCACGCTGGGCGCCGATGGCACATTGAATGGCTTCAGCGTCACCGGCGGTGCGCTGACGATCGGCAGCAATGGATTGGACGCGTTCAACGTGGACCGCCTGGATCTTCTGTCGCGGCAACTCAATGTCGGCGGGTCGATCTGGACGCGGGAACTGCTGGCCAACGCCGGCACCGGCCGCATCAGCTACGACGGCATGCTGCTGGACGTGTTGCCCGGTAGCGATGGCGCAGCGCCGTCGATCGGCATCGACGTGGCGCAGCTGGGCGGAATGTATGCCGAGCGCATCCGCCTGATCGCCACCGATGCAGGGGTGGGCGTGGTCAGCCGCGGCACCCTGGCGGCGCAGAGCGGCGATCTGCAGATCGACAGCGCCGGCCAGGTGAGCCTGGGCGGCACCGCCGTGGCGCGCGATGGCGTGAGCATCCGTGCGGCCGGTGCGTTGGAGCAGGCCGGCATGCTGGGTTCGCAGCAGGGCGATGTGATCCTGCGCTCGGCGCGCATGCGCCTGGCCGGCGATCTGGTGGCCGCCGGGGCACTGGATGCGCAGGCCAGCGGGCTGCTGGTGCATGCCGGGCGCAGCAGCGCCGGGTCGATCCGTCTGTTTGGCTCGGAACTGGACGCCGATGGCAGCCTGCATGGCGCCGGTGCGTTGGAACTGGGCGCCGATGGCCTGTTGCGCAGTGGTGGTGTTGCCTATGGCGGCACCGGCGCGCGCCTGCGCGGTGGGCGCATTGCGCTGTCCGGTACCTTGCAGAGCGGCGCTGCGATCGCGTTGGAGGCGCAGACCATCGAGGCGCTGGGCACGCTGGATGCCGCAAGCGCATTGCGCTTGGCTGGTGGCGGCGATGTGCGGCTGGGCGGCTTGGCACAGGCCGGGCAAGGCATCGAGGTGCAGGCCGCAGGCCGCTTGACCGTGCAGGGGCAGGTGATTGCCGCCGATGCGCTGGCAGTGACCGCCGGTGCGCTCGAGATCGCACCGCGCGGTGCGCTCTCTGCAGGCGCGGATCTGGACCTGCGCAGTACCGGGGCGCTGCAGACCGCCGGCAGCGTCTACGCGGCGCGCGATCTGCGGGTGCAGGCAGGCAGCATGACCAGCACCGGCAGCATTGCCGCGGCGGGTGATGTGCAGGCAGCCGTTGCCGGCAGCCTGACCAATGGCGGCAGCATTGCCGCCGGCAACGCCTTGCGCGTGGACGCCGCGCAACTGGACAGTGCCGGCGATATCGGCAGCCAACGCGGCGACGCCACACTGCGCAGCCGCGCCGGCCTGCGCTTGAGCGGCAACACGGTGGCGGGCGGAACGCTGGCCGTGGATGGCGGCACCGACGTGCAGGTCGCCGGCACCCTCAACGCCGCCAGCGCCACCCTTGGCAGCGGCGGCACGCTGGCGGTGTCCGGCACGCTGCAGAGCACCCGCGGCGCGACCACGCTCGTCAGCGCTGGCGATCTGCGCACCGACGCGATGCTGCGTTCGGCCGGCGCGATCAACATGCAGGCCGGTGGCGCCCTGCGTCAGCGTGGCCAGCTCCACAGCGACGGCACGCTGCAACTGCGCGCTGCCAGCATCGATCACGCCGGTACGATCGACGCCGGCGGCGGCCTGCGCATCGCCAGCGCCACCGATCTGGCCCTGGACGGCACCGTGCAAAGCGCAGGCGCCGTCTCGATGCAGGCGGCAGCAGCGCTGGACAATCGCGCGAGCGTGGTGGCAGCCGGTGTGCTGCAGGTGGCGGCAGGATCGCTGCGCAATGCACAGGGCGCTGCGTTTTCGTCCGATGCCGACACGCTGGTGCGCACCAGCGGCACGCTGGACAACGCGGGCAGCCTGTATGCCGGCAATACCCTGCAACTGGCGGCCGGCACGCTTCTGCAGAGCGGCCGCGTCGGCGCAGGCAACGCGATTGCCGCGACGGCAAGCGGTGCGTTCGACAACACCGGCACCATCGTCGCCGCCAATACGGTGCAGATCGATGCGGCCAGCCTGCACAGCAGCGGCCAGCTTGGCAGCGAAGCGGCCAGCGTCAGCCTGGCCAGCCAGGGTGACATGCACCTGGAAGGTGTTGTTGCAGCGGCCACTGCGCTGCAGGCCACCGCCGCTGGCGACCTGCAACAGGCCGGTGTGCTGAAGGCGCGTTCGCTCGCCCTGGCGGCCGGCAAGGACCTCACCGTTGCCGGCAACGTGCAGGCAGCGCAGGCGCTGGATCTACAAGCGCAGCAGACCTTGAGCTTCGCCGCACAGGGCCAGGTGCAGGGCGATGCCTCGCTGCGTGCAGGTAGCATCGTCACCCACCAGGACGCGGTCTTGCAGACCGGCGGTGCGCTGACGCTGCGAGCCGATGCCATCGACAGCCGCGGCAAGCTGGATGCGGGAAGCGACCTGCAGATCCGCAGCCAGGGCGAACTGGCGCTGAGCGGCGTGGCGCAGGGCGGCCGCGACGTGACGGTGACGGCCGCCACGGCCGTGACCAATGCGGCGCATGTGGTCGCAGGCCGCGATCTGACGGTGCAGGCGCAGCGACTGGAAAATACCGCCGCCGGTGTGCTGGCAGGCGAGGGCAACCTGGCCCTGACCACCTCGGCGCAGCTCGATAACGCCGGCCGTGTGCAGGCCGGTGGCGACGTGCGCCTGGTCGCCGATCAGCTGGATCAGAGCGGCAGCGTGTCGGCCGGCAAGACCGTGCAGGTGGCGGTGGCCGGCACCCTGGACAATCGCGGCAGCCTGGCCGCCAGGCAGGCGCTGCAGGTCGAGGCAGGCACACTGCGCAGCAGCGGGCAACTGGGCAGCGAGCGCGCCGATGTCGGCTTGAGCAGCGGTGATGCGATGCAATTGGGCGGTGTCGTCGCCGCCGCGACCGCGTTGCGGGCCACGGCCGCTGGCGACCTGCAGCAGCGCGGAGCGCTCAACGCCCAGTCGCTCGCCTTGCAGGCCGGCCGCGACCTCACCATCGATGGCAACCTGCGGTCGGCCTCCACCCTGGACCTGCTGGCGCAGGGCACGCTCGCGTTGAACGGGCAGGCCTCCAGTGCCGCCGATGCAACCATCGGCGGTGCCCGCGTGCTGACCGATGCCGCGGCGGTGCTGCAGAGCGGTGCGGCGATCAACGTGAACGGCGGCGCCATCGACAGCCGCGGTGCGTTGGATGCCGCAACCGATGTCGCCCTGCGCAGCGCAGGCGATCTGGCCTTGGGCGGGGTGGTCCAGTCGCAGCGCGATGTCTTCTTGACCGCCAACGGCACGCTGCGCAACGCCGCCCAGGTCATCGCCGTACGCGATCTTGCCGTGCAAGCGGCCAGTGCCGCCAATGCCGCCGACGCGACGTTGGGAGCACAGCGCAACCTGCGCATCGAGATTGCTGGCGCACTGGACAACGCCGGCACCCTGCATGGCGAGCATGGGCTTGCCCTGTCCACCGGCTCGCTGTTGCAGCGTGGACGCCTGTACAGCGGCGATGCCCTGTCGATCGTTTCCACGGGCGCATTCCAGAACCTCGGGCAACTGGTGTCGGGCCAGAACCTGAGCATCACCGCCGACAGCATCCTCAGCACCGGGCAACTCGGCTCGGTCAACGCTGCGCTCACCCTGACCAGCCACAACGCGATCGACCTGCAAGGCGTGGTATCCGCTGCCACGGCGGTGCAGGCCACCGCCACGGGCGATCTGAGCCAGGCCGGCACGCTGACCGCGCGCACCGTCGCCCTGCAGGCCGGCCGCGATCTCAACGCAAACGGCACGCTGCAGGCGACAACCACGCTGGAATTGCAGGCGCAGCGCGCCCTGGCCCTCAACGGGCAGGCGCAGGCCGGCAGCACTGCCGCGTTGCGCGGCGACAGCATCGCCACCGGCACGGCCGCCGTGCTCAAAAGCGGCGGGCAGATCACCCTGGATGGTGTCGAAATCGACAGTCGTGGCACGCTCGATGCCGGCAGCGACCTGCGCCTGCGCAGCACCGGCGCCTTGGCGCTGGCAGGCGTGGCACAGGCCACGGGCGATGTGGAACTCACTGCCAATGGCAGCCTGCGCAATGCCGGCCAGGGAGTTGCCGGCCGTGATCTCTCGGTGCAGGCCAGCGCGATCGACAACGCGGCCGGGGGCGCCCTGGCCGCCGAGCGCGGCCTGGTCTTGACCAGTGGTGCCGTGCAGAGCGCCGGCACGCTGCAGAGCGGTGGCGACCTGCAGATCACCGCCGCCAGCGTGACCCAGACCGGTAGCGCGATCGCCGGCAAGGCGCTGAGCGCCGACGTCAGCGGGCTGCTGGACAACCGCGGCAACCTGATCGCCAAGGACGCGCTGCGCGTGGAGGCGGGCAACCTGCGTAGCAGCGGCCAGCTCGGTAGCGAAACGGCCAGCGTGACGCTGAGCAGCCGGGGCGACAGCGTGCTGCAGGGCGTGGTTGCCGCAGCCACCACGCTGCAGGCCACGGCCGCTGGCGATCTGCAGCAGGCCGGCTCGCTCAAGGCGCATGCGGTCGCATTGCAGGCCGGGCGCGATCTCACCGCCGCCGGCACGCTGCAATCGGCAACAGGGTTGGACCTGCAGGCCCAGCGCAGCCTGATGTTCAAGGGGCAGGCGGCCAGTGCCGGCAACGCCAGCCTGCGTGGCGCCAGCATCGCCACCGCGCAAGCGGCGGTCTTGCAGAGCGGCGGCGGCATCACCCTGGATGGCGCGGCGATCGACAGCCACGGCGCGCTCGATGCCGCCAGCGATCTGGCGTTGCGCAGCACCGGCAGTCTTGCCGTCGCCGGCGTGGCGCAGGCCGATCGCCATGTGGTGCTGAGCGCCACAAGCGCGATCAGTAACGCCGCCCAGGTCGTGGCCGGGCAGGACCTCACCGTGACCGCCGCCAGTGCGGGCAACAGCGGAACCGGTGTCCTGCTGGCCCAGGGCAACACCACCCTGTCCATCGCCGGCCTGCTGGACAATGCCGGCGCGGTGCGTGCAGGCAATCAACTGACCCTTGGCGTCGGTGCGCTGCGCCAGACCGGCCAGGCATACGGCGTGAGCGGCCTGGGGCTGACTGCGGCCGGTGCGGTGGACAACCGCGGCGGCCTGATCGGCGGCAACGGCCTGCGCGTGGAGGCCGACCAGCTCAGCAGCAGCGGGCAGCTGGGCAGCGAGCGCGGCGCGGTCGCCTTGACCAGTCGCGGCAACCTGCAACTCGATGGCAACCTGGCGGCGGCAGGCGCATTTTCCGCGCAGGCCGGTGGCACCCTGGCGCAACGTGGCAGCCTCAGTGCGGGCAGCACGCTGGAGCTACGTTCCAGCGGCGATCTCAGCGTGGCCGGGCAGCTAGCCGCGCAACAACTCACGCTGACCAGCGATGCGGTGCTGCGCCAACAGGGCGTGGTCAGTGGCAGCACCGTGGGCCTGCAGGGCGCGCGCATCGAAAACGCCGGCCAGACCACCGCCACCGGCGAGTTGAGCCTGCGTGCGGGCGACATCGCCATTGCCGGTACCGTGGGTGCAGGCATCGCCGGCGATGGCAGCCTGGGCAGTGCCGGGACCTTGCGCCTGGTCGCCGACCGCCAGCTGAGCGCCTCCGGCACGCTGCTGGCAGGTGGCAATCTGCTTGCGCAGGGCAGCCAGCTGCAACTGGCCGGCGCCGATACCCGCGCCACCGGCAACGTGGCGCTGACCACCACTGGCAGTCTGGATCACCGTGGCGGCGATCTGCTGGCGGGCGGCACGCTGACCATCCAGGCCGGTGGCGGCATCGACAACAGCCGGCTCAACGGAGTCGGCGGGCAGCTGCAGGCCAACCAGCTCGGCATCGATGCCGGCAGTTTGACCAATGCCGGCGGCCGCCTGGTCCAGAGCGGCACCGGCGCGACCCGCATCGGCCTCGCTGGCGCGTTCGACAACACCGCCGGCACGTTGGCCAGCAATGGGCAGGACCTGACCCTCACCGCTGCCAGTATCGACAATGCGCAGGGCCGCATCGAGCATGCCGGGGCCGGCACGCTCGCAGTCACCAGTCGCGGTGCCCTGGGCAACGTGGCGGGGCGCCTGCTCACGCAAGGTCAGCTGACCCTCGGCGCCGCCGGCACCGTGAACAACCAGGCCGGCACCGTTGCCGCTGCAGGCGATGCAAGCCTGAACGCAGCCAGCCTTGCCAATGTCGGTGGGTCGATCGCCGCGCGCGCGCTCTCGATACAGAGCGGTGGTGCAGTGGACAACCGCAGCGGGCTGCTGCAGGCCAGCGGCGGTGCATTGAACGTGCGCGCAGACAGTCTTGCCAATGCGGGCGGCACGGCGCAGGCCGTGACCAGTGGCGGTGCGGGTGGCGGTTTGCGCATCGAACTCAATCGAGGCTTGGACAACGGCAACGGCCTGATCGGTGCAAGCACCGACGCGGTCATCATCGCAGACAACCTCAGCAACGCAGGTGGCAGCCTGCAGGCCGCACGCGACCTGAGCATCACCGCACGCGGCCAGCTGGACAATCACCAGGCCGGCAAGCTCAGTGCCGGGCGCGATCTCACCGTTGCGGCGAGCGGCGCCTTGCTCAACAGCGGTGGCCAGCTCGACGCGGGCAATGCGCTCACTGCTTCCGGCGTGCGCATCGACAATACCCAGGGCAGCATCGTCAACAACGGTGGCGGCTTGACGCGCATCATCACCGGCGGCGCCCTGACCAACGGCAACGGCAACCTGGGCGGGCGCGGCAGCGTGGTCATCGATGCGGCCTCCATCGCCAACACCAGCGGGCAGCTGGTCGCTGCCGGCGATCTGATCGCCAACACCAACAGCCTGGATAATCAGGGCGGCAGCGTCTACGCCGGCGCCAACGTCCTGTTGCAGCGTGCGGGTGCGTTCCTCGACAACCGCAATGGCAGGATCAAGGCCGAGCAGTCGGTACAGCTCAGGCTGCAATCGCTGAGCAATGCCGGCGGGCAGATCGGCGCCGGCAGCGTCAGCGGTGGGGCCGGCAACGTGCTAATCGACACCGTCGGCTTCGACGGCGGCGGCAGCATCCTGGCGCAGAACCTGCTGGATCTGACGCTGCGCAGCGACTACACCCATCGCGCCGGCGCCGATCTCGTCAGCAATGGCGATTTCAACCTGCGCGTGGGCGGCAACCTGGTGAACGAGGCCACGCTCAAGGCCGCGCGTCGGCTGGACATCACCGCCAGCACCATCAGCAACCGCGCCGGTGCCAGCATCCTCGCCAACGACACCCGCCTCACCGGCGGCAACCTGATCGACAACGCCGGCAGCCTCTCCGGCAACGGCGCGTTGTCGCTGGTGGCCAACAACCTCTACAACACCGGCAGCATCGTCGGCGGCAATGTGGCGGTGAATACCGGCACCCTGGTCAATGGCGCCGATGTCGGCGGTGCGACCGACAACGCCGCCTACGGCTCGGCCTTGCTCGGCTCCACCGGCAACATGAACCTGATCGTGCGCGATCAACTGCTCAACCGCGATGCGCGCATCTTCAGCCTGGGCAATATTGCCATTGGTGGCGCGCAGGATGCCGGTGGCACGCTGGTAGCCCGGACCGGGGTGGTGAGTAACCTGTCGGGCAGTATTGAGGCCGATGGGAATGTCTTGATTGCGGCTGGTCAGATTAACAACCGGCGGCGAATAGTTGACGCGAAAACCGGTCCGCTGACTGATGCCGAACGTACTGCGGCAAATGCAGGGATGCCTGAAGAAGTGATCCGCAGCGACCCTCGCCCTGGGACGTCAGGAGCAGGAGGTATTCGTTATGAGGGCCACGATCCTGGCGTCTATCGCACCTACAACGTTCTTGAGCGAGAGCAACTTGTCTCTGCAAGTGCTGAAGGGCGCGTCATTGCCGGTGGCAACATCGGATTGTCAGGATATGTAACCAATAACGCTTCAACCATTGCCGCCGGTGGTGCTCTGCTCATCAATCAGCGCGGTGTAAATGGTCTCTCAGAAGGAATGCTTGCGGCCACCGACGACGCACTCAATCAAGCGCTAGCGTTAAGGCAGGTCACGGAATACACAGACACCGAGTACAGAGCACGCGCCGTGTTCAACGATTGCATGCTGCGTCAGGGTCAGCGGGTCGTGTGTTACTGGGAAACCGATGAAAGTGTTGTCGGATCAGGTAGGTTGGACAACAGTTACGTCGCCCTAGGCGCCAACATGACCGGCGGCCAAGGCGTCAGCATCAACGGTGCCACGATCAACAACGGTGCGGTCGGTATCGACGGGCGCGCGGTGAGCGGCGCGTCGTTGGCCGCAGTCGGCACGCAAGGCGGGTTGAGCGGTCGCGGCAGGCAGGGCGCAGCCACGGCAGCACAGCAGGCAGTGACCGGCCGCGCCAACAGCGGCGCCAACAGCATCCGTGTCGCGACGGGTACCTCCGGTAGCGCAGGCACGCAAGTCGGCGCCAACACACAGGATGCCACGCTGGCTGCCTCCGGTGGCATCGTCGCCACGTCGGTCGCGCCGGTCATGTCCAACGACAACGGCCTGGGGCGCAGCACGGTCGAACAGGTGGCGGTGCAGGCCACGGCGGCCGGCACCGGCATCGTGGCAGGCACCACCGAGAGCCGGATGCGCGTGGATCCGGCGACCATTCCGGTGACCGATCTGGCGGGTGGCGGGCAGACCTCGCTGAGCCAGATCGATCTGCCCATCGGTGGGCTGTATCGCCTGTCCAATGGCACTGCTACCGACCGCACCGCCATGGGTCGTGCAGCCACCGGCCTCGGCGGCATCAATGCCTGGCGCAGCAACGGCCCAGGCCGTCGTTACCTGATCGAGACCGACCCGCGCTTCGTCAACTACGACAACTTCATCAGCAGCGACTTCCTGCTGGACAAGCTGGGCGTGGACCCGGAGTGGACCCAGGCCCGGCTGGGCGATGGCTTCTACGAGCAGCGCCTGGTGCTGGACCAGATCACCCAGCTCACTGGCCGCCGCTATCTGGCCAACTACGCCGATGGCGTGGCGCAATACCGCGCCTTGCTGGAATCCGGCGTGGCCGCCGCAGGCCAGCTGCAATTGAGCATGGGCGTGGGCCTCACCGCCGCGCAGGCGGCGGCGCTCACGCAGGACATCGTGTGGATGGTGGAGCAGGACTACCAGGGCCAGAAGGTGCTGGTGCCGGTGGTGTATCTGGCCTCCAATTCGCTGCAGCTACGCGGCAATGGTGCCTTGATCGCTGGCGGCAACGTCGCGCTCAATGCCACCAACGGCCTGAGCAACCAGGGTGTGATCGCCGGCGCCGATGTCAGCCTCACCGCCGGCAACCTGCTCAACCAGGGGCGCGTCAGCGGCACCGGCACCGTGGCATTGGAAGCGCGCAACGACCTGCTCAACCAGGGCCAGATCCAGGGCCGCGATGTTGGGCTGGCGGCCGGTAACAATCTGGCCAGCGAAGCGGCCAAGGCCCTCAATGGCGCCGGCATCCTGTCCGGCATCAGTGCCAGCAATACGTTGCAACTATTCGCCGGCAATGACATGACGCTGACCGGCACCCGCGTGCAGGCCGGCGGCAGCGCGGCGCTGATCGCAGGCAACACCCTCAGCCTCACGCCCAGCGCGTTGCGCAACGATAACGGCCTGCTGCGCGGCGGCGATGCCGTCTCGCTCATCACCGGCAAGGACCTGATCGTCTCCGCCGGCAACGACCTGCAATTGCATGGCGTGACCATCACTGCCGGCGGCAGCGCGGCCCTGCAAGCGGGCAACAACCTCTCGCTGACCCCGACCACCGGTTTGGACGGCAAGGCCGGCACCCGCACCACCATCAGCACCGGCAACAGCCTGCAGCTGACCGCTGGCAACGACCTGACCATCCGCCAGGCCGAGGTCAAGGCAGGTGGTGATCTGATCGCCGCAGCGGGCAACAACCTCAACGTCGCGTCGGTGCTCAACGACAGCCAGACCAGCAACTTCAACACCCGCAACAGCAAGACCCGCGTCAACACCACCACGACCACGCAGACCATCGACCAGCAGGCGCTCACTGCCGGCGGCAACCTGATCCTCAGCGCCGGCAACGACGTCAACCTGGTGGCGGCCAAGCTGGACGCCGGCAAGGGCTTGGGCATCAGCGCCGGCAACGACATCAACGCCAGCACGCTGACCACGGTGGACACCAGCACCACGCAAGAAACGCGCAAGCGCTTCAAGCAGACCACCAGCACTCGCGACGAAACCGTCCACGGGACCGAGTTCACCGCCGGCAGCAACCTCGCCCTGCAGGCGGGCAACGACATCACGCTCACCGCTGCATCGGCTGCTACCAAAGAGGGCGGTATCACCCTGGCCGCCGGCAACAACGTCAACCTGCTCGCCGCCAGCGAGCAGCACGATGCCGTGCAGGACATGACCAAGAAGAAGAAGGGCACGTTCAGCAGCAAGACCACCACCACGCATGATGCGTGGCAGGACACGCTTGCCATTGGTACAGCGCTGAGTGGTGAGTCGGTCAACATCTCGGCTGGCAACGACGTGGCCGTGGTCGGCTCGACCGTCCTGGCTACCGGCGATGTGCGCCTGGCCGCCGGCAACAACGTCACCATCGAATCCGCGCAGGACACCAGCAGCGAGGCGCACAGCTTCAGTCAGAAGCGCTCCGGCCTGACCGGTAGCATTGGCAATGGCGTGGCGAGCATCGGCTACAGCCATGCGCGCAGCAATAGCCAGAACGCCACCGACTCGGTCACCCAGGTCGCTTCATCGGTTGGCTCGACCGAGGGCAACCTTGTGGTCAGCGCCGGCAACCAGCTGACCATCGCTGCATCGGACATCGGTGCCGGCAAGGACCTGACCCTGGCGGCCAAGGACATCGCGCTGCTGGCGCGACAGAACACGGTCGATAACCAAGCCAGCCAGTCCAGCAAGTCGAACGGCTTCTCGGTGGGTGTGACCTACGATCCGGGCGCTTCCTATCGCAGCGCACGCGATTCGACCACCAAGAACATGGTCGATACCGGCTCCACGATGAGCAAGATCAGCCGCGATGCCGAAGGCGCCGCCGCTGGCACCATGGCCGCGATCACCCCGGTGGTCATCCAGGCCAGCAGCCATCGCTCCAACGCGTCGCAGAACGCAAGCACCAGCGACGCGCGGGTCAGCCAATTGGCGGCCGGTGGCAACCTCACGCTACTGGCTAGCGATGGCTCGATCACCAGCCAGGGCACGCAAATGTCCGCGGAGGGCAATGCGCTGCTGCTGGCCAGCAAGGACATCGTGTTCGACGTAGCGCACAGCACCCAGTCCAGCGGCAACGCCAGCACTGGCAAAGGCTGGGGCTTCAACAACGCGGCCGGCTTGCCGTACGGCAACTACAACCAGCAAGGCACCGGCAACGGGCAGACCGACACACTCACCGGTACCCAGTTGTCGGTAGGCGGCAACGCCAGCCTGACCACCACGCAGGGCGACATTGCACTGACTGCAAGCAACATCGCCGCCCAAGGCAATGTGAGCATGCGCGCCGCGGGCGACCTGACCATCCAGAGCGGGCAGGACCTCCTGGGCAATGCCAACCAATCCACCAGCAAGGGGATTGGTACGGTGGTCATCTCCGACACCGAGCGCTTTGCCGGCTACAACAAGAAGACCCACGTCGACGAGAACGCGCAGGTGGCGCAGGTGGCCAGCACCGTCGGCAGCCTGGGCGGCAATGTCAGCCTGAGCGCCGGTGGCGCGTACACGCAGGTGGCCAGCAACGTGGTCGCTGCCAAGGACGTGGACATCACCGCCGCCTCGATCCAGCTGCTGACCGCCAACACCAGCAGCTCCGCTTCGCAGCAGGATGACGACCTCAAAATTGGTGCCTTCGCGCGCATCAAATCCCCGCTGATCGATCTGATCAACAACGTGGACGATGCGCGCAAGTCCGACGGCCGCCTGGGTGCAATGCAGGGCATGGCAGCGGCAGCCAACGCGTACCAGACGGCGAGGGCGGTGCAGAGCGGCTCGCTGCTCAGCGTGGAAGCCGGCGTCGGCTTTGCGACCAGCGAGAGTAGCTTCAACAGCAGTAGTCAGATCTCACAAGGCTCCACCATCACCGGCGGTGGCAATGTCAGCCTGAAAACTACCGAAGGCGACCTGCGCATCGTGCAGGGCAACCTCAAGGCGGGCGACACGCTGAGCCTGGAGTCGGCACGCGATCTGGTGCTGGAAGCGGGCAACTCCAGCAGTACCGAACAGAGCAAGGGCAGCAATGCCGGCTTCGAAGTCGGCGTAGGTGCCTCGGTGGGTGCGCAGACGGGCGTGTATGCGTATGTGCAAGCCAGCGTCGGTAGCCACAAGTCGAACGTGGATGGCAGCAGCTGGCAGAACACCCAGTTGGCCGGGCAGAACATCGTGCTCACCTCTGAGGGCGACACCACACTGCGTGGCGCAGTGGTCAAGGGCGACCGGATCGACGTGCAGACCGGTGGCGACCTGACGATCGAATCGCTGCAGGACAAGCTGGATATCCAGTCCAAGGAAAGCAGCGTCGGTGGCCGCTTGCAGGTGTCGTTCGGCTCTGCGTGGGACGTCAGTGGCTACGCAAGCGCCGCCAAGGCCAACGGCAATTATCTGGGTGTGGTCGAGCAATCGGGCCTGTTCGCGGGCGATGGCGGTTATCACGTCACTGCCGGCAATGTGAACCTGATCGGCGGCGCCATCGCCAGTACCAATGCCGGTGCCAGCGAGTTGACGGCCGATTCGTTGACGTTCACCGATCTGAAAAACCGGATGGACTACAGCGCCTCGTCCGGCAGCATCAGCGGCGGCTTCGGCAGTAGCGGCAACCAGACCGATGCCAACGGCAACCCGGTGCAGCCGAGCGCTGGCGAGCAGTCGCGCGACATCGGCAACACCAT
>NZ_MDED01000037.1 GCF_002939885.1 Xanthomonas cucurbitae
CAACCGACCCAGAAAACGATTGAGCTATCTCACTCCAGCCGAGGTCTTTTTCAACTACGATACCCTTGCACTTCGTGAGTGAATCCACCCCGCTTAGCTGTTGGTAAGAGAAGGTAGTCACGCCCTTTTCATTGAATTCGACACTTTCGAAGAAACGCTTGGCAGCTGAGACAGGCAAGGCATTGATTGGAGAATCCTTTGGAATTCGACTCATATATCCATTCAAGTCCGCCCTGCTTCTTAGCGGTGCGAGATCAAAGTCGACCTGACGCGCTAGACGAACATCATCCCGGATAATCTGTATAGCAGCCTCGTCCGACTTGTTAAAATCTTTATACTTCGAGAAGGACTGCGATGAAAATGGCATTGAAATAAAGAGGATCGCAACTATCCAAATGGGTTTTCCGTTCATTAAAGTCTCCTAATTCGAGTGAATTTTGAGGATTCTTAGTGACTGTATTGAAACTACAAATTAATCCAATCAGACATAGACATTATAGACGCCCATCACGCTTTTGCTTGAATAATTTCCAAATTTTTATTATTAATATAACTAATTAATCATGCCTGCAATGAACCATTTGGCCGTTTCAGTCTTCAGGCACCGCCAACACCGCGTCCAGTGCGGGTTTGGGGCGATGATGGCGGTCGAACAACAAGGGATAGTTGATGCGGCCGGGTACCGGATAGTCGTTCTTCCATGACATGCCGTCGCTGACACCCCAGACGCTGACGCGCGCCAGCGTGTCGCGCTTGCGCCAGAACAGCGCGAACAGTTCCGCATAACGCTCGGTCAACTGTGCCTGCACCTGCGGCGGCAGACCATCGCGATATGGGTCGAGAAAGCGCTTGAATTCCGGCAGCTGGAACTGCTTGTGTGCCAGGCCGGTGCCGATCACCTGGCCTTCCCTGGTAACCGGCAACACGTCCACGTCCAGCTCGGTCACCATGACCTTGATACCGAGGGCGGCATACGCATCGATGGCCGCTTCGATGTCCTGCACGCTGGGATAGTTCAGCCCCCAATGCCCCTGCATGCCGACGCCGTCGATGCGGATGCCGGCCTGCTGCAGCATCCTGACCATGCGCACGATGCCATCGCGCTTGGCTGGACGCCAGGCGTTGAAATCGTTGTAGTACAGCTCGGCGTCCGGCGCGTAGCGCTGCGCGAAGGCAAACGCATTGCGCACCACGGTGTCGCCATCGCCGACACGTTGCACCCAGTTGGTGGCGCGGTAACTGCCATCTTCGTCGATGATCTCGTTGACCACGTCCCAGGCCTGTACCTTGCCGACATAGCGCCCTGCCACCCGTTCGATATGCGCACGCATGCGCTCGATCTGTGCCGCCGCGGTGTTGGGTGCGCCGTGCGCATCCACGAAGAACCACTCCGGGGTCTGGTTGTGCCAGACCAACGTGTGCCCGACCACGAACAGGCGCTGGCGGTGCGCATAGGCAACGAACGCATCGGCGGCGGCGAAATCGAACACACCCGGCCGTGGGGCGACGACCTCGGCCTTCATCACGTTCTCCGGCGTGACGGCATTGAAGTGGCAGGCCACCAGCGCCGCCGAGGCAGCGTCCTTGCCCGAGACGATCTCGGCATTGACTGCCGTGCCCAGCAGGAATCCGCTGGAATATGCACCTTTCAGCGTCGCCGCTGCGGGCGCGCACGCCGGCGCGGCCAGGGCCGGTGCAGCGCTCGTGCTCGCCGCCAGCAGCAAGCCGCAGCACAGCAGGAATGGTCGGTTGGGCATGCGCGTTCTCATGGCAACGGGCAGGCATCTGGCAGGGGGTGCGGCCAGGGCCGGCCGGTGTGCATCGGTAGGCAGCTCACTCATTCCGCCTGCACCTGCACGCTGGTGGGCTGCAGCGTGTCCGATTCCACATGCAAGGTGATCGGCCCGCGCGCACCGGCGCGTGCGCGCACGATGGCCAGGCACAGGCCGTTGAAGGCGTTGCGCTGTGTCGAGGCGAACGACTCCAGGTTGGTGGGGTCGCCATTATCGGTGGCCACCAGTTCGCCCGGTCCCTCGATGCGAAAGCGCAGGCGGTCGCCCGCGGTCGGTGCAGCACGCCCCTGGCGATCGAGCAGGCGCACGGTGACAAAGCTCAGGTCCTTGCCATCGCCACGGATGCGGCGGCGGTCGGGCGTTGCCTGCAGGCGTGCGGCATGGCCGGCGGTCTGCACACGGTCGCTCGCCCAGGGCCTGCCGTTCTTGTACGCCTGCACGCGTAATTCACCGGGCTGATACACCACATCGTCCCAGCGCAGCCGGTACTGCAGTGGCTCTTTGCGCTTGCGCCCCTGCGAGACGCCGTTGACGAACAGCTCGGCCTCATCGCCGGAGGTGAACACATGCACCGGCGTGACCTGCCCCTCGCGTCCCGGCCAGCTCCAGTGCGGCAGCACGTGCGCCATCGGCAGGTCCGGGCGCCACCGCGCTTGATACAGCCAGTAGCGGTCTTTCGGAAAACCCGCCAGATCGAAGATGCCGGTGTACGCACTGCGTGAGCTGTAGTACGGCGTGGGTTCGCCCAGGTAATCGAAGCCTGTCCAGACGAATTCGCCGGCCACGTACGGGTGCCGGTCCAGCGCGGCGAACACCTTGTCCGCACTGGAACCAAAATCCACCGCATGCAGTTCGTAGGCACTGACCTGATGCGCCACCGCATCGCCGCCGCGTCCCTCGCGCACCGGTGCGCTGGTGTCCGGGGTCACCGGGAACAGATACACCCCGCGGCTGCTCACTGCTGAAGCAGTCTCACTGCTGAAAATGGCCTTGTGCGGAAACTTCGCATGGAATGCCGGGTATTGCGGCTGCTTGCGTATGCGCTCGGTGCCCTCGAACTCGGGCGTATCGCGAATGCCCTCGCCCTGGTAGTTGAGGCTGATGACATCCAGCGCGGCCGGCAGCGGCATCTCGGGCGAGGCGTAGTTCATCGCCACCGTGGCCAGGCGGCTGGGATCTTCGTCGTGCACGATGGCATGCAGCTTGCGCGCAATGGCCGCGCCCTGCTCGCCGGTGTACTGCTCGCCCACTTCGTTGCCCACGCTCCATAGCATCACCGACGGATGATTGCGGTCGCGGCGCAGCATCGCGCGCAGGTCCGGCTCGTGCCATTGCCCAAATACCAGGTGGAAATCCAACGGAGTCTTCTTCATTTCCCAGCTGTCGAAGACTTCGTCCACCACCAGCAGGCCCATGCGGTCGGTGAGTTCCAGCAGCTCTGGCGCAGGCGGGTTATGGCTCATGCGGATCGCGTTGGTGCCCATCTGCTGCAGCAACTGCAGCTGGCGCTCGGCGGCACGCACATTGAACGCAGCGCCCAACGCGCCCAGGTCGTGGTGGTTGTTCACACCACGGATGGGCACGCGCTCGCCGTTGACCAGCAGGCCGTTGTCGGCATCGAACACGATGCTGCGGATGCCGAACGGGGTGTCGTAGCGGTCCACCAGCTGCCCGTTCTGGCGCACCTCGGTCACCGCCACATAGCGATGCGGCTGCTGGGTGGGCGGTGGTCCCCACAGTTGCGGGTTCTCGATCTGCACGGTGCCCTGCACGCGGGCACTGCCGCCGGCAGGCACCGCAACCTGCGCCGGCGCGATGTGCGCCACGGCCGCGCCACTGGGCGTACCGCTGTCGGCATCGAGCTGGTAGATCGCGGTGTCCACCTGTGCCTGCGTGGCAGTGCGCGCGGCGTTGTCCAGGGTGACGGCCAGTTGCACCTGCGCCGATGCCGCCGAGACCTGCGGGGTGGTCAGCTGCGTGCCCCAGTGCGCGACATGCAGCGGCGCGGTCTTGGTCAACCATACCTGGCGATACAACCCGCCGCCGGGATACCAGCGCGCCGAGTCGGGCGGATTGTCCAGGCGGATCGCCAGCTGGTTGCGCCCGCCAGGAATGGCATACGGAGTCAGGTCAACGCGCCAGGAGCTGTAGCCGTAAGGCCAGCCGCCGACCAGCTTGCCGTTGAGCCAGACCGTGGCATAAGACATCGCGCCATCGAGATCGAGAAACAACGAGCGGCCGCGATCGCTGGCCGGAATGTCCAGGGTCTTGCGGTACCAGCCCACGCCCCAGCTCGCCAGCCGGCCCATGCCACCGTAAGGGCCCTCGGCCAGGAACGGCCCGGCAATGGCCCAGTCGTGCGGCAGGTCCACCGATTGCCAACGGCTGTCGTCAAAATCTGCCTGCACATACGCCACGCCGCTGCCTGGATGGCCTGGCGGGCGCTGATGGCGCTGCGCAGGATCGGCGATCAGCGCATTGCCGGTGGGCAGGATCCACGGCTTGAGTACGTCCTTGGCCGGTGGCTGCAGTAGCTGCGCCTGATCCGGGCGCGCATCGGCCACCTTGCCGTCCTCGCTGCGCATCACCTCCGGGCGCACGTCGTAATCGAGCACCACGGTGTTGCCCGGCGGGTCGCCGCGGTGGAAGCGCCATTGCGCCGTGAGCGCTACACGCTCGCGCGGGGCCACACTGACCGGCTGCGCGGCGGCCAGTGCGGGCAGCACCGCACACACCACAATCACAATCACCATCACCGACATCCAGCACCCGCCGGCCGGGCCCAGACCGCACGAGGCGAGCGCTTGCCGCAGCCGTGCCATCGGCCTCACAGTTTGTACGCCTGCTTGGGCAGCCGGTAGGCCAGGTCCACTGCGATCTCCATAGCCTCGTCTTCATCCAACCGATGCTCGGCCACCAGCGTGGCCAAAAACGCGCTATCCACGCGTCGCGCCACGTCGTGCCGCGCGGGAATCGACAGGAAGGCGCGCGTGTCGTCGTTGAAGCCCACCGTGTTGTAGAAGCCGGCGCTGGCCAGGGTCTGCTTGCGAAAGCGCCACATGCCTTCGGGTGCATCGTGAAACCACCAGGCCGGGCCCAGCAGCAGCGCTGGGTAATGCCCGGCCAACGGCGCCAGCTCGCGGCTGTAGCTGGTTTCGTCCAGGGTGAACACGATCAGGCGCAAGCGCGCATCGTTGCCATAGCGATTCAGCAGCGGCTTGAGGGCCTGCACATAGTCGGTACGCATCGGAATATCGGCCCCCTTGTCGCGCCCGTAGCGCTGGAACAAAGGCTGGTTGTGGTTGCGGTGGCAGCCCGGATGCAGCTGCATCACCAACCCGTCGTCCAGGCTCATGCCGGCCATTTCGGTCAGCATCTGCGCGCGGAACAGTTCGGCCTGCGCCGGCGTCGCGGCGCCGCGCACCACCGTCTCGAACAAGCGTTGCGCCTCGCCCGGCGACAGATCTGCCGTCGCCGCGCTGGGGTGGCCGTGGTCGGTGGAGGTGGCGCCGTGCGCGGCGAAGAACGCGCGGCGCTGCCGGTGCGCACGCAGATAGCCGGGCCAGGTCAGCACATCCTCGCCGGTGAGTGCGCCGAACTGCTGCAGCGCCCCAGCGAACTGTTCGTGCTCCGGGTCCACCACCGGATCCGGACGGTAGGCGGTCAGCACGCGGCCCGTCCATCCGCTGGCGGCAACGGCGGCGTGGTGCTGCAAACTGTCCAGCGGCGATTCGGTGGTGGCGATCACCTCGATATGGAAGCGTTCGAACAGCGCGCGCGGCGCAAATGCCGGGGTCTGCAATGCAGCGGTGATGTGGTCGTAATAGTGATCGGCGGTGGCCGCATCCAGCCGGATGCGCAGATCGAACACTTCGTGGAAGACATGGTTGAGCCACAACGCCGACGGCGTGCCGCGCAACAGCGCGAAGTGTTCGGCAAACACCCGCCATGCCGCACGCGGGTCCACCGCCGCGCGGGTGCCGTCGGCACGCGGAATGCCCAATGCCTCCAGATCGACGCCCTGGCTATAGAGCATGCGGAACACGTAGTGGTCGGGCACCAGCAGCAGTTCTGTTGCGTTGGCGAACGCCGCATTGGTCGCAAACCAGGCCGGATCGGTGTGCCCGTGCGGGCTGATGATCGGCAACCCGGCGATCCGTGCATACAGGCGGCGTGCGATGGCACGCGTGCCGGGGTCGGCGGGCAGCAGGCGGTCGTCGTGCAGGGTCAGGGGAGAAGCTGTGGACATGGAATCAGGACACCAAGAAAGACGGGAAACACACGCTGTCGGCCGCCCGCGTCATGGCGCGGGCGTGCCGGGATGGCTGGCCACGTAATCGCGCAACCAGGTCAAGGCCGGGCGCTCGCTACCATCGCCGCGCAGCAGATACGCCGCTTCCTTGTCGCGCCACAGGCCGGGACGAAAGCCCCACAAGGTGATGCCGCGCACCGCCGGGTGCTCCCAGAAAATGGGGAATACGCGCTGGTAATCGGCCAGCTGCTGCGCATCAGTGGGTCCATCCAGATCGAATTCGGTGATGTAGATCGGCAGGCCGGTGGCGGCCAGCGCATCCAGGTTGGCGCGGTGCACCGACATCGCCACATTGGGCGTGGTTTCGAAGGCATGCTCCTGAATCCCGATGGCATCCACCAGATGCTCGCGCTGCAGCAGTTGCACGATCTGCAGATAGCGCTGCGTGGCCTTGGCATTGTTGGTGATGCTGTAGTCGTTCATCATCAGCGTGGTGTGCGGGAAGTACTGCCGCGCCAGTCGAAACTGCTGCAGCACCCATTCCCATCCGCTGGCGCCATTGCCACCCAGCGCCTGCAGATAATTGCCGCCGCCGGTATCGCTCTTGCTGGGCGGGTCGTTGAGCGGTTCATTGACCACCTCCAGCAGATCGATATCCGGGTAGCGCTGCGCCACGGCGGCGAACCACTGCTCGATCTCGCGGCGCTGCTCGGCCGGTGGCAGGGTCTTGATCCATTCCGGCTGCTGGTTGCCCCACACCATCACATGCATCTGGAACGGCATGTCGTTGGCCTTGGCAAAGCGGTAGGCCGTGTCCAGCCCGCTCCAGTCCATCTGGTCGCGCACCGCCTCCACCGTGCCCCACTTGCCGGCATTCTCCGGCGTGAGCTTGTTCCAGTACTGCGCAAATCCCGGCGCCTGCTGCGGGCTGTAGGCACTGCCCAGAAATTTGGATGCGCCCGCTGCCAAGGGTGCGGCCTGGGCCACCGATGCGATGCTTGCGGCGAGCAACACGCCCAACCCCACTCTATGCAACTGCATGATGCGTTCCTCAGGAAGATGGCGGCGCCGTCGTGGCCGCCGGCAGGTGCGCCGGTTCCAGCCGCGGCACCAGATGATGCACGACGGCCAGCGCCAGCAGATAGGCAGAACCGGCCATCAGGAACACCGGCACATAACTGCCGGTCGCCTGTAGCAAGAATCCGATGAAGGTGGCGATGAGCATGCCGCCCACTGCACCGGCGAATCCGCCGATGCCCACCACCGTGGCCACCGCATGGCGGGGGAACATGTCCGAGGGCAGCGTGAACAAGTTGGCCGACCAGCCCTGGTGCGCGGCGGTCGCCAAGCCGATCAACGCCACCGCCAACCACAGATTGTCTGCGCGCGCGGCGAACACGATCGGCACTACCGAGACGGCGCAGATCAGCATGGCGGTCTTGCGCGCGCGATTGACGCTCCAGCCGCGCGCGATGAACCGCCCGGCGATCCAGCCACCGGCAATGCTGCCCACGTCGGCCAGCACGAAGATCACGATCAATGGTGCACCCAGTTGCAGCAGGCTCAAACCGTATTCGGCATGCAGGAACTTCGGCAGCCAGAATAGGAAGAACCACCAGATCGGGTCGGTGATGAACTTGCCCAGGACAAAGGCCCAGGCCTGGCGATGCCGCAGCACCTGCAACCACGACAGCCGCCGTTGCATCGGCTCGTGCGCGTCGCTGCGGATATGCGCCAGCTCCGCCGCCGACAAGCCGGGCTGTTGCTCGGGCGGGTGATAACTGACCCACCACACCAGCAACCAGGTGGCGCTGAGCACGCCGGTGAACAGGAAGGCCGCCTGCCAACCCCAGGCGGTGGCGATCACCGGCACCAGCAGCGGCGCCACGATGGCCCCGATATTGGAGCCGGAATTGAAGATGCCGGTAGCCAGCGCGCGCTCGCGGCGCGGGAACCATTCGGCCACGGTCTTGAGCGCGGCGGGGAAGTTTCCCGACTCGCCCAGTCCCAGGAAGAACCGCGCGATCGCAAAGCCCACCACGCTGCTTGCCAGCGCGTGCCCCATCGCTGCCAGGCTCCATACCCCGATTGCCAGCGCATAGCCGATGCGGGTACCGAAGCGATCGATCACCGCTCCGCTGCACAGCAGCCCCAGTGCATAGGCGGCCTGGAAGGCGGTGACGATGTAGCCGTACTGGATCTCGTTCCAACCGATCTCGGTCTGCAGGAAGGGCGCCAGTACGCCCAGCACCTGGCGGTCGATGTAGTTGATGGTGGTAGCCGCCAGCAACAATGCGCACACCCGCCAACGCACGCGGCCCAGCCCCGCTGGCGCAACGACAGGCGCGTCCTTGGCAGGCTCGCTCATGCGTATGGCCTGCGTGGCGGGCATGTACCGCGCCGCTGCTGGACCGGCATGGCGGCAAGGACGGTGCGCGCACCGCTGCGGTGCCGGTCAGGCATGTGGCTGCCGCGTTCTTCGCTGGGCTTCATCGACCACTGCACCTGCACGAGGGTGGCCTTGCGCCACGGGTGATAGCGCTACCATTACCATGCCGACCGGCGAAATCCATCGCGCACTGCAACACGGCGCATGCCACCTGCGTGCGCAAACCGGACAGCGATAACGCGCCCGCGCAGCGGATTGCCTGGCCGGCCCGCCTATGCTGCCCTGCAGCGTGATGTTGCAGATTTGGTAGCGCTAACATCCAACGCCACTGATCGCCCGTTCTTCCCCACCGCACCATCGCCGCGCCGATTCCCGGCAGCGGCACTCCCTGCGCCGGGGCGATGCGTGGGACATCTGCTCACCTGTTAGGGAAGGGATTACGGTGAAGAACAGCTACGCACAAACCGCGTTGTCCTGCGCGTTGGGATCCATCTTGCTGGGCATGGCCAGCAGCGTCGCCTGGGCCCAGTCCACCGATGCCGCCACTGCGCCACCGCCGCCGGACCCGGCCGGCAACAGCGACGCGGTGACCCAGCTCGATACCGTCACCGTTTCCGGCTACCGCCGCAGCATCCAGTTCTCCACCGATGCCAAGCGCGATTCGGTCGGTTTCGCCGACACCGTATTCGCCGAAGACATCGGCAAGTTTCCGGACATGAACATCGCCGAGTCGCTCAACCGCATTCCCGGCGTGCAGCTGGCGCGCGACGTCAATGGCGAAGGCCTCAACATCGCCATCCGCGGCCTGGGCACCAGCTTCACCAAGACCACGCTCAACGGCTCCAGCATCGCCACCGCCTCGATCGGCCTGAACGCGCAGAACCAGAACCGCGAAGTCGATCTGAACCTGTTCCCCACCGAGTTCTTCACCCAGCTCACCGTCAGCAAGACTCCTACCGCCAGCATGCTCGAAGGCGGCGTCTCCGGTGTGGTGGACATGCGCAGCGCGCGCCCGTTCGATCGCCCCGGCGTGCATTTCACCTATCAGGCGCAGGCCGACTGGAACAGCACCAGCGAGAAGACCACCCCGCGCGGCGCCTTCATGGGTAGCTGGACCAATGAGGAAGGCACCTTTGGCGCGTTGTTCGGGGTGGCCTCGGTGCGCAGCAAGCTGGGCGTGCGCGGCTTCGAGAGCGTGGGCTGGACCAACCCGGGCCTGACCTATACCCAATGCGGACTCACCCCGCCCGCAGGCACGCCGGCCACCAATCAGCCGGCGGCCTGCAACGTCAACGGCGGCGGTAACTGGCGCATTCCCGACCGCGTGCCGGCCACTGCCGGCAGCGGCCTGACCACCGGTGAGACCATCGATGCGGCCTGGCTGCTGGCACGCAACCCGGGCCTGAGCATCGCCCAGATCAGCGATGCACTGATCCCGCGGCTGGGCCGCGACGTGTACATGAGCGGTGATCGCAACCGCGATGCCTCGGTGATGTCGCTGGAATGGCGCCCCTCCGACAGCCTGCATTTCTACTTGGACACGCTATATTCCGAAGCCAAGCGCACCACCGAGCGGATCAGCATGAATCTGATCGGCCGCAACGGCAACATGATTCCGCTGGGCATGCAGCTGGACCAGAACAACGTGGTCACCAGCGCCACCTTCGCCAACGCGCAGTACTTTCTGGAAGCACGCCCGTACCGCGAAGAGGTCAAGTTCTGGAGCGTCAATCCCGGTGCCGAGCTGCTGTTCGGCGCCGAGCAGGACATCAAGCTCAACGTGCAGGCCAATGCCACGCGTAGCTGGCTGGATCGCGAATCGCCCAGCATCCTGGTGACCTCGCCGTTCACCACCGTCGACTATCGCAACGAAGGCGGCGACCGCCCCTCGATCAGCAGCCCGCTGGATCTCAACGACCCCAACCTGGGCTGGGGCTGGACCGGTGGCCGGGTCAATATCCAGAACGAAAAGCGCATCACGCAAACACGCGGTGCGCGTGCCGACCTGCAGTTCGGCGAAGACAAGCGCAACATCAAGATCGGCGCGGCCTACGACCAGGCCGAACGCACCATCCGCGGCTTCGACAACAGCATCGCCTGGGAGCGGGTGGTGTGCCGTGGCGATGGCGGTAACGTGTGCAACGGCGGCCCTGGCTCGGCCGTGCCCAGCGCAGTACTGGCGACGTATCTGCGGCCTGGCCCGGATGGCTTCATCACGGCCGATTTCGACCGCTTCCTGCGCGACACCAATTATTACCCGTTGCGCGACTCCGCGCCGGAAACCAACTCCGCCAACACCGGTGCCTCGGCCGGCGGCATCCGCGAGAAGAACCTGGGTTTCTACATCGAAACCAATGCCGAAACCGAAGTGTGGAACCGCACGCTGCGCTTCAATGCCGGTGTGCGTTACGTGACCACCGACCAGACCATCACCGGCCCGGTCACCATCAACGGCATTCGCCGCGTGCAGGTGCTCGATTCGGACTACAAGGAAACCCTGCCTTCGTTCAATGCCGCCTGGGACGTGGCCGACAACGTGGTGCTGCGCCTGTCCAGTTCGCGCACGCTCACCCGCCCGGACCCGAGCGCGATGTTGCCCAACACCAACTTCAGCGACCCGTCTGCGCAGACCGCCACGCAGGGCAATCCGAACCTGGCACCGTACCTGTCCACGAACGTGGACTTCGGCGGCGAGTGGTACACCGGTGGCGAAGGCTATGTCGGCCTGACCCTGTTCAACAAGCGCATCAGCGGCTTCACCGTCAACGGCGTGCGGCGCATTCCCTTCAACGACCTGGGCGTGCCGTACGAGAGTCTGCTGCCGATCCAGCAAGCCGGGTTGGACCAGCGCGGCGGCCCGAACGCCGCCACGGTGGACGTGCAGACCCAGGTCAATGCCGACGGCGTGCTCAATATCCGCGGCACCGAAGCGATCTGGGTGCAGCCGCTGGACAAGCTCATCGACGGCCTGGGCTTCAGCGTGAACTACACGCACGTCACCCAATCCTCCGAAGGCGAAGGCATCCCGGCAGTGGCGGTGGGCGTGGCGCCGAACCTGTGGAACGGCACCGTGTACTGGGAGAAGAACGCCGCCTCGGTGCGCCTGTCCTACACCTGGAACGACGACATGGTGATCTCCGGTGCCAACCAGAACGGCATCCCGTACGCGCGCCTCAATGCCGACGCACGCGGCCAGCTGGATCTGTCGGCCAGCTACGCGCTGGACTGGTTGCCCTCCAAGCCGCAGCTCACCCTCAACGTCACCAACATCACCGACGAGCCGCTGCGCACCACCTACGCCTGGCCCAACGCCACCTACGACCTGTACCAGCCCGGGCGCACCGTCATGCTCGGCATCCGCGGTACCTTCTGAGTGCTGTGCCCGCCGGTTGTTGGTGACATGTCCTGCAACCGGCGGGCAAGCGCGCGCCGCGGCGCTTTCCGCAGCACTCTTCGAGTCCGCCCGACCTCATGAACACTGCGTCTTCCCCGCTGTCACTACGCGAAAAGATCGGCTACAGCCTGGGCGACCTGGCCGCCAACCTGATCTTCCAGACGCTGGTGACGTTCCTGGCGTTCTTCTACACCGACGTGTTCCGCATTCCCGCCAGCGCAGCGGCCACGTTGATCTTCGTGGTCGGCCTGCTGGGCGCATTCGTGTTCACTCCCGTCATCGGCATCCTGGCCGACCGCACCCGCACGCGCTGGGGCAAGTTCCGTCCGTGGATCCTGTGGACGGCGCTGCCGTTCGGTGCCTTGTCGCTGGCCGCCTTCAATACACCGGCGCTTGGCGAGCAGGGCAAGATCACTTACGCCTTCGCCACCTACACCTTGTTGATGCTGGTGTACGTGGCCAACAACCTGCCGTATTCGGCACTGAGCGGCGTGCTCACCGGCAGCATGGAGCAGCGCAACAGCCTGTCGGCTTACCGCTTTCTGGCCGTGACGCTGGCGCAGTTCGTGATCCAGGTGCTGCTGCTGCCCTTGGTGCTGATCCTGGGCAATGGCGACAAGGCGCAGGGCTTCCGTAACACCATGGCGTTGTTCGCTGCCGTCGGCACGCTGTGTTTTCTCATCACCTTCTTCACCACCCGCGAGCGCGTGCGGCCCATCAGCGAGCAGCGCAGCAGCGTGCGCCAGGACCTGACCGATCTGCTCCGCAACAAGCCCTGGCTGGTGATGCTGGCGCTGACCATCCTGGTCTTCATCAATCTCGCCATGAAGGGCGGGATGTACATCTATTACTTCAAGTACACCCTGGATGCCAGCGCGCTGGCGCAGTTTCTCGACAACGCCGGCTTCAATCGCTTCATTGGCGGCATCAACGGCGTGCTCACCAGTGCCGGCATGACGGCGCTGCACTGGCCGCAGGACGCTCCCACCTCGGCCTTCAGCGTGTTCAGTGCCGGTGGCATCATGGCCATGATCGCGGGCATCGGCTGTTCCAAGCGCCTGGCCGACCGCCATGGCAAGCGCAACGTGTTCGGTGGTGCGCTGCTGATCTCCACGCTGTTCCTGCTGGCGTTCTACGTCTACCCGCCCACCGCCATCGGCTGGGTGTTCGGCTCCTACGTGCTGCACGGCTTCTTCTACGGCATCACCATTCCGCTGCTGTGGGCGATGATCGCCGATGTGGCCGACTACTCGGAATGGAAGAACCACCGCCGCGCCACTGCGATCATCTTCTCGGCGATGTTGTGTGGCCTGAAGATCGGCCTGAGCATCGGTGGCGCGCTGGTCGCCGGCATCCTGGCCTGGTACGGCTACGACGCCGCGTTGGCGCAGCAAAGCGCCGCCGTGAACGATGGCATCCGCCTGGCCATCAGTGTGTATGCCTCCCTGCCGTTCCTGCTCAGCACCGCGCTATTGGCGCTGTACGAGATCGACAAGCCCCTGGAATCCCGTATCGAACGCGAACTGGACGCACGCCGCCAGGCGGCGCTGCCGACAGTGGGCCAATGACTTCCCTCCCCCTCATGCACAGGTACGCGCATGTCCGATGAACTGCAAGCCGCCACCCTGCAGGCGCTGGCGCGCACCGCCATTTCCGCACCGCTGGTCAGCCACATTTATACAGCCGACCCTTCCGCACATGTGTTCGACGGCGCGCTGTACATCTACCCCTCGCACGACATCGATGCCGGCGTTGCCTTCAGCGACGACGGCTCGCACTTCTGCATGGAGGACTACCACGTCTTTCGCATGGCGCATCCGCACGCGCCTGTGGAAGACCTGGGGCAGGTCCTGCACGTACGCGACGTGCCTTGGGCACAGCGTCAGATGTGGGCACCGGATGCCGCGCAGCGCAACGGCAAGACCTACCTGTATTTCCCGGCCAAACGCGCCGATGGCATCTTCCAGATCGGCGTAGCGGTAGGCGACGGCCCGCAAGGCCCGTTCACCGCACAACCGCAACCGATCGCCGGCAGCTACTCCATCGACCCGGCCGTGTTCGGCGACGCCGATGGCGAGCATTACCTGTATTTCGGCGGCATCTGGGGCGGCCAGCTGCAGCACTACCGCGACAACGGCTACGCGCAGACCCACCAGGAACCCGAAGGCACAGCGCCCGCGCTCGGCCCACGCGTCGGCCGCCTGCGTGAGGACATGCTGCAGTTGGCCGAGCCCACCCGCGAGGTGGTGATCCTGGACGAACACGGCAGCCCGCTACGCGCCGACGACCACGCCCGCCGCTTCTTCGAAGGCCCCTGGATGCATCACCACGCCGGTCGCTATTACCTGTCGTATTCCACCGGCGACACCCACCTGATCTGCTACGCCACCAGCGAGACGCCCTACGGCCCGTTCACCTATCAAGGCGTGCTGCTGGCACCGGTGATCGGCTGGACCACGCACCACTCCATCTGCAACGTCGATGGCCAGTGGTACCTGTTCTATCACGATGCCAGCCTGTCGCAGGGCCAGACTCACCTACGCAGCATCAAGATGACACCGCTGCAGCATGACGCCGATGGGACGATCGCCACGATTTATCCGTATGGGGAGCAGGCGGTGTCGCCTTGGTGAGCGGCGACAGCTAGGCCTACGCGCCACGGAGCAGGAGCATCTTGCATTCCATTAGCGCTTCGCCTCAGCAGAGAACCGCGTGAGTAGATGCGCGTGAGAGTCCTTCGTCAGTACGACGATACAATGCTGGATCAGCTGCGATCAGGCTCCACGACCACTGCGGTTCCATAACACAGCACCTCGGTCAGACCTGCCATCAACTCGGTGGCGTCATAGCGCACTGCGATGACGGCATTACCACCCAGCTGCCTGGCATGTTGCACCATATCGCGATAGGTTTCCGAGCGGGCCTGCTCGCACAGTTCGGTGTATATGGTGATGTTGCCGCCGAACAGTGTTTGCAGGCTGCCAAAGAAATTCCCCACGATGGAACGCGACCTCACGGTGATGCCGCGCACCAACCCCAGGTTGCGAACGATCTGGTAGCCCGGCAGTTCAAATGCCGTGGTCACCATACTGTCGTTGAGCGACAAGAGCGACGCGTGGATCGGCGAAGAGTCGTATGGATTTGTCACGAACGCATCTCCCGATAGGATGACAACGCACTGGCGTTTCTTCTCCGGAGGCATAGATGCATTTTACTGCTCCGAGAATTCCCAACCATCGTTATAGCCGCCCAAGGGCATTGCCTGTAACGCCAGCTCCTCTTCGAACGCCACGATCGCCTTGTAGGTGGCAACCATGGTCGGATACACGGTGACGTCCATGGGGAAGGCAGTGTTTTCCGGGTAATAGCGGCAGCACACCTTCTGCTCGCAGCGGAGCATGGCCACCGAGAACTCCAGTGCCGCCTCCTTGGTGGGAAACACGACCGAAAAGGCGATTTCGCGGGTCCTGGAAAGATCCACTCCCTGCTGCGCGATGTGCCAGAGGGTGTCGCCGTTGTCGTCCTTGGGATGGAGGGTCAAATCTCGCTGCATGGCGCGCTTGGTGAGTGACGGCCGGCCCGGCCAAGAACGCCAGGATGGCGACTGTCTGGCCGACAATCCAGCAGCACTACGGCACCCACACCAAATTCATCAACTGCGGGTTCGCCGTCACCTTGACCAGCTTGCCACTGGGGCCGAACTGCACCTGGTACTCGGAGAAGCTGTCGCGCCAGTAACGCCACAGCGAGGCGTCCAGATTGGGGTTCTCGCTGCTGATCGGGTAGCCGACGGCCATGATGACCTGCTCGCGGGTCATGCCGCCGGTGAGCTTGCCCTCATTGATGGCCTGGCGGATCTTGGGCGGGAAGGTGGCGAGCTTGAGCTTGGGGTCGGCGGTGACGACGTAGCGGGCGGCGAAGGCGGTGTTGTCCAGGTCGCGGCTGTAGTCGTTGCCGATGGACTGCTTTTCACCGGCAATCTTCAGGTT
The DNA here is from genome assembly GCF_002939885.1 of Xanthomonas cucurbitae. Classification (GTDB taxonomy): domain Bacteria; phylum Pseudomonadota; class Gammaproteobacteria; order Xanthomonadales; family Xanthomonadaceae; genus Xanthomonas; species Xanthomonas cucurbitae. The sequence goes on from NZ_MDED01000037.1 coordinate 15,818, forward strand.
GACGCGGTTGCGGCCAAAGCCGGTGACGCTGACCGGCGTACCGACCGGGAGCAGGTGCTTGCCGTCTTCGACGTAATTGCTGTCGCTGATCCAGCTGCCGTCGGTGCGCAGATTGCAGCACAGGAAGCCGTCGTACTTGGTCACGTCGGCGGCGCTCGCCAGGTCGGAAGCTGTCAGCAGGCCCAGGGCCAGCAGGGAAGTACGCAAACGCATCGGGAGGACTCCTTTCTCGACGGCCGGGGCCGCACGGCAGTGATGGCTAAGGCGTCGCCGTTTCCCCGACGCCGCGCGAGCATTGTCGCAGCCTCCGGCCACTTGGCAAGCGCGGGTGACGCGCACCGCCCGGGGTTGTGTATGCTCGGGGCGTGGACACTCTTTCACCCGCCGAGATCGTCGAGCAGATCGCCGAGTTGCGACGTGCACACCGCGCGTTGGACGAGGAGATCCAGCGCGTGCCTGCGAACATGGAGGACGAGCTGCAGATGAAGCGCTTGAAGAAGCGCAAGCTGCATCTCAAGGACTGCATCACGCGGCTGGAGATGGAGCTGGTGCCCGACGAGCCGGCGTGAGGTCGCCTTGCGCTTGGGCTTGCTTGGAGCGCCTGACAGACCGTAGCGCGCAGGCGCTGGGTTGGGCGGCGCGGTCCTCGCCCCCTGTAGGAGCGCACCTGGGCGCGATGGGGCTTTCACGGGAAGGCCCTCGCGCCCAGGTGCGCTCCTACAAGGACCGCCTGCCTGGGTCTGCGAATTCACAGCATGTGATCGCGATCGTCCAGGCGGGGGCATGAACCGGCTTGGCAGGCTGCACGCCGTGACTGTCGGCAGCGATCCCGCGTGCCTGGCAGCAAGAACCGGGCGGTATGCATGGTCCTTGCTCCCTGTAGGAGCGCACCTGGGCGCGACGGGGCTTTCACGGGAAGGCCCTCGCGCCCGGGGGCGCTCCTACAAGTATTGCGAGCGGGCTGACTGCTGGGTCTGCGAAGTGGCAGCATGTGATCGCGATGGCATGAATCAGGCTGTCAGCGATGGCTACAGCTACTCAGCCTGCGCGCAGCAAGATCTTGCCGCGACGGCCCGGCTCGGCGCTTGCTGCAGCGGCCTGGGCGGCGTCTTCCAGGTCGAACACCGCTTCAACGGGCAGCGCCAGGCTGCCGTCCAGAGCCGCCTTGAGCAGTTCGCCGATCATGCGGCGCTTGTCCTCGGGTGGAGTGGCGGCCATGACCTTGCTACCCCAGAAGCCGCGCACGGTGGCCTGCTTGAAGATCACATCGCCGCTGGAAATCTGCAGCGACTCGCCGGTCATCGAGCCGAAGGACACCAGCTCGCCACCTTCGGCCAACAGGCCAAGCAGCTCGCCGGCAGCGGCGCCGGCCACCGAGTCGATGCCGCGGACGATGGGCGCATCACCGGCCAGCGCGCGCACCTGGGCCTGCCAGCCGTCCTTGGCGGTGGACACGGCATTGCCGATGCCCAGCGCCTTCAATTCTTCGACACCGGCGTCGCGGCGCACCAGGTTGACGACGTTGATGCCGCGGGTGGCGGCCAGCATGGCGACGGTCTTGCCGACGGCACCGTTGGCGGTGTTCTGCACGATCCAGTCGCCTTTGCCCACGCGCAGGAATTCGATCAGCATCAGCGCGCTCAACGGCATGGCGATCAGCTGGCAGCCGCGGTCATCGTCCAGCGCATCGGGCAGCGGCACCACGCCGGAGGCGGCGGCGAGGAAGTACTCGGCCCAGCTCTCGTGCACCCCGGCCGCGACCACGCGCTGGCCAACCTGCAGGCCGTCCACGCCCTCGCCCAGCGCATCGACGACACCGGAACCCTCACTGCCGCCGATCGCGGGCAGCGCCGGCTTGTAGCCGTAGTTGCCGCGCACGGTCCACAGGTCGTGGTTGTGGATCGGCGAGCGCCGCATGGCGATGCGGACCTGGCCCTTGCCGGGCTGCGGTACCGGGCGTTCGCCAAGCTCGAGCACCTTGGCGGGATCGCCGAATTGGGTATGGATAGCTGCGCGCATGAAGGTTTCCTGTCGGCAGCGCCCGTGGTGCAGCGCCTCGCCGATCACAGTGAAAGGGGCTGCGATGTTAACGAGAACACCGCAAGCGGCTGATGAAACGACCGCAACCATTGTGTGAAAGCCGTGCAAGATCCCGAAGGACGAAACGCACGCCACCGTGATGAAGATCACTGCGCTGCAGGGTGCAATGGTGGCTGCAACCGCCCCTTCATCCGGCGCTACGCGCCACCTTTTCCCGATGGGAGAAGGATGCCGCAGTGCTCCTAAGCCTCACTGCAGTGCGGCCACCTCACTCCGGCGGCAACACCACGTCCGGCTTCACCGCCGCCGGGCTGACCCGTTCGATGGTGTGGCGCAGCTCGCGGCCGAGGATGAACTTGGCATCCTTGGCCCATGCATCCAGCCGCTCGTCGAACAACAACTTGCTGTTCTCGTCCGGCCAAACCAGGCGCAGCTCGCGCAGTTTCTGGATGAAGCTGCGGAACAGGGTCTTGTCGAAGAACTCCGGGGCGGCCGGGGCGTACAACAGGCTCAGACGCTGCGCGGCCTGCTGGCACAGGCTCTCCAGTTCGCCGGCACCGAGGACGCCGGGACCGTTCTTCACCAGCACCGAAATGGCGATGTAATAACGCTCGAACGCCTGCTGCAGCGAATGACCGATGGCGCGCAGCCGGAACACTTCATCGGTCTGTCCGGTGTTGCGCGCCAGGATGCCGCCATCGTCGTCGGTGACGTTGAGCAGCAGGCCCTCGCGTACGAACATCTCGATGGTCTGTTCGATGCGCTCGGCAAAGCGGTCTTCGCTCCACGGCAGGAACAGCTCGGCCTGCAGGAACGGGTACACCGTGCGGCCCAGGCGGATCAGCCCGGCGCGGCTCATGCGGCGGTTGTTCTGGAAGCAGCACGCCACCCACGAGGACGCGGTGAACAGGTGCAGCACGTTGTTGCGGAAGTAGCTCAGCAACACCGCAGTATCGCCGCTGACGCTGAGCACATCGCCCAACGGATGCGACACTCGCGTCAATACATTGATCTCTTCGGCATGGGTGATGATGCGCGCCGGGGTGTGCGGGGTGACGGTGACGCGGTCCGAATACGGCATTTCCGCCAGCAGCTTCTTGCAGAGCTCGATCTGCGCGATCAGGTCGGCCTCGCCCATCGCGTGCTTGGGCGTGGACAGCAGCGCCAGCGCCAGCAGGTTGATCGGATTGACGTCAGCGGCGCAGTTGATGCGGGTCTGGATCTGGGTGGACAAGGTATCCACCGCCGGTGCCAGCCAGGTGGGTTTTTCGTCTTCGGGTACCGGTTGCCCATCCCAGTCCGGAGCGTGCCTGGCCAGCACGTCGTTGAGCGCGATCGGCTCGCCGAAGTTCACCACCACCTGGCCGTAGTTCTGCTTGAGCACCTTGGGAATGGACCACAGCAGGCCCCAGATGGATTCCTTTTCCTTGGGCCGGCCGGTGAGTTCGTCCAGGTAGCTATTGCCCTCCATCAGCTTCTCGTAGCCGATGTACACCGGCTGGAACAGCACCGGCTTGCGTGGCTGGCGCAGGTAGGCGCGCAGCGTCATCGCGATCATACCGCCCTTGGGCTGCAGCAGCCGCCCGGTGCGCGAGCGCCCGCCTTCGACGAAGTATTCGATCGAATAGCCGCCGGCCACCAGCTGGGCAACGTATTCGCTGAGCACCGCCGAATACAGCGCGTTGCCGCGGATGCTGCGGCGGATGAAGAACGCGCCGCCCTTGCGCAGCAGCGTGCCCACCACCGGCAGGTTGAGGTTGATGCCGGCCACGATGTGCGGCGGCACGATGCCGCGTTCGTACAGCAGGTAGCTCAGCAACAGGTAATCCATGTGGCTGCGGTGGCTGGGCACGTAGACCACTTCATGCCCGGGCGCGGCCTGTTTGAGCTTGTCCAGGTGGTGCACCAGCACGCCGGCGTAGATGCGGTTCCACACATGGGTGAGCAGGAAGCTGGCCGAGCGCACCACCGGGCTGGAATAGTCGGCGGCGATCTCCCAGGCATAGGCATGCGCCTTGCGCCAGGCATCGACCGGTTTGGAGTTATCGCGCTTGGCCTGGGTGGCGATGGCCTCGCGCACCGAGTCGGCGGCCAGCACCTGGTCCACCAGCAGGCGGCGGGTGGACAGGTCCGGCCCGATCACGGCCTCGCGGATGCGCCGGAAGTGGGTGCGCAGTACGCGCTGCAACTTGCGCAAGGTGCGCTCGGGCGGCAACCCCTCGGCCATGGTCTGGCGCAGCGAGATCGGCGGGGCGAAGCGCACGATGGTGGTACGGCCGTTGAGCAACACCGCCAGCAGGCGGCGGAAGCGGCCCACCAGCGCCCAGTTCTCCGAGAACAGCACCGCGAACCAGCCGCTCTGCTTGTCCGGCGCGCGGCCCACGAAGATCGACACCGGCACCAGTTGCACGTCCAGGTCGGCACGCACGCGATGGGCCTGCAACAGCTTGGCCAGCGAGTCGGAATGGGTCTTGCCGCCGCGCTGTTCGGGAATCAGCGAATTGCTGCTGCTGCGCCGCGACAGCGCCAGGTAGGCGCGCTTACGTTCCAGCGGGTCGCCCGGCAGCGGCACCAACGGCGAGGGCAGGCCGGCCTCGCGGCAGGCCTTGTCCAGGATCAAGGCACTCGACAGCCCATAGTCTTCCAGCACGTACACCACCGACCGGCCGTCGTCGTAGCGGCCGGGCTGATCCGGCTCGATGGTCAGACTCAGCCAGGGGTCGGCCAGGCGCCCGAGCAGGCGCGCCCACCACGGCCGCTTGCTTGGGCGCGGGCTGGCCGGCGCCAGCGCCGCGGCGGCGGCCGACACCTCCGGAGGCACGGGGCTGGCGGTCGGCAACGGCGAGGCACCGCCAGGCGTGGCGGCATCGGCGGTGGGCGGGGCGGGCTGGCCGTCGGGAAACGGCAGGGGGTTTTGTTCTGGCATCGCGGTCATTATCGCCCAGCCGGGCGCTGCCCGGCATTTGCCGACGGCGCCGGCGGGGCGTCGGGGCTTGCCGTGGCTGCGGGTAGGTCCGCCACCGGCGGCGTACGCAACAGTGCCGCCACTTCCTCCTGGGTCTGCTGCTGGTACCAGTGGCCGTCGCGTTTGACCAGCGCCACGGTCAGGTCGATGTCGCGTGCGGCCAGCCGATAGCGCAACCGCACCTGGGCCTGCTCGCCGTCCTGCGTGACCAACCCGGTGCGCAAGGCATCCAGGCTGCCATCGATCGACAGGCCATAGCGTTCCAGCACCTTCTTGCACACCGCCCAGAACGGCCCGAGCCGGCGCAGGCTCTCTTCCATGCCCAGGCGTTGCAGATCCGCGTCGGAGGTGATGCCGGTGGCGCGGGCGGCAGCCACTAGCTCGGCGATACTGGCCTTGGCGCGCGGGCGGTCGGCCAGCGGCGCGCTGGCGGCCCAGGCGCTCAGGGCATCGACCAGTTGCATGTAGTGGGCGCGCTGCTCGGGTTGGTAGTCGTTGCGACTGCGCAGGTACTGCACGCCGAACTGGCCCAGCGACTGCGCGGCCTTCGCGATGCCCTGCGCCTGCCCGGCCAGTTGCGCGTCGAAGGCCTGCTGCAGGCGGCGCTCGGCGTCGGGCGCCGACAAGGCCCCCAGCAGCGTGCCCATCTCATTGGGCAGCGGCAGTTCGGTCAGCGGCCAGCGGCTGGCACCGCTGCGCCAGGCCGCGTCCAGCTGGGTGTACTGCGCGGGCGTGACCCGGATCCGCGCATAGGCGACCAGATCGTTGCGGCGCAACGGGACGGTCATCGCCTGCATCGCCGCGGCCGGTTCGGCGTTGGCGCCGGGCAGGGCCATGGGCGGCTCCTGGCGCTGGCAGCCGCCCATGCCCAAGGCGACGAGCAGCGCCCAGGCGACGGGCTGGAACCGGCCTGCGCGGACGGTGAGTGACGGCATGCGCACGATGTTCCCCTGATCGGTCGGCGCATCTTGCTGGCTGGCGCCACTGGCGGCAAGGCGCGCGGCCCCGGGGGACCGGGATCGGTTCGTTGGTGGCGACATCCACAGGCCATGGCAGCAGCGACCGATGGCCAACACTGTCTGGACGCTGTCTCGTTCGGACAACTTTGTCCACCTACTCCAGCGGAAGCCTTGCGCCGCAAGGACTCGCCTGATTGTGCAATGCATCATGTAAGCGCTTGCAGTTCCTGCTAGCGTGCGCGCCATCTCGCTTCGAGGCCGCCATCGGATGGTGCCGATGTCATGCATGTGCCTGTTTCCCCCGAACGCCCTGCGTCTGCGTCACGTGCGTCCAACTCCGGCACGCGGCAGGATGCGCATTGTCTTGTCCAAGGTCATGCCATGAGCCGACCACGCTCGGAGAGCACTAGCGTCACCATCAAGGACGTCGCGCGCCAGGCGCAGGTCTCGGTTGCCACGGTGTCGCGCACCATGAATGGCCACCAGCATGTGGCCGAGTCGGTCCGCGAACGCGTGCTGCAGGTGGCGCGCAGCCTCAACTACATCCCGCACCACGCCGCGCGCAGCCTGAGCAGCCGCCGTACCCACACCATCGGGGTGGTGTTGCCGGACCTGCATGGCGAATTTTTTTCCGAATTGATCCGTGGCATCGACCAGGTGGCGCGGGAGCAGGGCTACCACCTGCTGGTGTCCAGCTCGCACGGCGACCCGCAGGCGCAGCGCCGGGCGCTGGAGCGCCTGCCCGGGCGCGTGGATGGGGTGCTGCTGATGTCGCCGTCGCTGGGCGAGTCGGACGTTTACGCCGAGGCGCTGCCCGGCGGGCTGCCGGCGGTCCTGCTCAACTGTGCCGGCAGCAACGGCCAGCGGCCGCTGCTCAACGTGGACAATTACGGCGGCGCGCGGGTGATGACCCGCCATCTGCGCGACAGCGGCCATGGCCGCATTGCGTTCATCGCCGGCCCGGACGACAACTTCGATGCGCACGAACGCCTGCGCGGCTATCGCGACGAGCTGGCGCTGGACCCGCAGGCGCAACCGTGGGTGCTGCCGGGCAATTTCGACGAGGCATCCGGGTATCGCGCCGGCCAGACCCTGGCGCAGGACGCCCGCCCGGACGCGGTGTTCGCCGCCAACGACATGATGGCGCTGGGCTGCCTGTTCGCGCTCGGCCATGCCGGGCTCAAGGTACCGCAGGACATCGCCCTGGCCGGTTTCGACGACGTGCCGATGGCGCGCTACGTGCTGCCGGCATTGACCACCATGCGGGTGGATATTGCCGGGCTGGGCGCACGTGCGCTGCGGTTGCTGCTGGGCCAGCAACTGGTCGATGCGCCGCCAGTGCCGGCGGAGGCCGCGCCACCGGCGCGCTCGGAGATGGTTCCGGAGCTGATCGTGCGCGCGTCCAGTGCGCCACGCACCGCGCCCAGAGGCTGAAAGCATCGCGCGCCGTCGCATCTTCACGAATTCTTTGCGGTTTCTTGTGTTTTTTATAACGCCTATCGCCTGCCTGCCGTCGCTCTGCCGACCTTGAAGCAACGCACCACCTGCGCCACGCCGACCCCTTCGCCGGTACGCGCCTCACCCCTGGGAGGGGGAATGTCATGAAGACCCATCGCACCGTCTCCACCTTGCCGGCGCGCAGCCTGTTGTGCTGCGCCCTGGCCGCCTCGCTGCTGGCAGCGTCTCCGGCCATGGCCCAATCCAGCAATGCCACCTTGCGTGGCCAGGTCGCCGCCGCACAGGCCGGCACCACCGTGACCGCCACCAATGTCGCCAGCGGTGCCGTGCGCCGGGTCGCCACGGGACCGGATGGCACCTATGCGCTGGTCGGCCTGCCGCCGGGCACCTACAAGGTCGAAGCCGGCCCGGGCACCGAGCGGACGGTGACGCTGTCGGTGGCCTCCTCGGTCAGCCTGGACCTGGGCGGCGGCACGGCGACGGCCACCGCACCGGCAGGCGATGCCACCACGCTGGACGCGGTGCGGGTCACCGCCACCACGTTGCAGGAGGTCAAGACCTCCGAAGTGGGCACCAACATCTCGCTCAAGCAGATCAGCACCGTGCCGCAGCTGACGCGCAACTTCCTGGAGTTTGCCGACACCGTGCCGGGCATGCAGTTCGAGACTGATTCCAACGGCAATAGCCGCATCCGCGGCGGCGCGCAGGCCAGCTCGGCGGTGAATGTCTATATCGACGGCGTGGGCCAGAAGAGCTATCTGTTCGGCGGCGTGTCCGGCCAGCAGCAGAGCGCGGGCAACCCGTTCCCGCAGCTGGCGATCGGCGAGTACAAGGTCATCACCTCCAACTACAAGGCCGAGTTCGACCAGGTGGGTTCGGCGGCGATCGTGGCCTCCACCAAGTCCGGCGGCAACGAGTTCCACGGCGAGATCTTCGGGCGCACCACCAACACCGATTTCCGCGCGCGCCAGCCCGACGAGCGCGCCGGTGCGCCCAACGCCGACGGCAACAAGCGCCAGACCCACCAGGACGAATATGGCTTCGCGCTCAGCGGCCCCATCGTCAAGGACAAGGCGCATTTCTTCTTCAGCTACGAAGGCAAGGGCTTCGAAGTCTCGGCCAGCCCGGTGTCGGTGCCCGACAACTTCAGCGTGCTGAGCGACGACCTGCCGGCCAGCGTGCAGAGCCGTCTGGGTTCGGTCACCCGACCGTTCAACGAAGACCTGTACTTCGGCAAGATCGACTGGGACATCGGCGACAACGACCGCCTGGAGCTGACCGCCAAGGTCCGCGACGAGGAAAGCCGCGACAGCGTGGGCGATCGCAACACCGCCATCGCCGCCAAGATCAACCTCAACTCCGAAGAACGCTACGACCTGCGTTGGCAGCATTTCGGCGAAACCTACGTCAACGAGGCGCGCATCTCCTACGAGGACGTGCTGTTCAATCCGACCGCCTCCACCATCGGCAGCCAAAGCGTGTACACGCGCGGCATCGCCGAGAACGATGTGCTCATCAACGACGGCGCCACCAGTGGCCTGGCGATCCAGCGCAAGGGGCAAAAAGGCCCCAGCTTCCAGAACGATCTGACCTTCAACAGCATCGACTGGCACGGCAGCCACGTCATCAAGATGGGCGTGAAGTACAAGGAAGTGGAGCTGACCCAGAGCGAGAATTCCACCGTCAACCCGTCGTTCTTCTACGCGGTCAACGATGGCCAGGGCACTGCGGCGATTCCGTACCAGGTGCGCTTCAACCTGCCGTTTGCCGGTGCCGCACCGTCGGTGACCACCAGCAGCAAGCAACTGGGTCTGTATATCCAGGACGATTGGGACGTCAACGACAAGCTGCAGTTGAACCTGGGCGTGCGTTGGGACGGCGAGAAGATCCCGTCCTACCTGGACAATGTGACCCCGCCGGAAGTGGTGGCCGCCTTGAATGGTCCCGGTACAGACCCGGCGGTGAGCGCCACCTACGCCGAGCAACTGGCCAAGGGCGGGGTCAACATCAACGACTACCTCAGCAACGGCCGCAATCGCAAGCAGGACAACAACAACTTCGCCCCGCGCCTGGGCTTTTCCTACGATTTCCGTGGCGACGAATCGCTGGTGCTGTTCGGCGGCGCCGGGCGCAGCTTCGACCGCAACCTGTTCGACATCATGGGCCTGGAACAGGTCAAGTCGGCGCTGGCGCAATACACCGTCCGCTTCGTCGAATCCTCCGACTGCACGCCAGCGCCAGGCACCTGCACCAACTTCAACCCGGCGTTCATCAGCAACCCGGACAGCCTGGGCGGGCTGGTCGATGCACGGGTGCGCAACGGCGAAATCGACCTGCTCAACAACGACCTGAAAACCCCGTATTCGGACCAATATTCGTTGGGCCTGCGCACCCGCGTGGGCGAGTGGAGCAACTCGGCCACGGTGTCGTATATCCACAGCAAGGACGGGCTGATCCTCACCCTGGGCAACCGCTACCCGAATGGCGATTTCTTCCAGAACGGCGGCCAGCCGTGGCTACAGCCGCCGCCGGGATTCGGCTCGCTCATCATCGGCAACAACGGCGTGGAAACCAAGACCACGCAGCTGCTGCTGTCCACCGACAAGGCCTATACCAAGGAAAGCGGCTGGGGCCTGACGGCGGCCTACACGTTCTCGCGCGCACGCGGCAACCGTGGCAACGATGAACAGTACGGCTTCGATGCCGCCACCATCGCCGACTATCCGTTCCTGGATTTGAACTCGGTGCCGCGCCATCGCCTGGTGGTCACCGGCATCTACGACCTGTTCTGGGGGATCAGTGCCTCGGCCAAGCTGACCCTGGCCACGGTACCGCCGCGCAACGAAGCGGTGTCCTACGACCTGTACGGCGGCCCGCCCTCCAACAACATCCGCGTGGTGTCGGTGGATGCACCGGGCGGCAAGTTCCTGGCCGGCGGGGACATCTTCGGCACCCGCCAGCTGGACCTGTCGCTGTCCAAGGACATGCAGGTCACCGATGCGGTGACCGTGCAGGTGCGCGGCGATCTGATCAACGCCTTGAACTTCCGCAACTACGACCAGTACGCCATCGACTGGGGCCAGGGTGGGGTCTACAGCCCGCGTGTGGACATCAACCAATACGGCTCCATGTCCACCCCGCCGCGCAGCCTGTTCCTGAGCGCACGCATCATCTGGTGACCGAAGCCGGCACCCACCTCGGTCCGTTGTCATCCCGGATACGCCATCCGGGGTGGCAGCGGAGGCTGTCACCGGCGAGCAAGGCACGCGCGGGGCGCGCCTGAGACATGGCCGTTGGCGCTGTTCCGCTGCCGCACACCGCAGTGCACCGATGCGCAAAAAAAAGGATAGGCCACACGGACCGATCCCTTCAAAAGCCGGGAAACCCCGGCAGACAATGCGTGGCACAGCTTCCGACTGACATCGGACGCGGCATGCTAACCAGATTTAACGTTAAGGCAACACTTTAATTGTTACTACTTATCTGACTGATTCTATTCAGAAAAAGTGGTCGCATCCTTTCAGGGACGATGCGAGGTTGCAGAACGAATCTCCGCCTGGATGGCGGCGGCCGCAGCGGCCGGATCGCTGGCCAGGCGGATCGGGCGGCCGACGACAATCGCATCGGCGCCATCAGTAAAGGCCTGCGCCACGCCCACGGTGCGCTGCTGGTCGTCGCCGACCGGCCCGCCGGGACGGATGCCAGGGCAGACGATCGAAAATGCCGGGCCGGTGGCGCGGCGGATCGGGCCGGCTTCCTGGCCGGAGGCGATCACCCCGTCGATGCCGGCCGCCTGCGCGGCCAGCGCGCGCTCCACCACCACCTCCACCGGTGCGCGGTCGATGCCCATTGCGGCCAGGTCCGGGCGGCCCATCGAAGTCAGCACGGTCACTGCCAGCAGGCGCATGTCGCCCCGGTTGGCCTCGGCGGCGGCCTGCAACATGCCGGCATGCCAGCCGTGCACGGTGCAATAGCTCACCGGCCACTGCGACAGCCGGGCGATGGTGCCGGCCACGGTGGCGGGAATATCGAAGAACTTCAGGTCCACGAACACCCGCTTGTTGCGCCTGGCCAGCGCATCGAGCACATGAAAATACTCGCCGGAGGCCAGCAGCTCCATGCCGATCTTGTAGAAGGACACCGACTCGCCCAGGCGCTCCACCCAGGCGATGGCCTCGTCATGGCCGGGCACATCCAGCGCGAAGATCAGCCGCTCGTGCGCGGCCAGGGCTAACAGGGGGCGGCTCATCGGGCAAGCTCCAGGGCGGCGCGCTTGGCGTCGTGGCGGGTCTGCCAGGGTTGCGAATAATCGTTGTTGAACTGCGCCGGCTCCCAGCCGCCATAGCTGGGGTTGGGCAGCATCCACCAGCGCTCGCCGAACCAGTCGTGGTACTGCTGCAGCAGCGCGCCACGGGCCTGCCCGGTATTGGCACTCACCTGCACGAAGTCGCCCAGCTGGTCGCCGAACTGCATCAGCACGCGGTATTGCCGCCCGGCCAGCTGGCGGCGGCAATTCTTCTCGCTGCCGGTCTGCTCGCAGCCGGGCACCACCGTGCCCAGGCCCAGGAACACGCTGTCGTCGGCCACCGGCAGGCCGGCGCTGCGCAGGTTGGCCAGCGTGGCGTCCTTCAGATGCACCGCGCGGTTGGAGATGTAGATCAAGGTGATACCGCGCGCGTTGGCCGCCTTGGCGAAATCCACCACGCCGGGAATCGGCTTGGCCTTCTTCTCGGCCACCCACTGGTCCCAGCTCAGCTCGTCGTATTCCTTGCCCTCGCGCAGCAACCGCGCCTGGTACGGCGAGTTGTCCAGCACGGTCTCGTCCACGTCCAGCACCACTGCCGGCTTCAGGCCGATGGCGGCATTGGCGCGTTCTTCGGGCACCAGCGCGTCCCAGTTGGGCTGCTTGAGCGCGGCGTCCAGCGTGTCGGCCGCCGCGCGGTAGGTCTGCTCGGCCACGGCGCGGTATTCCTCCGAGCGCTGCATCCACAGCACCGCGTTGAGGTTGTCGTCGCCGGCTGGCAGGGCAGTGGCCGGTGCTGCCGGCTGGGTGGCCGCCGCGCTGGCGGCATCGGTAGCTACTGCGGCAGGCGGCGCCTTGTCACCGGGCTTGCAGGCGCTCAAGGCCAGCGCGGTGCAGGCGATCAGGGACAGCGGTGCATAGGACGGGAAGCGCATGACAGCCACCAGGAGACAGAACGGCAAGGAAGCCGATGATTTTAACGGGTTCGCGCCGCAGTGCTCCCACGCCAGCACTCCCGATGCGATGCAGACACCCCATGCGCCGCATGCCGTGGATGGGCATGGCCCCACCTTGTCGCGCTGCGCCGCCGCATGCCGGCGACGGATCGGCATATGCTTCCCCGCTGATTGCCCAGGAGCTGCCGCATGACAGAGACATCGTCCATCCCCGTGCTCGATACCGCCCAGGCCCGCGTACTGGGCTGCCTGATCGAGAAGGAAGCGACCACCCCGGACGCCTACCCGCTCACCGTCAACGCCGCCCAGGTGGCCGCCAACCAGAAGACCGCCCGCGAACCGGTACTGACGCTGCAGACCGGCGTTGTCCATCACGCGCTGCGCCAGCTCGAAACGCTGGGGCTGGTGCGCCAGCAATTCTCCTCGCGCGCCGAACGCTACGAGCACAGGCTGGGCAGCGTGCTGGACCTGACCCGCCAGCAGGTGGCGTTGATCGGCCTGCTGCTGTTGCGCGGGCCGCAGACGTTGGGCGAGCTGCACACGCGCAGCGAGCGGCTGGCGCGTTTCAACGATGCCGACGATGTGCGTCATCATCTGGAACGGCTGGTCCAGCGCGGCCTGGCCGCGCAACTGCCGCGCGCCGGCGGCCAGCGCGAGGACCGTTACGCACATCTGCTCAGCGGTGCATTGGATCTGGAAGCCTTGCAGGCGGCCGCTGCGCGCGCCGCACCGGCAGCGCGCGGCGGCGCCGACAGCAGCGAGCTGGAAACGCGCGTGCAGGTGCTGGAAGAACAGCTGCAGGACCTGCGTGCGCAACTGGCCGAGTTGCACACCCGCCTGGGCGAGTGATCGCGCCGGTAAGTCGCTTGGCCGCCGATGGCGCGGCCGGGCGCGGCAGATCCGCGCGACGTGCGATGGGCCGCACCCAACCACCGCCTACCGGTGTCCGACACCATCGAAACGCGGGCAAGCGCAGGCGACCCCGCTCAGCGGTGCACGCTACCCGGGTCAAGCTCGATCGTGTAGTACGCCACGGCTTCGGTGCCGGCACTCAGCACCCGCAGGCCCTCATAACGGAGCCCGAGCGCTTCCAGCGCGCGGATCGATTCCGCATTGCCTGGCGAGACGATCGCGCACAGCCGCGTCAACCCCAGTGCCTTGCGCGCATGCACCAGCACCGCGCGCCCGGCTTCGCTGACATAGCCCTTGCCGCGATGCGCGGGCAACAGCGCAAAACCCAGATGCGGCACCGGCAAGGTTTCGCGGCACAGCAAGCCCAAGGTGCCCAGGAACGTGGCGCCGTCCCGCGTCTCCAGCGCCCAGTGCGCGAAACCGTGTTGTTGCTGATGGGCCTGCGCCCAGTCGCGCAGATGCGCGCGCGCCTGCGCGCGGGTGCGCAGACCACGGTCGCCGATGCCGGCGATGAAGGCAGGATCGTTGACCAGCGCCAGCATCGCCTCGGCATCGCCGTCGGGATCGAGCAGGCGCAAGCGCAGTCGTGCGGTTTCCAGGATGACGGTCACGGCGCGCTCCTATGTCGCAAGCCGCAGACTGCCGCGCAGGAACGGCCCTGACAAGCCTGATTGCAGCACGCATGGTGGCGTTGCAGATGCCGCAGTGATGGCGGGCGCAGTGCACTGCGCGTGCGGCCGATCCACCTGCACGGCCAGTGCTCAGTCGAACAGCGCCTGGATCGCCGCCAGGCCCGCGCTGGCGCGTTCCTTCTTGCGTTCGGCATCGGCCACCGGGTCGGCACCATCGCGCTGCAGCTCCGCTGCGGGAATCTCGTCGAAGAACCGGCTCGGCTTCAACCGCACATGCTCGCCGAACTTGCGCGTCAGCTTGCTGTAGCTCATCCACAACTGCTGCTTGGCGCGGGTGATGCCCACGTACAACAGGCGGCGCTCTTCCTGCAGATTGCCTTCTTCCAGGCTGACTTCGTGCGGCAGCACGCCGTCTTCGCAGCCAACGATGAACACATAGCGGAATTCCAGGCCCTTGGACGCATGCATGGTCATCATGCGCACCTGGTTGCCGCCATCGTCCTTGTCGTTGCGCGACAGCAGCGCCAGCTGCGCGGCCAGATCGCTGGCGCTGGCCCCGCGCGGCCCACCTTCGAACCACTCGGCCAATTCGTCCAGGTTGCGCTTGCGGCGCTGGAAGCCGGTTTCGTCCTTGGACTGGTTGCGCAGGTCGTTGAGCAGGCCGGACTTGTCGGCCAGCATGCGCACCAGTTCGCCCGCCGGCATGCTGGTCGCGTGCTGGCGCATCTCGCGCAGGATGTCGGTGAACGCGCTCAGGCCGTTGGCCGCACGCGGCGGCAGCTGCTGCAACGCGCCCATCGACTCGGCCGCACGCGACATCGGCACCGACTTGCCGCTGGCAAGCTCGGCCAGTCGCGCCAGCGAGGTCGCCCCCACTTCGCGCTTGGGCGACTGCACCGCACGCAGGAAGGCGGCGTCATCGTCCGGGTTGACGATCAGGCGCAGCCACGACAACAGGTCCTTGACCTCCTGTCGCTCCAGGAACGCGGTGCCGCCGGTCAGGTGATACGGCACCCGCAACAACTGCAGCGCTTTTTCCAGCGGCCGCGATTGGAAATTGCCGCGGAACAGGATGCAGAAATCGCTCCACGGCACCTGCTTGGCGGTGCCCAGGAACGAAATCTCGGCGGCCACCTTTTCCGCCTCGTGCTCGCTGTCGCGGCATTCCCACACGCGAATACGCTCGCCGTCGGCCTGGTCGCTCCACAACGTCTTCAGATGCTCGTGCGGGTTGTGCGCGATCAAGGCGTTGGCCGCGCGCAGCACGCGGTTGGAACAACGATAGTTCTGCTCCAGCTTGATGATTTCCAGCGCCGGATAGTCGCGCCCCATCTGCTGCAGGTTTTCCGGGTTGGCGCCGCGCCAGGCGTAGATGCTCTGGTCGTCGTCGCCCACGCAGGTGAAGTTGCCACGCGGGCCGGCCAGCATCTTCAGCAGCCGGTACTGCGCATCGTTGGTGTCCTGGCATTCGTCCACCAGCAGGTAGCCGATGCGTTCGCGCCAGCCCAGTACGATCTCTTCGTTGGCTTCCAGGATCTGCACCGGCAGGCGGATCAGATCGTCGAAGTCCACCGCGTTGAAGGTGGTCAGCCGCGCCTGGTAGCGCTCGTACAGGCTGGCGGCTTCTTTTTCGCGGTTGCTGCGCGCCGCCGCCATCGCCTGCTCCGGCGATAGCCCGGCGTTCTTGGCGCGCGAGATCAGGTTCTTGGCGTCCTCGATCGCATCGGGCTTGGCGCCATGCATCAGGTCCTTGATCTGCGCGGCGGCATCGTCCGAATCGAAGATCGAAAACCCGCGCTTCAGGCCGACGGCAGCATGTTCGATCTGCAGGAACTTCAGTCCCAGTGCGTGGAAGGTGCAGATGGTCAGGCCATCGGCACCATCGCCGCGGATGCGCTTGGCCACACGCTCGCGCATTTCCTTGGCCGATTTGTTGGTGAAGGTGATCGCGGCGATGCGCTTGGCCGGGTAGCGCCCGGTGGCGATCAGGTGCGCGATCTTCTCCACGATCACGCGCGTCTTGCCGCTGCCGGCACCGGCCAGCACCAACAAGGGACCTTCGCCGTGCAGCACTGCGGCGCTTTGCGGGGGATTGAGACCGTGCATAGAGGCTTCCGACAGAGCGCGCCATTGTACCGGGGTGGCTAGCAGCTAGCCGGCGCGCGGGTTCATGTGGCGCCGGGAAGCGCCCAGGATTGCCGCAGCGCATTCGCGGAACGCGACGGCGCGGTCCTGGTGCAGCATCGGCCAACCATGCCAGGCAGCGCCGGTCTTCCGCATTCCGCCGCCCGGCCCGTAACATCACGCCATGGCCAAGCTCTACTTTTACGGCTCATCGCGGATTCGTGTGGGTGCCTTGAGGCCCCTGAATCTGCGTTGAGCCTTGGAAACAGGCCCTTTCCACCGTCCCAGAAG
>NZ_MDED01000038.1 GCF_002939885.1 Xanthomonas cucurbitae
CGCGTCGCCAAAGCTCAGTTGCATCGAAATCGTCCGCTTGGATCGTCGGTCAATTGTCGCAGATCAGGCTGCTTTGTTCAGAGCGTCCTTAATGAAACTGCGGGTCATCCTGTACCAGGCGTGCTCCCACCGCCGCTCTTAACGGCGCGTTGCACTGTTTGCGCAGCTGGCCGGCGCCAGGCCGGTCACTCAGTTGTCGAGGTGGATTCGGTGTCGATCTGCCGGTCGCGCTTTTCGTAGGCGGTCACGATGCGTTGCACCAGTGGGTGACGCACCACGTCGCGCGCTTCGAAGAAGGTGAAGCTGGCGCCTTCCACGTCACGCAGCACCTCGATCGCATCACGCAAGCCGGACTTGACGTGCTTGGGCAGGTCGATCTGGGTCAGGTCGCCGGTGACCACCGCAGTGGAGCCGAAGCCCAGGCGGGTCAGGAACATCTTCATCTGTTCGATGGTGGTGTTCTGCGCCTCGTCCAGGATCACGTAGGCGTCGTTGAGCGTGCGTCCGCGCATATAGGCCAGCGGGGCGATCTCGATGACGTTCTTCTCCAGCAGCTTGACCACCTTTTCCACGCCCAGCATTTCGTACAGCGCGTCGTAGAGCGGGCGCAGGTAGGGGTCTACCTTCTGGCTGAGATCGCCGGGCAGGAAGCCGAGCTTCTCGCCGGCTTCCACGGCCGGGCGCACCAGGATCAGGCGTTGCACGCGCGATTCGTTCAGCGCTTCCACCGCGCTGGCTACCGCCAGGAAGGTCTTGCCGGTGCCGGCCGGGCCGATGCCGAAGTTGATGTCGTGGGTAGCGATCGCATGCAGGTACTTGGCCTGGTTGGCGCCGCGGCCACGCACGGTGCCGCGCTTGACCTTGATCGCCACGTCCTGCGGCTGGTACGCGCGCTCGGCCACGTGTTCGACATTGGCATCGTTCAAGCGCAGGTGGATGGCATGGTTGTCGAAGGTGACCGAGGCCGCTTCGTCGTACAGCGCGGTCAGCAGCTCCTGGGCGGCGGTGATCGCCGGCTCCGGGCCGGTGACGCGGAAGATGTTGCCGCGATTGGCGATCTCCACGCCCAGCTTGAGCTCGATCTGGCGCAGGTGGGCATCGAACGGGCCGGCCAGGTTGGCCAGGCGCTCGGTGTCTTCGGGGTGCAGGGTGAAATCACGATAGGCAGGTGCGTTCATGGTCGGATCGGACAGCGCGTGCGGCGTCGGTAGGGCGGCAGGCGAGGGTAGCGCGCAGGGTGTGATCCCACCAACAACCCGCGGCTGCTGCGTGCGGCTGGATGCGGCGCGGCCGGGTTTTCCACAATCGCTGTGGAGTCACGCCTCACTAACCTGTGGATAGAAGTTGCCAGCCCTACTGGTGCAAGGTTCGGCAGGGTGGTGGCGAAAAAATCGCCAGTGCGGAATGGGTTGTCCACACCCGATGTGGATCGAATCCGGCAAAGCCTGTGGGTAAGTGCTGCGGCGCCTTCTGTTGCAAGGCGTCGCAGTTTGCTGGTGAAATTTTCGCCAGTGCCCGAACTCGCCCCAAGCACCCGTGCCGCTGCGATGGATGTGCGAGAGGCCTAGGCAGGCAGATGGCCGTACAACCGGGTGAGGTCACCACCAGCTTGTCGATGCATCCGCATGGCGCGCAACGCGACACTCATCGTTGCAGTGACGAGGGTATCGACCGCGCATGGTCAGTACCGGCATCAACCCGCGCCATCACCCAACTGGATGCGCCCACGCAGCGAATTGCTCATCGCCTCGGTAATCAGCACATCGACAAACTGACCGATCAGCCGTGGATTGCCCGGGAAGTTCACCGGGCGCATGTTCTCGCTCTTGCCGGTCAGCTCGTTCGGGTCGCGCCGCGACGGGCCTTCCACCAATACGCGCTGCACGCTGCCGACCATGGACTGCGAAATGCGCGCCGCATGCGCGTTGATCTGTGCCTGCAATCGCGCCAGGCGTGCCTGCTTGACCGCCTCGGGCGTGTCGTCCTGCAGGTCCGCTGCCGGCGTGCCGGGACGGCGCGAGTACACGAACGAAAAGCTCTGGTCGAAGCCCACGTCCTCGATCAGCTTCATGGTCTTTTCGAAGTCCGCCTCGGTTTCGCCAGGGAAGCCGACGATGAAGTCCGAGCTGATCGAGATATCCGGGCGCACCGCACGCAACTTGCGGATCTTGGATTTGAATTCCAGTGCGGTGTAGCCACGCTTCATCGCCGACAGAATGCGGTCGCTGCCGGCCTGCACCGGCAGATGCAGGTAGTTGGCCAGCTGCGGCACGTCGCGATACGCATCCACCAGCGAATCGGAAAACTCCAGCGGATGCGAGGTGGTGAAACGGATGCGGCCGATGCCCTCGATCTGCGCGATGGTGCGAATCAACAGACCCAGATCGGCGTACTGCACCGCCTCGCCGGCATCGGCGCCATAGGCACCGCGATACGCATTGACGTTCTGGCCCAGCAGGTTGATCTCGCGCACGCCTTGCGCCGCGAGCTGCGCCACTTCCACCAGTACGTCCTCGAACGGGCGGCTGACCTCCTCGCCACGGGTGTAGGGCACCACGCAGAACGAGCAGTACTTGGAGCAGCCTTCCATGATCGACACGAACGCCGACGGGCCATCGGCACGCGGTTCGGGCAGGCGGTCGAATTTCTCGATCTCCGGGAAGCTGATGTCCACCTGCGACTTGCCCGACTCGCGCCGGGCGCGAATCAGCTCCGGCAGCCGGTGCAGGGTCTGCGGACCGAACACCAGGTCCACATAGGGCGCGCGCTTGACGATGGCTTCGCCTTCCTGCGAGGCCACGCAGCCGCCGACACCGATGATGACCGGCTTGCCACCGGCCTTGAGTGCCTTCCAGCGCCCCAGCTGGCTGAATACCTTTTCCTGCGCCTTTTCGCGGATGGAGCAGGTGTTGACCAGCACCACGTCGGCGTCTTCGGGGTTGTCGGTCAGCTCCAGGCCCTCGGACGCAGCGAGCACGTCGGCCATCTTGGCCGAGTCGTACTCGTTCATCTGGCAACCGTGGGTCTTGATATACAGCTTGCCGCGCACCACGGCAGGCGCTGCCGTGCGGGCGACCGGCAACGGCACCAGGGTGGGGGTGTCCACGGCGGTGGCCGTGGACAGGTCGGAAACGGATGTCCCGGGCATGGCGCTGATTCCAGGCGGGTGGTGAACGAAGCCGCGCAGTTTACCCGCTTGTGCCGGCAGCGTCCGCCCCGGCAGGGGTATCGACGGCCTCGGCACGCGCCACCGCCGGGCGCGCCGCCATCCGGGCGATATAGGCGCGCGTCGGGGCGGGCGGGTCGAGTAGGCCGAACTCCACCATCCAGGCCAGGGCGCTGCCCCAGAGGACGTCGGCGGCACTGCAGCGCGCACCCAGCAGGTAATCGCCCCGGGCCAGCTGTGCATGCACCACCGCCAGCACGGTGTCGGCGTCGGCATACGGCGAAAACGAGCGCGGTGGTGCTTCGCGCTTCAGCGCAAGGTCGATGATCGCCGGCTCGAAGGCCGAGCCGTAGAACGCCAGCCAGCGCAGGTAGGCCCCCCGGTCGGCGTCGCCCGGTGCCGGCGACAGGCCGGCCTCCGGATACAGCTCGGCCAGATACTGGTAGATCGCCCCCTGTTCGGTGACCACGCTGCTGCCATGGACGATGGTGGGGATCTTGCCCATCGGATTGAGTGCCAGGAACTCCGGCGTGCGCTGCTGCTCCTGTTCCAGGTCGATGCGCTGCAGGTTGTAATTGGCACCCAGCTCTTCCAGCAGCACCAGCACGCCGCGCGAGCGTGAGCGGGGATTGTGGAACAGGGTGATCTGGCGGTCGTCGGACATTGCAATCTCCTCGGTATTGGGTTGGGTGGCGATCAGCGGTGGCAGCGATCACGATGCTACCCAGCCCTTGCGGACAGTTACTGTCCGCAATACGGTGCCGGCATGGCCTCGACCGCTGCCCGTCTGCTGCGACTGCTATCTCTTCTGCAAGGTGGGCGGAGCTGGTCGGGTGCTGCCCTGGCCGCGCGCCTGGAGGTGCATCCGCGCAGCCTGCGCCGCGACATCGATCGCCTGCGCGCACTGGGCTACCCGGTGCATGCGGCGCCGGGCAGCGGGGGCGGCTACCGGCTGGGGCAGGGCGCGGCCGCCTTGCCGCTGTTGTTCGAGGAAGAAGAAGCGCTGACCGTGGCGATCGCCCTGCGCGCCGCCGCCCCGGCCATCGGTGGCATGGACGCGGCCGCCACCCGCGTGCTGGCCAAGCTCGACCCGCTGCTGCCGCGGCGCAGTGGCCAGCGTGCCAGTGCCGCGCACGCGGCCATGGCCAGCCTGCCGTTGGCCGAGGCTGGCACCCTGGTGGATGCGGCGGTGCTGGCGCAGCTGGCCGGTGCCTGTCGCGATCACATCACCTTGCGGCTGGACTATCGGCGTCATTCCGGCGTCGCCATCGTCCGCTGCGTCGAGCCGGCGCTGCTGGTCAACTACGGGCGGCGCTGGTACCTGCTGGCCTGGGACTGCGAACGCCAGGACTGGCGCACGCTACGTGCAGACCGCATCGACCAGGCGCTGGCGACCGGTGCCCGGTTCGCCGCCCGCGCGTTACCGGACGAGCCGTTGCAACTCCTGCGGCAAGCCATCGGCGAGGCACCGTACGCATGCCGCGCGCGGGTACGGCTGCCCGGGTCGCTGCAGGTCCTGGCCGCGCAGATCCCGCCGTGGCTGGGCGCGCTGGAAGCTGACGGGCCAGGGCACTGCTGGCTTGGGCTGGGCGCCCCGAGCATGCCCGCGCTGGCGGCCAATCTCTTGCTGCTCGACCTGCCGTTCGAGACGATCGCGCCGGCCGAGATCGGCACGCCGCTGCTCGATGCCCTGGATGGTTTGCGGACGCGACTGCACCGGCTGTCGGCCTGAGTGGCCGCGCTTCTTGGCAAGCGCCGGGCAAGCTGGGACACTCCCCGCATGAAGGGGATGTCAAGACTGCTGGGGCTGGTGCTTGTCACGTTGTCGGCGGCGCCGGCCAGCGCCGGTACGCTGTACAAATGCGTCAGTGGTGACGGCATCACCAGTTATCTCAGCAAGCGCCAGAGCGGCGCCACCTGCAGCGTCATCAGCAGCTATACGCCCGATCGCTCGCCCCGGCGAGCGCCCGCCGCGCGCGTGGGTCCGGCGCCTGCGCTATCGCAGGCCGCGCCCCGTGCTGTCGGCAACATCGACAGCGTGGCACCTGCCACCCTCATCAGCCCGCCGCGCCGCGCGGCCGCGAGCGCTGCGATGCCGCACACATCGCCGGCTGCCGAGGGCGCCAACGCCATCGCGCCCATCCCCGCACCGGCCGTGGCGGTCAACCCGCGCCGGGTGGTCAGCGGGCAGGTCTACTCGTATATGAAGGACGGCGTGCGCCACTACACCAGCACCCGCCCACGCCAGGTCGCCAGTATCGAAGGCCTGCGCACCATCCACTACAGTTTCATCGAGACCTGCTACGCCTGCGGTGCCAAGCCGGGGGTGAACTTCGGCGCGATCCGGCTCAATACGGCGGCCTATCAACAGGAGATCGCCTCGGCGGCGCGTGAGTTCGGCGTCGAGGAAGCGATCGTGCGCGCGATCATTCATGCCGAGTCCGCCTACAACCCGCTGGCGCTCAGTCGTGCCGGTGCGCAGGGCTTGATGCAGTTGATGCCGGGCACTGCGCGCCGCTTCGGGGTCAGCGATGCCTATGATGCATCGCAAAATATCCGTGGTGGCGTGCAGTACCTGTCGTGGTTGCTGAAGCGCTTCAACGGGGACCTGACCCTGGCCGCGGCCGGCTACAACGCTGGCGAGGGCGCCGTGGATCGCTATGGCGGCGTGCCGCCCTACGGCGAGACCCAGCGCTATGTGCAACGTGTCGGCGTGCTGGCCGGCCGCTATCGCGGACAGGTCGCCACCGCCAACTGAGTGGGGCAGGCCCGCGTTGCGCATCAGCTCGTGCGCGTGTCGTGCGCACCGCGCAAGATGGCGATGCCGCGCGGGGTGATCGCCGCCGTTGCGCTGCCCGCTGACACTGCGCCGCTGTTGCGCTGACATGCCGCGCCGGTGGCGCGTAGTGCGTCACCGCCAGCACGGTAGGCATCCGGTCGGACACGCATGTGGACAGCATTGTGCGCATGACCATTGCATCGCACATGCCCGACTGCGTACATTGCATTGTCTGTGCATTAAGCGTTCCGCTACACTGCGGTCGATTCATCGCGGCTGGACCCCCCGCCAGCCGTTGGCAGCCTCACGCTACCTAATCAAGATCGGAGAGCCGGATGGCCAACGATGGGGTTAACGCACCTGCTGATACCGGGCGTCGTCGGTTTTTGACCGCGACAACGGCCGTGGTCGGTGCGGTCGGAGCAGGATTTGTTGCAGTTCCGTTCGTGAAGTCGTGGAATCCCAGTGCACGCGCCAAGCTGGCGGGCGCACCGGTGACCGCCGACATCAGTGCCTTGCAGGAAGGGCAACGGCTGGTCCTGGAATGGCGCGGTCAGCCGATCTGGATCGTCAAGCGCTCCAAGGTGATGCTCGACGCATTGCCTTCGCTGGACGACCGGCTCAAGGATCCCAAGTCCGAGAACAAGGACCAACAGCCCGAGTACGTGCTGAAGAATCCCGAGTACCGTTCGATCAAGTCCGAGATCTCGGTGCTGGTGGGGTTGTGCACGCATCTGGGCTGCTCGCCGGAGATGGTGGCCGAGATTCGTCCCGAGCCCTACGACCCGCAGTGGAAGGGCGGCTATTTCTGCCCGTGCCACAAGTCGCGCTTCGACATGTCCGGCCGTGTCTTCGATGGCGTGCCCGCGCCGGTCAACCTGCTGGTTCCCCCGCATCACTACGTCGACGACAACACCTTGGTGATCGGCGTCGATCCGGACGCGGCCGGCAAGCCGGCCAACAGCACGGGGGCTGCCTGATGAGCAATATCCTGGTCCGTACCGCCAACGGTGTGTTCGAGTGGGTCAACGAGCGCGCGCCCGGGCTGATGCCCATGTACCGCAAGCACATCAGCGAGTACTACGCGCCGAAGAACTTCAACATCTGGTACTACTTCGGCTCGCTGGCCATCGTGGTGCTGGTCAACCAGATCGTCACCGGCATCTTCCTGACGATGCACTACAAGACCAGCGCCGCCGATGCATTCGCCTCGATCGAATACATCATGCGCGACGTGGAGTGGGGCTGGCTGATCCGCTACATGCACAGCACCGGCGCCTCGCTGTTCTTCATCGTGGTGTACCTGCACATGTTCCGCGGCCTGATGTACGGCAGCTACCAGAAACCGCGCGAGCTGGTGTGGATCCTGGGCATGCTGATCTACCTGGTGCTGATGGCCGAAGCCTTCATGGGCTATGTGCTGCCCTGGGGGCAGATGTCGTTCTGGGGGGCGAAGGTCATCATCTCGCTGTTCGGTGCCATTCCGGTGATCGGCAACGGCTTGACCGAATGGATCATGGGCGACTACCTGCCCGGGGATGCCACGCTCAACCGCTTCTTCGCGCTACATGTGATCGCGCTGCCGCTGGTGCTGCTGCTGCTGATCGTGCTGCACATCGGTGCGCTGCACGAAGTGGGCTCCAACAACCCCGACGGCGTGGAGATCAAGAAGGGGCTCAAGGGCAATCGCTGGGATGCGCACAAGCCGGCCGACGGTATCCCGTTCCATCCGTACTACACGGTCAAGGACCTGGTGGGCGTCGGCTTCCTGCTGTTGATCGCGGCCTTCATCATCTTCTTTGCACCCGCCTTCGGTGGCCTGTTCCTGGAGCATGACAACTTCACCGAGGCCAACCGGCTGGTGACGCCGGAACACATCAAGCCGGTGTGGTACTACACGCCGTACTACGCCATGTTGCGGGTGGTGCCGGACAAGCTCGGTGGCGTGCTGGTGATGTTTGCCGCCATCGCCATCCTGTTCCTGGTGCCCTGGCTGGATCGCGCCAAGGTACGTTCCATCCGCTACCGCGGCTGGATCTCCAAGGTGGCATTGGGCGTGCTGGTGGTGTGCTTCGTGTGGCTGGGCGTGATCGGCTCCGGCCCCGGCACCGATGCGCACGAAACCTATGTCGGGCGGGTGCTGACCTTCCTGTATTTCGCCTTCTTCATCACCATGCCGGTGTGGACACGGCTGGACAAGACCAAGCCGGTGCCGGAGCGGGTGACCACCCATGACTAATCCCAACCTGAGGTCATGGACGTCACGCGTGGCTGCACTGCTGTGTGGCCTGACCCTGGCTGTCGGCGCAATGGCGGCCGAAGGCGGCAAGGTGCAGCAGGCCGGCAACGACCTGGGCGACCGCGCATCGCTGCAACGCGGCGCGCAATTGTTTATGAACTACTGCTCCGGCTGTCACTCGCTCAAGTACCTGCGCTATTCGCGCATGGCCAGCGACCT
This sequence comes from Xanthomonas cucurbitae, assembly GCF_002939885.1. Classification (GTDB taxonomy): domain Bacteria; phylum Pseudomonadota; class Gammaproteobacteria; order Xanthomonadales; family Xanthomonadaceae; genus Xanthomonas; species Xanthomonas cucurbitae. The sequence goes on from NZ_MDED01000038.1 coordinate 8,404, forward strand.
GGGTCTGAGCGAAGCGGAGGTCATGAGCAACCTCAACTTCACCGGCGCCAAGATCGGCGAGCACATCGAAGGCACCATGCCGCACGATGCAGCGACCAAGTGGTTCGGCAAGGCACCGCCGGACCTGACCTTGATCGCCCGCGTGCGCGGCACCGACTGGGTGTACACCTATCTCAAGTCCTTCTATCTGGACCAGACCCGCCCGCTGGGCTGGAACAACCAGCTGTTCCCGAACGCGTCCATGCCCAACCCGCTGTGGGAACTGCAAGGCCTGCAGCAGGCGCAGTTCGGCCCGCCCGACAAGGCCACCGGCGACAAACCGGTGGCGGCGTTGAAGCTGGGGCAGCCCGGTCGCCAGACGCCGGTGGAGTTCGACCAGACCGTGCGCGATATCGCCAACTTCCTCGAGTACGCCGGCGAACCAGCCGCGCTGAAGCGGCAGAGCATGGGCGTGTGGGTGGTGCTGTTCCTGGCCTTGCTGACCTTCATTGCCTATCTGTTGAAGAAGGAATATTGGAAGGACGTGCATTGATCGGGCCGTGAACCGGGCGGCTGCGTGGCGTACGCCGCCGCCGCGCAGTCGTCGCGTTGTTAGCCATCCTTGGCGCTAGCTGGTTGTTCCCAGGTCACCTTCGCCTGGGGCGGGGCGCCCTCACCGCGCTCGGGACGCGCCGTGAATCCGTCCCGCAATCGGCGAGGACACCGCACTAGGCAGTGTGCTGTGCTGAGTGTTTTCTTGAAGGCCATGCACACCTGCCATCTCGACAGGTCCTTGCCCGCTCACCGTCGCGGGACCTTACGCGGCATGGATGCCGCGTAAGAGCCTACAAGGATGTACTTGCGGCGTGTCCCGCGATGGTGGGCGGGCAAGGGCCCGCATGGAATCCGCAGATCAGCCGCGTACCCATCTGCCGATGATGGGCAGTCACCCGGCGCGGCTGACACTGAACACGACAAACGCCTTGTTCGTGTTTTTGAGGCTCCATCACTCTTGGCTTTTGGGTGACGTGATTGCACACTCGATGGACCGTGGTGATGGTCGGCGTTGGGCCGGCCGCGCCGATGCGGCCGGCGGATTCCGGTCGTCGGAGAGCCTTGAATGGCGACGAGTGTGCGCATGCGCAATACCTTGACCTTGTTTTCGTCCAACGATGACGTGTTGTGCCACCGGGTCCGTTTGGTCCTGGCGGCGAAAGGGGTGACCTACGACCTGGTGCCGGTCGATCCGCAAAATCCCCCCGAAGATCTGATCGATCTTAATCCCTATCACTCGGTGCCGACCCTGGTCGAACGCGACCTGGTGCTATACGCCGCATCGGTGGTCAGCGAATACCTGGACGAGCGCTACCCGCATCCGCCGTTGATGCCGGTGGACCCGCTCTCGCGTGCGCGCCTGCGCCTGGCGATGCTGCGTATCGAACACGACTGGGTGCCGCAGGTGCAGGCGATCCAGCTGGGCAACAAGACCCAGGCCGAGGCGGGGCGCAAGCGGTTGCGCGAGCTGCTGACCGCATCGGTGCCGCTGTTCAAGGCCAGCAAGTTCTTTCTCAATGCCGAAATGAGCCTGGCCGACTGCGCGATGGCGCCGATCATCTGGCGACTGGACGCGTTGGAGATCAGCCTGCCCAAGGACGGCAAGGCGATCGAGGACTACGGCAACCGGATCTTCCGCAACCCAGGGTTCATTCGCAGCCTCACTGACCAGGAAAAAAAGCTGCGCGACCTGCCGGGCTGATGCGACGGCTGTATGCCAACAGACCGGCTTGCGCGCGTGGTGCCGCCGCTGTGGGCCGGGTCCGGGTAAAATGACGCCATGAGCGAAGATTTCCCCCGCATGACCAGCCATCGTCCGTATCTGCTGCGCGCCTTGGTTGAATGGATCAACGACAACGGCATGACGCCGCACGTTCTCGTGGACGCAGGCTTGCCCGGCGTGCAGGTGCCGGCCAGCGCGGTCAAGGACGGACGGGTGGTGTTGAACATCGCCGAACGCGCCGTGGTCGGGTTGCAGGTCGATAACGAGGGCGTCAGTTTCACCGCGCGCTTTGGCGGCGTGAGCCATCCGGTGATGGTGCCGATGGCCGCCGTGCTGGCCGTGTACGCACGCGAGACCGGGCAGGGCATGGCCTTGCCGGACGACATTCCCGGCACCAGCAGCGAGCCGCCGGATCCGGGTGCGCCGCCGCCAAGTGCGCCGACCCCGGACGAGTCGCCCAGTGGCGGCAAGCGTCCGCATCTGCGCGTGGTCAAGTAGGTCGGCCGACATGCGCGACGGGAGCGTTCCGACGCAGGCGGAGCGCACCCGCCATGTCGATTGCAGTGAGCCGGATGCTTCCGACGCATACGATGACCACTCGATGACAGTGATGCGCGTTGCTTCGAGAATTTAGCCGCGTCAGGCGTAAATCCGGTCGCGTTCCAGGCGCTGCGCCTGGCGCCGTGTCATTCCAGACGCTCTTGCGCCGGATGCAGCGCCCGCACGCTGGCCACCTGCGGGCCGGTGAAGGCGATCAGTTGATCGCCGCGCAGCACCAGCTTGCCGCTGTGGCGATCCACGCCATCGTAGGAATAGTCGAAGCGGAAGGTCCGCTCGAACCCCAGCCAGCCGGTGGGCATGCGGCAGAGGCGGATGCCGGTGGAGTGCACGCTTTGATCCAGCCACTGCACATCGGCGGCACGGCAGGCATTGCGGCCCAGCACCTCGGCGCGTTCGGCGGCGGCACGCGAGGAGTTCCAGAACGCGACGATTGCCGCGCCAACGATCATGAAGACGATGAGACTAGGCATGGCGCCAATGTGCCATGGCCTTGCTTGCTCGACAATCGCAAGGCCGTGGATATCCGCTGATTGATGCAGCGATGTCGTGGCTCGGCGTCGAAGTCTCAGTCGCGTGACCGGCACCACGCGCGCTGCGGGCGAGGATGGTCTCGCCTTCCTGACGCTGCATTTTCGAGGTGCCCTGGGGAGCGAGGGAGGGGAGTGAGATCGGCAGCAGACGCCCGTGAATTTGTTCACCACCGCTGCAGATGCCGGCTTGCATCCGTGCTGCGGCGGCGCCACCTCACAGGGGCGTCTCCGCATCGAATTTACATTTCCGCGTTGACCCCCATCCGGCCTGCCGCCCGGGCGGGTCATCTGCGACTGGTATCGCCCATGCATCCTGTTCTGCAGCAATTCCACCCCGTGGTCGCCGGCTGGTTCGCGCAGACCTTTGCTGCGCCCACGCCGGCGCAGCGTGCGGCGTGGCCGGCGATCCAGGCCGGGCGGCACACGCTGGTGGCCGCGCCCACCGGGTCTGGCAAGACGCTCACTGCATTCTTTGCCGCCATCGATGGCCTGATCCGCGACGGCCTGGACCATGGTGGCGCGTTGCCGGACCAAACCCGTGTGGTCTACGTCTCGCCGCTGAAGGCCTTGTCCAACGATATCCATCTCAATCTGGAGGCGCCGCTGCAGGGCATCCGCGCGGCGTTGGCTGCCAACGGGCTGCCGGACGTGGCGGTGCGTACGGCGGTGCGTACCGGCGATACGCCGCAGCGCGAGCGCGCGCAGGCGCGGCGCGTGCCGCCGCATATCCTGGTCACCACGCCGGAATCCCTTTACGTGCTGCTGGGGTCGGCGTCCGGGCGCGATGCACTGCGGCATGTGCGTACCGTCATCGTCGACGAGATCCATGCGGTGGCCGCCGACAAGCGTGGCAGCCATCTGAGCCTGACGCTGGAGCGGCTGCAGCGCCTGGCCGAGCGGCCGATCGTGCGGGTGGGGCTGTCGGCCACGCAGAAGCCGATCGAGACGGTGGCGCAATTCCTGGTCGGCGTGGGCGAGGACCGTGCAGCGCCGCCGTGCGAGATCGTGGACATCGGCTATGCGCGGGCGCGCGACCTGGCACTGGCATTACCGCCCACGCCGCTGAGCGTGGTGATGTCCAACGATCAATGGCTGCAGGTCTATGCCGAGGTGGCCGCGTTGGCGCAGCAGCATCGCACCACGCTGGTGTTCGTCAATACGCGGCGCATGGCCGAACGCGCCGCGCGGCATCTGGGCGACCTGCTCGGCAAGCAACGGGTCGCAGCGCACCATGGCAGCCTGTCGCGGCAGACGCGCCTGCTGGCCGAGCAGCGGCTCAAGGCTGGCGACCTCACCGTGCTGGTGGCCACCGCCTCGCTGGAGCTGGGGCTGGATATCGGCGATGTCGATCTGGTCTGCCAGCTCGGTTCGCCGCGCTCGATCGCCACCTTCCTGCAACGCGCCGGACGCTCAGGACACAAGGTCGGCGGCACGCCCAAGGCGCGCCTGTTTCCGCAGACCCGCGACGAACTGGTCGAATGCGCCGCATTGCTGGACAGCGTGCGCCGAGGCGAACTGGATACGCTGCGCATTCCGCTGGCGCCGCTGGACGTGCTGGCCCAGCAGATCGTGGCCGAAGCAGCCTGCGAGGACTGGGATGAAGACGCGTTGTTTGCGCTGGTACGCCGGGCATGGCCGTTCGCGCAACTGAGCCGCGCCAGCTTCGACAGTGTGGTGCGCATGCTGTGCGATGGCTTCAGTACCCGGCTTGGCCCGCGCGCAGGCTATCTGCATCGCGATGCGGTGCATCGCCGGCTGCATGCGCGGCGCGGTGCGCGCATGACCGCGCTCACCTCCGGCGGCACCATTCCGGAAACCGGCGACTACAGCGTGGTGCTGGAGCCGCAGGCCGACAAGATCGGCACGGTGAATGAAGATTTCGCAGTGGAGAGCCTCACCGGCGATGTGTTCCAGCTCGGCAATGCGAGTTACCGCATCCTGCGCGTGGAGGCCGGGCGCGTACGCGTGGAAGACGCCAAGGGCGCGCCGCCGAACATTCCGTTCTGGCTGGGCGAGGCACCCGGCCGCAGCGACGAGCTGTCGGTGGCCGTGTCGCGCCTGCGTGGCGAGATCGCGGCCCGGCTGGACACGACGCCGCACCCGGCCGCGTGCGCCTGGTTGTGCGATGAACTGGGCATGGCGCCGGAAGCGGCGCAGCAATTGGTGGACTATCTTGCGCAGGCCTGCACGGCGCTGGGCGCCATGCCGACCCGCCAATGCCTGGTGATGGAGCGTTTCTTCGACGCCAGCGGCGGCACCCAGCTGGTACTCCATTCGCCCTATGGCAGCCGTATCAATCGTGCATGGGGGCTGGCGCTGCGCAAACGCTTCTGCCGCACCTTCAACTTCGAACTGCAGGCTGCCGCCACCGAAGATGCCATCGTGTTGTCGCTATCCACCAGCCACAGTTTCGCGCTGGAGGAGGTGGGCCGTTACCTGCATTCGTCGTCTGCCGAGCATGTGCTGACCCAGGCATTGCTGGATGCGCCATTGTTCGGGGTGCGCTGGCGCTGGAATGCCACCAATGCGATGGCGCTGCCGCGTTTCACTGGCGGCAACAAGGTGGCACCGCAGTTGCAGCGCATGAAGTCCGAAGACCTGCTGGCCACGGTGTTCCCGGACCAGGTGGCGTGCGCGGAGAACCTGGTCGGCGAGCGCGAGGTGCCGGACCACCCGCTGGTGGCGCAGACACTGGAGGACTGCCTGCACCAGGCCATGGACAGCGAGGGCTGGCTGCAGGTGTTGCGTGGTCTGGAATCCGGTGCGATCACGCTGCTGGCACGCGACCTGGCGGCGCCATCGCCGCTGGCGGCCGAGGCCTTGAACGCGCGCCCGTACGCGTTTCTGGACGATGCGCCGCTGGAAGAGCGCCGCACCCAGGCGGTGCAGAGCCGCCGCTACACGCCGCAGAGCAGCGACGATCTGGGGCAACTGGATCCGCAGGCGATCGCAGCGGTACGCGAAGAGGCCTGGCCGCAACCGCGCGATGCCGACGAAATGCACGAGGCGCTGGTGGGCCTGGGCGTGCTGCCGGTCGAGGAAGCCACCGATGCATCGTGGCAGGCCTGGCTGGCGACGCTGGTCGCCGATGGCCGCGCCAGTTGCCTGGCGATCGACGCTGCGCCTGCGCTGTGGGTGAGCGCCGAGCGCATCGCCTGGTTCATGCCGTTGTATCCGGATGCAGCGGCGCAACCGCGGTTGCAGGCGCCGCTCGACTGTCAGGTGGCCGACTGGCAACGCGATTGGGCGGTGTGCGAGCTGTTGCGTGGGCGCCTGTCGGCAGTCGGCCCGGCGCAGGTGCCGGCGCTGGCGCGCGCGCTGCGCCTGCCCGAGACCGATATCACGCTGGCGTTGGCGGCCCTGCAGCGCGAGGGCTATGTCATGGCGGGGCGCTTCAGCGCGCAGGCCGCGGCGGAAGAGTGGTGCGAGCGGCATCTGCTGGCGCGCATCCATCGCTACACCCTGGGGCGACTGCGGCGCGAGATCGAGCCGGTATCGCAGCGCGACTACGCGCGTTTCCTGTTCGAATGGCAGCACCTGGACAGCGCCGGCCGGGGTGCCGGCCCCGATGCGTTGGCCGGCGTGGTCGGGCAGCTGGAAGGCTTCGAAGCACCGGCGTTGCTGTGGGAAGCCGAACTGCTGCCGGCACGCGTGCGCGACTATCAACCAGCGTGGCTGGATGAACTGTGCACCGCCGGCCGCACCGTGTGGGCGCGGCTGCGCCCTGGTGGTGGCCGCAGCGCCGCCGCGTTACGGTCGACCCCGATCGTGCTGCTGCCGCGACGGCAGGCGCAGCGCTGGAGCGGCCTGGCGCGTACCGCCGACGAAGAACCGCTGGGTTCGCGCGCGCAGCGCGTGGCAGAGGTATTGCAGCAGCAGGGCGCGCTGTTCTTCGATGAGATTGCCGATACCGCGCGTCTGATGGGCACCGAGCTGGAAGATGCACTGAGCGAACTGGTCATGCGCGGCCGCGTGCACTGCGACAGCTACGCCGGGCTGCGCGCGCTGCTGGTACCGGCGTCCAAGCGGCCATCGGCGTTGTCGCGCCACCGCCGCCGTGCCAGCGCGTCGGGCATTCGCGATGCCGGCCGCTGGGCGCCGGTGCGTGCGATGCCGGACCTGCCACTGGCGGAAGCCGGCGAACGCCACCAGGACCTGCTGGAACACGTGGCCCGCACGCTGCTGCGCCGGTATGGCGTGGTGTGCTGGCGGTTGCTGGAACGCGAAGCCGCATGGCTGCCGCCGTGGCGCGAATTGCTGCGCATGTATCAACGCCTGGAAGCGCGCGGCGAGATCCGTGGTGGCCGTTTCATCTCCGGTCTGTCCGGCGAGCAGTTCGCGCTGCCGGAGGCGATTGCCGCCTTGCGCCGCGTGCGCGCACAGGCGCCGCAACACCAATGGGTCTGCGTCAGCGCAAGCGACCCGGCCAATCTGCTCGGCAGTCTGCTGCCCGGCGAGCGGGTCGCGCGGGTGCCGGGCAATCGCGTGGCGTACCTGGACGGCATGCCGATGGCGGCGTGGGTGGCGGAGCGCTTCGTACCGTTGCAGGAGCTAGACGCCGAGCACGGCGCGCTGGCACTGACGTGGCTGCAGCGCGGGCCCGGCGCCGCCGTGCCGACCCCGCTGGAACAGTGGCTGGCTCAGACGCCCGCTGGAAGGGTGCACGCGCCAACTAGGCGCGGAAGCGGCCGCGACTGATCGTGGTGATCCGGTACCGCCCGGTGCCACGCTGCCTCCACTGCCTTGCACCGTCCGATCCGGGAGTGCCAGCGTGCCATCCTCTTCGGTCTGCCGCCGTGTTGCGGCATCGCGCTCAGGTCCAGCGCGTTGCCGGCGGCCTTCGCTGAAGCCGTGCAGCTCGCATGCCGCAGGCCTGACGGAGCCGCGATGTCGGAATGGGCACCGCAGCGATGCAGGAACCTCCTGCAGGGGTAGGAATTTTCTGAATATGCGTAATCGAGAACGCATGACCGGTCACAAAAGCGCAGATCCGATCTGCTGAATAGGCGTGTAACTGTGGGCCATTGCTCAAGCGTATTCCGGCGTCGCCGATAGCTCTCAACGAATGGTTGGATCAGCCAGATCAGCGTGATCGGCACGCGCAGTCCGCCGATCGTCCAGGCAGCACCTGCCACCCGCGCCCACTTCTCGCGAGAATTCCTCATGCTAGGCAACATCAAAATCGGAACCAGGCTGATGGTGGCGTTCCTGCTCGTTTCGGCCATCGGCGCCTGCATCGGGTGGGTGGGCTATTCCAATTCCAGTCGCATCAGTAATCTGGCGACCTCGCTGTACGAGCGCGAATTGTTGGGCTTGTCCTACGTCAAGGAAGCCAACATCAACCTGATCTACGCCGGCCGCGCGCGCGCCAACCTGCTGCTGGCCAGCAACACGCAGGAGCGGCAGTCGCATGTGCAGAACATCGACAAGTACACCGCCAAGGTGGTCGACTACATGACACGCGCGCGCGGCAGCTTCCAGACCGAGGAAGGCAAGGCCAAGCTGGCGCAGTTCGACCGAGCCTGGCAGACCTATCTGGACGAGCGTGGCCGTTTCATCGAAGCGGCCAATCGTGAAGCGCTGCGCGAGGCAAACCCCGAACTCGCCGCACTCTCACATGCGGTGCGCGCCAGCTCGGACGAAGTGGACGCCCTGATGACCGACCTGAGCGGACTGCGCGAACGCAGCGCGGCCTCGGCCAATACCGAAACCAGCGCCATCCACGCCCGCGGTTCCAAGCTGCTGATGGCCATCATCTGCAGTGGCGTACTGCTCGGCGCGATCCTGGGCTTTGTCATCAGCCGTAGCGTCACCGGCCCGATCCGTCGCGCTGTTTCGGTGGCCAACGGGCTGGCCGAAGGCGACCTGAGCATGCAGATCGATGTGCATGGCCGCGATGAAAGCGCACAGTTGCTCGAAGCCATGCGCACCATGGTGCAGAAGTTGTCGCAGGTGGTGGGCGAGGTGAATACCAGTGCCGAGACCCTGGCCAGTGCGTCCGAAGAAGTCAGTGCCACCGCACAGTCGCTGTCGCAGGCGGCCAGCGAACAGGCGGCCGGCGTCGAGCAAACCAGCGCCTCGCTGGAGCAGATGACCGCCTCGATCAGCCAGAACACCGAGAATGCACGCATCACCGACGGCATGGCCACCCAGGCCGCCAAGGAAACCATCGAAGGGGGCGAAGCGGTGGTGGCCACCACCCAGGCGATGAAGCAGATCGCTCAGAAGATCGGCATTATCGACGACATCGCGTATCAGACCAATCTGCTGGCGCTCAATGCCGCCATCGAAGCGGCGCGTGCCGGCGAACATGGCAAGGGGTTTGCCGTGGTCGCCGCCGAAGTACGCAAGCTGGCCGAACGCAGCCAGGTCGCGGCGCAGGAGATCGGCGAGGTAGCCAGCTCCAGCGTGGAACTGGCCGACCGCGCCGGGCGCCTGCTGGACACCATCGTGCCCAGCATCAAGCGCACCTCGGACCTGGTGCAGGAAATTTCTGCTGCCTCCGAAGAACAATCGTCCGGCGTCAGCCAGATCAATTCGGCGGTGGTGCAGTTGAGCCAGACCACCCAGCAAAACGCCAGTGCTTCCGAAGAACTGGCCGCCACCGCCGAGGAGATGAGCGCGCAGGCCGAGCTGTTGCAGCAGAGCATGGCGTTCTTCCGGCTGGGCGGGCAGGGGCCGGTGGCGGCACCGCCGAAGCGGGGCAAGCAGGTCGCCGCCGCACGCCCGGTGCGTGCCGCAGGTGCACGCAGTTGGCGCAGCAGTGCAGCGCCAGCCTACGCAATGTCCGAAGGCCCTGATGAAGGCCAGTTCGCTCGCTTCTGAGAGACCGACCGATGACTGCACAGACTTCCGATGCGATGCCTGGCGACGCCGATGCGGCCGCACAGTACCTGACCTTTCAACTGGAGGGCGAGACGTTCGCGACTAGCATTCTTGGCATCCGCGAAATCATCCAGTACCGCGCGCCCACGCCGGTGCCATCGATGCCAGCATGCGTGCGCGGCGTCATCAACCTGCGCGGTGCGGTAGTGCCGGTGGTGGATCTGCAGGCGCGATTGGGACGTGCCGACAGCGCCATCAACAAGCGCAGCTGCATCGTGATCCTGTCCACCGAACAGGTACAAGGGCCACAGGTGATCGGCGTGCTGGTGGATGCGGTCAACGCGGTGATCGAACTGGCCGAGCAGGATATCGAAGCGGCGCCCGCATTCGGCACGCATATCCGTCGCGATCTGCTGCGCGGAATGGGCAAGCTCGGCGAGCGCTTTGTGGTGCTGCTGGACATGGAGCAGGTACTGCAGGTGGACCAGATCGCCGGTAGCGTGGACGTACTGGCGGCCTGAGTGCCACACGCCGGGTGGTTGCGAGCAAGCGCAGCCCGGCGGGTGGTGGTTCACCTCAATCGTGCAGCTGCCACCCGCTGAAGCGATGCACGCGGTTGCGTCCAGCGCCAATGGCCTGTTGCAAGGCATGGCGTGCGCGTGCCAACAGCGCGTTCGTTTCCCCGGCCTCGCCGAGTGTCGCTTCGACCACGCCGGCGCTGATGGTCAAGGCGCCGCAGGGCCAGCGCTCGTCCTGGACTGCCTGGCGCAGATCCTCGGCGACTTTCAGCGTATCGGCGGCGGCCATCGCTGGCAGCGCCACGCAGAAGCGATCGCCGTCCAATTGCGCCACGATCGCTGCCGCCGGCAGGCGGGTCTCCAGCATCCCGGCCACCTGCAACAACGTGGCCTGTGCGGCCGCCGCGCCCATCTGCAGCTTCTGCCGCTTGAATCCGTCCAGGTCGATCAGCACCAACCCCAGCGCTTGCGTCGGTCGTGCGTCGGCGCTTTGCGCGAGCGCCTGCACTTGCTGCTCCAGCCCGGCGCGGTTCCATTGCCCGGTGTGTTCGTCGCGCAGCGCATCCAGCGCGACCAAGCTGGCGGCATGTTGCAGTTCGATGGTATCCACCACTTGTCGGGCCAGTCGCTGCAGCGCATCGCGCTCGGTATCGGACAGCCGCCGCGGCGCACGGTCCAGCACGCACAGGGTGCCCAGTGCGATCCCATCGGAGGTCAATAACGGCGCGCCGGCATAGAAGCGGATCCGCGGCTCGCCGGTGACCAGCGCATTGTCTGCAAAGCGCGCATCCTGTTGCGTGTCTCCCACTTCCATCAGCCGATCCGGCGTGAGGATGGCGTGGGCGCAGAACGACAGCGTGCGCGGCGTCTCGCTAGGGCGCATGCCAACCCTGGACTTGAACCACTGCCGCTGCAGATCGACCAGGGAGATCAGTGCCATCGGCGTGCTGCACGCTGCCGCCGCGCTGGCGGTGAGCGCGTCGTAGCGTGGCTCGGGCGCGCTATCCAGCAAGCCGGTGGCGTGCAGGGCGGCCAGCCGGTCGTCCTCGTTGGCCGGTGCGTCTGCGCCGCGATAGGCGCCGAACTCGCCGGACAGCGGGGTTGCCTGGACCAGGGTCAGCGCGGGCGCATCGGGAGTCTGCATGCATGGCCTTTGGAAGTGGAGTGTCGTGGCGCCACCGGGGCGGCGCGGCGGCAGTGATCCTGTTGCGCATCGCACTGTCGGGGGGAAGATCTGTGCTCCGTGGCGGCCGACGGATCAGCAATCTTGCCATGGCAATGGCGCGACCCATGCGTCCGCGCCTGCAACGTCGCCTGGTGTTGCCGATTAGTCGTCCTGGCCGTGCTGTCGCTTCGGACGCCGGCTGTGCTCGTCGTGCACCTTCAGGTCGTCCTGCCCGGGGCGCTGCTTGGCGGTCTCGTCCTGCTTGTGCGATTCGCGGCTTTCGGCAACGCCGTTGGCGTCATCGGCAGCGTCGTCGGGTTGACGTGGATGCTGGCTCATGGCTTCGGTCCTGCGTGATGTTTGCAATCACGGTAGCGCGGGCGGCGTGATCCCGGCGGCATGATGAGGATGACCATGCCGTTTCGCGTGGCTGCCGGCGGACGCGTTTTCGGTCCCGTCTTGCGGGGCGAACAAGACGGCCTGCAAGTGCATGGAGCAAGCCATGGTGCGCCTTGGCGCGGGGGCAGGGCGGCAGCCCGCTACGACGTTGGTCGCACCTCCAGCAGCGCGCGCTCGAACCAGTCGATCACCTGCCGGTGATGCGGCTGGCCCCAGCGACGCAGGAATTGCTGGGTGTGATGTTCTCCAGCATCGCGCAGGCTGGCCAGGCGCTGGGCGATGAACGGGGCGGTCAGCGGCTGGGCACAGTCGATTTCGATGCAATGGCGCCAGGCGGCGTAGCTGTCGGGGACGGCGTTGGACATTGGGGTGGGCTCGGTCATGCAAGGAAATGAACGTGAGGACGCCGACGACGGCGCATGCGCTTGCCTTGGCTGTTTTGATGTTACTTTATAACACTTCAACATTCTTGCTCAGCCTGGTCCGCCGTGTCGTATTCCATGTCGTCGTGCGTTTGCTTCAGGCCGAGTCCGTTACCCGGTGAGGGATGCCCTGGCCGCCATGCCGCACATGCTGGAGGCGCACCATGAAGCGGCGGCAGCTGCTGCGCAGCGTGGGTGCGGCGCTGGTGTTGTCGCCCGGCCTGGTCGACGCACAAGGGCTTGCGACACTGCGCAATTGCAGCGTGCAGTTACGCGATGAGGGGCTGCAGTTCCGGCTGGAATTGAGCGGCCAGGTGGCGTACCGCAGTTTCCAGCTGTCCGATCCGGAGCGTCTGGTCATCGACCTGTCGGGCGTTTCGACACAGCCGCCGCGCATTGATCCATTGCCTGGTCGCAGTGCGGTCGTGGCGATCCGCAGTGGTCCGCATGTAGACGGTCTGCGGGTGGTCCTCGATCTGTCGCAGCCATTGGCAGCGAACCCGCGTTGGGAGGGCACGACGCTGGTGCTGGATCTGGCTGCAGGCTCCGGCGCTGCGCCGTTGTCCGCCGCCGATGCGGCCGCTCCGGCCGCCGCCACGCCCGCACACGCGCAGTTGCATCCCTTCGTGGTTGCCATCGACGCCGGGCATGGCGGCAAGGATCCGGGGGCGGTCAGCGCCGACGAGCGTTACGAAAAATATGTCGCCATGGCGGTCGCTGGTCGCCTGCATCAGCGGCTTGCCGCAGACCCGCGCTATCGGCCAACGATGATCCGCAGCGATGATCGCTTCGTGCCGCTTCACGAACGCGTGTTGATCGCGCATCGTCGCAACGCCGATCTATTCGTTTCCATCCATGCCGATGCCGCTCCCAACGCGCAGGCGCGTGGTGCGTCGGTATTCGCCTTGTCCGAAAACGGCGCCAGCTCGGCCTTGGCGCGCTGGATCGCAGACAGCGAAAACGCCGCCGATGACATGGGCGACACCGCGCGCCGGTTGCGGGTGCCGAGCAATCCGGTGTTGTCGCAGGTGCTGGCCGACCTGTCGCTGAGCGGCACCATTGCCAGCAGCGTGGCATTCGGCAAGTTGATGCTGGGGAGCCTGCAGCAGGTCACCCGGCTGCACCAGGATCAGGTCGGGCAGGCGGGGTTTGCGGTGCTGAAATCGCCGGACATTCCATCGCTGCTGGTGGAAACTGGCTTCATGAGCAATCGCGACGATTGCCTTCGATTGTGCGGCGATCTCCATCAGGACGAACTCGCGCAGGCACTGCATGCCGGCATCGACGATTACTTCAGGGCGACGTATGCGCGCTGAGGTGACCTACCTTGGCCTTCAGCGCGCTGCGTGGCACGCAGCGCGCTGGCGCTGGTCCAGGCTGCGCGGTACGCGCCGCACCTGGGATGACGCGCCGCCCATCCTCGCCGTGCGCGCATCCGGCGCGGCCACCATTTCCTCCACTGTTTAGGTCTCCCATGTCCGCCACGCTTCCCGATGTTGCCGTCACCGAACCTGCGCTGCTGGGCGCGCCGTTGCGCTGGGTGGGCATGCACGACATCGCCATTCCGGTGCGCCTGGGCCAGGATGGGTCCAGCGCAAGCCTGGCCGCGCGCGCCAGCGTGCAGGTCGATCTGCCGCGACCGGAGTGCAAGGGCATCCATATGTCGCGGCTCTATCGTTTGCTGGACCGGCACCTGGAACATCCGGTGTCGCCGGCGATGGTGTCGCAACTGTTGCAGGCCTTGATCGACAGCCACGAGGATTGCGGCAGCCGCGCAGCGCGGCTGACCCTTACCTTCGAGGTGATGCTGCGGGTGCCGGCCCTGCTGAGCGAAGGGCTGGCCGGTTGGCGCGCGTATCCGGTGCGTCTGGAGGCGCAGTGCAGCGCGGGGCATAGCCGTATCCAGCTGCAGGTCGAGGTGCTGTACGCCTCCACGTGCCCCTGTTCGGCCGCGTTGTCGCGACAGCTGTTGAGTGAGGCCTTCCTGCAACAGCATGCCGGGCGCGCGGCCGTGCCACCGGAGGCGGTGGCGCAGTGGTTGCAGGTCCATGGGTCGTACGCCACGCCGCACAGCCAGCGCAGCATCGCGCAGGTGCGTGTGGACCTGGAGGCGAGCACGCCGCAGCTGGATGTCGGCGCGTTGGTGGCGCTTTGCGAGCGCGCGTTGGCCACGCCGGTGCAGGCGGCGGTGCGGCGCATCGACGAACAGGCCTTTGCACGCTTGAACGGTGCCAACCTGATGTACGTCGAAGATGCCGCGCGGCGGTTACGCCAGGTGCTGGTAGCGCACTACACAACCTTCGATGTGGCGGTGCGCCACCTGGAGAGCCTGCATGCCCACGATGCCGTGGCCGAGACCGGCAGCGAAGTCGAGGGCGCGTTCACAGCGCTGTAGTGAGGAGGTGACATGCCGTGCAAATTTCCCGGTCGCCCGGTTGCGCGGGTGCGCAAGCCCATGGCGACAGCGACTGTCCTGGACACTGCCCGAGTCACCGTGCGCAACGTACTGGGCGTCTACGCCCAGGCGGCGTTGGCCTTGTTGTGGCTGGCGTGAGTGGATGCGCTGCCGCGAGAGTGGCATTGCGGGGTGGCCGGCCGAGCAGTGCCGGGCGCCCATGGCGCGCGACGGTGTGCCGACCGCAACCAGGCGCGACCAAGGAGTTGCAGTTGTCCAGGCACCAGAGAGGCCGATGTTGCCGGCCTTTGCCGGCATGGCGTAACGGTGCGCTGCCATTGCCGCATCACGCAAAAGCCCCGCAATGCGGGGCCTTGGCGTGATCTGCAGCAGGACGGACGTGGTGCTCCCTAGGGGACTCGAACCCCTGTTTTAGCCTTGAGAGGGCCACGTCCTAACCATTAGACGAAGGGAGCGTTTTGTCGCGTCTTGTGCAGCGCGCTAGTATAGTGGGGTCATAGCCGTTGGGCAATCCTGCAACACAAGACGGAAGCGCCATCATCGAATCCTCAGTTACATCCCCGTTCACGCTGCGCGTCATTCCACGCGACCAGCACACCATCTCGCGCAAGGACATCAGCCCCAACGCGCTGCGCGTGCTCTATCGCCTGCGCGAATGCGGCTTTGGCGCCTACCTGGTTGGTGGCGCGGTGCGCGACCTGCTGGTGGGTGGCCATCCCAAGGATTTCGACGTGGCCACCAGCGCCACGCCGGAAGAGGTCAAGGCGCTGTTCCGCAACTGTCGCCTGATCGGCCGCCGTTTTCGGCTGGCGCATGTGGTGTTCGGCCGCGAGATCATCGAAGTGGCCACCTTCCGCGCCAACAGCGACGATGGCAGTGGCGACCGCGAGCTGGACAACGGCCGGCTGGTGCGCGACAACGTCTACGGCACCATTGAAGACGACGCGATCCGCCGCGACTTCACCTGCAACGCGCTGTACTACGCCATCGAGGATTTTTCGGTGCGTGATTATTGCGGCGGCTTCGAAGACGTGCAGGCGCGGTTGATGAAGCTGATCGGCGACCCGGAACTGCGCTACCAGGAAGATCCGGTGCGCATGCTGCGCGCGGTGCGGCTGGCGGCCAAGCTCGACTTCGAGATCGAGGCCGGCACCGCCGAGCCGATCCCACGCCTGGCCGGATTGTTGTCGGAGGCGGCGCCGGCACGTTTGTTCGAGGAAATTCTCAAGCTGTTCCTGTCCGGGCACGGCGTGGCCAGTTTCGAAGGCCTGGAGCGTTACGGCCTGCTCGGTGCGCTGTTCCCGGAAAGCGCGGCGGCCCTGAAATCCAATCGCAGCGGCGCCTTGCGCGCGATGGTGCTGGAAGGCCTGCGCAACACCGATGCGCGGGTGGCCAACGACGAGCCGGTCTCGCCGGCGTTCCTGTTCGCGCTGCTGCTGTGGCCGGCGTTCTGCCGCACCCTCATGGGCTTGCAGGCGCAGGGCGTGCAGCCGGAAGATGCCCAGCGCCGTGCCGCCGACCGTGTCACCTTGCACCAGCTGGAGCGGGTGGCCTTGCCGCGCCGTTTTTCGCTGCCGATGCAGGAGATCTGGCTGTTGCAGACGCGCTTCTCCTCGCGTCAGCGCAAGCGCGTGTTCCGCACCTTGTCGCATCCGCGCTTCCGCGCCGCGTTCGATTTCCTGGTGCTGCGCCAGTTCGCCTCGGCCGATCATGCGGCCGATGTGGAATTCTGGCGCGAGGCGCAGAAGTCCTCCGGCCAGGAGCTGGTGCAGGCCATCGAGTCGGCGCAGGCCGAGCATGGCGACGAGGACGGCGCACCGCGCAAGCGTCGCCGCCGCCGTCGTCGCACCGGCGCACCGGCAGGCGAGTAGGGCATGCACACCGCCTTTGTCGGCCTGGGTGCCAACCTGGGCCTGGCCGAGGCCAGCGTGTGCGCGGCCATCGCCGCGCTGGATGCAGTGCCGCAGTCCACGCTGGTAGCGGCCTCGCGCCTGTACCGCACCCCGGCCTGGGGGCGTGAAGACCAACCCGATTTCATCAATGCCGTAGCCCAGCTGCGCACCGGGCTTGCCCCGTTGGCGCTGCTGGATGCCTTGCTCGGCATCGAGCGGGCCTTTGGCCGCGAACGTCTGGCCGGCGAGCGCTGGGGCCCGCGCACGCTGGACCTGGACCTGCTGCTGTACGCCGACCAGGTGCTGGATCTGCCGCGGTTGCAGGTGCCACACCCGCATCTGCATATGCGCGCCTTCGCGCTGCTGCCGCTGTCCGAGCTGGCCCCGGAGGCGATGATTCCGGGCCATGGAACAGTGCGGCACGTCCTGCAAACCATCGATGCCTGCGGGCTGGAGCCGATTGGGTAGATAATGGCCGGCTCATCACCCCACGTAATGACTTCATGAGCAGCCATAGCGACAGCAAGCCCTGGACCGTGCCCGCCCTGGCAGAGGCCAAGCGCGCGGGTCGAAAACTGGTCATGTTGACCGCCTACGACGCCGGCTTTGCGCGCAGCTTCGATGCTAATGGCGTGGACCTGATCCTGGTTGGCGACTCGCTGGGCATGGTGGTGCAGGGGCACGATTCCACCTTGCCGGTGACCACCGCCGACATGGTCTACCACACCGCCGCGGTGGCACGCGTGCTGCAGCAGGCCTTGCTGGTGGCCGACCTGTCGTTCCAGGCCGATGCCACGCCCGAGCGTGCGCTCGATGCCGCCACCCAGTTGCTGCAGGCCGGTGCGGAGATGGTCAAGATCGAAGGCGCCGGGCACAAGCTCGAGGTCATCCGCTACTTAGTGGAACGCGAGATTCCCGTGTGTTCGCACCTGGGGCTCACCCCGCAATCGGTGCTGCGTTTCGGCGGCTACAAGGTGCAGGGCCGTGGCGAAGCTGGCGAGCAACTGCGCCGCGATGCGCAGGCGGTGGTCGACGCCGGCGCCAGCCTGGTGGTGCTGGAATGCGTGCCGACGCCGATTGCCGCGCAGATCAGCGCCGAGCTGCAGGTGCCCACCATCGGCATCGGCGCCGGCCCCGGCTGCGATGGCCAGGTGCTGGTGATGCACGACATGCTGGGCCTGGACAGCGGCCATCGCCGTCCCAAGTTCGTCAAGGATTTCCTCACCGAGGGTGGCTCGGTGGCCGGCGCGGTCCGTGCCTATGCGCAGGCCGTGCGCGATGGCAGTTTCCCCGATGCAGAGCACGCGTACGCCGCATGATCCAGACCATGACCGATCTTTCCGCGCTGCGCGCCCTGGTCACCGGCTGGAAGCGCGAGGGTTTGCGCGTGGCGCTGGTGCCGACCATGGGCAACCTGCATGCCGGGCATTACTCGTTGGTGATGCTGGCGCGCCAGTACGCCGACCGCGTGGTGTCCAGCGTGTTCGTCAACCCCACTCAGTTCGGGCCGAACGAAGATTTCGCCCGCTACCCGCGCACCCCCGAAGCCGACCTACGCGGCCTGGAAGATGCCGGCTGCGATGCGCTGTGGTTTCCGGACGTGGACACGATGTACCCATTGGGAACCGCGCTGGCCACGCCGATCCATGCGCCGGGCGTCAGTGACGTGCTCGAAGGCGTGTGCCGGCCTGGCCATTTCGACGGTGTCTGCACCGTGGTGGCGCGCCTGTTCAATCAGGTGCAGCCGGATGTGGCGGCGTTCGGCAAGAAGGATTACCAGCAGCTGGCGGTGATCCGGCAGATGGTGGCCGACCTGGCGTTTCCGATCGAGATCCTGGGCGGCAGCATTGTGCGCGAGGCCGATGGCCTGGCGATGAGCTCGCGCAACCAGTACCTGACGGCTGAGGATCGCCCGGCTGCTGCACAGATCCGCAAGGTGCTGCTGCAGATGCGCGACAGCGACACAGCCGGCACGCCGCGTGCGCAGGTCGAACAGGCCGCCACCGGCGCGCTGCAGCAGGCCGGGTTTCAGGTCGATTACGCGGTAGTACGGCTGCGGGACCTGAGCGAGCCGGGCGTAGGCACCTCCGGCGCGCGCGTGGCGCTGGTCGCCGCACGGCTGGGTAGCACCCGCCTGATCGACAACCTGGAATTCTGAGCGGCGCCACCTGTGCCAGCCGCCGGCGCAGTGGCTGGCGCCCGGCCCCGGCCTGCGCGACCTCAGGGCATTGCCTCGGCGCGGGCCTGAAGCCCTCACGTCCGCCTGCGGTGCAAACCGGTGGGCGCGGGCGCTTTCCGCTAAAATGCCGGCTTTCCTTTTGTCGTTGCCTGCGTCCATGCATCTGTCCCTGCTGAAAGCCAAGATCCACCGCGCCACCGTCACCCATTCCGAGCTCAACTACGAAGGCTCGATCGCCATCGACGGCCTGCTGCTGGAAGCGACCGGCATCCGCGAATTCGAGCAGGTCCACATCTGGGACGTGACCAACGGTGCGCGCTTCAGCACCTACGCCATCCGTGCCGAAGAAGGCAGCGGCATCATGTCGCTCAACGGCGGCGCCGCGCGCCATGTGCAGGTGGGTGATCTCATCATTGTGGCGGCGTTTGCCAGCATGAGCGAAGACGAAGCCAAGACCTTCAAGCCCAATCTGGTATATGTGGGCGCGAACAACGTGATCTCCCACACCAACCACAGCATCCCCACACAGGCCGCATGACACAGACCAACGGATTCGACGCGCTTCACGCCCACGCCCAGCGCCTGCGCGGCGCTGCCATCCCCGCATTGCTAGCCGCCGAGCCCCAGCGGCCCACGCAGTACGCCAGGCAAGTCGGTCCGTTGTATTTCAATTTTGCGCGGCAGAAGTACGACCGCGCCGCGCTCGATGCCTTGTTCGCCATCGCGCGCGAGCGCGATCTGGCTGGTGCGTTCCAGCGCCTGTTCCGTGGCGAGCAGGTCAATGTCACCGAGCAGCGCGCTGCCTTGCACACCGCGTTGCGTGGCGACCTGACCGACGCGCCGGTGGCCTCGGAGGCGTACGCCACTGCCGCGGAGGTGCGGCAGCGCATGGGTGCGTTGATCCAGCAGCTGGAAGGTACCGACGTCACCGATATCGTCAGTGTCGGCATCGGTGGGTCGGACCTGGGCCCGCGGCTGGTGGCCGATGCCTTGCGTCCGGTGAGCGGGGCGCGGTTCCGCGTGCATTTCGTCTCCAACGTCGACGGCGCCGCCATGCAGCGCACCCTGGCGACGCTGGACCCGGTACACACCGCCGGCATCCTGATTTCCAAGACCTTCGGCACCCAGGAAACCCTGCTCAACGGCAGCATCCTGCATGCCTGGCTCGGCGGCAGCGAGCGCCTGTACGCTGTCAGCGCCAACCCCGAGCGTGCTGCCAAGGCGTTCGACATCGCTCCCGGCCGCGTGCTGCCGATGTGGGATTGGGTGGGCGGCCGCTATTCGCTGTGGTCGGCGGTAGGCTTTCCGATTGCACTGGCCATTGGCTTCGAGCGTTTTGAACACTTGCTGGAAGGCGCGGCGCAGTTCGATGCGCATGCGCTCAACACGCCGCTGGAAGAAAACGTCGCAGTGCTGCACGGGCTGACTGCTGTGTGGAATCGCAACCTGCTGGGCAGTGCCACCCAGGCGGTGATGACCTATGACCAGCGCCTGGCCTTGTTGCCGGCGTATCTGCAGCAGCTGGTGATGGAGAGCCTGGGCAAGCGCGTCAAGCTCGACGGCTCGGCGGTGGACAGCGATACCGTGTCGGTGTGGTGGGGTGGTGCGGGCACCGATGTGCAGCACAGCTTCTTCCAGGCGCTGCACCAGGGCACCAGCGTGGTGCCGGCCGATTTCATCGGCACCGTGCACAACGACGACCCGTATGCGGAAAACCATGTCGCGCTGATGGCCAACGTACTGGCGCAGACCGAGGCGCTGGCCAACGGCCAGGACAGCAGCGACCCGCATCGCAGCTATCCGGGCGGCCGCCCGAGCACGGTGATCCTGCTGGATGCGCTCACCCCGCAGGCGCTGGGTGCGCTGGTCTCGATGTACGAGCACAGCGTGTACGTGCAGTCGGTGATGTGGGGCATCAATGCGTTCGACCAGTTTGGTGTCGAGCTGGGCAAGCAGCTGGCCAGCCAGTTGCTGCCGGCGCTGAAGGGCGACGCGGCGGAGGTGGCCGACCCGGTCACCCGCGAGCTGCTGGGCAAGCTGCGCGGCTGAGTCCGTTGCGCAACGGTGGTGAGAGACCACGGGGCCTGCGGGCCCCGTGTCGTTTCGGAATGGTCTGCCTGATGTGAATTCAGGACAGAATGGCCAAATTTCCCAAAATGGGTGAGTGGGAGTAGGCTGGGGATACTACAGCGCGCAGGACCCTCCCATGTCTCGTCTTCAGGATCTGCCCGAGCTCGAAAAATCTCCCGCCGCCGACATCAAGGTGAAGGGCTGGCCCAGCCTGATGCGCAAGGTGCGCTCGCATGGGGCTGTGGTCATCACCAACCATAATCACCCCGAGGCGGTGGTGGTGGATGCGGAGGAATACCGGCGGCTGGTGAGCCAAGCCAGTGCATCGGAGCAGGCATTGACGCGCGCGGAGGCATTGCAGGCGCTGCAGGCCCGTTTCGATAGGCATCTTGCCGCGCTGCACGATGGCGCAGCGTTGACCCAGGCGATCGCCCGACCGGCGCGCCGCGGCAGGAAGGTGACGCTGGGGCCTTCGCGCTGACCCATGGGCAACATCCTGGTACTGGCCGGTGTCAATGGCGCCGGCAAGAGTTCGCTGCTGGGGCAACTGCTGCAGGAAGACGGCGCCAGCTGGTTCAACCCCGATGCGTTCACCCAGCAGCTGGTGGAGCAGGGCTGGGCACAGGACGAGGCCAACGCGCAAGCCTGGCAGGAAGGTGTGCGGCGGCTGCGTCAGGCCATGGATGTTGGCAGCGACTATGCATTCGAGACAACCTTGGGCGCGACCACCATCCCGCGCTTGCTGCGCGAGGCCTGCGCGCAGCACACGGTGGCGATCTGGTTCTGCGGTCTGGCAACGGTGGAGCTGCACATCGAACGCGTGGCAGCGCGGGTGGCTGCGGGTGTCCACGCAATCGCCGAGCACAAGATCCGCGAGCGCTTCGATGCCTCGCGCGCCAATCTGATCGCCTTGCTGCCGTATCTGTCGCTGCTGCACGTCTACGACAACAGCGCACCGGCCGATGCCGCAGGGCAGGTTGCGCCGTTGCTGGTGCTGGAACTGGACCGCAGCGGCCTGCAGTACCCGCAAACGCCGCAGGAATTGGCACAGGTGCCCGATTGGGCCAAGTCCATCGTGATGGCAGCACTGGAGTTGCGGCAGTCTTGAGCCACGCGCGCAGGCACGTGCGTTCTGCTCCGCCTCGCACCGACGCGGCCAGACATCGATCGATCTCACCCGTAGGAGCGCACCCGGGCGCGAATGCCTTACCGATAAGGCCTGTCGCGCCCGGGTGCGCTCCTACAACGAAGATGACTGTGCACCCG
>NZ_MDED01000039.1 GCF_002939885.1 Xanthomonas cucurbitae
AGTTCAGCGCGCTGTTCGATCGTTAGTGGGGGTCTTTGCATGCATCGATATCTGGGGACATTGCATCCGATTTCAATGATTCAGTGGACTAGCCTCCGCCAAGCGGCGGATCACGAACTTCCTGGCATTGCACCAGCTGCGATGGGATTTTCGGGTTCGCCAACGGAGTGCGCTGGCCGCAGCTGCGCCAGTTCCCGCTCCAGGTGGGTGCGGTCAAGGCCTCGTTGGCCTGCGGCAGGGCCCCCCCGATTTTGAGTAGCACGCCAGTCTAGAGTCCAATTGCCTACCCCGAAGGAGATTGGACGTGAAGAAGCGTTTTACTGACGAGCAGGTCATCGGCTTTCTGCGTGAGGCCGAAAGCGGCGTGGCGATCAAGGATCTGTGCCGGCTCCACGGCTTCAGCGAGGCCACGTACTACTTGTGGCGCAGCAAGTTCGGTGGGATGAGCGTGCCTGATGCCAAGCGGCTCAAGGACTTGGAGGCCGAGAACACGCGCCTGAAGAAGCTGCGCGCCTAGCAGGTGTTCCAGAACGATCTGATCAAGGAGGCACTGCAAAAAAAATGGTGAGCGCACCGGCGCGGCGAGCACTGGTGCGCGAGTGGGTCGGGCGAGGGGCCAGAGAGCGGAGCGCCTTGGCGGCGATGGGTATGAGCGCCAGTGCGCTGCGCTATTGCCCGCGCGAGGACCGCAACGTTGCGTTGCGCGAGCGCATCGTGGAACTGAGTTCTGCGGCAAGGCCATGGTCGCCTGACGGCTGGTTGCGCGATGAATGCCTCAACGAACACTGGTTCCCCACACTGCTGCATGCGCGCACCGAGATCGAGCGCTGGCGACGCGAGTACAACCAGGAGCGACCCAAAAAAGCCATCGGCGGACTGACGCCCTCCGCGTATGCCTCGTGTCGGGCCTGTGCCAGCGCTTGGGTGCGCGCCTGCGCCTGCGCTACGACCGTATCAGCCTCGGCGTGCAACCGCTCTGCCAGGCGGCTGACCAGATCCTGCAGCGCCTCGCCGATGGCGACCTTGGCGCCGGGGCGCTGTTCGTCCCAGTCCAATGAATCATTGAAATCGGATGCTCGGATGCAATGTCCACAGATATCGATGCATGCAAAGACCCCTACTGACGATCGAACAGCGCGCTGAACTGGATGCAGTGATGCGCAAGCGCCACGGTAGTGCTGCCTTGGCGCGTGCGGTCCGCTCAGTATCAATTGGCCGGAGATTTCTCAAACTGCACAGTAATCCTGTGATTGGGCCAAGCAATGCCTAAAAATTCACAGTCTTACCGAGCACGGTCCGAACTTGGGACATCAGGCGCCAAACCTGTGACTTGGCCGGTAGCAGGGTGCCGGTTTCAGCCAGATCCAAAGGAGCCTGGAACGAACCGCCATAACGCTATTTCGCATAATGTATATTATGTAAAAACTGTCACGAGGCGCCGGTCAGCCCAGGCATAAGCCCAACCGGTCAGAACCATCAGATGCCCTACGTAATAAATGTAGAACGCGCGGCGCGTGCGTGGTATCCGGATCGGCAACGCTGCCAGCCCGAGTAATGGCAGCGCGAGCAATGCCCAGGCGTTACCGTTGACGTAATACAGCGACGCGACCGGCAACACGAGCAGGAGCAGCGCAGCGGCTGGGCAGCTCACGCGCCATTGCCACGGGTTGCGCCAGAACATCCAACCGCCCAGCACGATGGCAAGGCCGCTCCAGTTGTACTCGATCGCCGCTGGCGCCAGACCCGCGCACAACGCGAGGAAGATCCAGCGGCCACGCTGGATCGCCAGGATGCAGGCAGCGGCGAGCGCAAAAGACAGCAGCACATTCAGTGGAAACACGCGCTGGAATGCGATCGCAGTGACCGGTGTTGCGATGACACCCCAGACAAACAGACGCTTCACCGACTTCTCGATATCCGCACCCGGCTGCGCAAGGTTGTAGGCCAGCACCAGTGCGAACAACGGAAATGCCGCACGCCCCAGTTCGGCAACGACCGGCACGTAGCCGATCGCCAGGACCTTCAAGGCGTGATCGCCCGTCATGAACACGACTGCCAACCATTTCAGAAATTCGCGGCCGCCACTGGTCACTGACGCGCCCTGCCTCGCCTGGGCGATTTATGCCCTTGCCTGAGCGCGTCCCCTGCTCCGCCGCAGCGCCACACAATCATTTGCCGTCACCGCGCACCGCTCCGTTGTCCTCCTGCAATTCGCGCTTGAATGGCACGTCCGGCGGGGGCCTGGCGGTGGCCGGTTGGTCGTTGAGGTTAGGGTCGCTGAGACCGCAACCGCCGCCGAACTGCAGCAGCGACACCACGCAACTGATCTTGGTGGTGGTGCCGGGAATCGGGATCTCGATCTTCTTCAGTCCGCGGCGCACCCATTCCTGCAACAGCGACTGGTTCGGCATCCAGTACTTGTCCAGCGAGGTCGGTGTGTAGCCATATGGTGGGCGCTTGAGCCAGGTGCCGCCCTGGGCGATCTGGTCGCGTGTCCAGGTATCGGTCTCGCTGCCCGGCGGCCCACGATCGCCCGCGCCGCTGCCGGTCTCGCCAGTGCCGGCCACCCGCACACTGCCGTCGCTGTTGAAGACGCCATCGCGGTGGCCGTTTGCGCCGCTGGTGTCACCGCGCCGGTTGCGATCGGATTTACTCCAGTCGTCGGCATTGGCCGCGACATCCCAGCCGCCGCTGCGGTCGGCCGGTTGCGGGCCGGCGTTACTGCTGGCAGCGGGCGTGGCAGCGGAAGAGGCTACCGTCTTGTCAGCTTGCGCAGGCGTCGCCGATTTGGCCTGCGCGGTGTGCGGTGCCGAGCTGGCTGGCGAAGGCTGCGCAGCAGGCACGCTGGCCGTTGCCGACGAGGTCGCCGGCTTGGCCGGTGCCGGTTGAGCTGGCGGCGCCGGGTCGGGCACGCTGGGCAATTCGGTGGTGCGCACCGCAACCTCGGGCATACGCACGCTGGGCGCGAGCTCGCGCGGCCGGATCACCGGTACGGTGAGCTGGGGTTGGTCAGGCACCACGATCTCGCGCTCGCGTACCGCCGGCGCCGTTGCAGCACGCAGCGCCACCGCAGGCGCCGGGCGCTGCAGTTCGTGCAGTGCCGGCCGCTCGGTCACGGTCTGGATGTCGCGCTGGCGTACTTCGATCTGCGGTGCCGACGCCGCCACGGGACGCGGCGCCGCGGTGATGCTCGGCGGTGGCGGCACCACGAAGTCGGTCGTGGCAATCGGTGTCTCGGTGACCTGCAGCGGCGATTCGATCGTGACCGGCGGCACCTGCACCGTCACTTGCGGTACCGCAGGCGCCACCGGGTCGCTCGCAGCAGCGACCGCCGGTTCGGGTGCGGTCTCCGTCGCCTGCGCCGTGCTGGCGGACTCCGTGGGTTCGGTTGCCTGTGGCGGCACCGAGGGTAACGTCGTCGCGTCGGCCGGATTCCCGCTTGCTGCGCTGGTGTTCTGCGCCGTGGCAGCCTCGCCGGCAGCAGGCGGCGCAGCAGCGGATGGTTCCCCTTGCCCGCCCCCCTGCTCGGCCGCACCATCGCCGATGAACGTCATGCGCACCCGCGACTCGTCGCCTTGGGTGGTCTCCTCCGGCGCCCAGCGCACGGCGACCACCCAGATCAGCAAGGCGATAAAGCCGATGTGGATCAGCAAGCTGCCCAGCAAGGCGAGCCAGTGCTGGGAGCGCTGATCGCGCGGGCGTGGATCCCAGTGCTGCCACCACAGGCTGCGGAACGCCTGGAATCGCGTCAGCCGCCGCGCAACGCCGGTGCCATCCGCTGTCGATGGACGCGCCAGCAGCACATCCATCACCTGGTCGTCGTTGAAAGGCACAGCCGCGCGTGGGCGGTTGCCCATCCAGATGCCCCAGCCATACGGCAACCCGGTGCGCCGATCCAGAATGAGCTTGGCCGGCATGCGCGCGCGCAGTGCCTGCAGCAGATCGGCAGCCGTTGTCACCGGTGGTGCAGAATCAGGCCGCGCTATCGCGCGGAATGTACGGGGCGTCGCCGGTGGCGTGATCGGTCGCATCGCGTACCGCAGTCACCCCGGGCACGCGCCCCATCAAGGTCTTCTCGATGCCCTGCTTGAGCGTGACATCGGCCATGCCACAGCCATGGCAACCGCCGCCGAAGCGCAGCAGCACCACGCCATCGGCAGAGACCTCCTGCACGGCGACGCGACCGCCATGCGAGGCCAGCTGCGGGTTGACCTCGTTCTCCACCACCCAGCGCACACGCTCAACCATCGACGCCGATTCGGCCGGCGCCTCGCCCTTGATCTTGGGCGCCTTGATGGTCAGTTGCTGATTGCCGGTGGACTGGGTGACGTAGTCGATCTCGGCACCATCCACCCACGGCACACTGGCGGCGACCACATATAAGGTGAAGCCGTCGCAGTCGATCGCCCACTCGTCGCCGTTGAGATCGGCCGGCTCTGCGAACTCAAGTCGGGCATCGGCACGCGGGGTCCCCGGGTCCACCGCGCTCAGGCGCACGCCCATGCCGGGCACGCCCTCGCGTTCGATGAGCTTGCGGAAATAGGTCTGGGCTTTGTCGGATATCTGGATCATGCGGGTTATTCTAGCGCTCAATGCGCCCTCGCTCATGGAACACCGTGATCCTGGCGGGGCACCGTCCGCCCACCCCTGCGAGACCGCCATGACCGATCTGATTCCCCTGGAGCAGGCCCACTGCCTGCCGCGCAAGGGCAGCGACCACAAACTGGGCGAAGCGCGCCTGGCCGAACTGCTGCCGCAGGTACCCGGCTGGGAGCTGGCAGAGGCCGGTACCGCAATCACGCGGACGTTCCGGTTTGCCGACTATTACCGCACCTTGGCCTTCGTGAACGCGCTGGCCTGGATCGCCCACCGCGAAGACCACCACCCGGACCTGGGCGTGCACTACGACCGGGTCGTGGTGCGCTATTCCACCCACGACGTGGGCGGGTTGAGCGAAAACGACTTCATCTGCGCCGCCAAGGCCGCGCAACTCTACGATCAGGGAGTCACCGCATGAGTCTGTCTCGCGCCGCCCTCGCCGGCCTGGCCCTGGCGGCCGGCCTGACCGGCTGCGGCAAGTCCTCGCAACCGCCTGCCGCGCCCACGGTGCCCCCCACCGAGCTGGCCGCGCTGAAGACCCCGCCCCCGGAGTACGCCCCAGAGTTGGCCTGCGCCGGCGTCGGCGGCACCAGCGTCTTGCGCGTGGTGATCGGGATCGAGGGCAAGCCCACCGATGTGTCGGTGACCCAGAGCAGCGGCCAGCCAGTGCTGGATGAGGCTGCGATGAAGCGTGTGCGCGAATGGCAGTTCAAGCCGGCCACGCGCAACGGGCAGGCGGTGCCGCAGACCATTCAGGTGCCGGTGGCCTTCAAGCCGCCGGTACCGCAGCCGGACGAATGCTTCGCCATCGAAGAGCGGGCGCGGCGCGGCGGTTGAGCGCGCCGGAGCGGGGGACATGGCGTGCTGCATCGGCACATGCCATCCCGGCGCAGGCGTCTGCCCGCACACCGTTGCACGTCAATTTCATCGTCTGCCTGCGCCGGTCGGTTGCCTTGCAGGACTGATGGCGGCCAGACCACGCGCGCAGCATGGCGGTACTGCCATGCTGCGGCCGCCGCCGTGGGTGCCTCCGATGATGCATGCGCCGTGGCGGAATCCAGTCTTTTTCGAGGGCATCGCGTCGCATGATTGAGGTTTCATCGCACAACGTCTGGATCGCGCTGGCGGTCACCCTGGCGGCCGGTCTGGCCACCGGGCTGGGTAGCCTGATGGTGGTGTTCGCCAAGAAGCCCAATCCGCGCCTGCTGGCGTTTGGGCTGGCGTTTGCAGGCGGCGCGATGGTGTATGTGTCGCTGTCGGAAATCCTCAATAAATCGATCGCCGCGTTTTCAGCCGCATACAACGACAAGCTAGGCTTTACCCTTGGCACGCTGGCCTTCCTGGCCGGCATGCTGCTCATCATGGTGATCGACCGCCTGGTGCCCAATCCGCACCAGAGCCTGTCCACCGACGACCCGCAATTCCGCGACGACAACCGCGCCTACATCCGGCGCGTGGGCCTGATGACCGCCATCGCGATCACCGCGCACAATTTCCCCGAAGGCCTGGCGACCTTCTTCGCCACTCTGGAAAGCCCCGCCGTGGGCATGCCGCTGGCGTTCGCCATCGCCATCCACAATATCCCTGAAGGCATTGCCATCGCGGTGCCGGTGTATTTTGCCACCCGCAACAAGTTCTATGCGTTCGGTGCCAGCCTGTTGAGCGGCCTTGCCGAACCGGTTGGGGCAGCGATCGGCTACCTGGCGCTGGCCGATGTGCTGTCCGATGCGGTATTCGGCACGGTTTTCGGGCTGATCTCCGGGGTGATGGTGTTCCTGGCCCTGGATGAGCTGCTGCCGGCGGCCAAGCGTTATGCAAAAGGCCATGAAACCGTCTACGGCCTGGTGTCGGGGATGGGCACACTTGCCATCAGCCTGGTGTTGTTCCGCTTTGCCGCGCCTTGAGGCGTCTCATCGCACCGCTTTGCGTTGATCGGTGATCCAAGCACAACACAGCGATGTCATAAGTACGTGACGCGGCATAGCGGCTCGTCGACGATTGACCGCCTGCACGCTGAACATGCTCGCGCGAAAACGCCACACCGCCGACCCAGCAAGCTTCCAGACATTCAATGCGGCGCATGGTAAGCGCGTCATCCACGCGCACTGAGCGAGGTGCCGTATGCAACGCACACAGTCTTGGGAGCGCCTGGCTTGGGCGCTTGCAATCGCATCCACCAGCGCCATGGTGCTCGGCGGCTGCCAAGGTAACGCGCCATCGCAGACGGCAGCGCCGCCCTCCGATCCGCCCCCTCCGGTTGCCGCAGCGCCCGCGTATACGCCGCCAACTGCCGACCAGCTCTACCAATTGGTCGCGCCGATCGCCCTGTTTCCCGACAAGCTGCTGGCGCAGACGCTGGCGGCCTCGGTATACCCGGATCAACTCATCGCCGCGCAGGACTGGTTACGCAGTCATGGCGGCCTGAGTGCCAGCGACCGCGCGCAGGCCACCGTCTCGCAATCCTGGGACCCCAGCATCAAGGCACTGACCGTCTTCCCGGATGTGGTGGACCAACTCGCCGGCAATCTCGACTGGACGCGGGCGCTGGGCGATGCCTACGCGCACGATCCCAATGACGTGCTCAACGCCGTGCAGATCATGCGCCAGCGCGCCCAGGCCAGTGGTCACCTGCGCAGTAGCCCGCAGCAGCAGGTGCAGGTGGCGCGACATGTGGTGGTCACGCCGATCCTCGACGCAGGCCGCGTGCCGCCGCCCACGCAAGTGATTACCATTGAACCGGCGCAACCGGACGTGGTGTATCTGCCGCGCTACGACCCAGGCGTGGTGTATGGCACGCCGGTCGATGTAGACCGCACCTACCGCTATCACCCGGTGCGTTGGTACGACCAAGGCGATGTGGTGACCACCGGCCTGGTGTCCTTCGGGGTCGGCGTGCTCGTGGGCAGTGCCCTGGAACACCATCATGGCTGGTTTGGTTGGGCAAGCCCGGCACCCGCATGGCACCGCTGGGGCTGGAACAGTTGGGGCGTGGACTGGAATGCGCCGCCTTCAGCGCCGCATTACGTGGTCTACCAGCAGCATGTCTACGCGCCACAGACCACCGTCATCAATAACCGCACTACCTATACCGATGCCCGCTCGTACGTGCGTCAGGACCAGCGTCGGTGGTCGAACGGCGCGCTGCCGTCTGCGTCCGGTACGGCAGTGGTGCCGGACGCCAGCCCGGGGGTGCGTACAGCGGTACCGGTCGCGATGGCGGCAAGCGCGCAGTCCTTGCAGGCGGCGCCGCGTTCCGGCGCATTTGCCAGGGCGCCAAGCGACCCACATCGCGCACCCGATTACGCGCATCTGTCTGCGCCGCGCTTCAATGCGCAGATGTTGCAGCCAGGCCGCCCGGTGACCATGCACGCACCCTCACCGCTGCCCGCCAATCTGCCGACGCCCGCTCAAGTGGCGCTGCATGGACAGAGCGTCCCAGCCCCGATGGTCGCTTCAGCCGATCACTCGGACACCCGACACCCGGACACGCGAGCGATTGCATTGCAGAGCGCGCGGCCTCCGCGTGCGGCGATGCCTGCGCCGCCACGCTCCCTGCAGACGGTACTGCCCCGCTTGGCAGGCATCGAACATGCACCGCAGGCTACGCTGCCACCGCGCGAGGCATTCGCCAACCTCCAGCAACCGCATCAGGCCAGGCAACCGGAACGGGAGGCGCCGCAACTGCGGAATGCCCCGATGCGCGGACAATCAAGCGCCCCGCCCCAGCAACATGCCGCGTTCGTGGAACCGCAACGTGTCGAACGGGGGCGGCAGCTGTCGTACCCAGTCCAACATCAGGCGGCGCAAGCGCAAGCGCCACCGCAGCAGCACCCGCAGCGGGTGGCGTCGTTTACGCCGCCTCGTCAGGCCCCTGCCCGGCCGGCCGAAACGCATCCGCAGCGCCAGCGTGCGCAGGCATCGCAGCATCATGACCATCGCCACGACAGCTGAGGCACACCTCATAGACGGGTGACAAACGCAGCTGGATCGCCCGCATCAGCGCCCCAGGCGGTCCAGGGCGTCGGCCAGCTCCGGCGCCAGCGGCGCGCTGAGCACGTAAGGGGTCTTGCCGGCGTCGAGCGCGAACTCCAGCGATGCGGCATGCAGGAACAACCGCTTCAGCCCGAGCTGGTCGCGCAGGCGCTTGTTGACCTCGGCCTCGCCGTATTTGTCGTCGCCGGCCACCGGGTGACCCAGGTGCTGGGCATGCACGCGGATCTGGTGGGTGCGCCCGGTCTCGATGCGGACTTCGCAATACGAATGCCCACCGCGCCGCTCCAGCAGCTTGAAGTGGCTCAGCGACGGCTTGCCGATTGCATTCACCTGCACGTGCCGCTCGCCGCCCTGACGCAGGCCGATATGCAGGGGCGCATCGACCGTCATCACCCCATCGGGCATGCGCCCGACCAGCAAGGTCAGGTAGCGCTTGGTGATGCCGCGGCCTTCAACGCGGTCGTCTTCGCGCATCAGCGCCTGCAACTCGGTCAACGCCGAGCGCTTCTTGGCCACGATCAACAGGCCGGAGGTGTCGCGGTCGAGCCGGTGCACCAGTTCCAGGTTCTGGTTCGGACGGAGTGCGCGCAGGGTTTCGATCGCGCCGAAGCTGATTCCACTGCCGCCGTGGCTGGCCACGCCCGAGGGCTTGTTCAGCGCCAGCAGGCGCGCGTCCTCGAACACGATCGCCGCGTCCAGCCGGGCCAGGAACGCTGCCGGTGGCGCGCCCTTGTCGCCCTCCTCGTCCACGCGCACTGGCGGGATACGGATGTCCTCGCCACCTTCCAGCTTGCGCTCGGCCTTGGCGCGGCCGCCATTCACCCGTACCTGGCCACTGCGGACCAGCTTGTAGATCAGGCTGCGCGGCGCACCCTTGAGCTGGCCAAGCAGGAAATTGTCCAGCCGCTGCCCGGCACGGTCTTCGGGAACTTTGAGAATACGCACGCCCACACGGTCGGCAGGTGGCTTGGGGCACTGGGGGTCGGTCATCCGGCTATTTATTCTGTTACACTCGGCGGGCGAGATAAGGGTTTGATTTCGTTGGAAGTTGATGGGCCAGAAGCCTGACTTCCGATGATTCCGGCACAGTGCGCGACCACCGCCCCCGGGGCGGCCATGTTAGCGGCTCACCGGCCTGCCCGGCCATCGCCAGCGGTTTTTGACCGTTGCGTTGAACATGTCCCGTGCGCGGCCCCGGTATCGTCCGGACGCAGCGCCGGCCCTGAAACACCTAAAAACTTCAAGAGAAGCGCTCCCGCGGCCTGCCGTGGTGTTGCAGCGCTGGAAACCCTAGCCAGGCCTGTCCGCGCGTTGCGCGAAAGGCCGGCGACCTGTTCCAGAGGCGAAACGTCACGGCGTTCCGCGCGGTAGAGCGCGTAAGGAACGCAACAATGAAGCGAATGCTCATCAACGCAACGCAGGCCGAAGAGCTGCGCGTGGCGATTGTGGACGGCCAGACCCTGTACGACATCGACATCGAACAGCCGTCCAAGGAACAGAAGAAGTCCAACATCTACAAGGGCCGCATCACCCGGCTCGAACCCTCGCTGGAAGCGGCGTTCGTGGACTATGGTGCCGAGCGCCATGGCTTCCTGCCGCTGAAGGAAATCTCCCGCGATTACTTCCAGGCCGGTGTCGACCACAACAAGTCGACCATTCGCGAGCTGCTGCGCGAAGGCCAGGAAATCGTGGTGCAGGTCGACAAAGAAGAGCGAGGCAACAAGGGCGCGGCGCTGACCACGTTCATCTCGCTGGCTGGCCGCTACATGGTGCTGATGCCCAATTCGCCGAGCGCCGGTGGCGTCTCGCGCCGGATCGAAGGCGAAGACCGCGCCGCGTTGAAGGAAGCGCTGGACAAGCTCGATATCCCCGACGACATGGGCGTCATCATCCGCACCGCCGGCGTCGGCCGCGACGCCGAAGAGCTGCAGTGGGACCTGGATTACCTGCTGCAGACCTGGAAGGCGATTGCCGAAGCCGCGCTGAGCAAGCCGGCCGCCTTCCTGATCTACCAGGAGTCGCGCCTCATCATCCGCGCCCTGCGCGACTACCTGCGCGCCGACGTCGGCGAGATCCTGGTCGATACGCCCGAGCTGTTTGCCGACGCCCAGGAATTCATGAAGCAGGTGATGCCGCAGAGCCTGCGCAAGCTCAAGCACTACACCGACGACATCCCGCTGTTCAATCGCTTCCAGATCGAATCGCAGATCGAAGGCGCCTACGAGCGCAACGTGCGCCTGCCCTCGGGCGGCTCGATCGTGGTCGACCAGACCGAAGCCCTGACCGCCGTCGACGTGAACTCCTCGCGCGCCACCAAGGGCAGCGACATCGAGGAAACCGCGTTCCAGACCAACCTGGAAGCGGCCGAAGAAGTCGCGCGCCAGTTGCGCCTGCGAGACCTGGGCGGCCTGGTGGTCATCGACTTCATCGATATGGCCTCGTCCAAGCACCAGCGCGAAGTCGAGAACAAGCTGCAGAACGCGCTCAAGTACGACCGTGCGCGCGTGCAGCTGGGTCGCATCTCGCGCTTCGGCCTGATGGAAATGAGCCGCCAGCGGCTGCGCCCGAGCCTGGGCGAATCCAGCCAGATCGTGTGCCCGCGTTGCGATGGCCATGGACGCATGCGCAGCGTCGAGTCGCTGTCGCTGTCGATCATCCGCGTGGCCGAAGAGCACGCGATGAAGGAGAACACCGGGCAGGTGCTGGTGCAGGCGCCGGTGGAAATCGCCAACTACCTGCTCAACGAAAAGCGCAGCGCGCTGCGTGAGATCGAACAGCGCCACGAGTCGCCGATCATCATCGTCGCCGACGAACAGCTGCACACCCCGCACTACGAAGTCACGCGCCTGCGTGAGAACGAGCTGGGCGAAGACAGCGGCAAGCCGAGCTACCAGCGCGGTACCCCGCGCAAATTGCCGGTGCATGCGCTGACCAAGGCGCAGTTGAACATCCCGGCTGCCCCGGCGGTGACATCGATCAAGCCGAGCCAGCCCGCCCCGGTGCGCGAAGAGGCCCCTGCCCCGGTCGCGCCCGTCGCCGCGCCGGCGCCGGTGGTGAGCGTGCCGATTCCGGCCCCGGTCACCGGCGTGGTCGGTTGGTTGAAGCGCATCTTCGGTGGCATCGAGCCGGTCGCTCCTGCGCCAGAGTCGACTCCGCGTCCGCGCCAGAACGATGCTGGTCGTCAAAACCGCAATGAGCGTGGCGAGCGTGGCGGTCAACGCCGTGATGGTCGCGATGCCCGCAATGGCGGCCACAACCGTGGCAACGGCGGTAATGGCAACGGCAACGGTGCCAACAAGGAGCGTCGCGATGAGCGCCGCCAGCCGGCCAGCGGCCAGGGTACGCAGAACGGCACCCAGGCACAGCAGCAGGTGCAGGTGCCCAAGCCGCCGCGCAGCGAAGCACAGGCACCGAAGCAGCAGCAACCGCAGCAGCCCCAGCAGCAGCCCCAGCAGCAGAAGCCCAAGCCGCAGAACCAAGCCCCGCGCCTGCCGCGTGCGCCCGCACAGCAGGACGGCGCGCCGTCCGAACGTCAGCCGCGTCCGGCACGCCAGGATGAGGGAACGGCGGCAGCGCAGACCACCACCGCGACTGCTGCAACGGCAACGACGTCGAGCGTGGTGTCTGCCATCGCCGAAGCCACTGCACCGGTCAACACCCAGAGCAATGCCAACGAGGCGACTCCGGCGCATCCGGTCGAGGTCGTGGTGAGCGAAACCACTGCCGACCGCGGCACCGACGCGAATGCGACCGTGCCGGGCCAAGACGCCTCGGGCGACGATGCGGCCAATGGCGAGGGCGGAAGCCGTCGTCGTCGCGGTCGCCGTGGCGGTCGTCGTCGTCGTCGTGGTGCCGGTGCCAATGGTGAAGGCGGCGGCAGCATCGATGGCCTGGAAGCCGACGATCTGGACGGCGATACCGATAGCGATCTCGAAGGCGACAGCGAAGGTGAAGAGGCCGGTTCACCGGCCCTGGCCGCTGCTGCACCGCGCGCTGGCCAGCCGGAGTTCGACTTCGACGACGACGCACCGGCAGCGCCCGCGCGTGCAAAGACCGACCCTGCTGCCCAGGCCGCCGCCAAGCCGCGCCCGGTGCCGAAAGAACGGGCGGAGCCACAGAACGCCATCGATACGGTTTCGACCACCGCACCTGTCTCCACGGCTGCGCCATCGGCACAGCCGGCGGCAGCAGCGCCAGTTGCTCCTGTCACCGATCGCGAACGTGCCGACGCGACCACTGCTGCAGCGGAGCCGGCACCCGCCAAGGCTGCGCCTGCGGCAACGGTCTCGACGGCCGCCAGTGCAAGTGCTGCAGTGCAGGCCGTGGGCCAGCACCCGGCTTCGGTGGCGCAGCAGGACGCCGCTGACAGCGCGCCCGCTGCTGCACCGGCGTCGACCGCCATGCGTGCAGACCCTGTGGTCACGGCCGCATCTGCCTCAGCCCCCGTCGCAGCGACCACAGCCACGGCAGCAGCCGATGCTCCATCGGGTGCTACCCCCACTGTCGCAATACCGGCGCCAGCCGACGCGGCGGCGAGGACTGCACGCCAACCGGTGCCCTCGGCATCGGCGGCTGCACCGGCGCGTGATCCTGCCGCAGCAGAGGCCGACAAGCCGCAGCCTGCTGCTTCGGCGCAAGCCGGACAATCGGCGTCGGCACCGGCCGCAGCAGCGACCCATGCGGCCGACCTGTCGGCGCCTGTGGCAGCGGCGCCGGCGGCGCACGCGGCAGTGGTGACGGTCAAGGCGCCACATGCCGAACCGTCAGTGATGCAGGCACCCTCGGCCGAGGTGGTGACGACCTCTACGACGGTCGTGCAGGCCAGCCCGGAGACAGATGCCGCTCCGGCACGCAAACCGTATGCACCCGTGCAGACCACCCTGCTCGATGCGCTGAGCCCGAACCATGCGGCAACGCCGGCAGCTGTTGCGGGCGAAAGCCCGGCAACGGCTGCCACCGCGCAGCAGCCGGCGGCAGCCAAGCCCAAGCCGACGTTGGTCGTGTCCGAAGCGGTCAGGCCGGTTGCCCCATCGCCCAAGGCCGACGAGGCGCAGGACGACGATGGCGACAAGCCGCAGGGCGATCGCTGATCGTCGCGGGCAACAGGTTGGGCTAGCCTGTCAACTGACAGGCGATGCCCGCATAAAAACACGGCGGCCTTCGGGCCGCTGTGTTTTTATGCGGCTAACCAAACGACTATGCAGCCGCCAGCCGGGCGCGGCTATCGGCAGACACCATTGTGCACTCCGTTGTGAGCGTGCCGTCCACGCCTGAAGACTGCTCGCCACGTGCGCGCTGTTGGTGTCACGCCACCGCGATGACCAACGGGACCGACCTTGCAGCGATCGACACTAGCGCCTCGTCTTTGTTCGGCTCCATCACGGACTCCAGTTGACGCGGTTGTAGCGCCGGGTCCCGCCGTCTTCCGGCAAGCCTGGTCCTGCCCCGTCGCGTGGTTTGCCAGACATTGCGAAGCCGTGCAGGGCTGCACAATGCACTCCAAGCCGACGGCTTACAGCACTCTGGAAGGATCGGTCAGGCCATACTGGTTGGCCAACCGCGCCAACGCGATGTTGTCCTGGATGCCGACCTTTTCGAACAGACGCGCCTTATGGGTATTGACGGTTTTGGCACTCAGGCTCAGGCGCTTTGCGATGTCTTCCTGGCGCAGCCCCTGGGTGAGCAGCAAGGCGACCTCCAGCTCGCGTGGTGACAAGGTGTCAAATGGCGACCGGCCACCTTGCAGGTTGGACAAGGCCAGATTCTGCGCGATGGTATTGCCTAGGTAGCGCCGCCCCAACGCGACTTCGCGTACCGCGCGCAGCAACTCGTGCGCGTCACCGCCCTTGCCCACATATCCGGATGCACCGGCTTCGAGCAGGCGCTTGGGCAGCGGACCATCCTCCAGCACGGAAACGATGATGACACGCGTGCCGTAATCACCCTTGACGATACGTTCGGTGATCTCCAGGCCGCTCACACCCGGCAGATGCAGATCGCACAACACGATGTCCGGCTTGAGCTGACGGATCTGCGGCAGCGCGGCCTCGCCGCTCTCTGCCTCGCCAACGACCTCGATGTCCACTTCCTTGGAGAGGATCATCTTCATGCCGGTACGCACGAGTGCATGATCGTCGATCAGAAAAACTCTGATGGTCATCCTTGTTGTCCTCGCAGTGCGGCTGGCTGGTGCAGCCTATCTCCATGAATAATTCAGGGCAAGCTTGATGCAACGTATTACCGATACGTTAGAGCAACGCAGGCGAGTCATCGTCACCCATCCGTCGCAACGCAACGCATCAACATCATGCAGGTGCCGGTAACACGTCGCGTATCGGACAAGTCAGTCGTGCCTGGTCAGATTTTTCCTGTTTCGCCGATCGGCGCACCGTCCAGCAATGGGCGCAGGTCTGCATCCAGCGCGATACGCTCGTCGAAGACAAAGCAGCGGCCCTGGTAGCCCTCGCCGCCGACGTCCTCGAAATAGCCCAGGATGCCGCCCTCCAGCTGCAACACGTTGTCCATGCCTTCGGCCTGCATCCACAGCGCGGCTTTTTCGCAACGAATGCCACCGGTGCAGAAGCTCACCACCGTGGCATCGGCCAGCGCGGGGCGATACGCCTGCACTGCCGCCGGCAGGTCGGTGAATTTGTCGATCGGCAACGTCAATGCACCCTCGAACGTGCCATGGGCCACTTCCTGTGCATTGCGCGTGTCCAGCAGCACCAACCGGCGACCGTTGTCGTCGTGCCCGCGACGCAACCAGTCGCGCAACACCGTCGGCGTGACTGCCGGTGCGCGGCCCTGCAATGGCGAAGCACTCTCGCGGCGGAAGCTGATGATCTCCGGCTTGACCTTCACCTTGAGCCGCGCGAACGGCTGCTGTGCACTCAAGCTGTACTTGATGCGCATCGACGCGAAGCGCGGATCGGCCTGCAACCACACGTAGAACGCGCCGACCTGGTCGGCCTCGCCGGCCAGGAACAGGTTGATGCCCTCCTCGGCCACCAGCACCGAGCCCTTCAGGCCCTGCTGCTGTGCGTTCGCCAACACGCCGTCGGCAAGCGATTGCGGGTCGGCGATGGCGACGAACTGGTAGGCGGCGGTGTTGGTAATCATGCGGCTATTTTAAAGCGCAGCGCCTTGCGTAGCGAGCACGTCCGGACAAGCGCGCTCCGCGTAGCCAGATGCGCGGAGCAGCCATCACAATCCATCCATTCGGTTCGGGCACCAGGACGGTGAGCGGCGGTTCGCGTCGGCGATCAGCCGCGCAACAGCACGAAGGGCAGCAACACCAGGGATGCCACGATCAACATGCCCAACACGGTGGCGATGACGAACACCGGCCGCTTGCGCAGCAAGGCCCCGAAGGTTTCCGCGGTGCCTGCGGCAATCGCGGCCTGGCGTTGCGCACGCGCGATCGCACCGCGTTGGGCCTGGTAGGCATCCCGCACGGCCCTGGCGCGTGGGTAATCGGCATCGGCGCTGAGCCAGATGCCCCCTGCGGAGATTCCCCAGGGGCTGGGGCGCGTCTCGTAGACCTGCACCAGATGCTCGCGCAACAGAACCCGCACCTCGTCGGCTTCGTCGTCGGGAACATTGCGCAGGTTGAGCAGCAGCTTGGCCATGCGCAGATGATAACGGGAGCAAGATGCGATAATGGTCGTTCTCCTTCACGGATATTCCGATGCGCCTTGTGCTGACGCTGTGTGCCGCGCTGCTGCTTGCCAGCTGTACGCCTGCCCTACCGCCCTCCGGTGGCACCATTGCCAGCTTCGAGCGGATCGACCGCACCGTCGGCACCGGCGCACCGGCCACGCCGGGCGCGAAGGTGACCGTGCACTACACCGGCTGGCTGTACGACGAGAAAGCCGCCGACAAGCACGGCAAGCAGTTCGACAGCTCGCTCGATCGCGCCGAGCCATTCCAGTTTGTGCTGGGTGGCCGCCAGGTGATCCGTGGCTGGGACGAAGGGGTTGCCGGCATGCGCGTGGGCGGCAAGCGCACCTTGCTGCTTCCACCGCAGTACGGTTACGGCGACAACGGCGCGGGCGGCGTGATACCGCCGGGCGCATCGCTGGTGTTCGACGTGGAGCTGCTCGGCGTGCAGCCGCGCTGAGTGGCCGATCGATGAAGGATGCGAGCGCGCCGCGACTGGCAGTGATTGGCGGCGGTCCGGCAGGCCTGATCGCTGCAGAAGTGGCATGCGCCGCCGGGATCGCGGTGGACCTGTACGAGGCCAAAGGCTCGGTGGGGCGCAAGTTCCTGATCGCTGGCAAAGGTGGGTTGAACCTCACCCACTCCGACCCGATGCCGCAATTTGCGCAGCGCTACCGCGAACGCGCATCTGCCGTTGCGGGGTGGTTGCAGGACTTCGATGCCGATGCGCTGCGGGCCTGGGCGCGCGAGCTGGGTGTGGAGACCTATGTGGGCAGCTCCGGGCGGGTATTCCCGCTCGATCGCAAGGCCGCGCCCCTGTTGCGTGGCTGGGTGCGCCGACTCAAGGAGCAGGGCGTCGGCTTTCATGTGCTTCATCGCTGGCTTGGATGGAGCGATGATGGCGCACTGCGCTTTGCCACGCCCGCCGGCGATATCGCCTGCCAGGCCGATGCAACGGTGCTGGCGCTGGGTGGCGGCAGTTGGCCGCAGCTTGGCTCCGATGGGGCGTGGCAGGTGCCATTGCAGCGGCAAGGCATCGGTGTCCGCCCACTGGTGCCAGCCAATTGCGGCTTCGATGTCGAATGGAGTGCATATTTCGCACAACGGCACGCCGGCGCACCGCTCAAACCGGTGGTTGCGCATTGGCGCGACAGCACTGGCGTGCAGCATGCACTGCAGGGCGAGTGCGTGGTCACCGCGACCGGCATCGAGGGCAGCCTGGTCTATGCGATTGCGGCCGAGCTACGCGCGCAGATCGATGCGCACGGCATGGCCGATCTGGCGCTGGATCTGCTGCCCGGACGCTCGCCAGAGCGTATCGCCACAGAGCTGGCCATGCCGCGCAAGGGGCGCAGCTTCAGCGAACACCTGCGTCGCCAGGTCGGTATCGAGGGCGTCAAGACCGCACTGGTCTATGAGCTGCTCGGCAAGCAGGCCGGTGACGATCCAGCCCGGGTCGCACGCACGCTCAAGCACCTGCCATTGCGTTTGTTGCGGCCACGCCCACTTGCAGAGGCCATCAGCTCCGCTGGCGGCGTGGAATTGGAAGGGCTGGACGCGCAATTGATGGCGCTTGCACGGCCCGGCGTGTTCTGTGCGGGCGAAATGCTCGATTGGGAAGCCCCGACCGGCGGCTATCTGCTGACCGCCTGTTTTGCCAGCGGACGCCGCGCCGCACTCGGCGCAGTCGACTGGCTGATGCAGCAACGCGGTGGTGCTACAGCCGATCACTCACGGCCACGCGCGGCCACACCGACTTGACGTCGTAGACCACCGCGCCGGGTTTACCCAGCGCCGCGATGCGCGCAGCGTCGTAGTCGCGGTACTGCGCATGCGCCACCGCCAGCACGACCGCGTCGTAGGCTCCCTCCTCCGGTCCGTCGCACAGCTGCACACCGGCATGTTGCAGCGCCTCGCCAGGATCGGCCCATGGGTCGCAGGTATCCACCTGCAGGCCGGCCGCCTGCAGCAACTGCACCAGTTCCAGTGCACGGCTGTTGCGCAGGTCCGGGCAGTTTTCCTTGAAGGTGGCACCCAGCACCAGCACCCGCGC
This sequence comes from Xanthomonas cucurbitae, assembly GCF_002939885.1. Taxonomy (GTDB): domain Bacteria; phylum Pseudomonadota; class Gammaproteobacteria; order Xanthomonadales; family Xanthomonadaceae; genus Xanthomonas; species Xanthomonas cucurbitae. The sequence goes on from NZ_MDED01000039.1 coordinate 18,305, forward strand.
CTGCGCGAGCACAACGCCGCCGATAGCGAGCATGCCGCAGACCCGCTCGGCAACGTGCCGACCGACCCGATTATTGACCTGGCGCGCGGTGTGGATGAGGTCCGGGTGGTAGCCGACGCTTTCGGATTTATGCAGCAGGTAGTAAGGGTCCACGCCGATGCAGTGCCCGCCGACCAACCCCGGGCGAAACGGCAGGAAATTCCACTTGGTGCCCGCCGCTTCCAGCACGTCGAGCGTGTCGATGCCCAGCTTGTCGAAGATCAGCGCCAGCTCGTTGACCAGCGCGATGTTCACGTCGCGCTGGATGTTCTCCACCACCTTGGCCGCTTCGGCCACGCGTATCGACGGCGCGCGCCAGGTGCCCGCTGTGATGATGGACGCGTACAGTGCATCGACCGCATCGGCGGCCTGCGGTGTGGAGCCGGAGGTGATCTTGCGGATGTCACGCAGGCGGCGCTGGCGGTCGCCGGGGTTGACCCGCTCCGGGCTGTAGGCACAAAAGAAATCGTGGTTGAAGCGCAACCCGGATGCGGTCTCCAGCAGCGGCACGCAGACTTCTTCGGTGGTGCCCGGATACACCGTGGATTCGTAGATGACCAGATCGCCGGGCTTGAGAGCGCTGGCAATCAGCTGGGTCGCGCTGCGCAACGGCTCCAGGTCCGGTTGCTCGAAACTGTCGATCGGGGTCGGCACGGTGACGATGAAAATGCTGCACGCGGCCAGGTCTTCGGCGGCCGCAGAGTAACGCAGGTGCGTTGCGGCGGCCAGCTCGGTATCGTCCAGTTCCAGCGTGGCATCGTGGCCAGCGCGCAGTTGTGCAACCCGCGGCACATCGATGTCAAAGCCCAGCGTGTTGCGTTGTTCGCCAAAGGCGACAGCCAGCGGCAGGCCGACATACCCCAGCCCGATGACGGCGATCTGGGCTTGCTGCGGTTGGAAAAGGGCGTTGCCGGACATGCAGTTCCTTGGGCGCGTGCGCGGTCGGTGACCACGCAGGGATGCGGCGGCAGCATAGCGCACGCGGATTGCGACCGGCGATGAGCGCGAATCTGTGCGTGGAGATTCACAATCGCAACGTAATCAGGCACGCTATCGCCATGCCCGGGTGGCGAAATTGGTAGACGCAAGGGACTTAAAATCCCTCAGCCGCAAGGTTATGCGGGTTCGACCCCCGCCCCGGGCACATTTCGGTCGCGCAGTCGTGGGTGGGGCGGCCCCGGCATGGGGTGCGATTGCCCACGGCGCAGGCTTGGCGGAAGTAGTCGGAGGGTTGCGTGTGACGATGGCTGCTCCGCCACATGATAAAGACGCCGACATGCAGGTCTGCGGTCCGCTACTGACCAGATGGCCGGCGCCCTCCGGCGCACCGCTGGCTGATTCCCTGCCTTCCATCCGTGCGCGCTGGCAATACACCCTGCCCTGCCCGGATGCCAGGATGCTGACGGTGCAGGTGATCGCCTTCGAACTCGAACGCTTCTCGCCCGATGCGTTTGACCTGTGCAATATCGCATGCCCCGATACGATCGCCCGCAGCGTCCGCAAGCGACAGGCTGAATACTTTTTCGGACGACTGGCCGCACGCGAGAGCCTGCGCCAGCAGGCCTGGGTTCCTGCCGATGGCATTCCCCAGATCGCCATCGGTCGCTCGCGCGCACCGGTGTGGCCTGCTCAGTCGATCGGCAGCATTTCGCACACCAGCCGGTTGGCGGCCGCCGCGGTGGCGGCTGCAGACGCGTGGCGTGGGATCGGGATCGATCTTGAGCACATTGTCGATGCCGGCACCCATCAGGCACTGCTGAACACCGTTGTCGACCATTCCGAACATTTGCTCTTGCAGTCGATCTGCAGGTCGACCGACTGCGCATTGGATGTCTTGCTGACGCTGGTCTTTTCTGCCAAGGAAAGTCTATTCAAGGCGAGCTTTGCAAAGGTTGGACGCTATTTCGATTTTTCGAGTGCGCGGGTGGTTGCGCTGAGCCTTCGCGACGGATGGGTTCGCCTGCAGTTGTGCGAACACTTGTGTCCCGAGCTGCCCGTGGGCCAGCAATGCGAGATTGGTTTTGGATTCGTCGATCCCCAAACCATCATGACCTATCGCGCCTGGTGAGTTGCCAGGCGCTTGGCTGACCCTAAGACTGTCGCCAAGGCGAACACGACAATAGCGGGCCATCGATGGCTGCTGACAGCCTGGCAAGCATTCAGGGGCAGTGAGCCGATCGCGCCGCGAGCGTTTGGCACGGTGGATCCGGCCGATCGTCGCAAGCGGAACGTATGCCGCGACTCGGCGTACCTGGATCGGGCACGCCGAGTCGGATTGTCATCGAAGCCGCATCTACACCTCGCTGAGCATCTGAAGTTCTCCGTCCAGTGCTTGCATCCACCAGCTTGCAAAGCGGTCGACATGCGGGGCACGCAGGATGGTGAAATGATCGCCGGGCCCGTGCCAAACCTTCAGCTGCGGGGAAAGCGCGCTCCAGCCAGTGCGTTTCAGGCAGTGCTCCAACCGATTCTGCTCGACATCCTGGGTTGGGTCGTCGGCCAGCACCAGCCGTATCGGCGCATCGTATTGGGCAGCGGGGGCATATACCGTGCGCAATGTCATGCCGAACACCTGCACCATGCCCTTGATCGCATCGGGCGTCGAGCGTCGTGGCAGCAGCCCTGCCCGAACCATCCCTGCGTGGATTGCGTGTAGTTTCGCTGCGTAGTCCATCGTTCGGAACGCTTCCAGCGCAATACCGAACTCGGTGCCGCTGGAGAGTTGCAATAAATCAATCAAGTACTCCAGCACAGCGGTTGCCGTATGGGGTCTGCCGACGATGCCCTGGCCTCCGGGCAATTCGGAGTCGATCAGCGTCAGCGATGCAACGGCAACCCCTTGCCTGCCAAGTAGGCAAGCCATCTCCAAGGCCACCCAGCCACCGAACGAATGTCCAAGCAAGTGCACTGCACGACTCGGCAGTGCTTCCTCCAGCGCATGTACATACGCCTGTGCCGCAACTTCCACACTGCCGTAGGGCAAATTCTCCCGATCAAGACCGCGTGGCTGCATTCCATACACCGGCCATGATGCGCCCAGTGCTGACGATAGACCGACAAACCCTGCAACGTTGTCGCCTGCCCCCGGCACGCAGATCAATGGCGTCCTGTTGGCAAGGCCTTTATGGATGCAGACTAAAGGATGATGCCTGTGCTGGCGGTGCGCAGGGGCACGGCGGGCGGCCTGCATCGCGCTGGTCAGCTCCGCCCCCAGTACCGGGCCGTTCGATGGATCGAACAGCGTCATGTGGTTGCCAGGCACCACCACGCACTTCAGCCCCCACGCTGGTAGCAGGCTTTTCCAGCCAATCCTGGCGTCGCCAGCGGTCTGGCTTGGCAGCACGTCGGCGGCAGTGAACAGATGCACGGGCGTCGGGAGCTGCATCGGCACGTAGTGATGGTACGCATGGTGATGTCCAGCCTCGCGCACCAGATAGTTCAACAGCATGGAGTCGCTATGGTCGGCCCATTCTGCGGGTATCCAGTGACGCACACGAACCAGGGAAAGCAGCGCCTTGACCTCCCATTGCTCCACCTTCCCAAGCAATGCGTTCAAACACAGCGTTGACGACTCCGGATCGTCGTGCTCGGAGGCGGCGGCCAGGCAGTGCTGCAGCAACAGATGGCATTGGGTGTGTTCTGGTATCGGAAACACGGGCCCTATGGAAATTTGCGAGGGGTGATAGGTATCGATCAAGCCAACAAATTCCACCTGCTCATCGCAGGCAATCAGTTGAATGGCCATTTCATACGCAACCAGGCCCCCAAAGGACCAACCCGCAATTCGATACGGCCCTTTTTCCTGCACTGTACGCACCGTTGCAATCAGGCCTCTGGCAAGTTCCTCTACGGTGCATGCCTGGTGCTCACCCAAGGGCGTCGCCAACAGCCCGTAGATCGGCACATCGGCTGCGATGTAGTTCCCTATGACCGAGAAGTAAAGATCAAGTCCGGTGAAGTCATGCACCAGAAAAAGTGGGGGCTGTGTGCCAGCGGTGCGCACAGCAATCACCCCTGGCATCCCTGCATCGTGTAGAACCCCCTGATGGCGCTGAATTGCCGTCGCCATTGCGGCAAGTGTGGAATGCTGGCGCAACTCACCCAACGGTGCTGTCAACTGCGTTCGTTCCAACAAAGCGCTGAGACGAACGAGCAACAGCGAATGCCCACCCAAGGCAAAGAAATCGTCGTGCCGGCCGATCGTCTCCAGACCCAACAGCTCGCTCCAGATCCCGGCAATCGCTTGCTCGACCGCTCCCTGCGGCGCTTCATACCGTTGGTGCGCATGGGCCTGCGCATCGGGCACCGGCAAGGCCTTGCGATCCAGCTTGCCGTTGGCTGTCAACGGCAACGCGTCCAGCTGCACATAGGCCGCCGGAATCATGTAGTCCATCAATTGCGGTTGTAGGTGTCCGCGCACGGCCGCCGCATCGATGTGCTCGCTCACCGCTGCATCGGTGCAGTAATAGGCCACCAACTGCCGCGTTCCCGGCACATCCTCGCGCTGCACCACCGCCACGGCAGCGATGCCTGGGTACGTTCGCAACGCCGCTTCGATCTCGCCCAGCTCGACGCGAAATCCACGGATCTTGACCTGCTCGTCGGCACGCCCCACGAATGCCAACGTGCCATCGTCCTGCCAACACGCCAGGTCGCCCGTGCGGTACAGCCGCGCATTGCGGTTGGCCCCGAACGGATCGGGTACGAAGCACTCGGCGGTCAGCACGGGACGATTCAAATACCCCAGCGCCACACCATCGCCGCCGATATAAAGCTCGCCCACCGCCCCGATCGGTACCGGCCGGCGATACGCATCCAGCACGTACGCCTGCGTGTTGCCGATCGGACGCCCGATGGCAATGCCCGAGGCCGGTGCCGCGGTGATCCGGTGGGTGGTCGCGAAGGTCGTGGTCTCGGTCGGACCATAGCCGTTGAGAAACACCTGCGGCGCGCCCTCTTCAAGCACCCGCCCCACCACCGCCGGATCCAGGACATCGCCACCGACGATCAGGTAACGCAGTTGCGCAAAGACCGGCGACAGGCTCGCTGCATACTGATGGAACACCCCCGCCGTCAGCCACAGCACCGTCACCTGCTCTTCCAGCAGGCGCTGCCGCAAACGCTCCGGTGCCAGCAGCACGTCCTGTTGGACAACCACGACGCACCCGCCGTTGAGCAGCGGTGCCCACACCTCCAGCGTACTGGCGTCGAAGGCGGGGTTGGCAGCGAAGGCCACCCGGTCGGACGCAGTGAACTCGGCATAGCCGTTGTTGCACACCAATCGACTGATCGCCCGATGCGGCACGCGCACGCCCTTGGGCACTCCGGTCGAGCCGGAGGTATACATCAGACAGGCCACTGCATCGCTGGCCTGCGGCAACGCAGGATCGTGATCGGCCATCCTGCCCAGGTCCAGCGTGTCCAGATCCAGACGCTCGATCCCTTCTGGCAGCGCCTGCCCGGCGTGCGTGAGGACCCAGCGGGCCCCGCTGTCCTGCAGCATCGTCAACAAGCGCCCTGGCGGTGCCTGCACATCCAGCGGCAGGTAGGCCGCAGCGCACTTGATGATCGCCAGTTGCGCGAGGATCAGATCGACCGTACGCGGCAGGCCGATCGCCACATGATCGCCCGGCCCGACCCCCAGCGCGATCAGGTGGTGCGCCAGGCGATTGGCGCGCCGGTTGAGCGTGGCGTAGCTGTAGTGCTGCTGGCCATCGATCACCGCAACGGCGTCAGGATCGCGCACCACCTGCTGCTCGAACAGTGCATGGATGGTCTGCGCCTGCGGATACGCACGCTCTGTCGCATTGAACTCATGCAGCACGCGTTGGCGCTCGGCCTCAGGCAGCACGCAAAGCGTCTGCAGCGCACGCTCGTCTGACGCCTCCAACGCCTCCACCAACTGTGTCAGCGCCACCTGCATATAGCTGCACAGGCGTTCTGCGCCCACCGTCGGTACCGCCTGCGCCTTCAGCTGGAACCCCTGCCCAAGATCATCCACGCTCAAGCTCAGCGGATAATTGGTGCGCTCTTCGGCAGAGAGCATCACGATGCCTTGCCATGCATCGCTGCGCGCCAGCTCCTCGCTCGCTGCACTATGGCGGTAATTCAACAAGGCGCTGAACAACGGCCTCGGTGCTGCGATGCGACTGCAGCGCTGCGCCGTTGCAAGCGAGGCGTGCTCGTGTACCAGCAGCTCGCTCACACTGGCATGCATCTGCGCCACCGCCGCGCGCACGCTCAGGCCTTGCAGATTCGCCCGCAGCGGCAAGGTGTTGATGAACATGCCCAGCACCCGGTCCGCCCCCGCCCCGCCCTGCAGGCGTCCCAACAACACCGTCCCGAACACGACGTCCTCGCGCCCGGACAGCGCGCTCAGCACCTGTGCATAGGCCAGGTGATGCAGGCTGGCCACGCTGATCCCGGCCTGGCTGGCCTGTGCCCGCAGTCGCGTGCTCAACGCGGCATCCAGGCACAACACGGCCTGCTCGATGGCGGATGCATCGCCTTGCACCTCTTGCACGCCGAGCGGCAAGGTCGGTTCCTCGACATCGCCCAGCATCCTGGTGAAGAAGGCGGTGTGCGCCGCCTGCGGGGTCCCCAGGGACACCTGGGCCACGTAGTTGCGGTACGGCACGGCAGCAGGCAGCGTCTGGGCAGCGCCGGCCAACACGGCCTGCATCTCCTGCCCGACGACCTCCAGCGCCATATGATCGAGCACGGCGTGATGGAACAGCAGCGTCCCTACCAGTTGCTGGCTTGCCGGATCGTCGGCGACCACCAGCCGCAGCAACGGCGCATGCCCCAGGTCCAGGCGGTAATGGCGCGCATCCAAACGCACGCGCAACTGTTGCGCGATGTCGCCGTGCGCCGGATCCAGGACCACCTCTTCCACCGGCAACTGCGCATGACGGACGACGACCTGGACCGGTTGGTCGAGCCCCTCCCAGAACACGGCGGTGCGCAAGATATCGTGGCGATCGATCACAGACTGCAGGGCGGCGACAAATGCCTGTAGCCGGGAGCGGTCGGCAAACCCGAACTGCGACTGCAGCAGATAGGGGTCTCCTGCCTGGGCGGCCAGGTGGTGATACAGCACCCCCTCCTGCAGCGGCGCCAGCGGATAGATGTCCTGCACGTTGGCCGTGCCACCGGGCACGCTGGCCACGATGTGGTCGATCGCCTCCTGCGACAGCGCCACCAGGGGCAGCAGCTCCGGGGTGATGCGCGGGCACTGCGGCGCAATCAGGTTGGCTGGTACCGCCACGGCGCGGTCGGCGCCCACCGAGGCGGCCAGCGCCGCCAGCGTCGGTTGCCCGAACAGCACCCGCACATCGGCACTGAGCCCTTGCCGACGCATGCGCTCGATCACCGTCACCGCCAGCAGCGAGTGGCCGCCCAGCTGGAAGAAGTTGTCGTGCCGGCCCACCTGCTCCACGCCCAACACCGACTGCCAGATCCCGGCCAGGGTCTGCTCCACCTCCCCTTGCGGTGCTGCGTACGCCTGCGCCGCATAGGCCGCTCCATCCGGTGCCGGTAAGGCCTTGCGATCCAGCTTGCCGTTGGGTGTCAGCGGCAAGGCCTCCAGTTGCACATAGGCAGAGGGGATCATGTAGCTGGGGAGCACCGCCGCCAGCCAAGCGTGCAATTCCTGGGCACTTGTGCCGTCACCCAAATGCTCGATCCCCACCCAGTACGCCACCAGACGCGTGTCGCCACCACTGGCCTCCAGTGCCACCATCACGCACTCGCGCACCTGCGCATGCGCACTCAAGCGCGCCTCGATCTCGCCCAGCTCGATGCGGAACCCGCGAATCTTGACCTGGTGGTCGTTGCGGCCCAGGAACTCGATCGCACCGTCCGCGCGCCAGCGCCCCCGGTCGCCGCTGCGGTACATGCGCGCTCCCGCAGCGGCACTGAATGGATCGGGCAGGAAGCGCTCGTCGGTCAAGGCAGGTTGGTTGAGATATCCCCGTGCCACGCCCGCACCACCGATGTAGATCTCGCCGATCACGCCGATCGGCACAGGCTGGCGATGTGCATCCAGCAGATAGAACTGCGTGTTCGCCACCGGTCTGCCGATGTGCGCCACAAACCCGTCCTCGCGCTCCATCGTCACCCAACTCGAATAGGTCGTGGTTTCCGATGGGCCGTACAGGTTGCACAACCGTCGAACCTGCGTCCTGGCGAAAAGATCTTCCACCAGCTGCCGTTTGAGTGGTTCGCCGGCGACATTGACGGTGTGCACGTCCGGACTCAGCCCGCTCGATTCCAGCACCGCCTTCAACGCTGACGGCACGGTGTTGATCAAGGTGATGCCATCGGACCCTGCTTGCAGTGCCAACAGGTTGTCGACCACCGTGATCGCGCCGCCACAGGTCAGCGGCACGAAGCATTCGTAGACCGACAGGTCGAAGTTCAACGACGTGGAGAACAACGTGTTGGCCAGGACGGACGGCGCGAAGGAGCGATGCGCCCAGATCAGCAGGTTGACCGTGTTGCGGTGTTCGACCATCACCCCCTTGGGCCGGCCCGTCGAGCCGGAGGTATAGATCACATAGGCCAGATGCGCCGAGGTCAGCGCTGCGATCGAAGGGTTCGCCATGTCATGGGACTGCCAGCACGGCATATCCATGTCGATGACCGCCACCGAGGCCATCGGCAGCAGACCCACCGTCGCTGTCTGCGCCAGCACGGCGACCGGGGCACTGTCTGCCAGCATGTAGGCAAGACGGTCGGCAGGATAGGCAGGATCCAGCGGCACATAGGCACCGCCGGATTTCAAGACTGCCAACAGGGCGACCACCATCCGCACATCGCGCTGTACGCAGATCGCGACCCGGTCGTCCGGACCAACACCCACCTCGCGCAGGTAATGTGCCAGGCGATTGGCCTGCGCATTCAACTGCTCATAGGTAAGCGAGCTCTCCCCGTGCACCACCGCAACTGCCGCCGGCGTCCGCGCCGCCTGCGCCTCGAACAATGCATGCACACAGGCATCGCGTGGATAATCCACTGCCGTTGCATTCCACTCCAGCACCACTTGCCGTCGCTCGGCCTCGCCCAGCAAAGGCAGACGTTCCACCGGCTGATCGTCCGCCCCCGCTGCAACCATCGCTTGCAACACCTGCCGCCAATGCCCGATCCATCGCTCCAGCGTCGCACGCTCGAACAGTGCGGTGGCATAGGTCAGGTTGCCCACGATCTGCCCCGCGTGCTCGCCCAGTGACAATGCCAGGTCGAACTGCGCGCTCCCGGATGCAAGGTCCACTCTGCTGGCATCAAGATCACCCAGATCCAGCAGTCCCCGTGGCGTGTTCTGCCACGCAAACAGCACCTGGAACAGCGGCGTATGCGACAGGCTACGCGGCGGCTGTACCAGCTCCACCACCTGCTCGAACGGGATGTCCTGGTGCGCCTGCGCCTGCAGCGCACGCTGCTTCACCGATGCCAGCAACTGCGCCAGCGTCGGCGAGCCGGACAGATCCACCCGTAGCGCCAACGTGTTGACGAACAATCCGATCAGCCCTTCGGTCTCCGAGCGGCCGCGATTGGCCGCCGGGCTGCCGATCACCACCTCGTCCTGACCGGACAAACGCGACAGCAGCATCGCCCAGCTGGTCAGCAGCGTCATGTACAGCGTCAGCCCATGCCGCCGGCTCAATGCTTCCAGTGCCTGCACCTGTGACTGATCCAGCAGTACCTCCAGCATCGCCCCGGCATAATCCTGCTGAGCCGGACGCGGGCGGTCCGTCGGCAGTTCCAGCAACACCGGCGCACCGGACAAGGTCTCGCGCCAATAACTGGCCTGCTGCTGCAACCTCTCCCCCGCCAACCATTGCCGCTGCCAGCTCGCATAATCGGTGTACTGGATCGGCAACGGCGCCAGCGGATCGGCCTGGCCGCGTGCAAACGCCCGGTACAGCACGCTCAGTTCCTCGATCAGGATCCCCATCGACCAGCCGTCGGAGACGATGTGGTGCATGCTGACCACCAGCACCGACTCGGTGTCGGCAAGCCGTACCAGCGCGCCACGGATCAATGGACCGCTGTCCAGCACGAACGGGGCGCTCGCCACCTCGGCCAACACCCGTTCCAGCAGCGCCTCGCGCTGGGGGACCTCTCGCAGATCATGCATGGCCAGCGCAAAACCGCTGTCCTCGGCGGCAATCTGTTGCAGCACCTGGCCATCGCTCTGCACGAAGTGTGTGCGCAGCGACGCATGCCGGGCCACGATGCGATCCAGGGCGTGCTGCAACGCCTCCACCTGCAGCCTGCCATGCAACCGCAGGCCGCCGCTGATGTGATAGGCCTCGCTCACGCCCTCAAACTGCGACAGGAACCAGAGCCGTTGCTGGGCATAGGACGCCACGCGCGGGGCATCGGGGGGCAGTGGCACGATCGGCAACAAGGCCGCGGCAGATGCCGATGCCACACAGCCAGCCAGTTGTTGCAGCGTTGTCTTTGCAAACAACTCAGCCACGCTGATCTCGACTCCCAACGCCTGGCGCAGGCGCGAGGTCACCCGAACGGCCAACAACGAGTGGCCGCCGAGAGCGAAGAAGTTGTCGTGCCGGCCGATCGTCTCCAGACCCAACAGCTCGCTCCAGATCCCGGCAATCGCTTGCTCGACCGCTCCCTGCGGCGCTTCATACCGTTGGTGCGCATGGGCCTGCGCATCGGGCACCGGCAAGGCCTTGCGATCCAGCTTGCCGTTGGCTGTCAACGGCAACGCGTCCAGCTGCACATAGGCCGCCGGAATCATGTAGTCCATCAATTGCGGTTGTAGGTGTCCGCGCACGGCCGCCGCATCGATGTGCTCGCTCACCGCTGCATCGGTGCAGTAATAGGCCACCAACTGCCGCGTTCCCGGCACATCCTCGCGCTGCACCACCGCCACGGCAGCGATGCCTGGGTACGTTCGCAACGCCGCTTCGATCTCGCCCAGCTCGACGCGAAATCCACGGATCTTGACCTGCTCGTCGGCACGCCCCACGAATGCCAGCGTGCCATCGTCCTGCCAACACGCCAGGTCGCCCGTGCGGTACAGCCGCGCATTGCGGTTGCCGCCGAACGGATCGGGTACGAAGCGCTCGGCGGTCAGCGCGGGACGATTCAAATACCCCAGCGCCACACCATCGCCGCCGATGTAGAGCTCGCCCACCGCCCCGATCGGTACCGGCCGGCGATACGCATCCAGCACGTACGCCTGCGTGTTGC